>NZ_SHLI01000001.1:0-674166 GCF_004217415.1 Spiribacter vilamensis
GCCGATCGCGATGGAAGACGGCCTGCGCTTTGCCGTGCGCGAAGGCGGCCGCACCGTCGGTGCCGGCGTCGTCTCCAAGATCCTCGAGTAATCGGCGATGGCATCGAATAATCAGAAGATCCGGATCCGTCTGAAGGCGTTCGATCACCGGCTGATTGACCAATCGGCTCGTGAGATCGTCGAGACGGCCAAGCGTACCGGGGCCCAGATCAAGGGCCCGGTCCCCTTGCCGACGAAGATGGAAAGGTATACGATTCTGATCTCGCCGCACGTCAACAAAGACGCGCGCGATCAGTACGAAATTAGAACTCACAAGCGGTTGATGGACATCATCGACCCGACGGACAAGACGGTCGACGCGCTGATGAAGCTAGACCTCGCCGCCGGTGTCGACGTACAGATCAAGCTCTCCTGAGTTTCGGGGAACTACTCCGGCACTGGTTTCAAACCAGCCCGCCGGAGCGGGCCTCTTTAGGCCGGCTAGTGTCGGCATCAATTCGACAGAAACAATTCGGTTGGTTAGCTCCTGGCAGGTGAGGTGTATCCGCATCTGCAGCGATCAGCTCAGCCGATAGAAGAGGATAGCGACGATGGCAATCGGAATCGTCGGCCGCAAACGCGGCATGACGCGGGTTTTTACGGATACGGGTGAGTCGATTCCCGTCACGGTGGTCGAGGCCACGCCGAACCGCGTCACGCAGATCAAAGCGAAAGAGTCAGATGGCTACAGCGCTGTGCAGGTTACTGTCGGCGAGCGGCGTCCGAATCGCGTCAACCGGGCGATCGCCGGGCACGTGGCGAAGGCGGGCGTCGAGATGGGCCGCGGACTCTGGGAATTCCGCCTGGAAAGCGGTGCTGATGCTGGTGTTGAGTCGGGTGGAGCGCTGACTGTTGAGCAGTTCGAGGCCGGTGCATTCGTCGATGTGACGGGCACTTCCAAGGGCAAGGGCTTCGCAGGTACGGTCAAGCGCCACAACTTTCAGACGCAGGACAACTCGCACGGCAACTCCGCGTCACATCGTGCGCCGGGTTCAATCGGGCAGGCGCAGGATCCGGGGCGTGTTTTCCCCGGCAAGAAGATGTCCGGGCAGATGGGTAATGTTCGCGAGACGACGCAGAATCTGGAAGTGATTCGTGTCGACGTAGAGCGCAATCTGCTGCTGGTTCGAGGCGCGATCCCCGGTCCGGCCAATGCCGACGTCATCGTTCGGCCGGCTGTCAAGCAGCTCGCTGCGGCGGGAGGTAACTGATGCAGTTAACATTACAGGGCGATGGCTCGACCATTGAAGTTTCGGAGACCGTCCTCGGCGCCGATTTTCGCGAGCCGCTGGTCCATCAGGTCGTTGTGTCGTATCTCGCTGGTTCGCGTGCGGGAACGAAGGCACAGAAGACCCGTTCCGAAGTAAGCGGCGGTGGCGTTAAGCCTTGGCGACAGAAGGGCACGGGCCGGGCAAGAGCCGGTACGATCCGCAGTCCTATCTGGCGCAGCGGTGGGCAGACGTTCGCAGCTA
Source organism: Spiribacter vilamensis (assembly GCF_004217415.1). Classification (NCBI taxonomy): domain Bacteria; kingdom Pseudomonadati; phylum Pseudomonadota; class Gammaproteobacteria; order Chromatiales; family Ectothiorhodospiraceae; genus Spiribacter; species Spiribacter vilamensis. Next base: position 1,512 of record NZ_SHLI01000001.1, read on the forward strand.
AACCGCGCGACCACTCGGTGAAAGTCAATCGAAAGATGTATCGCGGCGCGCTGCGCTCGATCCTTTCGGAGTTGCTGCGCCAAGAGCGGCTCCAGGTGGTTACGTCGTTCGACGTCGACGGGCCGCGAACGAAAGATGCGCTCGATAAGGTGCGTTCGGTCGTTGGCAGTGAGGATGTCCTGATCGTCAGTACCGAGGTCTCCGAGTCGCTCTACCTCGCGGTCCGCAATCTGCCGAAGGTGGATGTGCGGGACACGGTGGGCCTTGATCCGGTCACGCTGCTCGCCCATGAGAACGTCGTCATGACAACGGATGCGCTTCGGCGTGTCGAGGAGTGGCTCGCATGAACCAGGAACGGATGTACACGGTGCTGCGCGGTCCGCACGTCTCGGAAAAGAGCACGGTAATCGCGGACGAGGCCAATCAGGTTGCTTTCAAAGTGGCACGCGATGCGACCAAGCGCGAGATCAAGGCGGCCGTTGAGCAGCTGTTCGAGGTTGTGGTGCGTGATGTGCGCGTCGCGAATGTCAACGGCAAGCGAAAGAATTTCGGACGGATTCAGGGGCGCCGGCCCGATTGGAAGAAGGCTTATGTAGCGCTTGCAGAAGGCTATGAGCTGGACTTCGTCGGCGGCGTGGAATAAGCGAACAGGACTGAACGATCATGGCAGTGCGTAAAGCAAAACCTACTTCCCCCGGTCGGCGATTTGTCGCCCAGCCGGTGAAGAGCGGGCTGCATCGGGGTGAGCCCTATGCGCCCCTGGTCCGGAAGCTGAACAAGAGCGGTGGCCGGAACAACCAGGGTCGGATCACCACCCGCCATATCGGTGGTGGCCACAAGCGGCGTTACCGCGATATCGACTTCCGGCGCAACAAGGAAGATATTCCGGCGCGGGTCGAGCGGCTGGAATATGACCCGAACCGCAGCGCGAATATCGCCCTGCTGTTGTACCGGGACGGTGAACGCCGCTATATCATCGCACCCAAAAACCTGAAGGTTGGCCAGGAAGTGCGTTCCGGCCAGGGTTCGCCGATCAAGCCGGGCAATACGATGCCGCTGCGCAATATCCCGCTCGGCACGCAGGTCCATTGCATCGAGATGCGGCCGGGCAAGGGAGCGCAGATGGCGCGCTCGGCCGGAGCGGGCGTGCAGCTCGTGGCCCGTGATGGCGCCTACGCCACGCTGCGGCTTCGCTCGGGCGAGATGCGCAAAGTGCTCAGCGAGTGCCGCGCGACCATCGGCGAAGTGAGCAATTCGGAGCATTCGCTCCGGTCGCTGGGTAAGGCTGGCGCGACCCGGATCGCGGGTCGCCGTCCAACGGTTCGCGGTGTGGTCATGAACCCGGTCGACCATCCCCACGGTGGTGGTGAGGGTCGAACCTCGGGTGGTCGTCATCCGGTGACGCCCTGGGGTATCCCGACGAAGGGTCACAAGACCCGCAGCAATAAGCGCACCGATAATCTTATCGTGCGCCGTCGCAAACGCTAACGGAAAGGGGTGGATCAGAAGTGCCACGCTCGATTCGCAAAGGCCCGTTTATCGATACGCACCTCCTGAAAAAGGTTCAGGAGGCCGCGGAGGCCAACAGTAAGCGCCCGATCAAGACCTGGTCGCGGCGATCCATGGTAGTCCCGGAGATGGTCGGATTGACCATTGCGGTCCATAACGGTCGTCAGCATGTGCCGGTGCTCGTTAACGAGAACATGGTCGGTCACAAGCTCGGGGAGTTCGCGTCGACGCGGACATTCAAGGGCCATCAGGCCGACAAGAAGGCGAAGAGGTAAGCATGGAAACGGCGGCCAGGCTTCGATACGCGATTATTTCGCCGCAGAAAGTGCGGCTCCTCGCCGACCAGATCCGGGGGTTGCCGGTTTCGCGCGCCCTCGAGGTGCTTGAGTTCAGTCCCCGCAAGGCATCGGGGATTGTGCGCAAGGTGGTGGACTCGGCGATCGCCAACGCGGAACACAATAACGGGGCGGACATTGATGAGCTGCGCATTGCGCGCATCCAGGTCGATGAGGGCCCGATGTACAAGCGGATTCAGCCACGGGCCAAGGGGTCGGCGAATCGTATCCTGAAGCGGACGAGCCACATCACCGTGGCCGTTGCTGAGGACTAGGGGTAAGGAATGGGACACAAGGTTCATCCAACAGGGTTTCGGCTCGGTATCACGGAAGACTGGCGGTCGATGTGGTATGCGAACAGCAACCGCTTCGGCGAGCAGCTGCATACCGATTACAAGATCCGCAAGTTCATCAACGAGCGGCTGTCGCATGCGTCGATCAGCAAGATCCGCATCGAGCGTCCGGCCAAGAACGCCCTGATCACGATTCATACGGCACGCCCGGGAATCGTCATCGGCAAGAAGGGCGAGGACATCGATCGCCTGCGCCGTCAGCTGACGGAGCGCATGGGTATCCCGGTCCACGTCAATATCGAAGAGATCCGCAAGCCGGAGCTTGACGCGCAGTTGGTGGCGGACAGCGTCGCGCAGCAGCTTGAGCGCCGGATCATGTTCCGTCGTGCGATGAAGCGTGCGGTCGGGAACGCCATGCGGCTCGGTGCGAAGGGCATCAAGGTGCAGGTCGGTGGGCGCCTCAACGGTTCCGAGATTGCGCGTAGCGAGTACTACCGCGAGGGCAGTGTTCCGCTGCACACGCTGCGGGCCGATATCGACTACGGGCTCGCCGAGGCGATGACGACTTACGGTGTGATCGGCGTCAAGGTCTGGGTGTTCAAGGGCGAAATCCTCGATACCGATACGGCGCCGAACCAGCGGGCCGCCGGCTAGGGCGGTTAAAAGGAGTCAGTCATGCTTCAGCCAAAGCGTACAAAGTTCAGGAAACAGCAAAAGGGTCGTAACAACGGCCTGGCGACCCGCGGTGACAAGGTCAACTTCGGGGAATTCGGGCTCAAGTCCACGACCCGCGGACCGGTGACGGCGCGGCAGATCGAGGCTGGCCGTCGGGCGATCAATCGCCACGTCCGTCGTGGCGGCAAGATCTGGATCCGGATCTTCCCGGATGCCCCGATCACGTCGAAGCCGCTCGAGGTCCGGCAGGGCAAGGGCAAGGGCAATGTCGATCACTGGGCCGCCAAGGTGCAGCCGGGCCGGGTGATCTATGAAATCGAGGGCGTGTCGGAAGAGGTCGCCCGCGAGGCGTTCCGCCGCGCGGCGGCGAAGCTGCCCGTGCACACCCGGTTCGTCGAACGGACGGTGATGTAATGAAGGCAAACCAGTTGCGAGACAAGACGGTCGAGGGCCTGGAAAAAGAACTCCTCGAGCGTCGCAAAGAGCAGTTCAATCTCCGGATGCAGCAGGCCACGGGCCAGCTCGCGCGTCCGGACCAGATGACACGGGTGCGCCGGGACATCGCGCGGATCAAGACCGTGCTTAATGAGAAGACCAGGGGTGGCAGCGAGTCATGAGTAAGAGCGAAAGCGTCAAGCGCACGGTCAACGGTCGTGTGGTGAGCACGGCGATGGATAAGACGATTACCGTCGTGGTCGAGCGACTCGTCCCGCATCCGCTGTACGGCAAGTACATCCGGCGGACGACGAAGGTCCACGCGCATGACGAGGAAAACGTCTGCCAGAAGGGGGACTGGGTGTCGGTCGTGGAATGCCGTCCCGTCTCGAAACAGAAAACCTGGCAGCTTGTGGACGTGCTCGAACGGCCCGCCCAATAAGCAACGACCAATCATAGAGAGTCAATCGCCATGATTCAGATGCAGACGCTGCTAGGCGCGGCGGATAACAGTGGGGCCCGGGAGGTACAGTGCGTGAAGGTACTGGGGGGTTCCAAGCGCCGTTACGCCGGCATCGGCGACATCATTAAAGTCAGTGTCAAGGACGCCATTCCCCGTGGTCGGGTGAAAAAGGGCGAGGTCTACGATGCTGTCGTGGTTCGCACGAAGCGCGGAGTGCGTCGTCCGGACGGGTCGTTGATCCGCTTCGACGGTAATGCGGCCGTGCTCCTGAACGCGAACCGCCAGCCGGTCGGTACCCGCGTGTTCGGACCGGTGACGCGTGAGCTCCGCACGGAGCGTTTCATGCGAATCATCTCTCTGGCGCCGGAGGTGCTGTAACGATGCAGAAGATTAAGGCCGGTGACGAAGTCATGGTGATCGCGGGCAAGGACAAAGGGCGGCGCGGTCGCGTCATCCGTGTCGTGCCGGATCGGGATGGCGTCGTTGTCGAGAATGCGAACAAGGTGAAAAAGCACAAGAAGGCGAATCCCCAGGCCAATGATTCCGGCGGGATCATTGAGCAGGAGAAGCCGCTGCATCGCTCGAACGTAGCGATTTACAACCCGAGCACCGGTCAGCCTGATCGCGTCGGTGTTCGAGTGGGTGAAGACGGCCGCCGCGTGCGCTTCTTCAAGTCCGACAACACGCTGATTGATTAGGGTATCGAGATGGCCAGATTGCGGGAGCAATACACAAGCAAGATCGTTGAGACGTTGTCGCAGCGATTCGAGTACGCCAATCCGATGCAGGTGCCGCGGCTCGACAAGATCGTGGTAAATATCGGCCTCGGTGAGGCGACGCGCGACAAGAAGGTCGTGGACAATGCGTCAACGGATCTTTCGCTGATCACGGGCCAGAAGCCGATTGTGACCTACACGCGAAAGGCGGTGGCCGGGTTCAAGATTCGTGAGGGCTGGCCCATCGGCGTCAAAGTGACGCTGCGTCGCGACAGGATGTACGAATTCCTTGATCGGCTGGTCAACATCGCCGCGCCGCGCATCCGCGATTTCCGCGGATTCTCCCCGCGTTCGTTTGATGGTCGCGGCAATTACAACCTCGGGATCGGCGAGCAGCTGGTATTCCCGGAGCTTGAATTCGACAAAATCGATGCAGTCCGCGGTATGGATATCGCGATCGGCACTACAGCAGTTAAGGACGAGGAAGCCATGGCCCTTCTGGAGGGCTTTGGATTCCCGTTCCGCAAGTAAAGAGGGCAGGAAATGGCCAAGGTTTCCATGGTCCAGCGAGAGCTCAAGCGTGAGCGGCTTCGCAATAAGCATTCGGCGAAACGCGCCGAGCTTAAGGAGATTATTCGCAGCCCTGCCTCCTCCGAGGAGGAGCGGGTGGCAGCCCAGGAGCAGCTACAGAACCTGCCCCGGAACGCCAGCCCGGTGCGGGGCCGCAACCGGTGCAATGTTTCCGGCCGGCCGCGCGGTTACTACCGCAAGTTCGGTCTTTCCCGGAACATGCTCCGCCAGGCCGCAATGCGCGGTGAGATCCCCGGCCTGAAGCTGTCCAGCTGGTAAGTGGCATGGGCAATAGTAACCAGGCAAGGAACCAGGTGACGCGAACATGAGCATGACCGATCCCATCGCGGATATGCTGACCCGGATTCGTAACGGGCAGACCGCTGAGAAGCCGGAGGTCTCGATGCCCTCCTCGAAGTTGAAGCTGGCTATCGTCCGTGTGTTGAAGGACGAGGGCTATGTCCACGACTATCGGGTCGAGGGAACCGAGAAAAAGCCCACGCTGGCGGTAACGCTGAAGTACTACGAGGGCCGTCCGGTCATCGAGGAGATTCAGCGCGTGAGTCGGCCCGGCCTGCGGCGCTTTGAAGGGCGGGGGACGCTGCCCCGCGTGCGCGGCGGGCTGGGAACAGCCATCATTTCCACCTCGCAGGGTGTTATGACCGACCGGGCGGCGCGCGACGCCGGCCACGGCGGTGAAGTACTCTGCGTGGTGTTTTAAAGACGGGATAAACGGTCATGTCGAGAGTAGCGAAGAGTCCGGTAACGATCCCGAGCGGCGTGGAAGTTCGGCTTGGCGACGATCGCCAGGTCACCGTCAAGGGTGCGAAGGGCGAGCTCCACCACACGATCCACGAATGGGTGGATGTGGCGGAGGAAGAGCAAACGCTTACGTTTGCGCCCAATCGCAAGCGTCAGGCGGCGGTTGCGCTGGCAGGGACTACCCGGGCACTGCTGAACAACATGGTGCAGGGTGTCCACGAGGGCTTTGAGCGTCGTCTCAGGCTCGTGGGCGTCGGTTACCGGGCCCAGGCCAAGGGTGAGACGATCAACCTGACGCTCGGGTTTTCGCACCCGGTGGAGCACGCCGTGCCCGCCGGGGTAACAGTGGAGACACCGACGAATACCGAAATTGTGGTCCGTGGTGTGGATAAGCAGCAGGTCGGCCAAGTCGCTGCGGATATCCGGGCATACCGGCCGCCGGAGCCCTACAAGGGCAAGGGTGTCCGCTACGCCGATGAACGGGTCATCATGAAAGAAGCCAAGAAGAAGTGATGGCGATGGAAAAGAAGGCAGCAAGAGACCGCCGGGCCCGCAAGGCTCGTGCGAAGATGCGGCAGCTCGGGACAGTTCGGCTGACGATTCACCGGACGCCGCGACATACGTATGCGCAGATCATCTCGGCCGATGCATCGAGGACGCTCGCGTCCGCATCGACGCTCGAGAAAGACATGCGCGGGTCGCTGGCCAATGGTGGCAACGTCGAGGCAGCCAAGGCGGTTGGCCGGGCGATCGCCGAGCGCGCCACGGCAGCGGGTGTCACCGAGGTGGCCTTCGATCGCTCGGGCTTCAACTATCACGGCCGGGTGCAGGCAATCGCCGACGCAGCCCGTGAAGCCGGACTCAAATTCTGAATAGGGGCAGGTAGGCGATGGCGACGAACGATGTCAATGGTGAGGGCCTCCGCGAGAAGCTCATTACCATCAACCGCGTAGCGAAGGTCGTTAAGGGTGGCCGCCAGTTCGGCTTCACAGCCCTGACGGTTGTGGGTAACGGCGATGGCTCGGTGGGCTTCGGTTATGGCAAGGCGCGGGAAGTGCCGTTGGCCATTCAGAAGGCGATGGAGCGGGCGCGCTTCAACATGCGGGCAGTCAACCTTAACGGGCCGACGCTGCAGTACGCTATGACGGGGTATCACGGCTCGAGCAAGGTCTATATGCAGCCGGCTTCCGCGGGTACCGGGATCATCGCGGGTGGCCCGATGCGCGCCGTGTTCGAGGTCGTCGGGGTTAACGACGTGCTCGCAAAGGCGCTGGGCTCGCGCAACCCGATCAACGTTGTGCAGGCGACGGTCAACGCTCTGACCACCTATGATTCTCCGGAGTACGTGGCGGCCAAGCGCGGCAAGACGGTAGAAGAGGTCCAGGGCTGATCATGGCTAAGAGTAAGCAGCTTCGTGTCACGGTGGTTCGCAGCTTTGCCAATCGCGTGGCGAGACACAAGGCGTGTATCGCGGGTCTCGGCCTGCGCCGGATGCACCACAGCGTTGTGGTGGCGGATACGCCGGAGAACCGCGGGATGATCAATAAGGTCTCCTACATGCTCTCTGTCGAGGAGGTCTAGAATATGCGATTGAATACTTTACGTCCGGCACCGGGTTCGCGCCGGGACGCCGAGCGCGTCGGTCGTGGTGCCGGTTCCGGCATGGGCAAGACCGCGCGCCGGGGTCACAAGGGCCAGAAAGCGCGTAGCGGCGGCTTCACCAAGGTCGGCTTCGAGGGTGGTCAGATGCCGCTCCAGCGGCGGGTCCCGAAGGTCGGGTTCAGCTCGCACAAGGGTCAGTACGTCGCCGAGGTTCGGTTGCATGAGATCGGGCAGGTCGACGGCGACCTGGTTACGCTCGAGTCGCTGCAGGCGGCGGGGGTTGTACCCCGCAATGCCCGCGAGGCGAAGGTCGTGCTCTCCGGTGAAGTCTATCGTGCCGTGACCCTGCGTGGGGTTCGTGCGACGGCGGGCGCCCGGGCAGCGATCGAAAAAGCCGGCGGCAAGGTCGAGGTTTAAGTGGCCGGGCCATCCGCCAACGCCGGTTCACTCGGGGGCGTGGGTCGCCTGACGGAGGTCCGTCAGCGGCTTACCTTCGTTGTGATCGCTCTGGTGATCTACCGGCTGGGTGCGCATATCACCATCCCGGGGATCGATCAGGGCGCGCTTGCGGACATGTTCGAGCAACAGTCGGGAACGATCCTCGACATGTTCAACATGTTCTCAGGCGGGGCGCTGGGCCGGCTCTCGATTTTCGCGCTGGGTGTGATGCCCTATATCTCGGCGTCAATCATCATGCAGTTGATGACCGCCGTGGTGCCCAAACTCAAGCAACTGCGCAGCGAGGGTGAGCAGGGCCGCCGGGCGATTACCAAGTACACGCGCTACGGCACGCTGGGCTTGGCGCTGTTCCAGGGAATCGGTATCACCGTTGCGCTGCAGAATCAGGGCGTCGTGCTCAACCCCGGGCCCATGTTCGTGTTTATCGGGACTACGACGCTGGTTACCGGGACGATGTTCCTGATGTGGCTGGGTGAGCAGATCACCGAGCGGGGCATCGGCAACGGCATCTCGCTAATCATTTTCGCAGGTATCGTCGCGGGGCTGCCGTCGGCACTCGGCGGCACGCTCGAGCTTACCCGGACGGGTGAGCTGGGTATTCCTACGGTTTTGCTCCTGCTCGTGCTCGCGGTGAGCGTTATCTGGTTCATCGTGTTCATGGAGCGCGGCCAGCGCCGGATAACGATCAACTATGCGCGCCGTCAGCAGGGGCGGAAGATGTACGCGGGTCAGACGAGTCATCTGCCGCTGAAAATCAATATGGCCGGCGTTATCCCGGCGATTTTCGCCTCGAGCATTATCCTGTTTCCGGCGACGATCGGGCAGTGGTTCGGCGAGATGGAAGGGTTTGCGTGGATGCAGCGTCTCGGGCAGACGCTCAGCCCCGGACAGCCGCTCTACATTACGTTCTATGCGGCGGCCATCATCTTCTTCTGCTTTTTCTACACCGCACTGGTGTTCAATTCGCGGGATACTGCTGACAATCTCAAGCGCTCTGGCGCGTTCATTCCCGGCGTCCGTCCGGGTGAACAGACCTCGCGCTATATCGACAAGGTTATGACGCGACTCACGCTGGTGGGCGCGGGATACATCACGGCGGTCTGTCTGCTCCCCGAGTTCCTCATCCTCTACCTCAACGTGCCGTTCTACTTCGGCGGAACCGCGTTGCTCATTATCGTAGTAGTGGTGATGGACTTCATGTCGCAGCTTCAGGCCCATCTGGTTTCGCACCAGTACGAGCCGCTGATGAAGAAAGCCAATCTGCAGGCGCACGGCCGTGGTGGCGGCAGCGGCCTGGCACGCTGAACAGGAAATTTGGAGACGGGACGATGAAAGTACGTGCCTCAGTCAAGAAAATCTGCCGCAACTGCAAGGTAATCAAGCGGGGCGGCACGGTAAGGGTGATCTGCACCTCCGATGCCCGACACAAACAGCGTCAGGGCTGACGAAGACGCATATCTTGAATGCAAATGGGTGATCTGGTTATACTGCCGGGTTTCCGAGTGAAAGAATAATCCTGGAGTAACGGCTCATGGCCCGTATTGCTGGCGTCAACATTCCCGCCAACAAACATACAGAGATCGCGCTGACCTCGATTTACGGCGTAGGCCGGACTCGTGCAGCGGCGATCTGCAAATCAGCAGACATCGCGCCGGATCGCAAGATCCGGGAGCTCACCGATGATGAGCTCGAGCGCCTTCGCGCTGTTATCAATGAATACGCCGTTGAGGGCGACTTGCGCCGTCAGGTGGCCATGGACATCAAGCGGTTGATGGACATGGGGTGCTATCGCGGCATTCGCCATCGGCGTGGCATGACGGTCCGCGGGCAAAGCACGCAGACCAACGCCCGGACTCGTAAGGGACCGCGTCGCTCCGTCACCCGTTAACGCAATAGCAGGACAGTTTTTAAATGGCCAAGCCAACCACCCGCACCCGTAAGCGCGTCAAGCGCACGGTTGTCGATGGCATCGCGCATATCAACGCGAGCTTCAACAACACGGTAATAACGATTACCGACCGTCAGGGCAATGCGCTCGCCTGGGCCAGTGCCGGCGGCAGCGGTTTCCGTGGATCACGGAAGAGCACGCCGTTTGCTGCGCAGGTCGCCTCTGAGCGTGCCGGCGAGTCCGCCAAGGATTATGGTCTCAAGAACCTCGAGGTGCGGGTAAAGGGGCCTGGCCCGGGTCGTGAGTCCGCTGCGCGTGCGCTCAACAATGTCGGTTACCGCATCACCAATATCGAAGACGTGACGCCGATTCCACACAACGGATGCCGTCCGCCCAAGAAGCGTCGCGTCTGATCAGGGGACTATAAGAATGGCACGTTACATCGGACCGACCTGTAAGCTCGCCCGCCGCGAGGGAACAGACCTTTACCTGAAGAGCGGCGTTCGCTCACTCGACAGCAAGTGCAAGCTCGATACCCCGCCCGGCCAGCACGGTCAGCGTCGGGGGCGGATTTCGGACTACGGGCTGCAGCTGCGGGAAAAGCAGAAGGTGCGCCGCATGTACGGTGTGCTCGAGAAGCAGTTCCGCAAGTATTACCGCGAGGCGGACCGTCGCAAGGGCAACACGGGTGAAAACCTCCTCCAGCTGCTCGAAACTCGCCTCGATAACGTGGTCTACCGGCTTGGATTTGCCGCGACGCGCGCCGAGGCGCGGCAGCTGGTGGCGCACCGCGCGGTCATGCACAACGGCCGGACGACCAACGTCGCATCGGCCGAGGTGAAGCCGGGTGACGAGATCGCCATCCGCGAGCGGGCACAAAAGCAGCTGCGGGTGCAGGCGGCGCTCGAAATGGCCCAGCAGAACGGCGTGCCGGAGTGGCTCGAGGGCGACTCCAAGAATTTCAAGGGAACGTTGAAGCAGCGGCCGGAGCGCTCGGAGCTCGCTGCAGAGATCAACGAGTCTCTGATTGTCGAGCTTTATTCCAAGTAATGTCGCGAGCGGCGTCATTACCGATCAGGAGTGGTATTCATGCAGGGTCAGTTTAAGGACTTCCTTAAACCCCGAGTGGTCGAGGTGGATGCGGTTAGCGATAGCCGCGCCCGCATCACGCTCGAGCCGCTTGAGCGCGGTTTCGGTCACACGTTGGGCAACGCGCTGCGGCGTGTCCTTCTTTCCTCCATGCCAGGGTTCGCAGTGACCGAAGTGGAAATCGACGGCGTACTGCACGAGTACACGGCGATGGACGGGGTTCAGGAAGATGTCGTCGACATCCTGCTCAATCTCAAAGGGCTGGCGGTTCGGCTTTCCGGCCGGGAGACGGCCACACTTCGACTGAACAAGAAGGGTCCCGGTGCGGTGACGGCGGCGGACATCGCCGACGAGCAGCATATCGAGGTGAAAAACCCCGATCTGGTCATTTGCAATCTCACCAAGGCCGGCGAGATCAGCATGTCCATTACGGTAGCGAGCGGACGGGGTTACGAGCCGGCAACGGCCCGGGACCCTGAAGAAGAGCGCACCATCGGCCGGCTCGCTGTCGATGCGACCTACAGCCCGGTGCGTCGCGTCTCGTACAACGTCGAAAGCGCGCGCGTCGAGCAGCGCACCGACCTCGACAAGCTCGTCATGGATGTCGAGACCAGCGGGGTTATGGAGCCGGAAGAGGCGGTGCGACTGGCCGCGGGTGTTCTCCGCGATCAGATGTCCGTGTTCGTCGATCTGGAAGGGGGCGAGGGCGCCTCCCAGCCCCGGCGCAAGGAGCCGGATGTGGATCCGGTACTGCTGCGGCCAATCGATGACCTCGAGCTGACGGTTCGCTCGGCGAACTGCCTCAAGGCGGAGAGCATTCATTACGTGGGTGATCTCGTCCAGCGCACCGAGGTCGAATTGCTGAAGACGCCCAATCTGGGTAAGAAGTCACTCAACGAAATCAAGGAAGTCCTGGCACAGAACGGGCTTCAGCTCGGCATGCGGCTCGAGAACTGGCCGCCGGCCAGTCTCGAAGACAGCAGCCGGGCCATGGGTTAAGGGGAATCACTGATGCGTCATCGTAAAGCCGGACGAAAACTCAATCGGAACAGTTCCCACCGCCAGGCGATGTTCCGGAACATGTCGGCGTCGCTGTTCGAGCACGAGGCGATTCGGACCACGCTGCCGAAGGCCAAAGAGCTGCGGCGGGTCGCGGAGCCGTTGATCACGCTGGCGGGGAACGACACCACTGCCAACCGTCGGCTGGCGTTCTCGCGGTTGCGGAACAAGGCGATTGTCAGCAAGTTGTTTGACGAGCTCGGACCGCGTTACAACGAGCGTCCCGGCGGCTATCTGCGGATCCTGAAGGCGGGCTACCGCGCCGGTGACAATGCGCCGATGGCGTTCGTCGAGCTGGTCGACCGTCCCGTCGTCGAGGAAGATGACGATCAGGAAGAGGTGGCCTAGGGCAACCGGCGGATTAACCGGCCCTCGGCCGGTACCGGCAAAAGCCGCCTTCGGGCGGCTTTTTTGTGTCGGGCACCGATCCTCGTACGGTCGGACGGCGTCTTCTGCTAGACTTTCGGAAATTATTGATGGAGGAGTCCCATGAAGACACCTGTACGTGTAGCGGTCACCGGCGCCGCCGGCCAGATCGGTTATAGCCTTCTATTTCGCATTGCCTCGGGCGATATGCTCGGGTCCGATCAGCCGGTGATCCTGCAGCTCCTCGAAGTGCCGCCGGCCATGGACGCCGTGCAGGGTGTCATGATGGAACTTGACGACTGCGCGTTTCCGCTGGTCGCCGGCCTGCAGGCGAGTGACAAGCCCGAAGAGGCATTCAAAGACGCTGACTATATCCTCCTGGTAGGCGCCAAGCCGCGCGGACCGGGCATGGAGCGGAAGGATCTCCTCGAGGCGAATGCGGCGATCTTCTCCGGCCAGGGGCAGGCCATGAATGCGGTGGCCAGCCGTGACGTGCGCGTTCTCGCCGTGGGCAATCCCGCGAACACGAATGCCCTGATCGCCCGGCATAACGCGCCGGATCTTGATCCGCGGTCATTCACCGCGATGACCCGCCTCGATCACAACCGCGCGCTGGCCCAGCTCGCGAATCGCACGGGCAGTCATGTCACCGGTATCGAGCGGTTGACGGTCTGGGGTAATCACTCCGCCACGCAATACCCGGACATTACCCACGCGGTAGTGGATGGTAAGGCGGCCACCGAGCTGGTCGATCAGGACTGGCTTGAAGAGAGCTTTATTCCCACGGTTCAGCAGCGTGGCGCCGCCATCATCAAGGCCCGAGGCCAGTCAAGCGCCGCCTCTGCCGCCAGCGCCGCCATTGATCACATGCGTGACTGGACGCTGGGGACGACGGGTGATGACTGGGTCAGCATGGCCATCTCCTCGGATGGTAGCTACGGCATCACCGAGGGGCTGATCTACTCATTCCCGGTTCGCTGCGTTGACGGGCGTTACGAGATCGTTCAGGGGCTCGAGATCAATGATTTCTCCCGCGAGCGCATGAGCGCCACCGAGCAGGAGCTTGTCGAGGAGCGTGACGCAGTCAAGCATCTGCTCCCCTGAGCAACGGGGCGAGATAGCGACCGGTATGCGATTGCGGCTCCGTCGCGACGCTCTCCGGCGTGCCGGTCGCGATGATGCGGCCACCGCCTCCGCCACCCTCGGGTCCCAGGTCGATCAGCCAGTCGCAGGTCTTGATCACATCGAGGTTATGCTCGATGACCACCAGCGTGTTGCCCTCGTCGCGTAGTCGGTGCAGGACCTCGAGCAGCTGGGCGATGTCATGGAAATGCAGACCGGTGGTGGGTTCGTCGAGGATATAGAGCGTCTGCCCGGTGCTCTGGCGGGACAGCTCGCGCGCCAGCTTGATTCGCTGCGCCTCGCCACCGGAGAGGGTGACGGCGTTCTGACCGAGCTTGACGTAGCCCAGCCCCACCTCGACCAGCGTGCGCAGCTTGCGGGCGAGCGCCGGGATGCTCGAAAAGATCTCCAGGGCCTCGCCAACGCTCATCTCGAGTACATCGGCAATGGTATGGCCGCGATAGCGGATCTCGAGTGTCTCGCGGTTGTAGCGGGCGCCCCGACAGGTGTCGCAGGGGACGTAGACATCCGGCAGGAAGTGCATGGCGACCCGGATCACCCCATCGCCCTGGCATGCCTCGCAACGCCCGCCGCGGACGTTGAAGCTGAAGCGCCCGGCGCCGTAGCCCCGTGAGCGGGCCTCGGCCGTGGCGGCGAAGAGTTCGCGAATCGGCGTGAAAAGCCCGGTATAGGTGGCGGGGTTGGAGCGCGGTGTCTTGCCGATGGGGCTCTGGTCGATATCCACGACCTTGTCGAAATGCTCGAGCCCGTCGATGGCCTCGCAGTCCGCCGGCGCTGCGTCGGCGCGATTGAGCGCGGCGGCCGCGGCCGGGTACAGCGTGCCGTTGATCAAGGTCGACTTGCCCGAACCGGAGACACCGGTAATGCCGATCATCAGCCCTGCCGGGAGGCTCGCATCCACCGACTGCAGGTTATGCCCGCGAGCGCGGCGGATATGGATCATGCGCGCCGGATCGGGGGCGTTACGCTGTACCGGCACGGCGATTTGACGGCGACCGGCCAGATAATCACCGGTCAGCGAGCCCGGAGTATCCATCAGCGTGGCGGCGGTGCCAGCGGCGATCACCGCGCCGCCCTCGTGACCCGCGCCGGGACCCATGTCAACAATATAATCGGCGGCACGGATGGCGTCCTCATCGTGCTCGACGACGATCACCGTATTATCCAGATCACGCAGATGCCGGAGTGTATCCAGCAGGCGGTTGTTATCGCGCTGGTGCAGCCCGATCGAGGGTTCATCGAGGACATACATCACCCCGACCAGTCCCGCGCCGATCTGGCTCGCTAGCCGGATCCGCTGCGCCTCGCCGCCGGACAGGGTATCGGCGCTGCGCTCCAGGCTCAGGTAATCGAGCCCCACGTTCACAAGGAACCGCAGACGCTGACCGATCTCGCGGAGGATGCTCTCGGCAATGGTGGCGCGGGCACCGGTCAGGTCCAGTTCCGCCATGACCCGGGCCGCCTCGCCGATGGACAGCGCGTTGATCCCCGCCACGTCGTAATCGGCTACGGTGACATGGCGCGCAGCCGCATTGAGGCGACTGCCATTGCAGTCCGGGCAGGTGCGGCGGGTCAGATAACGGGCCAGCTCATCGCGGACGGCCGTGGATTCGGTCTCGCGATAGCGGCGGGTCATATTGTTCAGCACACCCTCGAACGGATGCTCGCTGATCTGGCCACGACCCCGGCGGGCCCCGGCGTAATGGAACCGGATGAGCGTCTCGCCACTGCCGTAGAGAAGGATCTGTTGAATGTTCTCGGGCAGCGACCGCCACGGCGTATCGACATCGAACCCGTAATGGCTCGCCAGGTCGTTGATTATCTGGCCGTAGTAGGCGTTGCGACGATCCCAGCCGCGGACCGCACCGGCTGCCAGGGATAGCTCGGGATGGGCGACGACGCGCGCCGGATCGAAGAATTGCTCCACGCCCAGCCCGTCACAGGTCGGACAGGCGCCCTGGGGGTTGTTGAAGGAGAAAAGCCGTGGCTCCAGCTCGGCGATGGCGTAGCCGCACTCGGGGCAGGCATAGCGCGCCGAGAATACCAGCGGCGGGTGATCGGCATCGTCGATATCGGCGAGCTCCGCAACATCGTCACCAAGCGCTAGACAGGTCTCCACCGAATCCGCCAGCCGGATCGCCAGGTCGGGCCGGATCCGGAAGCGGTCGACCACCACATCGATGTCGTGGGGGGTGTTGGCGTCGAGCGCGGGCAGTTCGTCGAGATCCACCACCCGGCCGTCCACCCGTGCCCGCACGAACCCCTGGTTGCGCAAATCGGCGAATACCTCGCGCTGCTCGCCCTTGCGGCCGCGGATGCGGGGTGCGAGCAGCATGTAGCGCCGATCGTCGGGCTGGGCGAGGATCTGATCGACCATTTCGCTTACCGTTTGCGCCTCGAGCGCATGGCCATGGGTGGGACAGTGCGGCGTGCCGGCGCGGGCAAACAAAAGCCGCAGGTAGTCGTGGATCTCGGTGGCCGTCCCCACGGTGGAGCGCGGGTTGTGGGAGGTGGACTTCTGCTCGATGGCGATCGCCGGTGACAACCCCTCGATATGGTCGACGTCGGGTTTGTCCATCATCGACAGGAACTGACGGGCGTAGGCCGAGAGTGATTCGACATAACGCCGCTGGCCCTCGGCGTAGAGGGTGTCGAAGGCGAGCGACGACTTGCCGGAACCGGACAGCCCGGTGATGACGATCAGCTTGCCACGCGGCAGTGTGAGGTGCAGGTCGCGCAGGTTATGGGTACGCGCGCCTTCAATGACGATTGAGTCCATGGGCTTCCCGGATCGGACAATTTGATAGTATAGCGCGCCAGTACTCACTCGACCGACAGGGGAAAATGTGCACGGCAAAGAGCCATCCAGCGCCGGGTCGATGAATTCGGCGGAACGTCGGGCCACGGCGGGCCTCGCCACGATCTTTGGCCTGCGGATGCTGGGATTGTTCCTGATCCTCCCGGTCTTCGCGATTTACGGCACCGAGCTGACCGGGGCGACACCGGCGTTGATCGGGCTCGCCGTCGGCGCCTACGGGCTCACACAGGCCCTTCTGCAGATCCCGTTCGGCATGCTCTCGGATCGCATCGGGCGTCGGCCGGTGATCGTGTTCGGGCTTTTGATCTTCGCGCTCGGCAGTGGCGTGGCCGCCGAGGCGCAGAGCATTCATGGCGTGATCCTGGGACGGGCGTTGCAGGGCTGCGGCGCGATTGCCGCCGCCGTCATGGCACTCGCCGCCGATCTGACCCGCGATCGGCAGCGCACCAAGTCCATGGCGGTCATCGGCATCAGCGTCGGGGCCGCGTTCATGATCGCGCTGGTGGCAGGGCCGGCGATTGCCGCCCAGGCCGGACTGGCCGGAGTCTTCTGGGCGACCGCCGGACTGGCACTGGTGGCGGTGGCCCTGCTCTACGGCCTCGTGCCGGCGGGTGGCGAGGTCGCCTTCCGACCCGAGGTCAACGCCCGCGCCGGGGGGCTGCCGATCGTGCTGCGCAGCCCCGATCTGCTGCGCCTGGACCTGGGCGTGCTGGTCCTGCACCTGGTGCTCACGGCGAGTTTCGTGGTCCTGCCGGTGGTGCTCGAGTCGCGGCTGGGGTTCGCCGGCGGCGATCACTGGAAGATCTACATCCCGGTACTGGCGCTGTCGGTGCTGGGCATGGGGGCGCTGATCGGTATCGGCGAGCGGCGCCGGATCCTGCATCGGCTGCTGGCGTTCGTCGCTGCGCTGGTCATCATCGCCGATCTGATCCTGGCCGGATTCAGCCAGTCCCTGCCGGCGGTGCTGCTGGGGTTGTGGCTGTTTTTCGTGGGCTTTAACACCCTCGAAGCGAGCCTGCCCTCGCTTTTGACTCGATTCGCACCGGACGGCCTGCGCGGGACGGCGCTGGGCGTCTATTCCACGGCGCAGTTCCTGGGTGCCTTTCTGGGTGGTGTTCTCGGCGGCGCCATCCAGGGCGCGTATGGCGTGGGCGGCGTATTCATCTTTTGCGCACTGGCGGCGGGGGTGTGGCTGCTGGCCGCCGTCGGCCTGAGTGCCCCGGCCTCGTACCAGGAAACAACAACTCAAGCGGAGACGACATGACGGACCTGATCCCGCCCTACGGCGGCACACTCAAGGATCTGAGGCTGGACGAAGCGGCCGCGCAATCGGTCAAGGCCGACGCGGTGGACTATCCGAGCTGGGACCTGACCGAGCGCCAGCTCTGCGATCTGGAGCTCCTCGCCAACGGGGGCTTCTCGCCCCTCGAGGGCTTCATGAATCAGCGCGACTACGATCGCGTGGTCAGCGACATGCGGCTCGCCGACGGCACACTCTGGCCGGTGCCAATCACCCTCGACGTGAGCGAGGCGTTCGCGGCCGCGATCGACACCAGCGATCGGGTGGCCCTGCGCGATCCGGAGGGCGTCATCCTCGCGATCCTGACCGTCTCTGATATCTGGCGGCCCGACCGCGAGCGCGAGGCCGAGCAGGTCTTCGGCACCCGCGATCCGGCGCATCCGGCGGTCACCTGGCTGCGCGATCAGAGCCATCCCGTCTATGTAGGCGGTCGGATCGAGGCGCTGGACCTGCCGGGGCACTACGATTTCACGCACCTGCGCCTGACCCCGGCCGAGCTGCGTGAGCGCTTCCGGCGCAATGGCTGGCGCCGCATCGTCGCGTTTCAGACCCGTAACCCCATGCACCGCGCCCATGTCGAGCTGACCTTCCTGGCCGCCCGCCAGGCCGAGGCCAATCTGCTGATCCACCCGGTGGTGGGTATGACCAAGCCCGGCGATGTCGATCACTACTCCCGCGTGCGCTGCTATGAGCATGTGCTGCACAAATACCCCGAGCAGACCACGGCGCTGTCGCTGCTGCCGCTCGCAATGCGCATGGGTGGACCGCGGGAGGCGATCTGGCATGCGATTATCCGCCGCAACTACGGCTGTACCCATCTCATCGTCGGCCGTGACCATGCCGGCCCGGGCAAGGACAGCCACGGCGAGGAGATCTACGGCCCCTACGACGCTCAGGAGATGGTGACCCGTTATGCCGACGAGCTGGGCATCCAGATGGTGCCGTTCCGGATGATGGTCTATGTGCAGGAGCGGGCCGGCTATGCGCCGATCGACGAGGTGGACGAGTCGACCGAGACGGTGATGAACATCTCCGGCACCGAATTCCGCCGGCGCATGCGCGAGGGCCTCGAGATCCCCGACTGGTTCGGTTACCCGGAGGTGGTCGAGGAGCTCCGCAAGACCTTCCCGCCGCGCGCGAAGCAGGGGCTGACGCTATTCTTTACCGGGTTATCCGGATCGGGGAAGTCGACCATCGCCAACGCGGTCATGGTCAAATTGATGGAGCGGGGCGGACGCCCGGTAACGCTGCTCGACGGCGACCGGGTCCGCAAGCATCTTTCCAGCGAACTGGGATTTTCCAAGGCCCATCGTGATCTCAATATTCGTCGCATCGGTTTTGTCGCGGCCGAGATCACTCGTAACGGTGGCGTGGCCATCTGCGCGCCCATCGCGCCCTACACCGCCACCCGCAACGCCGTGCGCGAGATGGTCGAATCGGCGAACGGCGGGTTCCTCGAGATCCATGTCGCGACGCCGCTCGAGGAATGCGAACGACGCGACCGCAAGGGACTCTATGCCCAGGCGCGGGCCGGTCAGATCACCGGGTTTACCGGCATCGATGATCCCTACGAGGCGCCCGAGACACCGGAGCTGCGGATCGATACCACCGACTGCACGGTGGAGGAGGCCGCCCAGCAGGTCCTGCTCAAGATCGAGGCCATGGGGTTCATGGACCTGCAGTGACCACCGGTCGGCCGGGCATTTGGTCGGCGGTCGTGAACGGGTAGAGTGGCAACACATGGCGGCGGTCACATCGACCCCGCCCCATCAGTCAACGGAGGCAGCGTCATGGCACGTGGAGTCAACAAGGTCATTCTTATCGGCAATCTCGGCGCCGATCCCGAGGTGCGCTATTCGGCGGCGGGAAGCGCCATTACCAACGCGCGACTCGCCACCACCGATCAGTGGAAGGACCGCCAGACCGGCGAGCAGCAGGAAAAGACGGAATGGCACCGGATCGTGTTCTTCGGTCGGCTGGCGGAGATCTCCGGTGAGTACCTGAAAAAGGGCTCGAAGATCTTCGTCGAGGGCCGGCTGCAGACCCGCAAGTGGCAGGGTCAGGACGGTACGGACAAGTTCACGACCGAGATCGTGGCGAACGACATGCAGATGCTCGATGGCGCCGGTGGCGGCGGCATGGGTGGCGGAAGCATGGGCGGTGGCGCTGGCAGCGGCATGAAGCAGGGTGCCCCGGCACCGGCCGCCAGTCAGGAACCGGCTCCACAGACGGCGCCGGTGGATGATTTCGACGACGACATCCCGTTCTAGTCGCCACTTCATCCTCTTTTGTAGCAGATTCCTCCGAAGCCCCTGATGTCCCTGGGGCTTCTTTGCTTCCGGGACAATGCGTCCAATGCTGACATCCAACCGCATCAAGGCCATCTGCGCCGCACGCATCCTATTGTTCGCGACCTTCATGACGGTGGCGGCCTGCATCCCCGTATTGATTGACGCCTGGGGGCTTAGTGGCGCTGCGGCCGGCGCCATCGTCTCCAGCTTTACGGCCGGCTATGCCGTGTCGCTATTTGTCTTCGGCTGGGCGGCGGATCATTTCGGCGCCCGTCGCATGGTTGAAATCTCCGCGGTGGCGGCCGCCATCACCAGTGCGGCCTTCGGATTCCTGGCGACGGACTGGTGGTCGGCGATGCTGCTGTACGGGGCAATCGGTCTGGCCCAGGGCGGCGTGTATACCCCCCTGATAATCGTGTTCTCCGACGAGGTGCCCACCGAACGTCGTGGCAAGGCGATGGGATGGCTGATTGCCTCTACCTCCGTGGGGTACGCCGTCTCGCTGGGTCTCTCGGCCGTGGGGATCGGCCTGGCGGGCTGGCAGGGGGCGTTTATGCTGACCGGCCTGTTACCGACGGCCGGCGCGGCGATCCTCGTCATCGCCCTGCGCGAATTACCCAACCGGGTCCATGAGCGGCCCCCCCGTGCCCGACTGACCGAGGAGGTGGTGGGCAACCGCGGGGCGCGGCTGCTGATTACTGGCTACGTGGCCCATAACTGGGAGCTGCTCGGCATGTGGGCATGGCTCCCGGCCTTCCTGGCTGCCGGCTTTGCCGTGAAGGGCGGCGAGCTGGCCGGGGCCAGCATCGCCGGTGCCTGGCTGGGCGGCGGGTTGCACCTGTTCGGCGCCACGGCCGCGCTCTCCATGGGGCATCTCTCGGATCGTACCGGGCAACGTCCCCTGCTGGTGGCGCTGGCGCTCCTTGGTGCGACGCTTTCGTTCACCATCGGATGGCTAGTGGTCGCCCCACCGATCCTGCTCGTCCCGCTGGCTCTGGCCTACGCCTTCGTCTGCCTGGGTGACTCGCCCATCCTCACCACGGCACTCGCCGAGCGTATCCGCCCCGGCTATCTCGGCGTCACTCTCGCTTGGCGCAGTCTGGCGGGTTTCAGCGCGGGGGCACTGGCGCCGGCCGCCTTCGGTGCAATGCTGGACCTGATCCGCTCCGCCGGCGGGGGCACAGTGATGGCCTGGGGTGGCAGTTTTCTACTACTGGGCCTCGGCGGCGCCATCGCCAGCGTCTGCGCCCTCCGCCTGCCTCCCGCCGGAGAGCAAAGATAAGCTCGTCGATTACCATTAGGGAGTACCCCATGCGCGAGATTGATCCGGTAACCCCGGGCGAGTTGCTGAAGGAGGAATTCCTCGACCCTATGGGGCTCTCTCAGTTTCGCCTCGCCAGGGAAATCGGCGTGCCGGCGCAGCGTATCGGGCAGATCATTGCGGGAAAACGCTCCGTAACGGCCGACACCGATTTGCGACTGTGTCGGTTCTTCGGGTTGAGCAATGGTTACTGGCTCCGGGCGCAGGCGGCGTACGACACTGAAGTGACGGAGGAAGCGCTGGCCGATCAGCTGAGCCGTATCCGGCCCTGGAACACAGACTTACCCAGGGACCACGGGGCATAGTCTACCAAGACGGTAGCTCTCCACTACTGCGTCTCGGCGGCGCCATCGCCAGCGTCTGCGCCCTCCGCCTGACTTCCGCCAACCGGGTCTGACGCCGTAGTGCTCGGCCCCAGTGCCGCCATTGCCTGACTGACCGAGTCAACGATCACCCGGCTGTCCTCGCCGTAATCCTCGGGTAACAGCGGCTCGCCGATGCGAATTCGGATGGTGCCCCGCTGCGGGATGAGCTGACCGACGGGCAGCACCGAGTCCGTCCCGTCGATCCAGACCGGCACCACTGGGACGGGATGCGCCGCGAGCAGGAGGCCGATGCCCGGGCGCAGGGGTTGTAGCTCGCCATCCCGGCCGCGCTGTCCCTCCGGGAACCAGACCAGGGAATGGCCGCGTTGCAGCGTCGCGGTGGCCAGCGCCAGGCTCCGTTGCGGTGCTGCCCCCGGATCGATGGGCAGAATCCGCGCGATATGGCTGAAGCCCCGGCGCAGGGCCGACGAAAACAACAGCCCCGTCCACCCGGCCCAGAACAGCGGCTCGATCTGGCGGCGGGTCAGGCTGTCGGTGAGGGCGACGGGGTCGTAGGCGCTGATATGCCGGGGCGTGATGAGGAACGGACCGTTCTGCGGCCACTCCCCCTCGACCTCGATATGCGCGAAGCGCCGATTGATGGCCCGGCAGCCACCCAGGGCCAGCCTGGCCGTAGCGTAGCGGAACGGGCCGCGGGGCGTCAGCAGTTGCTTTGATGACTCATCGAGCAGTGCCTCCGGTGCGGCCAGCTGCTCGATCAGCGTTGTCGGTCCCTCCCCGGTACCCGCGATCGCGGCGGGGTCGGCCTGAATCACCTCCTGGAGGAGGTCACGCACGGTCTCCACCCGGCCGATGGCGGCATCGTCGAGCTCGATCCCGGCCTGATCGCGCAGTCCCAGGCCCAGATCCATCCAGCCGAGGGAGTCGAGCCCCAGGTCCTGATGGAGTCGGCTGTCCGGAGTGAGCCGTTTGTTCGCGAAACGCTCGGCAAGATACTCCCAGGTGGCCAGGGCCGCCTCGTCGGCCAGCAGGGCCTGGTCCTCCGGCGCCATGGCTTCGGCGTCGATCGGTGCCTGGAGTGTCTCTGGCTGCTCTTCGCCGAGGCTGTCGAAAAGCGTCGCCAGGTGGGGACGGCGCAGTTTGCCAAGGCGGGTCCGGGGCAGGGGATCGACGCTCAGCCGGATCTCGCCCACCGCGTGATGGGCCGGGAGATCGGCCCGGGCGGCACGGAGCGCGGCATTGACTCGCTCTTGCCGTGCGTCCGGCGAATCATCCGTGTCGGCGGCCACGATCACGGCGGCGAGCCGACCGTCGCGCGCCAGGACCCCCGCCTCGCGGATGGCCGGCTGGGCGTTCAACACCCGCTCGATACGTTCCGGGTCGATGTTCTCACCGCCCGAGAGCACGACGGTGGATGAGAGTCGACCGCTGAGATGCAGGTAACCGTCATCGTCGATCTGGCCACCATCCCCGGTGCGGAACCAGCCCTCGGCGTCGAAGATTTCGTCGTTGGGTACAACGCTATGCCGGTAACCGGTGAAGACGTTCGGGCCCCGGGCACGAACCTCGCCATCGACAATGCGCAGCGACACGCCGGGCAGCGGGCGACCCGCGGTCTCGAGTCGTCCATCGCCCGGGGCGTTGAGGGTGAGGATCGGTGCCGTCTCGGTCAGGCCGTAGCCACTCGCGAGCCTCCAGCCCAGGCCCTGAAGACGTCGGGCAATGGTCGGATCCAGTGCCGCACCGCCGTTCACCGCCAGGCGCAACGAGGGTGCGAGGCGCTTCATGACCGGTCGGAACAGCCAACGCCCGATCGGCCAGCCGAGACGTGCCTGGAGCCGCTGGCAGGTGTCGACGCTGGCATGGAAGAGCCGTTGCCGCCAGGGCTGCTGGCCGCCCAGGCGTGCCTCGAGCCGACTCCACAGCGCTTCGTAGAGCCGCGGGACGCCGAGCAGGATGGTCGCGCGGCCCGCCCGCAGGGCCTCGGCGATGCGCGGGCCCACCAGTGAGCGCGGCAGGATCAGCGTCGCGCCAGTGCCCATCACCGTGAGTAGCCCGACGCTGAACGGATAGACGTGATGCAGCGGCAGGGGTAACAGCACCCGGTCTTCCGGCCCGGCGATACGCTCTTCGAGCAGGGCGCGAACGTTGCTGACCAGATTGGCGTGGGTGAGCGGCACGCCCTTCGGTGGGCCGGTTGTCCCCGAGGTGTAGAACAGGGTGGCAATGTCGGCGGCATCGGGGTCGTCGCGCGGCGCCGAGTCGGCAGGCTCATCGTCCGTCACTGTCAGCGACAGTGAGTCGATCTCGATGACGGGCGCCGTGGGCGATGGTTCCGGCAGGGCGGCGCGCAGCGCCCGGGTGATGTAGATCCGTGCCGGATCGGCGTCGGCGATGACGTGGGCGAGGTCTTCGCGGCCCATCTGGGCGTCCACCGGGACCAGGACGGCCCCGTGCATCAGGGTGGCGAGGGCGATGACGATCCACTCGACGCCGTTGGGCGCCTGAATCAGCACCCGGTCGCCGCGACCGATCCCGGCATCGCCCAGGGTCTGTGCATGGGCCTCGGCCATGGCCAGCAGGCGCTGCCGCTCAAGGGTCACCGGCCCTTTGGCCGTATAAGCGATCAAAGCGGCCTTCTGCGCGCTCCCCGGTGCCGTTCGGAGGAGGGCGGGGATTGTCAGGCGCTCGGCGTCGGCCGCCATCTCAGCGCAGTCCCCGGTAGGTTGCGTGATCGGCCAGTGCCAGCATCTCGGTGTCCCCCGCGGTGTCGCCGTAGGCATAGATCGGATGATACTCGGCGGGGTCGAGCAATGCCCGCAGGCGCTCGACTTTCTCCGGGCCGCGACAGTTGCGGCCCGCCAGATCGCCGGTGAGCCGACCGTTGCGGCGCTCCATGTGTGTTGCCAGCAGCTCGATGCCGAGGGAGTCGGTCCAGGGCCGCAGCCATTCGCTGATGGATGCCGATATGACCACCACCCGATGGCCGGCCTGGCGGTGCCAGTCGAGTCGCTCCCGGGCCAGGGGTCGGAGTAGCGAATCGAGGTGATTGAGCGCGTAGTCCCGGCCGATGGCCCGGAACGTCTCGTCCGCCATCCCGCCGAAGAAGTGGCGTAGCAGATGGACTTTGGCGTGATCGCGATGGACGGCGCCCACCGGCACGCCCAGCAGCGACGGGGCAAGACTCACACTCGCGGCGAGGCAGCGCGTGACACCGAACTGCCTGAGCAACAGGTCGCTGAGCGTATCCCGTCGAGTCAGCGTTCCATCCATATCAAACAGGGCCAGAGGGCCGGAATCGGGCATGATGGGCTCCCTGTAAATCAACCCGCATTCTGCCGCGACTGCGACCTGAATGTACATTCACCGGCGCTAATGGCTGGCCAGTCGCCGGCGGGGTGGGTACAGTTTCAAGGTTTTAATATTCACGCAATCGCAAAGGAGCGAACCCCATGGCGACCCCGCATATCAGTGCCGAGCCAGGCGATTTTGCCGACACCGTCCTCATGCCGGGTGATCCCCTGCGCGCGAAGGTCATCGCCGACAACTACCTCGACGATGTCCGCGAAGTCACCAACACCCGCAACATGCTTGGCTACACGGGACGCTATGGCGATACGCCGGTCTCGGTCATGGGCTCGGGGATGGGCATTCCGTCGATGTCGATCTACGCCTTCGAGCTCTACACCCAGTACGAGGTGGAGAAGATTATCCGTGTCGGGACCTGCGGTGGTATCAGCCCGGCGGTGAAGGTGCGGGACATCATTGTGGCGATGGGCGCGTCCACTGACTCGAGCGTCAATCGCACCCGCCTGGATGGCGACGATTTCGCGGCGATCGCCGACTACGGCCTGCTCGAGGCGACAGTCAATGCGGCGCGTGCCGCCGGCGCCACGCCTCGCGTCGGTAATGTCTTTTCTTCGGAGCTCTTCTACAACCCGCGGGCGAACTTCTTCGACACGCTGAAGGCCCACGGCATCCTTGCCGTGGAGATGGAGGCCGCCGGGCTCTATGGTGTAGCGGCCGAAACCGGCAAGCGGGCGGTCAGCGTGCTGACGGTCAGCGATCATGTCGTGACCGGGGCATCCACCAGTGCCGATGAGCGCCAGAACAGCTTCCAGGAAATGATGCAGGTGGCTCTGGAAGCCGCCGCGCACACCAACTGATCACGCGGAGGCAGGGATGCGAGTCAGTATTTTCGGCACCGGCTATGTCGGCCTCGTCACCGGGGCCTGTTTCGCCGAGGTGGGCAATGACGTGATCTGTGTCGACGTCGACGCCGACAAGATCGAACAACTCAACCGTGGCGAGATGCCCATCTTCGAGCCGGGCCTCGAGGCCATGGTCATCCGCAATCGCGATGCCGGGCGCCTGCGTTTTACCACCGATGCCGCGATGGCGGTCGAGCATGGCGATTTTCAGTTTATCGCCGTGGGGACGCCGTCCGACGAGGATGGATCGGCCGATCTGCGCCATGTGCTTACGGTGGCGGACACGATCGCGACATCAATGGAGAGCCACCGGATCATCGTCGACAAATCCACTGTTCCGGTGGGCACGGCAGACCGTGTCCGCGAGGCGGTGGATCGCCGGCTGCAGCAGCGCGGCGTCACCACCTCCTACTCGGTGGTTTCCAACCCCGAGTTCCTCAAGGAGGGGGCGGCGATCAACGACTTCATGAAACCCGAGCGGGTCATCGTGGGTTGTGACGACGCCTATTCGCGCGAACAGCTCCATGCCCTCTATGCGCCGTTCAACCGCAATCACGACCGGTTGATCAGCATGGATGTGCGTTCGGCGGAGCTGACCAAGTACGCCGCCAACGCCATGCTCGCGACCAAGATCAGTTTCATGAACGAGCTCGCCAATATCGCCGATCGCGTCGGCGCAGACATCGAGCGCGTGCGCATCGGCATCGGTGCCGATCCTCGGATTGGCTATCACTTTATCTATCCCGGCGCCGGCTACGGCGGCTCGTGTTTCCCCAAGGACGTCAAGGCCCTGGCGCGGACCGCGCACGATGTCGACTACGTCCCGCAGCTGCTGCAGGCGGTGGAGGAGGTCAACGACCGCCAGAAGCATTACCTTTTCAACCGTATTCGCGAGCATTACCGGGGCGATCTGGCCGGCCGGCGTTTCGCGCTCTGGGGCCTGTCGTTCAAGCCCAACACCGATGACATGCGTGAGGCCGCCAGTCGGCGCCTGATGGAGTCGCTCTGGGAGGCCGGTGCCTCCGTGCAGGCGTTCGATCCGAAGGCGATGGACGAGACGCGGCGGCTGTATGGCGATCGTGCCGGCCTGACCCTGTGCGACAGCCCGGAAGCCGCCCTTGAGGGCTGCGATGCGCTGGTGGTCATGACCGAGTGGAATCTGTTCCGCAGTCCCGACTTCGAGTTGATCCGCAGTCACCTTGCCGACGCCGTGATCTTCGATGGCCGCAATATCTATGACCCGGCGGTGCTGGCGCGCCTCGGGTTCCAGTACCACGCCATCGGCCGTCCGCCGGTAACGCCGGGCGAGGCGGGAGCGAAGGCATGAGCGAACCGACCGCCGAACTGCCCGTTCTCCCGGTCATCCTCTCCGGTGGCATCGGTTCGCGTCTCTGGCCGCTGTCGCGCGAGACCTATCCCAAGCAGTTCCTGGACGTGGCCGCCGGCGGCCGGACGCTGGTGCAGCAGACGCTCGAGCGCCTTGAGGGCATCCCCGGTCTGGGTTCGCCGATGGTGATCTGTAACCAGTCGCATCGTTTCCTGGTCGCCGAGCAGCTTCGGGACAATCCGCTCGGTAGCGCGCAGATCCTGCTCGAGCCAGTGGGCCGCAACACGGCTCCGGCCGTGGCCGTGGCGGCACTACAGGCGCTGCGCGCATCGTCGGATGCGATCCTGGCGGTATTCCCGGCCGATCACCTGGTAGGCCAGCCGGCGCACCTGCGCGCGGCCGTGGTCGACGCGATCGAGGCCGCCCGGGACGGTGGACTGGTCACCTTCGGCGTGGTCCCCACCTGTCCCGAGACCGGTTACGGCTATATCGAGGCGGGCGAGCCGGTGAACGGCGGGCCGGCGCGCCGGGTGCGGCGCTTTGTCGAAAAGCCCGATGCCGAGACCGCACGGACGTATGTGGACAGCGGCCGGTTCTACTGGAACTCGGGGATGTTCGTGATGCGTGCCTCGCGTTATCTCGACGCCCTCAAGCGCCATGCGCCGGCTATCCTCGAGGCCTGCGAGGCGGCGATCGGGGCGGCCGAGCAGGACATGGACTTCGTGCGCCTGAACGAGGCCGCCTTCGAGCGCTGTCCAGCGGATTCCATCGACTACGCGGTCATGGAGCAGACCGACGCGGCCGTGACCCTGCCGCTCGATGCCGACTGGAACGACCTGGGATCGTGGGCAACGCTGATGGACGCCGTCGAGCGCGATGCCGCCGGGAATGTGCTGCTCGGTGACGTTATGGCCGAGGACAGCCACAACAACTATGTGCGCGCCGAGAGTCGGCTGGTCGCGACGGTGGGGCTCGAAGATCACGTGGTGGTCGAGACCGCCGACTCGGTGCTGGTGGCCCCTCGCGATCAGGTCCACTCGGTCAAGCAGATCGTTCGGCGATTGCAGGATGATGGCCGACCCGAGGCACTCGAGCACCGTCAGGTTCATCGTCCGTGGGGCAGCTACGAGGGCCTGGTGCGCTCGGAGCGATTCCAGGTCAAGCGCATAGTCGTCACGCCGGGATCCCGCCTCTCGCTGCAGATGCACCACCACCGCGCCGAGCACTGGGTAGTGGTTCGTGGCACCGCCCGCGTGACCCGTGGCGACGAGGTCTTCCTGCTTGGTGAGGATCAGTCCACCTACATCCCGCTAGGCACCGTTCACCGGCTTGAAAACCCCGGCATGATCCCCCTGGAGCTGGTGGAGGTGCAGTCCGGCAGCTATCTGGGTGAAGACGATATCGTGCGCATTGAGGATCACTATGGGCGATAGTATTCTGACCCCATGACACAGAGAGTTTATGTGCGCACCCACGGCTGCCAGATGAACGAGTATGACTCGATCAAGATGGTGGATATTCTCGCGGCCGAGGGGGACTACGAGCGGGTGAAAACGCCGGAAGCGGCGGACATCATCCTTCTTAACACCTGCTCGATCCGCGAAAAGGCGCAGGAAAAGGTGTTCTCCGAGTTGGGCCGGTGGCGGGCACTCAAAGAGGACCATCCGGATCTTCTGATCGGCGTCGGGGGGTGCGTGGCCAGCCAGGAGGGGGCGGCCATCGTCGAGCGGGCGCCGTTCGTGGACCTGGTCTTCGGCCCACAGACACTGCATCGTCTGCCGGATATGGTGACCCGGGCGCGTGATACCGGGCGCGCGGTGGTGGATGTCAGCTTCCCCGAGATCGAGAAGTTCGACCGGCTGCCGGAGGCGCGCGCCGAGGGGCCGACGGCCTTTGTCTCGATCATGGAGGGCTGCAGCAAGTACTGCAGTTTCTGCGTGGTGCCCTACACCCGCGGCGAGGAGATCAGCCGCCCGTTCGAGGACGTTCTCGCGGAATGCGCCGAGCTCGCCGAACAGGGGGTGCGCGAGGTGACGCTGCTGGGGCAGAACGTCAACGGCTATGCCGCCGAGGGTCCGGAAGGCGAGGCCGCGGATCTGGCGCTGCTGATCCACTATGTTGCCGCCATTGACGGCATCGACCGCATCCGCTTTACCACCTCCCACCCGCTTGACTTCAACCAGGCCCTGGTCGATGCCTATGCACAGGTCCCGGAGCTGGTGAACCACCTGCATCTGCCCGTCCAGAGCGGATCGGACAATGTTCTCGCGCTGATGAAGCGCAACCACGGCCGGGATCACTTCCTCGACCTGGTGGCACGTCTGAAGACGGCGCGCCCGGATATTACGCTGTCGTCGGATTTCATTATCGGCTTTCCCGGCGAGATGGATCGCGATTTCGAGGCCACCATGGATCTGGTCGAGCAGGTGGGCTTTGATCAGTCGTTCAGCTTCATCTTCTCGCGGCGGCCGGGCACGCCGGCGGCGCAGCTGCCCGATGCGACCTCGGCGGAGGCCAAAAAGGCCCGACTGCAGCGCCTCCAGGCAAAGCTCGACGACAACGCGCAGGCGATTAGCGCGTCGATGGTCGGACGGGTCGAGTCGGTGCTCGTCGACGGCGTTTCACGCAAGAGTGACGACGAACTCAAGGGCCGGACGCAGAATAACCGGGTGGTTAACTTCCCCGGCAATCGCCGGCTCATCGGCCGGTTTGTGAACGTTCGCATCACCGAGGCGCTGGCGCACTCACTGCGCGGCGAGTTGATCGACCTCGACACCCGCCTGGAGCCGGAGCTGGCGGTGGCATCCGCTTGAACGGGCGAGGAGCGGCCGAGACGGTGGATTTCACGCTGGCCCCGGCGGATAACGAGCGCCTGGCCAACCTTTGTGGCCAGTTCGACGAGAATCTGCGGCAGCTGGAACGTCGGCTGGGTGTGGAGATCGAGAACCGCGGCCACCGTTTCCGCATCACTGGTGATGAGGCGGCGACGGATGTGGCCCGCGATGTCGTTCGGGCCCTGTATCGGCAGACACCCCGGGAGGCGATCGGGGCCGAGCAGGTGCATCTGCAGCTGCGCACTGCCGAGGCGGAGGCCGAGGCCGAGGACGACGATGCCGGCGGCAGTCCGGCGGGCGATGACGACGTCTCGATCCCCACCCGGAAGGGACTGATCCGCGGTCGTGGCCCCAACCAGCGCGGCTACCTGTCCGCCATCCAGCGCTGCGACCTGACCTTCGGCATTGGCCCGGCCGGAACCGGCAAGACCTATCTGGCGGTGGCCTGCGCGGTGGAGGCGCTCCAGCAGGATCGTGTCGAGCGCCTCGTGCTGGTGCGCCCTGCGGTCGAGGCCGGCGAGCGTCTCGGGTTTCTGCCCGGTGACCTGGCGCAAAAGGTCGACCCCTATCTCCGCCCCCTCTATGACGCGCTCTTCGAGATGCTCGGCTTCGAGCGCGTCAACAAGCTTATCGAGCGCAACGTCATCGAGGTGGCCCCCCTTGCCTATATGCGGGGCCGGACTCTCAACGGGGCGTTCATCATTCTCGACGAGGCGCAGAACACCACCGTCGAGCAGATGAAAATGTTCCTGACCCGTCTCGGTTTCGGATCCACGGCCGTGGTCACCGGCGACGTCACGCAGATCGATCTGCCCGCCGGCAAGACATCCGGACTGCGCGATGCGATCGACGTGCTCCACGAGGTCAGCGGCGTCAGTTTTACCTTCTTCAGCGCCCGGGATGTCGTTCGCCACGACCTGGTTCAACGTATCGTTCGCGCCTACGATCGCCATGCCGGCGATTCCCGAAGCGACTGAACCGACATGGGCGATCTCGACCTCCAGTGCGTCACCGACGAATGGGTGCCGGATGACCGGGCCTTCGAACACTGGGTCGCCACGGCGCTGGCGGGGCGGCGTGACGACTGGGAGGTGGCGATCCGTCTGATCGACGCGCCGGAGAGCCAGACCCTCAACCGCGACTATCGGGGTCGCGATCAGCCGACCAACGTGCTGTCTTTTCCCGCGGCGCTGCCGGTTGGCGTGACACTGCCATTGCTCGGTGACCTGGCGATCTGTGCGCCGGTTGTCCATCGCGAGGCCCGGGAGCAGGGTAAGACGGCCGAGGCCCACTGGGCGCATCTCACCATTCACGGAGTGCTTCACTTGCTTGGCTTCGATCACATGGATAGCGTAGAAGCGGAAGCAATGGAGGCGGAAGAGCGCGGCATCATGGCGCAGTTGGGTTACGACGACCCCTATCAGACAGAGCAACCGCTGGCATGAGCGACGAACAGGCCGGAAATACGGGGCAGGACACCTGGCTGATGCGCATCGGTCGTGCACTCGGCGGGCAGGAGCCGCACGACCGCGAGAGCCTGGTGACGATGCTCCGGTCCGCTCAGCAGCGGGCCATTCTCGATGCCGATGCCCTGTCGATGTGCGAGGGCGTTCTGCATGTCGCCGAATTGCAGGTTCGCGACGTAATGATCCCGCGCTCCAAGGTCTCGCTGCTGCGACGCTCGGAGTCGGTCTGGGAGCTGCTACCGGCGATCATCGACAGCGGCCACTCGCGCTTCCCGGTCACCGGTGACAATCGCGACGATGTGATCGGCATTCTGATCGCCAAAGACCTGCTGCCCTATCTCGATCCACAGCACCAGCGGGAGTTCCAGCTCCGCGAGCTGCTTCGCCCCGCGCTCTTCGTCCCCGAGAGTAAGCGCCTCGATGCGCTGCTGAAGCTCTTCCAGGAAAGCCGTAACCATCTCGCGATCGTGGTCGATGAATACGGCGGACTCGCGGGGATTGTCACCATCGAGGACGTCATCGAGCAGATCGTCGGCGAGATCGATGACGAGCACGATCTGGATGACGATGCCTGGATCCTCAACCGCACCGACGATGGCCAGACCGTGGTCAAGGCGCTGACTCCCATCGATGCGTTCAACGAACATTTTCGCACCGATTTCAGTGACGAGGAATTCGATACCATCGGTGGCGTAGTGGCGAACGCCTTCGGTCATGTCCCGCAGCGCGGCGAGAATCTCGTGATTGAGGGCCTGCGCTTCGATGTCGTGCGGGCTGACAGCCGCCGTCTGCATCTACTGATGGTGACCCCCGACGCGGCATGCGCCGACTGATCAACCTGCCGCTGGCCCTGGTGGCAGGGGCCCTGCTGGCGCTCGGGTTTGCCCCCTTTGGCCAGGCCCTGGCACCCGTCGCCGCCCTCGCCATCATCTTCAGCCGCCTCACGACCATCGGTACGCTCCGCGGCGCGCTGGCGACCGGTTACGTCTTCGGTCTTGGCTACGCCGGCGCCGGTGTCTACTGGATCTATCACAGCATTGCCGATTACGGCGGCGGTCCGCTTGCGGGGGTGGTGGCCACCGCCGTGCTGGTCGCCTTGTTTGCCTTGATCCCCATGATTGCCCTCGTCTCCGGCTGGTGGGTCGGTGGCGGCAACCGGCTGCGTACGCCGCTGCTGGCCCTGCCGCTTGCCTGGATCGGGGTCGAATGGATTCGCAGCTGGCTTGCGACCGGCGCCACCTGGCTGAGCCTCGGGTATACCCAGATCGATACTCCGCTGGCCCATCTGGCGCCGGTGTTCGGGGTGGTTGGCGTGAGTCTCGCCGTTGTGATGACCGCGGGCGCGATTGCCGCCTGGCTGGCGCAGCCGGGGACCCGACGGTTCGCGCTGGCGCTCGGCATCGCGCTTGCCACGGTGTCGGTCGGGCTCGCCCTCGACCGTGACTGGACGGTGCCGATCGACGAACCGCTTTCGGTCTCCATCCTCCAGGGCAACATCGGCCAGGCGCGCAAGTGGGACCCGGACGAGCGCGGCGCCATCCTGGGCGAATACCTGCAGATGACCCGCGACCGGTTCGGTGATGACCTGATCGTCTGGCCGGAGACGGCACTGCCGGTGTTCTACCAGCAGGCCACGCGGTGGATTGATCCGCTTGCCCGCGAGGCCGCGGATGCCGGCAGCAGCCTAGTGATTGGTGCCCCCGTGGCCCGTGACGAGAACCGTTACAACGCCGTGGTGGTGCCGGGTGACCCGCCGCAGTTCTACGAGAAACGCCATCTCGTGCCATTTGGGGAGTATGTGCCGTTCCGCGATATCGCCGGCGGTGTTCTGGATTTCGTCGGCACGCCGCTGGGTGACTTCAGTGCCGGACAGTCCGCCGCGCCACTGCGGGCGGCGGGGCATGACCTCGGCGTGAGTATCTGCTACGAGGTGACCTTCGGCGCCGAGGTGGCGGATACACTGCCCGCGGCCGATCTTCTGCTCAATGTCAGCAACGATGCCTGGTTCGGCGCCTCGACAGCGCCCTGGCAGCATCTCCAGATGGCGCGGATGCGGGCGCTCGAGACCGGTCGGGAGATGATCCGCGCGACCAACACCGGGGTATCGGCGTTTATCGACTCGCGCGGCGCAGTCCGTCAGGCCGGCCCCCTGTTCGAATCCGCCATTCTCTCCGCCACGGTTCAGCCCCGTGCGGGTACGACGCCGTACGTACGCTGGCGTGACTGGCCGATGGCGGCGCTGTCGATGATCGGCATCGCTGGCCTGTGGCTGACCGGGGGCTGGCGGCGACCGGGTCGCGGCGGGTGATGACAAGGCGGTAGACTGAACGAAAACGCCAGCGGGGAGTGAGGGCAATGACCGATAACGAGCAACAGCGTGAACACGAGGTCCACGGCTACGAGCGTATGCTCGAGCGCCTTCGCGAGCGCATGGAGACCACCGGCGAGGCGGTGGAGCAGGGTTTCCACGAGGCGCTGGATGCCGTGCGCGAGCGCAGCGTCGCGCTGGGGGAGCTGAGCCGCGACGAGGCCGACCGGGTAGCCGGCTGGCTGCAGCGCGACCTCGAGGATGCGGCGGAGTACGTCGACAAGGCGCGCGGAAACTACTCCGACTGGCTGTACATGGATCTGCAGCTGGTAGAGAACTGGATCTGGGATCGTTTCGCATCGGTGGCCGACCGGACGCGGCTGCAGTGGCAGACCCTTGACCGCGAACTGCAGGCGGCACGGCGTTATCACACCGGCGAGGTGACCGGGCCCGGAGCGCTTGTCTGTCGTGACTGCGGCGAGGTCCTGCATTTCAAGCGCAGCGGTCATATCCCGCCGTGTCCGAAGTGCCACGGCAGCCGTTTCGAGCGTGCCGCGCGCCAGTCGGGTCGCTAACGGCAGGTGCAATTCCACCCGGCGGCGGGGTATCCTGCCGCCCTATGGAAAAGCAATACAATCCCGCCCGCCTAGAGGCCGACGCGCAGGCCTACTGGGACAACGAAGGCTGTTTCCGGGTCGTGGAAGACCCGTCGCGCGAGACCTTCTACTGCCTGTCGATGCTGCCGTACCCGAGCGGGCGGCTGCACATGGGGCATGTCCGCAACTACACCATCGGTGACGTTATCAGTCGCTACCAGCGCATGCAGGGGCGCAACGTGCTCCAGCCGATGGGGTGGGACGCGTTCGGTCTGCCGGCCGAGAATGCCGCCATCAAGCATGGCGTGCCGCCGGCGGAGTGGACCTATCAGAATATTGACCACATGCGCCGGCAGTTGCAGCGCATGGGCTATGGCTATGACTGGACGCGGGAGGTCACCACCTGCGATCCGTCCTACTACCGCTGGGAACAGCAGATGTTCACCCGGCTGCTCGACAGGAACCTGGTGTACCGGGCCAGCGCGGTGGTGAACTGGGATCCGGTGGATCAGACCGTACTGGCCAACGAACAGGTCGTGGACGGCCGTGGCTGGCGGTCCGGAGCCATTGTCGAGCGCCGCGAGATCCCGCAGTGGTTCCTGCGCATCACCGATTACGCCGATGAGCTGCTGGATGGCCTCGATGCCCTCCCGGGCTGGCCGGATGCCGTCAAGACCATGCAGCGCAACTGGATCGGCCGCTCGCAGGGCGTCGAGCTGGATTTCGCCCTCGCCCGGGGCGGCGATCCGCTACGGGTGTACACCACCCGTCCGGACACCCTTTACGCCGTGACGTACATGGCGGTGGCCGCCGATCACCCGCTGGCGCTCGAGGCCGGTCGGCAGGATGCGGCGGTTGCCACCTTCCTCGAGGAGATTCGCCAGGGAGCGGTCACCGAAGAGGCCATGGAGAAGCTCCAGAAAAAGGGCATGCCGCTGGGCGTCGAGGCGATCAATCCGCTCTCCGGCGAACGCATCCCGGTCTGGGTCGCCAATTTCGTTCTCATGGGCTACGGCACCGGCGCGATCATGGCGGTGCCGGGGCACGACGGCCGCGACCACGAATTCGCGACGCGCTTCGGCTTGCCGATTCGCCAGGCCGTGGGGCCCGCCGATGGCAGTGACGTCGATGTGCAGGCCGAGCCCTGGACGGTAAAGGACGATCTGATCACCGTTGATGCCGGTGCTTACACCGGCATGGATTTCGACACCGCCTTCGAGGCCATCGCCGCGCATCTCGAGGCACAGGGCATCGGCCGGCGCACCACCAATTACCGGCTGCGTGACTGGGGTGTCTCACGGCAGCGTTACTGGGGATGCCCTATCCCCGTCATCCACTGCCCGGACTGCGGCGCCGTTCCGGTACCGGAGGATGATCTGCCGGTGACACTCCCGGAAAACGTCGCCTTTACCGGGGTGCAGTCGCCGCTCCGAACGGATGCCGACTGGCGCCAGGTCGCCTGCCCGCGCTGCGGCGGGGCGGCCGAGCGCGAGACCGATACCTTCGATACGTTCGTCGAGTCGTCCTGGTACTACGCCCGCTACTGCAGCCCCGATGCCGAGGCGATGCTCGATGAGCGCGCCGACTACTGGCTGCCGGTCAACCAGTACATCGGTGGCATCGAGCATGCCGTGATGCACCTGCTGTATTTCCGTTTCTGGCACAAGCTGATGCGCGACCTCGGCTATATCGGCAGCGACGAGCCTGCGACCAACCTGCTCTGCCAGGGCATGGTGCTCGCAGAGGCGTTCTATCACGACAGCGAAGCGGGCGGTCGCGAGTGGGTCGCCCCGGGCGAGGTCGATGTCGAGCGCGATGGCAAGGGGCGAATTCTGCGGGCCACTCGCCGCAGCGACGGTGCTGATCTGGTCTCCACCGGCTGGACGACCATGTCCAAGTCGAAGAACAACGGCGAGGATCCGGAAAGCCTCGTCCAGCGCTTTGGCGCCGACACGCTGCGGCTTTTCACCATGTTCGCCGCGCCGCCCGACCAGGCGCTGGAGTGGCAGGACACGGGAGTCGAGGGCGCCGCCCGGTTCCTGCGTCGACTGCACGGTATGGTCTACGACCATGTCGGTGCCGGGTCGGTCCCCGTGCCCCGCACTGAGGGGCTCGACGATGAGGGCGTGGCACTGCGTCGCAAGCTCCACGAAACCATCGCCAAGGTGGGTGACGACATGGGTCGTCGCTACACCTTCAATACCGCCATCGCCGCGATCATGGAGCTCTGCAATGCCCTCGGGCGTTATACAACGCAAGGCGCGGTAGCCCGGGGTGTTCGTCAGGAGGTGCTCGAGGCGGTGGTGCTGATGCTGCAGCCCGTTACGCCGCATCTCAGCCACGCCCTGTGGAGCGATCTTGGCCGTGACGGGGCGGCGGTTGATCAGCCCTGGCCGGCGATCGACGAGTCCGCCCGGGTCCGTAACGAGGTCGAACTCGTCATTCAGGTCAACGGCAAGCTCCGCGGCCGCATCGCGGTCTCGACAAACGCGGATGAGGCGACGATTCGCGAGCAGGCGATGGCCGATGAGAACGTGCAGCGTTTCATTGACGGGCTGACGGTGCGCAAGGTCATCGTCGTGCCGGGTCGCCTGGTGAACGTGGTCGCCGGGTAATGTCGCTGGTCCGTGTCGTCTTCGTGGCTGCACTGGCGCTCGGCATTGCCGCCTGTGGCTGGCAGCTGCGAGGTGCCGGGGGCGGCGGCTTCGAGGGCGTTCCGGTGGCGATCGAGGGGGATGTCGGCAATCGCTTCCGCGATCGGCTTGCCGAGCGGCTGCGGGACCTGGACGCGGTTGTGGTCAACGATGCGATCGATGCCCGGGCGGTGATCAACATCATGGCGGTGTCGAGTCGTCGACGGACGGTCGCCACCGATGCCGACGGTCTGGCCAGTGAGTACGAGCTGCGCTATCGCATTCGCTTCAGCCTGGAGGCCGGCGGTAAGGCCGGTCCCGAGCAGGCAACCCTGGCCCGTCAGACCGTACGCAGCTCCGCGAGCTTTGCGGCCAACGATGACCTCCAGGGTCGGGATGCCGAAGAGGAGAGCCTGCGTCGAGATCTGCAGGACGATGCCCTGCAGCTGTTGCTCTCCCGGATCGGGCGGCGTTTGTAGGCGAGTGTAGCCATGCCCGAGGTCCGCTTCGACGAACTCCCCGGCCGTATCGATCGCGATCTCGCCCCGATTTACCTGATCGCGGGCGAGGAGCCGTTACTCATTGAGGAGGCGCTCGATCGTCTCCGCCGGCGCGCCCGGCAGTCGGGATTCGACGAGCGGGAGGTGCTGCACGTTGACCAGGGTTTCGACTGGCAGCGACTGGCCGCCGCCACGGACAATCTGTCGCTATTCACCGAGCGTCGCCTCATCGAGCTGCGCCTGCCGGGTGGCAAGCCGGGTCGTGACGGCAGCGCTGCGCTAAAGGCGCGTGCCAACGCGCCTGATCCCGGGCATATCCTCATCGTGGTCACCGGTCGCCTTGAGACCGCCCAGCGCCAGTCAGCGTGGGCGAAGGCGATCGCCAGTGCCGGTGTGATGGCCTACGCCTGGCCGCTGCGGCGCAGCGAACTCGGTGGCTGGGCCCGGCGCCGCGCGCGCGAGCACGGAATGCAGCTGGATGCCGAGACTGCGGCGGTGATGGCCGAGCGCAACGAGGGCAATCTGCTGGCACTGGCCCAGGAGATCGAGAAGCTCGCCCTGCTCGCCGATGGCGGTCCGATCAGCGAGGAGATGGCGCGGGATGCTGTCAGCGACAGCGCCCGGTTCGCCGTTTTTGATTTGCCCGAGGCGATGCTGGCGGGGGATCCGGTGCGCACGCTGCGTATTCTCCGTCGTCTGCGCACCGAAGGAGAGGAACCGGTGCTGGTACTCTGGGGTGTCGCCCGGGATATTCGCGTGCTGGCCGATCTGCAGGCCTCCATGGCGGGGGGTGAGCGCGCCGCCGCGGTAATGGGCCGGCACCGGATCTGGAAAAACCGCCAGGGCCGCCTGCAGACGGTCGCTCGCGCCACGCCGGCGGGTGTCTGGGCGCGATTGCTCGGCCGGGCGGCGCGGGTCGATCGGGTGATCAAGGGCGCGGAGCCGGGACGGCCCTGGGACGAACTGCTGGAATTATCGACCGTTGCGGCGCGTCGCGTCGCAACCGCGGATCGCAAAGAGAGACATGGATGAGCGCGGAAAGCCATAGCCCTGACAACGATATCAATGCCTATATGCACGGCCTCGGTCGCGCCGCCCGTGCCGCCGGCCGACGCCTGGCGGCGAGTGACGGCGGCGCGCGCAATACGGCGCTCCATGCCATCGCGGCGCGCCTGCGCCACGAGCGCGACGCGCTGCGCACGGCCAACGAGGTGGACCTGGCGGCCGGTCGCGAAAGCGGTCTCGATGCGGCGCTGCTCGATCGGCTGACGCTGACCGACGCGCGCATCGAGTCGATGGCCGCCGGTCTGGAACAGATCGCCGCACTGCCGGATCCGGTCGGCGCGGTCAGTCATCTCGATCCCATGCCCAGTGGTATCCGGGTGGGGCGTATGCGCGTGCCGCTCGGCGTGGTCGGCATCATCTACGAGTCGCGCCCCAACGTGACCGCTGATGCCGCGGCACTCTGCCTTAAATCGGGGAACGCCTGCGTGCTGCGGGGCGGCTCCGAGGCACTCCACTCCAACCGGGCGATCGCCGACTGCATTGCCGCGGGGCTGGCCGAGGCGGGGCTGCCGGAGACCGCCGTCCAGGTTGTCGGCACCACCGATCGCGCCGCTGTGGGCGCGCTGATCACCCTCGACGCGTTCATCGACGTGCTGGTCCCGCGCGGGGGCAAGGGGCTGATCGAGCGCATCATGCGGGAAGCGACGGTACCGATGATCAAGCACCTCCACGGGGTCTGTCACTGCTTTGTCGATGCCGGCGCCGATGCGGACATGGCCGAGCGGGTGGTGGTCAATGCCAAGACCCAGCGCTACGGGACCTGTAACACCCTCGAGACACTGCTGGTCGACGCCGCTACCGCGCCGGCCCTGCTGCCGCGACTCAAGACCGTGTTCGACGGCCATGGCGTGGAGCTGCGGGGCTGCGAGCGCAGCCGTGCGATCGTCGACGGGATCACTCCGGCGCAGGCCGATGACTGGGATGCCGAGTATCTGGCGCCGATCCTCTCGGTGGCGGTGGTCGACGGCATTGATGCCGCCCTTGAGCATATCGATCGCCACAGCTCTCGGCACACCGAGGCCATCATTACCCGTGATCATGCCCGTGCGCAGCGCTTTCTGCGCGAGGTCGATTCAAGCTCGGTCATGGTCAATGCCTCGACGCGGTTTGCCGATGGTTTCGAGTACGGCCTGGGGGCCGAGATCGGCATCAGTACCGATAAGCTCCATGCCCGCGGACCGGTCGGTCTCGAGGGACTGACGACGCAGAAATACATCGTCCTCGGCGAGGGGCATATCCGCGAATGAATAACGCGCGGGGCGCGCCGGTCGCGCTGCTGGGCGGTACCTTCGACCCGGTGCACTACGGTCACCTGCGACCGGCGATCGAGCTGCTCGAGGCGCTCAATCTGTCCGAGATTCGCCTGGTGCCGGGTCACGTCCCCCCGCATCGGCCCCAGCCCCGTCTCGGCGCCCGGGCAAGGGCCGATCTGCTTGATACCGCCGTCGCCGGGATTCCCGGGCTGGTGGTGGATCGATGCGAGCTGGATCGACCCGGACCGTCCTACACGGTGGACACCCTCCACCACCTGCGTCGCGCGCTGGGCGATCGCCGGCCGCTCTGCTTCATGATGGGGCAGGACGCATTCCGGGGGCTGATGCGCTGGCACGAGTGGCGGCGGCTCGCGTCGCTGGCGCACCTGGTGGTGGTGACCCGGGGCGGAGACACTGCGGCGGTGGCGCCGGCACTCGATGAGTGGATGCGCCCGCGTCGGGTCGTCGATCCCGCCGCTCTGCGCGTGGCGCCGTCCGGATACGTGCTGTTCCATGCGGTGTCGCGGCTGGAGATCTCCGCTACCGCGATCCGTCGCTGCCTCGCGCTCGGTCACTCGGCCCAGGGGCTGATGCCCGATGCCGTCTGGCACGAACTGGCTTTAAGTGGATGCTATGGTTATCCCCAGGTATCAAGGGCAATCACGCCCGGGAGGTTGAACCCCCATCATGTCTGAAACCGCTGTCCGACCCCAGGCCCTGCGCGATTGCGTGGTTACGGCACTGGATGACCTGAAGGCCGTTGATCCGCGCATCATTGATGTCAGCGGGCGTACGCCGATTACCGATTTCATGGCTTTCGCCACTGGCAATTCCCGGCGCCATGTCCGCTCGATCGCCGAGGCGGTGGTGGATGCGGCCCGGGAGCAGGGCCTGCGGCCCGGCGGCATCGAGGGTCTCGATGACAGCGAGTGGGTGCTGGTCGATCTGGGGGATGTGGTCGCCCACGTCATGCTCGAAGATGTTCGCGATTTCTATCGTCTCGAGCGAATCTGGACGGTGGACGAGTCGGAGAACTGATCGCGATGCGCCTGAACATGGTCGCGGTCGGGCAGCGCCCGCCGGCATGGATTCGGACCGGTGTCGAGGAGTTTGCCCAGCGAATGCCCCGTCATCTGCCGCTGACGGTCAAGGCCGTGAATGCCGGCGACGCCCGGCGCAGCGGCGATGTCGAGCGGGCGCGGGGCCAGGAAGCGGATGCGCTGCTGGCCTCCGCGGGCAAGGCGCGGGTGATCGCGCTCGATGAACGTGGCCGGTCATGGCGAACGCCGGACCTGGCCGAGTACCTCGATGCCGCCACCCACGACGGCCGCGATCTCGCCTTTATCATCGGCGGCGCCGACGGGCTCCACGATCGCTGCCTTGCCGCTGCCGAGCGAAGCTGGTCGCTCTCGGCCCTGACCCTGCCGCATATGCTGGTCCGCGTCATTGTCGCGGAACAGCTCTACCGGGCGTGGACGCTCCTTGCCGGGCATCCCTACCACCGCGCCTGATCAACGTCCGTCGCTGGAGGTTCAAATGACTGACGCGCAACACCCGGATTACTCCCCCGACCTCTATCTGGCATCGGCCTCGCCGCGTCGAGCGGAGATTCTCGAGCGCATGGGAGTGCGGTTCCAGTGCATTCCGCAGGCGATCGACGAGCAGGTTCAGAGCGGCGAGAGCCCGGAGGTGCTCGTGTTCCGCCTGGCGCTGGAGAAGGCCCGGGCGGGTCTTGCGGCGCTCAAGCCCGGGACCGGCATGCCGGTGCTGGGTGCGGATACAGCCGTGGTGATCGACGACGATATTCTCGG
Source organism: Spiribacter vilamensis (assembly GCF_004217415.1). Taxonomy (NCBI): domain Bacteria; kingdom Pseudomonadati; phylum Pseudomonadota; class Gammaproteobacteria; order Chromatiales; family Ectothiorhodospiraceae; genus Spiribacter; species Spiribacter vilamensis. Next base: position 42,936 of record NZ_SHLI01000001.1, read on the forward strand.
TAAGCCCGATAATCGAGACGATGCAATGGCGATGCTCGAGCGGTTATCGGGCCGTACCCACCGGGTGCTCACCGGCATCGCCATGGTGGACGGCCAGCGTGAGCTGACTCGGCTCTCCCTGAGCATGGTGACCCTGCGCTCGATAGGCGCTACTGAACAGGTAGCCTACTGGCAGAGCGGCGAGCCGCTCGACAAGGCCGGCGCCTACGCGATCCAGGGGCGGGGCGGAGTGTTCGTCGAGCAGCTCGAGGGCAGCTATAGCGGCGTGATGGGCCTGCCGATGGTGGAAACACACAGTCTGCTTGTCGAGTTCGGTATCGATTACCAGTTGCGCTGGCCGGCGGGGCAGTGACACACGAGCTGCTGGTCAACATTACTCCCCAGGAGACGCGGGTCGCCGTCCTCGATAATGGCAGTGTCCAGGAGATCCACATCGAGCGGTCCCGCAGTCGCGGACTGGTGGGGAATATCTACCTCGGCGAGGTCTCGCGGATCCTGCCGGGGATGCAGGCGGCGTTTATCGACGCCGGGCTGCAGCGCACGGCCTTCCTCCACGCCTCCGATATCCATGCGAGCCAGGCGCTGGTAGATCCGCCGACCATCGAGCCGCGCAGCATCCAGCACCTGCTCCGCGAGCAGCAGCGCATCCTGGTGCAGGTGGTCAAGGATCCGATCGGGGGCAAGGGCGCGCGCCTGACCACTCAGATCGCGATCCCGTCACGCTACCTGGTCCTGCTCGTTGACAATCCCGGTGTCGGTATCTCGGCCCGCATCGAGTCCTCCGCGGAGCGCGAGCGGCTGCGCGGGATCGGGACATCGCTGCTTGCCGGGGACCCTGGCAGCGGCTGTATCTTCCGCACCGCCGCCGAGGGCGCCTCGGAGCCTGCACTGACCCGTGACTGGCAGTTCCTGCAGCGCGTCTGGGCATCGATCCATGAGCGCTCGCGAAGCGCGCAGCCAAGGACGTTGCTGCATGAAGACCTGCCATTGATGCTGCGTGTCCTGCGCGATTCGGTCGGAGAGGACATGGAACGGATCCGTATCGACTCGCGTGAGTGGTACGAGCGCATGCTCGCGTTTAGCGAGACCTTTCTTCCCGACGCCCGGTCGCGGCTCGAACACTATCCCGGCGAACGGCCGATCTTTGATCTGTACGGCGTGGAAGACGAGATCCAGCGGGCATTGCAGCGACGGGTCATGCTCAAGTCCGGCGGTTACCTGATTATCGATCAGACCGAGGCGCTCACCACCATCGACGTCAACACCGGTGGTTATGTCGGCCATCGCACCCTTGAGGAGACGATTTTCAAGACCAACCTCGAGGCCGCCCAGGCGATCGTGAGACAGCTGCGGCTGCGTAATCTCGGCGGCATCATCATTATCGACTTCATCGATATGGCGACCGCCGAGCATCGCCGCCAGGTGATGCGCTCGCTCGCCAAGGGGCTGGAGCACGATCAGGCGCGAACGCAGATTAGCGAGGTCTCGGCCCTGGGGCTGGTGGAAATGACCCGTAAACGCATTCGCGAGTCACTCCAGAATCAGCTGTGTGTGCCCTGTCCCACCTGCGGTGGCCGGGGCCATCTGAAAAGCGCCGAGACGGTCATCCACGAGATTACCCGGGAGATCCTGCGCGAGGCGCGGCAGTTCGAAATCACTCGCCTGATGGTGCTCGCCGCGCAGGACGTGGTGGATCGAGCGATGGAAGAGGAAAGCGATAATCTGGCTCAGCTGGAGGCGTTCATCGGCAAGCCCATCGCGTTCCAGGCCGAGCCGCTCTACAACCCCGAGCAGTTCGATGTGGTGCTGATGTAGGCATGAACGTGGGCACGGTTATCGCTCAGAGGCTGCATCGCTGGATCTGGCCCCAACGTGAAGAGCGCCTCAAGGCGGTGCTGCTCTACACGCTGGTAACACTGCTGGTCTCGGCGGCGATCCTGCTCACCGGTGTGCGGCTTGTCTTTGCCGCGGCGCCGGCACTGACGGCACCCGTTGGGGCCCTTGTCTCCGATCAGCTGGGGGTGCCGGTTGCGATCGGCGGTCTCGATGCGCGGCTCGATCGTCTGCGCCCGGGGTTGGTGCTGCGCGACGTGAGGGTTGGGGATGCGGATGAAACCCGACCGCTCGCGCTGTCGACGATGACGCTCGCCATCGCTCCCTGGCGATCGCTGCGTGCCGGCGAGCTCCGGCTCCATGCGCTCAGTGCCGAGGGACTCGATGTCACGCTTCGGCAACAGCCCTCCGGTAACTGGCGTATCGCCGGACTGCTGCCGGGCGCCTCGCCGATCGCCCCTGAATCCTTTCTCGAGGCCCTGCAGGGCCTGCCTGTGGATCGTTTACTGATCCGCGATTCGCGGCTTTCACTGGTGGATCGCAATGATGAGGCCCGGCCGGGATTCGAGTCGGTGGCGCTGCGCTGGCGCCGTGAACCCGGTGGTCAGTGGCGCTTTGCGCTCGATGCCCGCCAGGGAGACGAACGGGTTCAGGGCCGCATGCGACTGGATTCGAGCGAGATGTCCAGCGCCCGCGCGGTGGTCGACCTCGAGGGGCTGAGCGGTAAGCGCATCGGCCCCTGGCTCCCGGCCGGTGCGATGCGGCCGGATGGTGCCGCAACGCTGTCCGGTCGGCTCTGGATCAGTCTCCCGCAGACTGGGGGGATTCGGGTCAGCGCCGACCTGTCGGGGGAGGCGCTGGGGTGGCTTGACGGCGAGGTCCAGTCACTGCGAGTGCTTGCCCGGGCACGGCATCGAGATGGCGACTGGCAGGGGCAGGTTCAGCCACAACGCCTGGTGCTGGCGGACGGTCCCGTACCAGCGCCGGGTCCGATCGCATTCGCCCGCAGTGCCGATCGCCAATGGCGGGTTGCCCTCAGCGATGCCCCACTCGCCCCGATGGCCTCCCTGCTGGGGGACCGTCTGGACAGACCGGTCGAGGTTGCCGGTCGGGCCGAGCGCGCGACACTGGTCTGGCGGGAGCCCTCGAACTGGCGTCTCTCCGCCGATCTGAGCGCGGCGGGTCTGACGGATGTGAGCACCGGCCCCGACATCGACGGTGCGTCGCTGCGCGTCGAGGCGGGACCGCGGGGCGGGCGTGTCGAGGTGGATCGACTGCGGATGCGCTGGCGGGGTGATCCCGCCGATCCAATGATCCGCCAGCCACCGGCAATCGATGGCATCGCCACGACGCTCCAGTGGTGGCGATCGCCGCAGGGGCGTTGGCGACTCGAACTCGTCGACGGGCAGGGACAGGCCGGCGGTACACCGATCCGGTTCGATGGCCGGATGGATGTCGGTGCCGGAGAGCCGCCGTTTGTCGATCTCAACGCGGCGGTGGGGCGGGTCGACGCCGCCCGGGCTCTGCAGTGGCTGCCCGTTGGCATCATGGACGAGCGCCTCGTCGACTGGCTCGATCGAGCGGTTGAATCGGGTGCGATGCGTGCGGCGAGCCTGCGCTGGTTCGGGCGCCCGGATCGCTTTCCCGGGAATGATGGCGGATCGCTTTTCGATCTGCGCGCCCGTGTCGACGATGTGGAGTTCCGCTTCCAGCGTGACTGGCCACGATTCGAGGCACTGGGCGGCGAGCTGCGGTTCCGTAACCGCAGCATGCAGATAAGCGTCGATAGCGGGCGTATCGGTTCCACCGCGTTGCAGCAGGCAACGGCACGTATCGATGATCTGGCCAGTCCCCGCCTGCGTATCAACGGGCGGCTGGCGGGACCGCTCGCCGGAATGCAGGCGGTGCTCCAGCGCTCCCCCCTGATGCCCTCGCAGCAACGCCTCGAGCGGCTGCAGTGGCGGGGCGACGGTGATCTCGCCCTCGACCTCCTGTTTCCGTTCGAGGGTCGGCCCATGACCCTTGAAGGGCGCCTGCGGCTGACCGGGGCCGACCTGTCGGTGACCGATCCGGCGCTCGCGCTCGATGACATAAGGGGCGAGGTGACGTTCGATCGGCAGGGGGTGGCATCATCCGGGGTGCGAGCGCGCCTCGCGGACCGGCCGATCGTGGCCACCGCCGAGACGCGGGGCGAGGGTGATGAGGCGCGTATCCGGGTTTCGGCGAATACCCGGCTGGCGCTTGCCGACTGGCCCGGAATGGCGCCGGTGGCAGGTCGTGCCGATGGCGTCGCCGCCTGGCAGCTCCGCTGGGAGCAGCCCGGTTTTGTGGCGATGGAGCGGCAGACGACGGGGGAACGGCGCCTGACCGTTCGATCGAGCCTCGAGGGCATTGCCTTGAGACTGCCCGCGGGGCTTGCAAAACAGGCCGACGCGCTCGCGCCGCTGCGTCTGGAGTGGTCGGATACCGGCACGTCGCAGTGGCGACTGGACTACGATGACCGTCTGCAGGCGGTGATGCAGCAGGACCGAGCCGCGCTGCATTTCGGTGATACGCCACCGTCGCTGCCCGAGCGCCCGTCGACCCGGCTGAGTGGCGCCCTCCCGGTGGTCGATCTCACCGAGCTTGCCGGCGCGGCAGGCGGGCAGACGCAGGGCATCGGGCTGCCGACACCCATTCGCGTCGATCTGGCGCTTGCAGGTCTCGATGTCAGTCGCTGGCGGGTCGGGGCGATGAACCTGGCCGGGTGGCTGCGTCCCGATGACTGGTCGCTGGCGGCGACCGGCGCGGCGCAGGGTATGATCCAGCGCCCGGGGCCGCAGGCCCCCTGGGTATTGCGCCTGGATCGCCTGGATGTCCGGCCGCGCTCCACCGAGGCATCGGCCGAGGCGACGTCGCACGGATCGTCCGGATCTGCCCCTCCACTACCTGCCACCGATATTGATCTGGTGGCCGAGCAGCTCCATGTTGCCGGTGAGCGGCTCGGTCGCCTGCAGCTCAGCCAGGTCAACGCCGATGCGGCAGCCGGGCGAGCGCGCCTGCGACTGGATGGTGAATGGGTGGATCTGCAGGCGCAGGTGGACCGAACACCGGACGGTGTGGCCGACAGCGAGCTGCGCTTCGATTTGTATACCCGCGATGCCGGCCAGCTGCTACGGGCGTTGGGCCTGCCCGGGGCGATGGAGCGCGGTGACGGGACGCTGAGTGGCGATCTGCGCTGGCAGGGGGCGATGTTGCAGCCAGCGATACCGTCTCTTGCCGGTAATCTGCAAATCGATCTGCGCAACGGCAGTCTACCGGCAGTCGATCCCGGTGCCGGTCGTGCGCTGGGGCTGTTCAGCCTGTCGGTGCTCCCCCGCCGTCTGGGTCTCGATTTCTCCGACGTGGTGGGCGAGGGGCTCAGTTACGATCGGCTGCAGGGGACCTGGCAGGTCGATGCCGGTCGCATGTACACCGACGATCTGTCGCTCACCGGGCCATCGATGGATCTGTCGGTGCGCGGCGAGACAGACCTGGTCCGACGGCGCTACGATCAGCGGGTCACGGTCACGCCGCAACTGTCATCGGCACTGGCCTTTATCGGTGGACTGGCCGGTGGGCCGGCCGCCGCGGCGCTGTTGTTCGTGACGCGGGGAATGCTGGAATCGGGCGTCGAGCAACTGACCGATTTTACGTACCACATCGGTGGGACCTGGGAGGCGCCCGAGTTCGACCTTGTTTCACCGAATCTGACGGGTGGCAACGATGAGTGATACAAGCCTGGAGCGGTCCACCCGGGCCGCCGTGGTGCAGATGGTCTCGGGAATGGATGTGGCGACCAACCTCGCCGATGCCGGTGATCTCATCGACTCGGCCGTGGCGCAGGGCGCCGAACTGGTGGTCCTCCCGGAGAATTTTGCGTTCCTCGGCCGCCATCAGCGTGACACGCTGACAGTGGCGGAGGCCGACGGCGAGGGGCCCATCCAGGCCTTCCTGGCCGACACGGCCTGTCGCCATGGCATCACCCTCGTGGGCGGGAGCCTGCCGCTGCACGGGAGCGAGGCGGACCGCGTCCGCGCGACCTGCCTGGTCTATGGCCCCACCGGTGGCCGGATCGCACGCTATGATAAGCGGCATCTCTTCGATGTGTCGCTACCCGGCGGCGAGACCTATCGCGAGTCGGCGACGTTCGCTCCCGGCGAGTCGGTAGTGGTCGCGCCGACACCGGCCGGCCGGCTGGGACTGTCGATCTGTTACGACCTGCGTTTCCCCGAGCACTACCGGGCACTGGTGGATGCCGGTGCCACTATCCTGCTGGCGCCGTCCGCGTTCACTGCCACCACGGGTGCCGCGCACTGGTCGGTGCTGGTGCGGGCGCGGGCGATCGAGAACGGCTGCTACATGCTGGCCCCGGATCAGGGCGGCCGCCATGCCAACGATCGCGCCACCCATGGCGAGAGTCTGATTGTCGATCCCTGGGGCGAGTGCATCGCGAGCGCCGGGATCGGCACCGGCCCGGCCATCGCCCTGGCCGATCTTGATCCGGGTTATCAGTGCGCCGTTCGCGAGCGACTGCCCGCCCTCGATCATCGCCGGGGCTGATCAACGGCCCGCCTAGCCGGGCGGCTGCTGGGTGGGGCAATCCCGATGCGTGAACACTGCCGGCGTTGTATCGAGCCGCACCGCGGTCAGCTGGCCACCCCACAGGCAGCCTGTATCCAGCGTCACGTAGCCCGGGCCCTGTCGGCAGCCGAGTCGGGACCAGTGACCGCTGATCACGGTGGTCGTGTTCGGGCCGACCTGCCGATCGGGCGCCTCGTACCAGGCATAAAGCCCGTCCGGCGCCGACTCCGGCGGGCCGTTGGCGCTGAAGTCGAGGCGCCCGTCGGCCTTGCAGAAGCGCATCCGCGTGAAGGCGTTGATGATGAATCGTAGGCGGTCCCAGCCGGCCAGGTCGTTCGACCAGCGATCGGGGTCGTCGCCATAGAGGTTGGCCATCAGCGAAGCCGGGTCGGCACTCCGAAGCGCGGCCTCGGCCTCGGCGGCGCAATGCGCGGCGGTGGCCAGGTCCCACTGCGGGGCGATGCCGGCATGGGTGAGCGTGTAGGGGAGGTCGGGCAAATCGATCAGCAGCGGCTGGTGGCGCAGCCAGTCGATGAGATCATCGCGATCCGGGGCCTCGAGGAGCGGTTCGAGCCGATCGCTGGCGCGCTTTTTGCCCTCGCCGATGGCAACTGCTAGGCAGTGGATGTCGTGGTTGCCGAGCACGGTGTGGGCGGCATCGCCGAGGTCGCGTACCGCCCGCAGCGTCTCGACCGGCTGCGGTCCACGCCCGACCAGATCGCCGGTCAGCCAGAGCCGGTCATGGGTGGAGTCGAATTCGAGTTGTTCGAGCAGTGCCTGGAAAGGCTCGTAGCAGGCGTGGATATCACCGATGGCATAGTCCGCCATAAAAACTCCTATTGCGTTGTCCGCTGTCTGTGCAGCGTGTCCGCCAGGCGGCCGTAGCCGGCCAGGTCGACCTGTTCGGCACGGGTCGTCGGATCGACATCGGCGTCGCGGATCGCCGTCGCGTCGAGCAGACCGCCGAGTGCATTGCGCAGGGTCTTGCGGCGCTGGGCAAACGCCGCGGCTACAACCCGGGCGAGGCATTCGTTGTCGGTTTCACCCAGCGGGGGAAAGGCATGGGGGGTCAGCCTGACGAATCGGGAAGTGACCTTCGGCGGCGGCGAGAAGGCCCCCGGCAGGACCTCGAACAGTGGCTCGATCGCGCAGCGGGCCTGGATCATGACGGACAGGCGGCCATAGATCCGTGATCCCGGTCCGGCGGCCATTCGGTCGACGACCTCGCGCTGCAGCAGCAGGTGCAGGTCCCCGATCCCGTGGGTAGGGGCGGTGAGATGGAAGAGCAGAGGGGTGGAGAGGTTATAGGGCAGATTGCCCACGATACGCAGGGGCTGTCCCGCCGCCTCGATCAACGGCTCGACCGGTTCCGATAGCGCATCCGCCTCGATGACCCGCAGCCGCCCGCTTCCGGCCGCATCCCATTGGCGCAGCCGGGCGGCCAGGTCACGGTCGACCTCGATGGCGGCGAGGCTGCCGACATGATCGAGGAGTGGTCGGGTCAGGGCCCCCGGGCCGGGACCGACCTCGAGGAACGCTTCCCCCGCCCGCGGCGCGATTGCCATGACCATCTGCTGGATGATCTGGCGATCGTGGAGGAAGTTCTGGCCGAAACGCCGTCGGGCGCGATGCATGGATCAGCGACCCGTCCGGCCCATGGCGATCGCCTCCTCGATGGCGGCTCGCATGCTGCCGGTATCGGCAATACCGCGCCCCGCGATATCGAGTGCAGTGCCATGATCCACCGAGGTGCGGATGATGGGCAGCCCGAGGGTGATGTTCACGGCACGACCGAAGCCGACATGCTTGAGCACCGGCAGGCCCTGGTCGTGGTACATGGCGAGCACGGCATCCGCTCCGTCCAGCCGACCGGGCGTGAACAGGGTATCCGCCGGCAGCGGACCGGTGAGGTCGAGCCCGGCGTCACGTAGCCGCTCGATCACCGGCGTTATGGTCTCGATTTCCTCCCGACCCATGTGGCCGGATTCACCGGCATGCGGATTGAGACCGGCCACCAGGATGCGGGGCTGTTCGATGGCATAGAAGCGGCGCAGATCGTGGTCGAGGATCCGCAGAATCGTCTCCAGACGCTCGGCCGTGACGGCATCGGCGACGTCCCGAAGCGGTAGATGGGTGGTGACCAGCGCTACCCGCAGTGAACCGGCGGCAAGCATCATGACCGGCATCGGTGCGCCGGTCAGCGCGGCGAGGTACTCGGTGTGGCCGCTGAACGGATGGCCGGCCTCGTTGATCACGCCCTTGTGGACCGGGCCGGTGACCATAGCCTGGAAGGTCCCGTCCTGGCAGCCGCTGACTGCCGTGCGCAGGGTCTCGAGGACGTACGCCGCATTGCGCGGGTCGAGGACACCGGGCGTCACGGGTGCCGCTGTCTTCACCGCCATGATTTCCAGATGATCGGTGGCCGGCAGCAGAGCGGGGTCGCCGATCGCCACGAGCCGGGCCTGCGGAAAGGCATCGCCAAGCCGTGCGACCAGCTCCGGGCCGATGCCGGCAGGCTCCCCCGGAGTGATTGCAATTCGCGGCCGATCGGTCATCAGCCGTTGCCGAGCCGCTTTTCGATGTAGGCCTCTTCGCGCAGTTCACGCAGCCAGAGCTCGGTTTCCTCCTCGCTTTTACGCTGCCTGATGGCCTGTTCCGCCTCCTCGCGGGCGATGGTCTCACTGGTGTCCCGCTCGCGACGCTCGAGCACCTCGGCGATATGCCAGCCGCCCCGCGTTCGGAAAATCTCGCTGATCTCGCCCGGCTCGAGCCGGGTGACGGCGGTGCGGAACGCATCGGGCAGGCTGCCGGGGTCGACCCAGCCCAGTTCGCCGCCATCGCCGGCCGAGGTGGGATCGTCGGAATTGGCGCGCGCCAGATCGGCGAAATCACCGCCGCCCTGGAGGCGGCTGCGCAACGATTGCAGACGCAGTCGGGCGTCTTCATTGCTGACTACCTCGTTGGGCTGGATGAGGATATGCCGTAAGCGGGCCTGTTCGACCATCTCCTGGCCACTGCCGCGCGTCTCCTCGAGTCGGTAGATCTGGAATCCGGCCGGGGTGCGCAGTGGCGCCGTTCGCTCGCCCGGCTCGAGCTCCCGGATCGCATCGGCGGCGGCCGTCGGCAGCTGCGAGGCGGGAACCCAGCCAAGATCGCCGCCCTCGAGGGCATTACGCGCGTCAGAGGCGGCCGTCGCAACGCGAGCGAATGATTCCCCGTCCTCGAGACGCTCAATGACCGTCTGCGCCTCGTTGCGCGCCGCCTCGATGGCATCTGCCGAGGCCGCCTCGGGCAGGCTGACGAGGATCTGCGAGAGGCGGTAATCCCGGTCGAGGCTGCGGTTGCGCTCGATAAACTGCTGGATCTCCTGCTCGGTGACATCCACCCGCTGGTTCATGACCTGGCGGCGCAGCCGCTGCGTGACGATGTCGCGGCGCAGCTGGTCCCGGAATGCCGCCATGTCCATGCCGCGCTCGGAGAGGGCGTCACGAAGCTGGGTCAGTGACAGGCGGTTACGATCCGCAACCCGCCGCACGGCGGCGTCCAGCGTTGCCGAATCGATGCGGACACCCCGCCGCTCAGCGACATTCAGTTGCAGGGTCTGGACGATCAGACGGTCCAGCACCTGCTGGCGGAGCTCGGAGGCCGGCGGCATGTCTACATTTCGCTGTTCGAGGTTTTGTCGCACCGAGGCGAGTTCGGCCTCGAACTCGGAGCTGAGCACGACATCGTCGTTGACCAGCGCGACGATGCGCTCGAGCAGTACCTCTTCCGCCTGGGCGGTCTGTACGAACACCAGCAGCAGAGTGGCAAGCAGCGTTCTCATCATTGATTTCAGCGCCTTGGGTTGTAGCCGTCGATCTCGGCGTCAAGGAAAGCCCGGATTCTATCACCGATGCCGCCCAGACCCTTGAGCTCGAGCTCCAGCATGATTTCCTGATCCAGCGAGGGTTGCCCCGGGCTCGCATCGCGCAGGCGCTCCTCGCTCACGACAAAGCGGACGGAATGGCAACAGCCCGATTGCTCAACGCCGAAGAAGCTCTCCAGTGTCTGTCGCTCCTCGAGATCCTCCCGTGTCCCCGCGAAGGCCCGCCATGCCGGGGTAACAGGGACGGCCAGGGAGGCGGTGACCTGGTTCTGCTCCGTGATGCCGTCTTCTTTTTTGCGTCTCAGGGATAGATTGACCGCTGCCTGACGATCCCCGCGCCACCGGAGCAGTGTCCGCAGTTTGTTGGTACGGGTGTTTTCCGGATCCCAGCGATAGTCGGCGTCTATCTCGAAGCCGCGCGGCAGCGACAGGCGCAGTTCAGTGATGTAATCCGACCGGTCCTGCTCCGCGCTGTCATGAAAGAAGAACGTCTGGCCAAAGGACGCGCGCAGGTACTCCCGGCCCGTGCGATCGTCGACGTATCGGGTCGTGACACCCACGCTGGCCTGCTCGGTGTGGTCGTTGTTGAATGCTGTCGCCCGGAAAAGCCGCGAGAAATTGCCGTCTGTCGAGGCGCTTCCGAAATCCGGAAGCTCGTCCTGGTCACGATCGGGCACATTGCGGTACAGGATGCGCGGCTCGAGCGTCTGGTAGACGCCCTGGAAGAGCGTGTCCGGTCGCTCGAAGAACAACCGGGCATCAGCAGTGTAGATCGGTACCGATGCACTCGGCGAATCGTCATCGCCAACGGGGTTGGTCAGATCATAACCTGAATGCTGAAACGCCACGGCGGGCTCGAAGCGGTAGGCGAGCTCGTTGACGGGCATCGAAACGCGCGGGGCGATGTTGTACTCGACACCCTGTTCTCGCGTGGCATCGTCGTTGTAGAAATCGGTCCACTCCGAGGCGATATCGAACTGGAACGGCCCCACGCCCTCGATGGGATCGTAGCCAAGCTGCACCCGCGGTCGACGCGCATAGGGGGCTCGGCGTTCGTCATCGACGCGCTGCCATGTCTGGGCGTCGATCGAGGCCAGGAATCCCCGGTCGGCCCAGGAGAGTTCCGCACGGCTCTCCATGAAGGCCGCCGAGCGGTAGTTGAAGTCGTTCCCGAAGTCGTCGTTGAACGCCATGTCACTGGTGCGTTGCTGCCGGAGTTCGCCGCGGACGGAGCGGCCGAGGCGAAGTTCATGCGTCTGATCGATGGCCCAGCGATCGTCGCCGTAGACATCGTCCGAAGGGAGGTAACTCCCGCTGATCTCGCCCTCGACCCAGTCGGAGAGATAGCGGTACTCGGTATCGAGGAGCACGCCGCGTTTCCAGTAGGAAGTGGGCGTGATGGTCGCGTCCTGATTCGGAGCGATGTTCCAGTACCAGGGCAGGGAGACCGTTGTGCCGTTGCTGTCGGAATGCCCGATCGTAGGAGCGAGCAGTCCGGTCAGCCGCTCGTCGCCCACCGGGAACTGGAGATACGGGGTGTAGAAAACCGGCAGTCGGCCGATCGAGAGTACCGCGTTGCGGGCGCGTCCCTGCCGCGTCTCGCGATTGATCTCGGCGCTGCTTGCGCTCAGGGTCCAGAACGGTTGTTCCGGCATGCAGGTACTCAGGGTGACGCCCTGGTAGCGGCTGCGGGTGGGGCCTTCGCGGATAATGCGCTCGGCACTGCCCTGGAGATGCCCGGCGGCGATACGGTAATCGCTGACTCCCTCGAACTGGCCGCGCTCCGAGGTCAGCCAGTAGCGCGCCCGCTCGGCACTGATCAGGACACCGGGGTGGCGTAACCGGATGCCGCCATCGCCCTGCACGTCGCCCACGCCCGTGTCGTAGCGCAGCCGCTCACCGCGCACGCGCTGATCGCCTTCCTGTACGCGGACATCACCACTGAATTCGTAGACTGGCGGCGAGCCGGAGACCCGCGCCTCATCGGCGCTGACGTTGATCATGCCGTTATCCGTCGATGCGGTACCGGAGGCATCGGTCATGGGCGCCAGTAGCGGCGCGCTGCACAGGGACCAGCGGCCGTCGGCCGCCGTCGCGGTCCTGGTCCAGATCAGTGCCGTTACCAGGGCGACGGCGATGAAGGGCACGGGGTGTAGTCGCGGCACGGAATCGGTTGTCCCAGTCGGTTGATAGAGCGCTTTGGAGATAGGAGCGTACCTTATAGACTTCAGGATATTCACGGTGGGGGGTGCCGGCAATCGTGGCAATCGAGCGGTTCGATCCGCGCGGCGAGCGGATGATCGAGTGGTTACGGGCGCAGGGGGTCGCGCCGATGGCTATTCATTCAATGGGGGGTGATGCCAGTAATCGCCGCTATTTCCGGTTGGATACGCCCCGCGGTACCCGCGTGGTGATGGACGCGCCGGATCAGTTCGCCGTCTGCGAGGCGTTCCGTCATGTCCGCCGGGTGATGGCGGACGCCGAACTGCATGTGCCGATTATCCACGCCGCCGATAGTGCCGCCGGTTTCATGCTCCTCGAGGATCTCGGCGACCGCGATTATCTCGGCGCCCTGCGGGACGAACCGAGGGAATCGCTGTTGACCGACGCCATTGATGCGCTGGTCCGTTTGCAGCGCCGGGCACCACCGGACTGGCTGCCGCGCTTCGATGCGTCGCGGATCGCCGGCGAGCTCGCGCTCTTCCCCGACTGGTATGTGCGCCGCCACCTGGGTATCGAGCCCGATGCCCGGTGGTGGTCGCGCTGGCACGCGGGTACCGCGGTACTCGTCGAGGAAATGGCCCGACAGTCCCGGGTCGTGGTGCATCGCGACTACATGGTGCGCAACTTGATGGTGGCCACTCCGAACCCCGGCATCATCGACTTCCAGGATGCGCTGGTGGGGCCGGTCGTCTATGACCTGGCAAGCCTGCTGCGGGATGCCTTTTTCAGTCTGGACCCGGCCGAGGAGTCGGTCTGGATCGACTACTATCGGGATCAGGCGAGGGCCGCAGAGATCATGTTGCCGGACAACCTCTCGCGGGCGATCGACCGAACGGCGGCCCAGCGACACCTCAAGGTCCTGGGGATTTTCGCCAGGCTATGCCACCGCGACCACAAACCGGGCTATATCGCCGATGCGGCCCGTTTTCTGGGTTATCTGCAGCGTGAGCTCGGGGATGATCCGCGTTGTCGTGACCTTGCGCGGCTGATTGCGGATCTGCCCTCGCCGGACGGCGGTGCCCCGGCATGAATGCAATGATCCTGGCCGCGGGGCGGGGCGAGCGTATGCGCCCGCTTAGCGATCACTGCCCGAAACCGTTGCTGAGTGTCGGCGGGCGGACGCTGCTCGACTGGCATCTCGCGCGGCTTGCCGCCAGTGGCTTCGAGCGGGTGGTCATCAATACGGCCTGGTTGGGGGATGCGATCCGTGACCACGTCGCCCGGCATGCCCCGGAGGGCCTCGAAGTCCGGCTCTCCGACGAGGGGGATCGGGCGCTCGAGACCGCCGGCGGGATTGTCCGCGCGCTGCCGTTGCTGGGATCGGATCCGTTCGTGGTGATCAACGGCGATGTCTGGAGCGACTTTGATCCGGCGATGCTGCCGACCCGGCCCGAGGGACTGGGCCACCTGGTGCTGGTGGATAACCCCGAGCATCACCCCGACGGTGATTTCCGGTTCGATGGCTATGCGGTGGTCTCCGAGGGTGGTGATGCGCCGCGGTACACCTTCGCCGGCATCGCCTGTTATCGCCCGGAGCTGTTCGCCGGTGTGCTCCCCGGTGTTGCACCGTTGGCGCCCATCCTCCATCGCGCCTGCGAGCGGCGTCAGCTGACCGGTCATCATCACGCGGGGCAATGGTGCGACGTCGGGACGCCGGCGCGCCTCGCCACCCTGGATGCCCGCCTCAGCCGGCGCTGAGCCGCGCCAGCAGCTGGTCGGTGAGGGCTTCTCCGGCGTTGGTCAGCGAGCAGTCGACGCCCAGCGAGGCCAGGTCGGTGACCGCCATGCCGGCATAACCGCAGGGGTTGATGCGCTGGAACGGCGACAGATCCATGGCGATGTTGACGGCAAGCCCGTGATAACTGCACCCGTGCCGGACCCGCAGGCCGAGTGCCGCGATCTTTGCGTCATCGACATAGACACCCGGTGCATCGGCGCGCGGCGCGGCGGTGATTCCCCGGCTGGCGAGCCAGTCGACGACGGTCTGCTCGAGCCGGGTGACCAGTGCCCGGGCACCCAACCGTCGGCGGCGCAGGTCGAGGAGGGGATAGAGAATGACCTGTCCCGGACCATGGTAAGTGACCTGGCCCCCGCGATCGGTCTGTACGAGGGGGATGTCACCGCGATCGAGGACATGCTCGTGGCGGCCGGCCTGCCCCAGCGTGAATACCGCCGGATGCTCGACCCGCCAGAGCTCATCCGTGGTGTCAGCGTCGCGCGTGTCCGTGAAGCGTCGCATCGCCGCCCAGACCGTCTCGTAGTCGCACCGGCCCCAGTCGCGGATCGCGATCGGCGCGTCCATCAGAGCGTGGCGAGCACGCTGTCGTGGGCCTTCAGCTCCCCGTAGATCGCATCGAGCTGGGCCCGGCTGCTGGCGGTAATGGTGGCGGTCACCGAGATGAAACGCCCGCCCCGGCTTTCGGCGGTGGTCAGGGTGTCGGCCGATAGCTCGGGGGCATGGCGCTGGACGATCTCGAGCACTGTCTGACGGAGTTCGTCACTGTTCCGGCCCATGGCCTTGATCGGGAAGCTGCAGGGAAAGGTCAATCCCTCGGGAGACGCTTTCAATTGATCCATAACCGCACACTATCGATGGTCCGACCCACAAAGCCGGCCTCCGGCACGGCCTCGAGGGCGATGACGGGCCGTTCCCTGACCGTTTCGCCATCGATCGAGACGGTCAGGCGGCCGATGCTGTCGCCCTTGGCGACGGGGGCCTCAAGCGGGTCGTTCAATGTGATTTGCGCATCCAGCCGGTCGTAGGTGTCGGCCGGCAGGGTGATGTAGATATCCTCGCTCACGCCCACCGGCAGCGTGTCTGCGGTCCCCTTCCACAGACGTGGGGTATCGACGGTTTCCTCGGCCCCGTAGAGGCGGTGAGTCTCGAAGAAGCGGTAGCCGTAGTTGAGCAGGGACCTTGACTGCTCGACGCGTTTTCCGGGTGTCTCCGCGCCCATCACGACTGAAATCAGCCGCATGCCATCGCGCTTGGCAGAGGTCGCCAGGCAATACTGCGCGGCCTGGGTGTAGCCGGTCTTGACGCCATCGACTGACTGATCCTGCCAGAGCATGCGATTGCGGTTGCGCTGGGTGATGTCGTTCCAGGTGAACTTGCGCTCGGAATAGAAGCGGTAGTAGTCCGGGAACTGGCTGATCAGGGCGCGTACCAGGGTCGCCGTATCCGCCGCCGACGAGTAGTGATCGTCGCCGGGCAGCCCGGTGGCATTGGTGTAGTGCGTGTTGGTCATGCCCAGCTGAGCGGCATACTGGTTCATCAGTGCGGCGAAGTTCGCCTCGCTGCCGGCGATGTGCTCGGCCAGTGCGACGCTCGCATCGTTGCCGGACTGGATGATCATGCCGCGCACCAGGTCCTCGACCGCGATCCGATTACCCACCTCGATGAACATCCGCGAGCCGGTGGCCCGCCAGGCCTTTTCGCTGACCAGGACCTGTTCGTCCATGGAGAGATCGCCCGAGCGCAGCTCGTTGAATACCACGAAGGCCGTCATCACCTTGGTAATGCTGGCCGGGTCGCGTCGGACATCGCTCTGCTCACTGGCCAGTACCCGGCCACTGTGAAAGTCCATCAACATATGCCCCTTGGCGCCCAGCTGCGGTGGATCCGGCACCGGTACCGGCTGGGACTGCGCGGCGGCGTGTCCGCCGAGCAGGAGGGTGATGACCAGAATGGCGAGTCTGAACGGCGTCATGGTGGGTGTTCTCAGTCCGATTGGCTTGGTTTGTCGGGAATGATGACATGCCCGGCGGGAAAACGGGCGCTATCGAGCTCGGCGCTGAGCCGATCGACGCTGTCGGCGTCCGGCAGGGGGCCGAGACGGACACGATGCAATCCATCCTCACCCTGTCGGATCGTGGGCGTCGCGGATAGCTCTGCGGCTCGAAGCCGCTTGGCGAGACGCTCGGCGTTGCCGGCGCTGCGGAACGCGGCCAGCTGGATCCAGTAATCGCTCTCGTTGCCGTCAGCGGGTTCCTCGGCCGGCTCGGAGGCCTCGCCGGCTGTCACCGTGCGGATCGCCACCGGTGCCGTGCCCGTGTCGAGCATCCCGAGTTTCGCCGCCGCGGCGTATGACAGATCGATGATGCGGTTGTCGGCAAACGGCCCCCGATCGTTGACCTTGACCACGATCGATCGATTGTTGTCCAAGTGCCGAACTTCTACCCAGGTGGGCAGGGGCAGGTGTTTGTGCGCAGCGGTCATGGCGTACATATCGTAGGGTTCGCCGCTCGAGGTCCGCCGGCCCTGGAACTTGCGGCCATACCATGACGCAATGCCCCGCTCGCGGTGGTCATCGGCACTGTCCATGACCCGGTAGGTGCGGCCGAAAACCTCGTAGCGTTCCGGGTTGCCATACTGGCTGAGGGGCATGTCCTGCGGCTCCGCATCGGGGATCGCCATCGGATCATCGATCACCCGCCCGGGACCGTCCTGCGGTTCGGGGGCCAGACCACTGCAGCCGGCAATCAGGAGGGTTACCAACAGGATAGGGATCCGCATCTCAGGAACCGGCTTCGCGGATGGCGTCGGCGAGCTGATGCACCGCCATGGCATACAGCGAGCTGTGATTATACCGGGTGATCGCATAGAAGTTGCGCAGCGTGACCCAGTGCCTTGCGCCGGTTTCGGCCTGCAGCTCGAGTAATCGCGCATCGAGCCCGGCGGCCAGGGGACGCTCGGGGCTCACGCCCGCCGATGCCAGCGTGGCGACCGTATCGACCGGCTCGAGTGACGGCCGCAACCGCGAGCGCCATCCGCTGCCGTCCAGCTCGGCGGGAACGGCGATGGGGGCGCCGGCCTGCCAGCCGTGGCGGGACAGGTAATGACCGACGCTGCCGATGGCGTCCGCCGGCTCCGAGAACAGGTCGCGACGGCCGTTGTCGTTGAAGTCGATGGCATAGGCGCGATAGCTGCTGCTGATGAACTGCGGGACGCCCATGGCGCCGGCGTAAGAACCGAGCGGGGTGGTCGGGTCTATGTCCTCCTCCCGGGTGAGGACGAGGAACGCCTCGAGTTCATCCCGAAAGAATTCGCCGCGCGCCGGGTAGCCGAATCCCAGCGTTCGCAGCGCATCGATCACACGATAATCCCCGGTATAGCGGCCGTAGAACGTCTCGACGCCAATGATCGCCACCACGATCTCGGCCGGCACACCGTACTGCGTTTCAACGGCCTCGAGCCATTGCTGGTGGCGCCGCCGGAATTCAAGCCCGCCGGCGATCCGTGCCTCGGTGAGGAAGATGTCGCGGTAGCGGTGCCAGGGCAATGCCTCTGCCGGACGGTTGATGGCCTCGATGATTGCCGGCTCGTACCTGGCCTCGTCGCTGATCAGTCGCTCGATCGCGTCGGCGCTCAGATCGTGGCGTTTGGCGACCCGCTCGCTGAAGGCGCGGATCGCCGTTGACTCGGCCGGATCAGCGGGTTCAGCGGCGATCCCCGGTATCGCAAGCAAAAGGCTGAGCGCAGTGGCTGATACGAGACGCAGACAGTGATGAGGCGTTTTCACGATGACCACATCCGCCGGTGGGTATGAATGGACATGAGAATACCGAAGCCTGTCAGAAGCGTCACCATGGCTGATCCACCGTAGCTGAGCAGGGGCAGCGGCAGTCCCACCACCGGAAGCACACCGGAGACCATGCCGACATTGACGAAGCAGTAGACAAAGAAGGTCAGCGACAGGCCGCCCGCGAGCAGGCGCGAGAAATTATCCTGCGCCTCGTAGGCGATCCACAGACCCCGGGCCGTGATCGCGAGGTAGAGGGCGAGTAGCGACACAACGCCGACGAAACCGAACTCCTCGGCCATTACGGCAAAGACGAAATCGGTGTGCCGCTCGGGGATGAATTCCAGATGGGCCTGGGTGCCATTCAGCCAGCCCTTGCCGTTGATGCCGCCGGATCCGATCGCGATCTGCGACTGGATGATGTTGTAGCCGGCACCGAGCGGCTCGCGTGACGGATCAAGGAAAGTCAGTACCCGCTCGCGCTGGTAGTCCTGCATGCCGAACTGCCAGAGCAGCGGCACGGCGGCGGAGGCGAGCAGCGCCAGCGCAGTGATGATCCGCCAGCGCAGCCCGCCGAGGAACAGGACGCTGGCGCCGGCGGCGCCCACGAGCACGGCGGTCCCGAGGTCGGGCTGAGCGCCGATCAGGCCGACAGGCAGGGCAATAATCAGAAGCACGATGGCGGACCGACCCAATGTGATCGGGAGGGGGGATCGCGCGATCATCCAGGCCACCAAGATGGGCAGGGCGAGCTTCATGAGCTCCGAGGGCTGAAAACCGACGATGCCCAGGTCCAGCCAGCGACGGGCCCCGCCGCCCAGCTGGCCGGCGACCAGAACGGCGATCAGTAACACGACCCCCAGAACGAAAAGCCCGGGGCCGATGCGTGCCAGTTGCCAGGGCGGGATTTGTGCGACGATCACCATCGCCGCAGCGCCGATGCCGAGCCGGATGAGGTGTCCCTGGACCGGTTCGATTCTACCGCCAAAGGCGCTGTAGAGGACGATCAGGCCGAATCCCGACAGCAGCGCAAGCAGGACCAGTAGCACGCCGTCGAGGTGCAGGGCACGCTGGAGCAGGCCTCCTGTCGCCCGGCGGGCGACCGCATTAACGCCACCGTCGGGCCAGTTCACCACCTGTCTCCTGTTGTTGTCTCCACGCGTCCATGACCTCGCGAGCGACGGGTGCCGCCGTACCGCCGCCGCTGCCGCCGTTTTCGACGAGAACGGTCACCACGAGCCCGGGCGAGGTGACGGGTGTGAAGGCCGTGAACATGGCGTGATCGCGAAAGCGTTGCTCAATCTCGTCCTCGTCGTATTCCTCGCCTTGCGGGATGTTGATTACCTGTGACGTGCCGGTTTTACCGGCGATCCGGTAATCGAGTCCTTCGTTGATGCCACGTGCCGTCCCGGAATCGCCGTGAACAACGTCCACCATGCCGTTGATCGTTGTCTGCCACAGCGTCTCGTCTTCAAGCATCAACGGCCGTGTTTTTACCGGGGAGGGTGCGGATTCATCGCCCGTATCGATCAGGTGCGGTCGGATCGGTGCGCCGCGGTTGGCGAGCATCGCGGTGGAAGTGGCCAGCTGGATCGGTGTCGCCAGCATGAATCCCTGCCCGATGCCCGTGTTGAGCGTCTCGCCCTGATACCACGGCTCTCCCAGGGTCTCGGTTTTCCACTCACGGGAGGGCATGATGCCCTGGCGTTCCCCCGGCAGATCAACGCCGCTTTCGAGGCCGAAACCGAATCGGGTCATCCAGTCGTGCATGGCGTCGATCCCCATGCGCCGGGCGAGCTCGTAATAGTAGCTATCAACGGATTCGACGATTGCCTTTTCGAGGTCGACCTCGCCATGCCCCCCCCGCTTCCAGTCACGCCACACACGGGAGACGTTGGGAAGGCGGTATGTCCCGTCACTGTAGATTTCCTCGTCGACATCGACGGCACCGGAGGCAACGCCGGCAATCCCGAGGAAGGGCTTGACCAGTGAGCCGGGCGGATAGCGCCCGGCGATCGCCCGATTGAAAAGCGGCTGATCCACATCACTTTGCAGCGCCTGGAAAGTCGCCCGGTCCAGTCCCTGACTGATCTGGTTGGGGTCGAAAGACGGCTGACTGGCAAGGGCCCGGATAGCGCCTGTTCGTGGATCGAGCGCGACAACGGCGCCGCGGCGTTCCCCCAGGGCCTGCTCGGCGACCCGCTGCAGGTCGATGTCCAGGGTAAGGGTCAGGTCTTCGCCGGGGACCGGCGGATCGCGCTCGATGACATTGATGGGACGGCCGAGGGCATTGGTCTCGATGCGCTCGGACCCCATCTCGCCACGAAGCCGGTCTTCATAGGCCTTCTCCACACCAGTCTTGCCGAGCACACTGCTACCCCGGTACCGGCGACGGTCGCGCTCGCGGAGCTCGGATTCGTTGATCCGGCCAACATAGCCCACGGCATGGGCGCCGATTGGTCCGTAGGGGTAGTGGCGGACAAGATGCGGCTGGACTTCGACACCGGGGAAACGGTGGCGATTGACTGCGATACGAGCCACGGCCCTGTCACTCAGTTGCAGCTTGAGTGGGACTGCCTGGAACCCCCGGCCGCGTCGACGGGCGTCGTTGAAGGCGTCCCGCTCCGCATCACTCACCCCGATCAACGCATCGATCTCGTCAATCAGCGCGGCGAGGTCATCAGTCCGCTCCGGCACGATCGTCAGGCGGAACGCCGGCTGGTTTTCGGCGAGGATGTGGCCGCGGTGGTCCCGGATCAGTCCGCGGGTCGGGGCAACGGCGGCGATACGGACGCGGTTGTTCTGCGACTGGGCGGCGAAATGGTCGTATTGAACCGTCTGCAGCCAGGCGATCCGGCCTGCGAGCAGCAGAAACAGGAGCGTCCCGATCACTCCGGCGGTGAGCAAGCGACCGCGGATAATCCGGCGTTCGCGGGGTTTGTCGCGCAGTGTGCCCAGGTCCATATCAGTTGACCTGAAAGCTCCGGCGCAGGAATCGCAACAGCACGAACACCGCGGGCCAGAGGAGCGTACTGGTGAGCGCGGGGAGCCAGAACTGCCAGCCCACGTTCGGGTTGTCGGTCAGTCCCCGGGTCACGAAGAGCACGCCCCGGGCCGCGCTGAGCATGACCAGTACGGTCAGTGCCTGCTGCCAGATCGGCACGCTGCGGATACGCTGATACAGCTGAATGGTCAGGTAAGCCACGATCGCGAATGCCAGGGCGTGGGAGCCGAGCGCCGTGGCCTGGAGCACGTCCTGCAGCAGTCCCGCCAGCCAGGCCACGCCAACTCCCACGCGAGCCGGGAGGGCGAGGCTCCAGTAGAGGACGACCAGCATCGCCCACTCCGGCCGATAGGCCTCGAGGACGTCCGGCAGCGGCAGGATGGTCAGCGCCAGCGCAATCACCAGGGTGAGTGCGATGAGCCAGCGTGCATGGGGGCGGGCGCTACTCACGACGGTTGCCTCCCTCCTCGATCAGCAGGACCTCCTCGACCCGCCCCAGCGCGCCGAGGGGTTTGACGTCGATGCTGGAGAAGGCCTTGCTCTCATCAATGCTGACACTTCGAACCTCGCCCACGGGGTAGCCGGCCGGGAAGCGCCCGCCCAGGCCGGAGGTTACGAGCAGGTCGCCGACCTCGATACTGGCGTTATTGGGCAGACTGGTGATGGTCAGCGTATCCGTGCGGCCGGTACCGAAGGCAACGCTTCGCAGACCATTGCGATTGACCTGCACGGGAATGCCATGACTGGGATCGCTGATCAGTCGGACGGTGGCGGTAAAAGGAGAAACGGTCTCGACCTGGCCGATTACCCCGTTGGCGTCAATGACCGGCTGCCCGGCGGTGATGCTGTCACGCAGTCCCTTGTTGATCTGGATCAGATGGTTGAATGGATCGAGGTCGACCGCCGTGAGCTCGGCAATGACCACCGGACGCTCGAGCTCGTAGGACGAATCGAGCAGGCTGCGCAGGCGAATGTTCTCGACCTCCAGGGCGTCGAGGCGCTGGAGCCGGGCCTGGTAGACCTGCTGCCGATCTTTCAACCGCTGATTTTCCTGGATCAGTTCACGACGGCTGGTGGTTATCTCGGTGGCTAGCTGGCCTACCCGGTCGGGGAAGGAGGCGATGAAGCGGATCGGCTGCGCGATGGCCGACAGGCTGTCCTGGATCGGTTCCAGAAGCCCGTCGCGGTGGTCGACGAGCAGGAGCCCGAACGACATAACGGCGACGAGGACGAATCGGGCAGTGACGGATGGCGCCTGTGAGAAAAGCGGTTTAATGGTCTTGCAGCCTCCGGCGTGAAGCCCTCCCGGTCATGTGAGCCTGAACGGTATTACTCGCTGGTGAAAAGGTCCGCGCCCTTCTCGTCCATGAGCTCGAGCGCCCGGCCGCCGCCGCGGGCGACCGAGGTCAGCGGTTCCTCGGCGATGACGACCGGCAGGCCGGTTTCCTCCATGAGCAACCGGTCGATATTGCGGAGCAGAGCGCCACCGCCAGTAATGACGATCCCCCGTTCGGCGACATCCGCCCCCAGCTCCGGTGGTGTCTGTTCGAGGGCGGTGGTGACCGCGCCGACAATCCCCGAGAGCGGCTCCTGAAGGGCTTCGAGGATCTCGTTACTGTTCAGTGTAAAGCTGCGCGGGATGCCCTGCGCGAGGTTGCGCCCCTTGATCTCGAGCTCGCGAACCTCGTTGCCCGGGAAGGCCTGGCCGATCTCGTGCTTGATCCGCTCCGCCGTCGATTCGCCGATGAGGATGCCGTAATTGCGGCGAACGTAATTGACGATGGCCTCGTCGAAGCGGTCGCCGCCAATACGCACGGAGGCCGAGTAGACGATGCCATTCAACGAGACTACGGCAACTTCCGAGGTGCCGCCGCCGATATCCAGCACCATCGAGCCCCGGGCCTCGCCAACCGGCATGTCGGCGCCAATCGCGGCGGCCATGGGTTCCTCGATCAGAAATACCTCGCGAGCCCCCGCGCCGGCGGCCGATTCACGGATCGCACGGCGCTCCACCTGGGTCGATCCGACAGGCACGCAGACGAGGACCCGCGGGCTGGGCCGGAAGAAGCGGGCCTCGTGCACTTTCTTGATGAAGTGCTGGAGCATTTTCTCGGTGACGGTGAAATCGGCGATCACGCCGTCCTTGAGTGGGCGTATCGCCTTGATTGTCCCCGGTGTTCGACCGAGCATCAGTTTGGCCTCGCGGCCGACCGCGGCGATGGTCTTGGGGCCGCCGTCGCGATCCTGCCGGATGGCGACGACCGAGGGTTCGTTGAGCAGGATCGACTGCCCGCGGGAGTAAATCAGGGTGTTGGCCGTACCCAGATCGATCGAAAGATCATTGGAGAAAATACCCCGTATGCCCTTGAACATGAAGAAATCCAGACGAGTTGAAAAGACGCATCAATCTATCAACCGGCGGGGGTTTGGGCAAGGTAGGCCCTGTGGTAGTTTTAGAGGCTTAATGATCAAGCCGTCAGGAAATCCGACATGCCCATCAGTGCCAATGAAGTTGCCCAGATCGCGCATCTGGCCCGACTGGCGGTAAGTGCCGAGGACAGCGAGACGCATGCCCGCAATCTCTCCGAGATCCTCGATTTCGTTGAACAGCTGGGCACCGTTGATACCGAGGGCGTCGATCCACTCGCCCATCCCCTGGAGATGACCCAGCGCCTTCGAACGGATGAGCCCTCCGAGCCGGATGAGCGCGAGCGTTTCCAGGCCATTGCCCCGGCCACCGAGGACGGCTATTACCTCGTCCCCCGCGTTATCGAATAATCACCGGCCCGATAGGGCTATGGCTCAGGATTCCGACTCACTATGCATGACCGCACCATTGCTGAACTCGGTAGGGCGCTCGAACAGGGGGAATGCTCCAGCGTCGAGCTGACCCGTGCCACGCTCGAGCGGATCGAGCAGGCCGCCGATCTCAACGCCTTCATCACCCTCACGCCCGATTCGGCGCTGGCCGAGGCCGAGGCCGCAGATGCGGCCAGGGCGCGTGGCGAGGCGGGTCCGCTGACCGGCATCCCGATCGCGCACAAGGATATTTTCTGCACCCGCGGGGTGCGCACCAGCTGTGGCAGCCGAATGCTCGAGGGCTTTGTTCCCCCGTACGACGCCTTCGTGGTGGAGCAGCTCCGGGCGGCCGGTGCCGTGACCGTCGGCAAGACCAACATGGACGAGTTCGCCATGGGGTCGTCCAACGAGACGAGCTTTTTCGGTCCGGTGAAAAATCCCTGGGATCGCAAGGCGGTGCCCGGTGGGTCGTCGGGCGGGTCGGCGGCGGCCGTTGCCTCGGGGCTGGTGCCGGCGGCGACGGGCACGGATACGGGCGGCTCGATTCGCCAGCCCGCGGCGCTAACGGGGATCAGCGGCCTCAAGCCCACCTACGGGCGGGTGTCGCGCTACGGCATCGTCGCCTTTGCGTCGAGCCTCGATCAGGCCGGGCCGATGGCCTCGAGCGCCGAGGATCTGGCGATCATGCTGCGGGGCATGGCCGGATTCGATCGCCGCGACTCCACTTGCGTCGATCGCGCTGTACCGGATTACCGGGCCGCGCTGGCGCAGACCGATGTGCGGGGACTGCGAGTGGGTCTGCCGAAAGAGTTCATCGAGGCGGACGGCGTGGATGCCGAGGTCTCGAGCGCGGTGACCGCCGCGACGGAGGCGCTGCGCGAGGCCGGCGCCGAGGTGCGTGAGATCTCGCTGCCCAACGCCGGCATGGCGGTGCCGGTCTACTATGTAATCGCTCCCGCCGAGGCCTCGTCCAACCTGTCGCGTTTCGATGGCGTGCGCTACGGCTATCGCTGTGACAGTCCAGCGGATCTGGAAGATCTCTACAAGCGCAGTCGCGGCGAGGGCTTCGGGGAGGAGGTCAAGCGCCGCATCATGGTGGGGACATACGCCCTGTCGGCGGGTTATTACGACGCCTACTATCGCAAAGCGCAGCAGGTACGGCGGCTGGTCCAGCAGGATTTCGCGCGGGCTTTCGAGTCGGTGGACGTGATCGCCGGCCCGACGTCGCCATCCACGGCCTTTCCGCTGGGGTCGAAGGCGGATGATCCGGTGCAGATGTATCTGTCGGATATCTTTACGATCGCGGTGAATCTGGCCGGGCTGCCGGCGCTGTCGATCCCTGCCGGATTCGGTGACGGTCGGCCGGTCGGTCTGCAGCTGATCGGCAATCATTTCGAGGAGGGGCGCCTGCTTGGCGCTGCCCACGGGTACCAGCAGCTCACGGACTGGCACCGGCAGCGGCCGTCGGTGGAGGGGTAGCAGAACATGCAATGGGAAACAGTGATCGGGCTCGAGCTGCACGCGCAGCTCGCCACCCGCACCAAGATATTCTCGGGCGCGCCGACGGCGTATGGCGCCGAAGCCAACCGCCAGGCCGCGGCCATCGACCTGGGCATGCCGGGCATGCTGCCCGTTCTCAATGAGCGCGCGGTGCGCTTCGCCGTTCGCCTGGGCCTGGCGCTGGATGCGGATGTTGCCGGTCGGTCGGTGTTCGCGCGCAAGAATTACTTCTACCCCGATCTACCCAAGGGGTATCAGATCTCGCAGTACGAGTTACCGGTGGTTGGTACCGGCCATCTCGACATCGATCCCGAGGATGGCCCGCGCAAGCGGGTGGGTGTCACCCGGGCGCATCTCGAGGAGGACGCCGGCAAGAGCCTGCATGAAGGCTTCGCGAGGATGACCGGCATCGACCTCAACCGTGCCGGGACTCCGCTGCTGGAGATCGTCTCGGAGCCGGAGCTGCGGACCGCGAAAGAGGCGGTTGCCTACATGAAGAAAATGCACTCACTGGTGCGCTATCTGGGCATCTGTGACGGCAACATGCAGGAGGGCAGCTTTCGCTGTGACGCCAACGTATCGGTACGGCCGGTCGGCCAGACCGAGTTCGGGACCCGCGCAGAACTCAAGAACCTCAATTCGTTTCGCTTTGTCGAGCGGGCAATCAACTACGAGATCGAGCGCCAGATCGAATTGATCGAGGACGGCGGCCAGGTGATCCAGGAGACCCGGCTTTTCGATCCGGACCGGGGCGAGACCCGTTCGATGCGGGGCAAGGAAGAGGCCCATGATTACCGCTACTTCCCCGATCCCGACCTCCTGCCACTGGAGATTACCACCGCGTTCATCGACGAGGTGCGCGCCGAGCTGCCGGAGCTCCCCGATGCCAAGTCCGCGCGCTTCCAGCAGGACTATGGCCTGTCCGGCTACGACGCTGGCGTGCTGACCGGCTCGCGCGAGCTGGCGGACTACTTCGAGGCCGTGGTTGCGACCGCTGGTGATGCCAAGCTGTCTGCCAACTGGGTCATGGGTGAGCTGTCGGGAGCGCTGAACAAGGCGAGCCTGGATATTACCCAGAGCCCGGTCGACGCCGCGACACTCGCGGGTCTGCTCGAGCGAATCCGTGACGAGACTATCTCGGGAAAAATCGCCAAGGAGGTCTTCGAGGCGATATGGGATGGCGAGGGCGATGCCGATACGGTCATCAGCGCGCGCGGCCTCCGGCAGGTCACCGACAACTCTGCCATCGAGGCGATGGTGGATGAGGCGATCGCTGCCAACCCGGAGCAACTCGAGCAGTACCGTGCCGGCAAGACGAAACTGATGGGTTTTTTTGTGGGTCAGGTGATGAAGGCCTCGGGCGGTAAGGCGAACCCGCAACAGGTCAATGAGATCCTCAAACGGCGTCTGGATGGTTGATGCCCCATGACTGATCGGCTCCATCGGTTCCTCTTCGAGCATGCCGACGTACGCGGCGAAGTCGTCCAGCTGGACGAGGCCTTCACCGAGATCACCCGGCGGGCGGAGTACGATCCGGCCGTGGATCGGCTGATCGGCGAGGGGCTCGCGGCCGTGGCGTTGCTGGCGGCGACGCTCAAGTATCCCTGCGACCTGACCCTGCAGCTACAGGCCGGCGGTCCGCTCCGCCTTCTGCTGGTTCAGGCGGGTAGCGACGGCTCACTGCGGGCGATGGCGCGGACCAGCGATACGGTCCCGGTGGACGTGCCGCTCGACACCCAGGCCGCCGGCGGGACGCTCGCGATCACCATCGATCCGGAATCGGACGCCGATCGCTACCAGGGGGTGGTGGATCTCGCCGGGGGCAGTCTCGGCGCTGCGCTGGAGCATTACTTCCGCGAGTCCGAACAGCTCGCGACCCGAGTCTGGCTGTCCGCCCACGAGGGTCGCGCCGCCGGCATGCTGATCCAGCGTTTGCCGGCGAGTGATGCCGCCGGTGGCGATGCCGATGCCTGGGCACGGGCGGATCAGCTGGCGGCGACGATTACCGGGCCGGAACTGCGTGAGC
Source organism: Spiribacter vilamensis (assembly GCF_004217415.1). Classification (NCBI taxonomy): domain Bacteria; kingdom Pseudomonadati; phylum Pseudomonadota; class Gammaproteobacteria; order Chromatiales; family Ectothiorhodospiraceae; genus Spiribacter; species Spiribacter vilamensis. Next base: position 70,313 of record NZ_SHLI01000001.1, read on the forward strand.
TGGCGCCCGGCGAAGTCATCCGCCGCCTGTTCCACGAAGAGGATCTCCGCATTTTCGACCCCATGCCGTTCCGATTCCGCTGTCGGTGCTCGCGCGAACGGGTCGCGGCGATGCTCGAGGGGCTCGGTGAGCAGGAGATGCGGGATACGCTCGAAGCAGAAGGGCAGGTCGAGGTGCGCTGCGATTTCTGTAACGAGCCGTATCGTTTCGATGCCGTCGATGTCGAGGCGATGTTTACCGATCCGGCCAACCGGTCACCGGACAGCAGTCAGTCGCACTGACCCGCGTCGGGGCCGCAGACAGGGCAGGCCGGATCGCGACGTAGGCCGATCCGGCGCCAGCGCTGGGTGAGGGCATCCACGCTGAGGAGCCGGTGGTTGAGTGGCTCGCCCAGTCCGGTCAACACCTTGATGGCTTCAACCGCCTGAAGACTGCCGATCACGCCCGGCATGGGTCCAAGTACGCCATTCTCGCTGCAGCTGACGGCTTCCTCGCCGGTGTCTGGGTAGACGCAGTGGTAGCAGGGACCGCCGAGGTCGGGTCGGAATACGGCGACCTGACCGTCCATGCCGATCACGGCGCCGGAGACCAGGGGCTTTCGACTGCCAACGCAGGCGGCATTCACCGCGAAGCGGGTGGCGAAGTTGTCGGAGCCATCAATGACGAGGTCCACGGCATCAACGATCGCCGGCAGGTTATCCGCGGTCAGCGGCTGGTTAACCGGCTCGACCGTTACCTCGGGATTGATATCGGCGAGCCGCTCGCGGGCGGAATCGGTTTTCAGTCGGCCCACGTCCGATGTGCCATGCAGGATCTGGCGTTGCAGGTTGGTAAGCGCCACCCGGTCGAAGTCGGCCACCTTGAGATGGCCGACACCCGCCGCCGCGAGGTAGAGGGCAACGGCGGAACCCAGTCCGCCGGCCCCGACCAGCAGCACGCGGCTTGCCAGCAACCGCTCCTGACCGGCGAGGTCCAGGCCCGGCACCATGATCTGGCGGCTGTAGCGAATCAGCTGTTCGTCATTCATCGCGCGGATATCCCAGCCGGCCGCCACTGACCCGTTCATGGCCGGCCAGATCCAGGCGTGTCTCAATGGCCTCGAACCCGTGCGCTGCGAGGCAATCACGGACGGCGGGCCCCTGGCGAAAGCCATGCTCGACCCAGAGCCGCCCGGTCGGCTCCAGATGATCGGGTGCACCGGCGATGATGGTCCGCAATGCAGCCAGGCCGTCTTCCTCCGCCCTTAGTGCAATCCGCGGTTCGAAGCGGGCATCGTCCTGGTCCGGTTCCGGTTCCTGTTCGCCGATATAGGGCGGGTTGGCAACAATCAGGTTATAACGCGGCCCCGAGACCGGTTCGTACCAGTCACCGCGTAGAAAGCGTATGCCCTCCACGCCGAGAATGGCCGCATTCTGCGTGGCGACCGTCAATGCCTCGGCCGAGCAGTCGGTGGCGTCGACGCTGGCGGCGGGCCAGGCCCGGGCCAGTGCGATGGCGATACAGCCGCTGCCCGTGCCCAGCTCGAGTACCCGGGCCGCCGGTGTTTCGAGCGCCGCTTCCACCAGATGCTCGGTCTCCGGGCGCGGGATCAGCACCGCGGGTGTCACCACCAGATCGAAATCGAGAAATCCCCGCCGGCCCAGCAGATAGGCAACAGGCTCACCCCGGTAGCGGCGCTGTAGCAGGGCGCGAAAGCGCCGCCAGGCGGTCTCCGTCATCCAGTCTTCGGGATGGGCGCGGCGCCGGGCGTTGTTCAGCCCGGTCGCAGCGGTGAGCAGCCAGTCCACGTCGATCTCGGCATCGCTCCGGGCGGCCGCGAGCAACTCCACGCCCCGTCGCTGAGCCTCGCCGAGGGTGATGCCGTCGCTCACTTCAGATCGGCGGCGCGCAGGTTGATGGCTCGCTCCTCGAGCATCACGGGAATGCCGTCATCGACCCGGTAGACACGCTCCTCGTTGGCGGTGATCAGCCCCTCCTCGAGGGGCGTCTCCACGGGAGAGTCGTCCTGGTAGTGAACGCCGCCTTCGGCAATGCGCTCGTTGAGGCTTTTGAGTCTGTGGCGCTCGAGTATGTGGACCGGTTGTTTGGTAACCGGGCAGCAAAGAATGTCGAGTAATTTGCGATCGATGGCCATGGCGATAAAACCTGTACAAATGATCTCGAAGGATAGCAGACTGCGTTCCGGGCGACGCCCTCCATGGAGAAAATCCGGGCCGCGGGCTACCATGCCGGGAGAGAGGAGCAACAGACATTGGGTGAAAAAACCTCATGAGCGAAACCAGTATCGATAACCTCAACGTCATCGCGCAGGATCCGCTGCCGACGCCGGCTGACCTGAAGGCGCGGCAGCCGCTCTCGGACAAGGCGATAGCCACCGTGAAGGCCGGCCGGCAGGCAGTGGAGGCCATTCTCGACGGCCGCGACCCGCGCCTACTGGTGGTGATCGGTCCCTGCTCGATCCACGATCTCGAGGCGGCCCGCGATTATGCGCGACGCCTCAAGGCACTGCACGATGAGCTCAGTGGCTCGCTTTTCATCGTGATGCGGGTCTATTTCGAGAAACCGCGGACTACCGTGGGCTGGAAGGGTTTGATCAACGACCCGTACATGGATGACAGCTTCGATATCGAAGAGGGACTGCGTCGGGCACGCGAGCTGCTGCTGTATATGGCCGAGCTTGGGCTGCCCGCCGGGACCGAGGCACTGGATCCGATTACCCCGCAGTACCTGGGGGACCTCATCAGCTGGACGGCCATCGGCGCACGCACCACCGAGTCGCAAACACATCGGGAGATGGCGAGCGGGCTGTCGACGGCGGTCGGCTTCAAGAACGGGACCGATGGCAGTCTCGATGTCGCGATCAACGCCATGCGCTCGGCGGCGAGCCGTCACAGCTTCCTGGGCATTACCCAGCATGATGGTCGCTCGGCGATCATCCGGACCGCCGGCAACCCCTACGGGCATGTGGTGTTGCGCGGCGGCGATCAGCCGAACTATGACTCGGTCAGCATTGCCCTCTGCGAGAAGGCGCTGGCCGATGAGGGGCTTTCGGCCCGCCTGATGATTGACTGCAGCCATGCCAATTCGAGCAAGGATCCGAGCCTGCAGCCGCTGGTGATGGATAATATCGTCAATCAGATTGTCGAAGGTAACCGATCGATTGTCGCGGCAATGATCGAAAGCTATATCGGTTGGGGAAAGCAAAAGCTTGGAGATGACCCCTCGGCGCTCGAGTACGGCGTTTCCATTACCGATGGTTGCATCGACTGGACAACGACCGAGGGCACGCTGCGCGAAGCCGCCGCTAAACTCTCTCAACCGCTTCAGGCGCGCATTGCCTGAGACACGATGAACAAGTGGCCGAGCCAAACGGAGGTGACTATGACCGACAATGCTTCCCTGCCCGTTCGAGGGATCGAGCCGTATCATCCCGCCGAGGATGAGGAGTACATGAACGAGGCCCAGCTGGCGCATTTTCAGTCGATACTCGGTGCCTGGAAAAACCAGCTCCTGGAAGAAGTGGAGCGAACCGTCAGCCACATGCGCGATGACGCACATCACTACGCGGATCCGGCTGACCGGGCCACGCAGGAAGAGGAATTCGCGCTCGAGCTTCGGACTCGGGACCGGGAGCGCAAGCTCATCCGCAAGATCGACAAGACGCTGGAGCGCATCTACAAGGATGATTACGGGTTCTGTGACGAGTGCGGCGTCGAAATCGGCATCCGCCGACTCGAGGCACGCCCCACGGCGACGCTCTGCGTCGATTGCAAGACTCTAGAGGAAATCCGCGAGAAGCAGCGGGTGGCCTGAGCGGTCAGCCGCTGCGCGAGGCGATCAGCTCTCGGCCGCCAGTGCCGCGAGCTGATCGGCCTGGTATTCATTGATCAATGGATCGATGATCTCCTCCAGATGGCCGGTCAGCACCGATTCGAGCTTGTAGACAGTGAGATTGATGCGGTGATCGGTTACCCGACCCTGGGGATAGTTATAGGTCCGAATTCGATCGGATCGATCACCGGTACCCACCAGCAGTCTCCGGGTTTCAGTGCGCTCCGCTGCGGCGGCATCGCGCTGCTGGTCCATCAGGCGTGCCTGTAGCAGTGACAGCGCCCGGGCCCGGTTCTTGTGCTGCGATCGCTCCTCCTGGCATTCCACCACGACTCCGCTCGGCGCATGCGTCATGCGTACCGCGGAATCGGTCTTGTTGACATGCTGACCACCCGCGCCCGACGCCCGGAACGTGTCGATGCGCAGATCCGCGGGATTGATCTCGATTTCATCGATCTCTGCCGCCTCGGGCAGGATAGCGACCGTGCAGGCCGAGGTGTGGATGCGGCCCTGGGACTCGGTGGCCGGAACGCGCTGAACGCGATGGGCGCCGGACTCGAACTTGAGTTTTGAGTAGACCCGCTCGCCGGCTACGCGGGCAATCACCTCACGGTACCCCCCCTGCTCGCCAAAGCTCTCGCTCAGGATCTCCGTTCTCCAGCCCTGATGCTCTGCATAGCGCAGATACATGCGCAGCAGGTCGCCCGCGAAGAGCGCCGCCTCGTCACCCCCGGTGCCGGCGCGGATCTCGATGAACGTATTGCGCGCATCATTGGGATCCTCCGGGATCATCAGCAGCGTCAGCGCCCTCTCGAGCTCGGCAATGCGATCCCGTGCATCACCGATTTCCTCCTCGGCCATGGCCCGCATGGCCTCGTCGGCGTCCGTGGCCAGTTCCTCGGCACTGGCGAGATCGGCCTCGGCAGATTCGAATGCGGTGAGTGTCTTCGCCAGCGGTTCGAGCCGGGCGTACTCCTGGGAAAGGCGGGTGAACTGACGGTTATCGCCGATGACCTCCGGATCGGCGAGCAGCTGCTCGATCTCCTCGTGGCGCTCCAGCAGGCTCTGGAGTTTGCGGCGCAGGTTGTCATTCATTGGTCGTCGTCGTCCCGGCTGTCGTCGAGGCCCAGCAGGCGATGACTCTGCCGGATAATCTCCGGATCGCCGCTGCGGGCAGCGTCGCGCAGCCCCATGGTGGGTAAGTGCAAAAGTTTACGGGTCAGGCGGTGCGCGAGCGCCTCCAGCACCTGCTCCGGTGGCTGGCCGGCGCTGATCTCGCGCCGCGCCTGTTCCAGGGCATAGTCACGCTGGTGCTCGCCATGCAGTCGATAGCGTCGGATCGCGCTGACCGCATCCAGCGTCCGGATCCAGTCCATGAACCGCTCGGCCTGCTCATCGACAAGCTTTTCCGCCTCTTCGGCGGCCGCGGCGCGGCTTCGCTGGTTGCGGTCGATGACATTGCGAAGATCGTCGACAGTGTACAGGTAGACGTCCTCGAGCCGGTCCACGCTGGCCTCGATGTCCCGCGGCACCGCGAGATCGACGATAAAGACCGGTTCGTGTCGACGCTTGCGAAGGCTCTTGCGGATCTGCTCGCGACTGACAACGGGTTCGTTGCTGGCTGTGCAGGAGATGATGATGTCGGCTTTCGGGAGGAACGCATCAATCCCGTCGAGCCCGATTGCGGTTCCGCCGCAGGTACTCGCCAGTGCCTCGGCCCGGTCGTGGCTCCGGTTGGCGATCACGAGCTCGCCCATGCCTTGTTCCCGGAAGTGCCGGGCCGTGAGCTCGATCATCTCGCCGGCCCCGATGAGCAGTGCGCGGCGACGGTCGAGCCGGTCGAATATCTGGCGTGCGAGGGTGACGGCGGCAAAGGCGACCGATACCGGATGGGTGCCGATCACCGTCTCCGTACGCACGCGCTTGGCGAGGGAGAAGGCATGCTGGAAGAGGCGGTCAAGGATCTGCCCGAGCAACCCCGCGTCTGCCGCCGAGCGATAAGCCAGTTTGGCCTGGCCGAGGATCTGCGGCTCGCCAAGGACGAGCGAGTCCAGCCCCGCCGCGACCCGCAGGAGATGGACGACCGCATCCCGGCCTTCGTAGACATAGAGATAGGGCTCGAGCCAGTCCGCGCTCAGGCCCTGCTGGTGAGCCAACCACCGATGCAGGATGGCCGGAGTTGCTTCGGGTGCCAGCACGGCATAGATCTCGGTTCGGTTGCAGGTCGACAGGACCGCGGCTTCACGCACACCGGGGCGCTGCGCAAGGGCGGACAGCGCACTGTCCAGCATTTCCGCCGGCAGGACCACCTGCTCCCTGACGGTGAGCGGTGCCGATTCGTGGTTGAGCCCCAGGGTGACGACAGGCATCGGGATCCGGTTGACTGGAATGTGGCAGATTGTAGGGCAGCAGTGCCTCAACACAAGTAGGATACGGGGTCGATGGAAAGGTTCGCGAATCGAAAGTTGCTCAGCGTACTGCTGGTGGTCTGCCTGATGGCGGCCTGCACCCGGCTGGAGCGCAATGCGTCCCCCGCGCCCGCCCCGACGGATCGGGCGCCAATGGCGATTGTGATGGCTGCGGAACTGGCGGTGGCGCGCGGTGATATTGCTCGGGCGAGCACGCTTTATGATCGCACTGCCGAGCGGCTGAGCGATGTCGAAGTTATCGCGCGCGGCGCGCGCCTGGCGCTCCGCGCCGGCGACATGGCGGCAGCAAGCCGTCTCGGCGGGCGCTGGGTGGCGCTGGCGCCGGACAGTGGTGAGGCAAGGCGTCTGCAGGGGCTGGTCAGCCTGCGCCGTGGCAACACCGAGCGGGCCATCGATCGGTTCCTGGAAGGGCTGCCGACGGATCCCGGAGATCGTGATGCCGTCATCGATCGGCTGGGCCAGCGCCTGCGCGACAGTGCATTGCCCCCGGAGGCCCTCGACGTCATGCGGGCGGTCGCGGCGTCGGCGCCGCAGTCGGAAGGGGCGCAACTGGCTCTGGCGCGACTGGCAATCCATCGCGACCAGCCTGCGGTGGCCCTGGAGGTGGTGGCATCCGTCCTCGCCAGCCGCCCGGAATCGCGTAACGCCCGACTGATTCGCGCCGATGCACTGCTGGAACTGGATCGCATCGACGAGGCACTGGCCGTCTTCCGCGCACTGCTCGCCGAGTCACCGGACAACGAGGCCCTGGGATTCGAGTACGCGCGTGCACTGATGGCGGGTAATCGCGATTCCCAGGCACTCGAGCAGTTTCGATCGCTGGTCGAGGCCGGGACGACGCGGCTGCAGCTCCTCAATGCCGCCGTGGTCGTGGCGCTCAGAAGCGGCGATGATGACCTTGCGCTGACGGCTCTGCAGCGCTTGCGCGCCACCAACGCTCCGCTTGGTCGCCGCAGTCTGCTGCTCGAGGGTCGGCTGCTGCGTCGTCTCGATCGGCTGGAAGAGAGCCTCGACGTGTTCGACCTCGCGCTCCAGCCGCGGCCGGATGACGCGGAGTTACGCTACGCCCGGGCGATGACCCGATTTGCGGCGGGTGATCTCGAGGGTGGCGAGGCGGATCTGCGCCATGTCCTTCGCGACAACCCTGACAACCCCGAGGCGCTCAATGCGCTGGGCTACGTTCTCGTGGATCAGACCGACCGGATCCGCGAAGGGGCGAAGCTGATCGAGCGGGCCTACGAGATCCGCCCGGATGCACCGGCGATCGTCGACAGCATGGGGTGGGCCGCCTTCCGGCAGGGCCGGCTCGAGGAGGCGCTGGGGTTTCTGGAGCGCGCTCATGAACGGACCAACGGCGACCCGGAGATCGCCGCGCACCTGGGCGAGGTGCTCTGGGTGCTGGATCGGCGTGACGAGGCACGCACGGTCTGGCGGGATGCGCAGCAGGCCTTTGACGGCGATCATCCAGTACTGGAGGAAACGATGGAGCGGCTGGATCAATGAAGGAGCGGTGTCTATTCCGTGCCTCGGTACCGATTCTGCTGTGCGTGCTGCTGACCGCCTGTGCGGTTCGCTCACCGCAACCCGATTCGACCGATGCCGGCGTGGCGCTGGCGACCTGGGAGCCCTCGCCGGTCCCGGCCGCCTGGCGGCTGAACGGGCGGACCTCGCTGCGGCTCGGCGACGAGGGCGCCACCGCTACCGTCAGTTGGGATCAGTCCGGGAGAGAGTATCGTATCGACCTGCGTGGTGCCCTCGGGGCCGGTAGCCTGCGTATCACCGGCGATGGCGACGTGGTTCGGCTGACTACCTCTGATGGCGAGCGCTACACCGCGGAGAGCCCGCGCGAGCTCGTCCGGGCGGTGACCGGTTACGACCTGCCGGTCAGCTTCCTGCGCTACTGGGTGACCGGGCGTCCGGTGCCCTGGCTGGATGGCCGGGTCATTCCGGATCCGCAAGGGCGCCCGAGCGTCATCCACCAGGATGGCTGGCGTGTGACCTATGAGACCTTCCGGGCGGTCGGCGACTACCACCTTCCCGAGCGGGTCGCCGTCGTCCGCGGTGACATGTCGGTGCGCATCGCCATTGGCGAGTGGGAGTCACGCGAGTGAATGACGTGTCGCGTGACTGGCCGGCACCGGCGAAGATCAATCGCTTCCTGCACATCACCGGTCGGCGGGCGGATGGCTACCACACGCTGCAGACGCTCTTTCAGTTCATCGAACCGCTGGACTGGCTTGATTTTACGGTGACCGGAGACGGTGCAATCGTTCGCGACGGCGGGTTGGCGGGCCTGGCACCGTCCGCTGATCTGGCCGTGCGAGCGGCCACGGCATTGCAACGCCGGGCGTGCGTAACCGCCGGTGTGCGTATCCACATCCGCAAGGGCATTCCCGCCGGTGGCGGTCTGGGGGGCGGTTCATCGGATGCCGCAACAACGCTCGTGGCGCTGAATGCGCTCTGGGGATGCGGCCTTGCCCCGGCAGCGCTCGAGCAGCTGGGTCTTGAACTGGGCGCCGACGTGCCGGTGTTCGTGCGCGGGCAGGCGGTCTGGGCGGAGGGTATCGGCGAGCAGCTGACCCCGATGGATGCTGACCGACCCTGGCTGGTGGTCCTCGATCCCGGCGTCAACGTGAATACGGGCAGCGTATTCAACGATCCCAAATTGACACGCCATACTGAGCGTATAACAATACCGCGCTTTAACGCGTTGGATTCGCGAAATGATTGCGAGCGGGTCGTCCGTCGGCTCCATCCGCGAATCGCTACAGCAATCGACGCGCTCTCGGAGTTCGGGCCGACACGGCTGACCGGCACCGGCGGATGCATATTCGCCTGGTTCGACGATCGACCATCCGCGGACCGGGCAAAGGCGGGCATCGACGCGCATGGCAGGGCCTGGGTTACCCGGGCCGCTAACCGGTCTCCCTTGCCCGGCCGCCTCGAGGCCCGGCAATCTTCGACAAATGGGGCGTAGCCAAGCGGTAAGGCACGGGGTTTTGATCCCCGGATGCGCAGGTTCGAATCCTGCCGCCCCAGCCATACATCAGCAGCAGGGTGCAGTTGCCATGGAAAACGGAAGCATGATGGTGTTCGCGGGGAATGCCAATCCGCAACTCGCTCGATCCGTGGCGTCCCACCTCAAGACCCGGCTTGGCGATGCCATCGTCACCAGTTTCAGTGACGGTGAGGTCCAGGTCGAGATCAACGAACACGTCCGTGGTCACGACGTTTTCATCATCCAGCCCACCTGCGCGCCCACCAACGATAACCTCATGGAGTTGCTGGTGATCGCCGACGCCCTCCGACGGTCGTCCGCGGCGCGTATCACGGCGGTCATACCGTATTACGGCTATGCGCGGCAGGATCGTCGCCAGCGATCGCAGCGGGTGCCGATTACCGCGAAGCTCGCCGCCGACATGATCACCACCTCCGGCATTAACCGCGTTGTCACCGTCGACCTGCACGCCGACCAGATCCAGGGCTTTTTCAATATCCCCGTTGACAATGTCTACGCCTCGCCGGTCCTGCTCGGCGATATCTGGCGACAGACCCATGCCGACAAGATCGTCGTCTCGCCGGACGTTGGTGGCGTACTGCGGGCCCGGGCGGTGGCGAGGCGACTCGATAACGCCGATCTGGCAATCATCGACAAGCGCCGGCCGCGGGCCAATGAGCTCGAGGTGATGAACATCATCGGCGACGTCGAGGACAAGACCTGCATCATCGTCGATGACATCATCGACACCGCCGGCACCCTCTGCCAGGCGGCCTCGGCGCTCAAAGAGCGCGGCGCCGGCAAGGTGGTTGCCTATATTACCCACCCGGTGCTCTCGGGGCCGGCGATCGAGCGCATCGAGAACAGCTACCTGGACGAACTGGTGGTCACCGACAGCATCCCGCTGTCCGCGGCCGCCGACGCCAGCGACCGGATTCGTCAGCTTTCGCTGGCGGAAATGCTCGCCGAAACCATGCGGCGGGTGAATAACGATGAATCGGTCAGCGAGCTTTTCGTCGACTGATTGTCCCAACTGCCCCTGGTCGCGGGGGCCACGATGGAGAAAAACGAATGAGTGTTGAACTGAAACTGGATGCCGCCGTACGCGACGACCAGGGGAAAGGTGCGAGCCGCCGCCTGCGTCGTGCAAAACGGGTGCCCGGTATCCTCTACGGCGCGGACAAGAAACCCGTCTCGCTGTCCTTCGACGAAGAGCAGATCCTGCGTCTGCTGCGCGAAGAGGCCTTTTTCTCCCAGATCCTGGATGTGAAGGTGAAGGGTAAGCGCACGGAGAAGGCCATTCTCAAGGACCTCCAGCGTCATCCGTTCAAGCCGCTGGTCACCCACCTCGATCTGCTGCGAATCAAGGCCGGGGAGAAGATGCGCCAGCAGGTGCCGATCCATCTGCTCAACCAGGAGGAAGCGGTCGGCGTGAAGCAGGGCCACGGGGTTATTCACCACGATCTGATCGAGATCGACGTCGAGTGCATGCCCGACGACCTGCCCACCGCCATCGAGCTGGATGTTATCGAGCTCGACGTCGGTGACTCAGTCCATCTGTCGCAGATCGAGGCGCCGGCGGGGGTGAGCTTTCCCGGGCTGGATGTCGAGAATGATCATGACCCGGTGCTCGTCAGCATCCATATGCCGCGCAAGGCGGTCGAGGAGGGCGACGAAGACGCCGAGGAGTCTGATGATGGTGCCGACACCGGCGAGTCGGGTGACACCGACGAGCAGGGCTGAGTCCCGCCGCCGAGGGTCGCGGTATGACCGCAACACCTATCCGTCTGATCGCCGGGCTCGGTAACCCCGGCCCGAAGTACGCAGGAACCCGGCATAACGCCGGGTTCTGGCTTGTAGAGCGGGTGGCCGACCGGCTCGGCGTGGATCTGCGCAGCGAGCGCAAATTCCATGGCGCGACCGGGCGTTACCGTGCCGACGGGGCCGATCTGCATCTGCTCTGCCCGGATACGTTCATGAATCACAGCGGTCGGGCGGTAGCGGCACTGGCGCGGTTTCACCGAATCGATCCCGAGGCGGTGCTGATTGTCCATGACGAAATCGATCTGCCGGCCGGCGTGGTCCGGCTCAAGCGGGGCGGTGGTCATGGCGGGCATAACGGGTTGCGAGACATTGTTGGCGCGCTCGGTAGCCGCGAGTTCGCCCGCCTCCGCGTCGGCGTAGGGCATCCGGGGAACAGCGACCAGGTGATCCCCTACGTTCTCCATGCGCCGTCCAGGGACGAGCGCTTGGCGATCGATTCGGCGGTCGACGCCGGGGCGGCACAGGTACCCGAGCTGGCCATCGGCCATTGGGACACGGCGCAACAACAGCTACATACGCGAGGCTAGAAGCTTTTATGGGCTTTAAATGCGGCATCGTGGGCCTGCCCAACGTTGGCAAGTCGACGTTATTCAATGCCCTGACACAGAATGGTATCCCGGCGGAGAATTACCCGTTCTGCACCATCGATCCGAACGTCGGCATTGTCCCGGTTCCCGATCCGCGTTTGGATCGGCTGGCCGCGCTCGTCAAGCCGAAAAGCGTTGTCCCTACGACGATGGAGTTCGTCGACATCGCCGGGCTCGTCGCCGGGGCCTCCCGGGGCGAGGGACTGGGCAACCAGTTTCTCGCCAACATTCGCGAGACCGATGCTATCGCGCACGTGGTGCGCTGCTTCGAGAGCGAGGATGTCCACCACGTCGAAGGGCGGGTCGATCCGGTTGCCGATATCGAGACCATTAACACCGAATTGTTGCTGGCGGATATGGAAACCGTGGACAAGGCGCTGGACCGGTATGGTCGGCGGGCGAAGTCGGGCGACAAGACGGCGATCGCCATGCGCGATGCCCTGCAGGCCATGGCGACCGGACTCGATGCCGGTCAGCCGATCCGGGCGCAGGAACTGGACGACAGCGGTCGGGAGGTACTGCGGGAACTGCACCTGCTGACCGCCAAGCCGGTTCTCTACGTCGCGAACGTCAATGAAGAGGGGCTGAGTGGCAATGCGGCACTCACCGACCTCGAGCAGCTCGCGGAACGGGAGAACGCCCGGGTCGTTCCGGTGTGCGCGGCGATCGAGGCGGAGCTCTCGCAGCTGGATGCCGAGGAGCGCAGCGAGATGCTGGCCGCCTACGGTCTCGAAGAACCGGGGCTCAACCGGGTGATCCGGGCCGGGTATTCGTTACTCGCCCTGCAGACGTTCTTCACGGCAGGTCCGAAGGAAGTGCGGGCCTGGACGGTGCCCGAGGGTGCCACGGCGCCGGAGGCGGCGAGCCGGATCCATAGTGATATCCAGCGGGGTTTCATCCGCGCCGAGGTCATCGCGGTGGATGAATATCTTCAGGCCGGGAGCGAGCATGCTGCCAAGGAAGCCGGCCGGATGCGGCTCGAGGGCAAGGAGTACATCATGCGTGAGGGAGATGTCTGCCATTTCCGCTTCAACGTGTGACGGCAATGGTTTGACACGGCTCGCCCGGCACTGGATACTTCCGCTTCTCAATCAGGCTACGTAGCTCAGCTGGTTAGAGCACATCACTCATAATGATGGGGTCGGTGGTTCGAATCCACCCGTAGCCACCATATAATCAAGGGGTTACAGCAATACCCCTTGGCCGTTTTGGGCATTGTGCCCACGTCGTGCCCACGGCATACCTCCTTTGTGTTCAGACATGCGTTCCATTCAGCTTGCCGCTCTATTGGCAGGTTCACGGTTATCCACTCGTCTTCGTGGTTGACCCTCATTCCCTCCAGCACGGTTACCAAGTCTCGCTATCTTCCGCTGAGCACATGTTCTTGACAATTAAATACTGCTTCACTAATGCTGTCCCTTGTCCTGGGACCAAGGACAGCGTAATAAGGCGAGCAGATGAAAAATCAAGATATTGGCTTGCTCTTGAAGCTAATCGCACTGGGGCGCAGGGAAAACAACCTCTCCAACAGCCATGCTAGTAGGGGGGCCATGGCCCTTCCTGATGACTGGCGAGACTGGGTGCTGGATGACGCCGAGCGCGACCTGGCCTGGGAACACTATTGGACTGGGCCTGATGATGACCATCTGCTCGCCCGCTATAGTGTAAGAGCCTTGGCAGAAGCGACCGGGATCAGCAAGAGCCAGGTGAGCCTGGCCCTGCAGCGATGTCTGGAGGTGGGCCTGGTTCGCAAGGATCGCAAGACCGGCGTACCGCGGGCGAATGCCCGCGCCCTGTTCAACTTCATCGTGCACGGATTACGCTATGTGTTCCCGGCCAAGCCTGGCGAGATCACTCGTGGCATTGCTACGACCTTCGCCGCACCGGTTCTGGAGGGTCAGCTGTATAGCTCGGGCGAGTTGCCAATGGTGTGGCCGGACGCCCGGGGCAACAACAAAGGTCAGGCCATCGAGCCGCTTTTCAAAAGTGTGCCCTTTGCGGTGCGTCGCGACCCCGAGCTGTACGCCATGTTGGCCCTGGTTGATGCCATTCGACTCGGTCATCCCCGTGAGAGCAAGGTTGCTGCCGAACGGCTGGCAAAGTATCTGGATTAAACGATGAGCCTATTCGACGATCAGCGGGCCATGCTGCATCAGGTGGCCGAGGCACTCGGAGAAGAATTACGCGACCAAGCCGCCTTCGTCGGGGGCTGCACGACCGGGCTGCTGCTGACCGATGCGTTCACCCGTGAGCAGGTGCGCAGCACCGATGACGTGGATTTGATCATCAGCGTCATGAGCTATATTGATCTGCAACGCTTCAAGCAAGCGCTAAAGGCGAGGGGGTTCAAGGAGCCTTCGTCGATGGACGAGGACATGGCTACCTGCTCCATGAAGCTGGGTGAGCTGCGAGTCGACCTGATGCCGGACCGTGATGAGGTGCTGGGCTTAAGCAATCACTGGTATCCCCGGGCAATGAAAACGGCAGAGCCCGTTTCGCTGGGCGGTGATCTCAGCATTCGAGTGGTCACACCCCCGCTGTTTGTTGCGACCAAGATAGAGGCCTACAAGGGTCGCGGAGCAGGTGATCCTTTGTCGAGCCATGACATTGAGGACACTGAGCTCGGCGAGCTCCTCAACAATGATGATTTCGCGTATGCCGTACAGAGCCAGGCCGGTGACGCCGACCGGGAGGCATTGCTCTTCGAGCGCCTGGAGATTCTGGCCGGAGAGAAAGGCTGATGAGGACCAGCTGGTTCAGTCGGTAAGGCAACGAGCGCGTCCGCAATAACGATGCAGCCGCAGTAGGCCAGCAAGATCAACGCCTCCTGGCGGTGTTGGTTGATGGCGCAGAGACAGGCTCTCGGGGCGCTGAGCTAGCTCGGCACTGGGCCGATATCGCGCTACAAGTGCTGGCCGAGACTTCTGCTCGTTCACCGGCGGAAGTTTATTCTCGCCTCAAACAAGAGCAGGCCCAGCTCCGGCACGGTTTCCTACGCGATATCGGCAGCTACTGCATGGTCGCCCTCGACCTGGATACGCTTGCGATCCAAGTTTGGCACTGCGGCGACTGCCGGGTAGGCCTACGCCACCAGACTGAGACGCAATGGCTGAACACGCCGCATATTCTGGCGAGGCAGCCCCGTCTACTGGCACCTCGTTCAAGCGAAGAGAAGGACCGGCACGAGCAGCAGCTGACACGGTGTCTGAACGCCAGGCGTTTCAGAGCCCCCGAATACCAGGTTTTCTCGCTCCGGCAGGGCGAAGCGCTGCTTCTCGGCACTGATGGCTACTGGCAAGAATACTTTGAAGCAGGTACGCCACGGCACTGCCTGCGGGACGATGCCAGCCTGCTTACTTTGGCAGTCGGGTCCGGACCGCTTGATCAGATCGATCAAGCATCGGATGCCGACAATCTCAGACACTCTTTACACGCATAATCTCGGCGCCACGATCCGGAGCCGACAGCTATGCCGACTGGGTCTCTGACGGTAACGGGTCTACGGTTCTGGGCAATGACCATTGGGTAAATGCCAATGCCGCTCCTCCAGGGCATTAACCCTGTAGACTCTGGTTCATAACCAGAAAAACGCTCGGGGAGGGCGGCAATGTTCGACGTAACGGTGCTACTTGGCGATCCGCGTCTGCATTATGGATACAACCTGAGCAACCGGTTCGAGCAGCAGGATCATGATGCTGTCCGCATCATGCAGGATGCGTTGGAGACGCTTGAGGGGTATCGCTTTCGCTTCCTGGATGACCATGACGATCTCTGGCGCACCCTGACGGAAGGGCCACCGTCCCTGGTCCTCAATTTCTGTAACACCGGCTATCGCAACAACCCGGCGCGCCAGCATCACATCTCGGCGCTGCTCGAAATGCTGGAGTTGCCCTACGCCGGCGCCGGTCCCGAGAGCATCGTCCTTTGTCATCACAAGTTTCTCGTCTACGCACTGGCCGAGGATCTGGGAATCCCCGTGCCGCGCCAGGTGCTCGCCCGGACCGGTGATCCCGCGGCGTGTGAAAGGGCGTCCTATCCCGCCTTCATTAAACCCAACGGGGGTGACGGGAGCTCCGGTGTCGACAGCGGTTCCGTGGTGAATGACGTAGCGGAGGCGAAACGCCGTCTGGTTGACCTCGACGCGATCGAGCCTGGTCAGGAAGTGCTTATCCAGGAGTATCTCCCCGGTCCGGAATACACCGTTGGAGTGATCGGCAACCCCGCCACGGGTTATACCGTATTGCCGCCGCTGGAGATCGACTTCTCCGCGCTGGACGACGATTTGCCGCCCATCATGACGTATGGCTCGAAGGTCGATGCGGACTCGCCCTACTGGCGTAAAGTGGCGTTCATGCCGGCTCGTTCGGAGGACGTATGTCGCAAGATGACAGGCTACGCCGGCTTGCTCTTCGAGCGCGTGGGCTGTCGCGATTACGCTCGAATGGATTTCCGCACGGGCTCCGATGGCAAGGTGCGGCTCATGGACCTGAATGCCCATCCCATGTGGGGCGAGGGCGGCATGCTTCCGACCATGGCCGGGTATCGCGGCCAGAGCTATCCCCGGTTCCTTGAATCGATACTCACTGCCGCCAGGGCACGGCTGAATCTTTAACGGGCGCGGAACCCCGGTTCACTCGCTGCCCGAGCAGTGCCGACGTTCCGCTGCCCGCTGCTGACAGGCCTTCGCGAACGCCTCGAACAATGCGACGGAGTGCGGGTTCTCCTCCGCTCGCCACTCGGGGTGCCACTGCACGCTCACCGCGAACCCGGGGGCATCGGCCACATGGGTGGCCTCGATCAGCCCATCATCGGCCCAGGCGTCCGCCACCAGCAAAGATGCTAGACGATCAATCCCCTGCCAGTGCAACGAGTTGACCTCCATGTCTTCGCGCTCCAGTAGTGTCGCCAGGAATCCTTCCGGCGCCAGATGCACGGTGTGTACGGGCTCGTAGCGTTCCTTTTTGGGGAGAGCGGTGTCTTCGCGATGGTCGCGTTTGTCGCCCAGCTCGTGGACAAACTGATGGAGCGTTCCCCCGAGCGCGACGTTCAGCTCCTGATGACCGCGGCAGATCGCCAGGACGGGGACGCCTTTCTCCACCGCCGCACGCAGCAATGGCAGCGTGGTGGCATCACGGGCCGGATCGAGGCCGTCGGGCGTCTGCCGTGCGGCATTGCCACCGTAGTGTCGGGGATGCACTCCGCTATCACTGCCCGTGGCGAGGATGCCGTCGAGTCGCTCCAGCAGCGAGGGAATATCCAGCGCCTCCCCGAGCGAGGGAACAAGGACGGGTACGCAGTCGGCGGCAACCGCGATCGATCGGATGTACTTGTCGCCCACGCACTGGCTGTCAACGCCGTTGACGATCTCCGAGCATGCCGTAATGCCAACAATCGGGCGCATCAGGCCTCCTACTCCGCCGTCTCTTCGACGGTCAGCTTCAGATCGTCGGGGTCCATCTCCAGCAGCCTCTCGGTCATCTTTACCAGGGTGCGTGCGACCTTGTAAGTGGTCTCCAGAGAGACGGATTCGTTCGGCGCGTGGGCCAGTCCGATGTCGCCGGGTCCGTAAATCACCGTCGGCACGTGAGCGTGGCGAACCCAGCCGGACATGTCGCAGCCATAGGGGGCGGCTGAAATGGTTGGACTCTTGTGGAACACTTCCTCTGCCGACTCGCTCAGGGCTCCCACCAGGGGGTGATCGCGGCGTGTCTCCGCTGAGCCGAATCCCGAGGCCAGGCGCGTAATACGGGGCGGGTTGTCCCGCAGCCACGGATCGTCCCGGGTGTGCTCGAAGATGGCGGAGCGGAAGCGCTCCTCGGCCTGATCAATGGTCTCGTGCAGGGCAACCCCCACCCGCACCTGCGCCTCGAGCTGGTCCATGACGCTGGAGGACCACATCCCGCCCTTGATGGTGCCGACGTTCGTGGCATAGGGGAGCGGATGGACTCTCATCAGCGGATGTTGCTCGCGCTCGTTGAGGGCCTTTTCGTCTTCGCGCATGGCCTTGTAGAGGGTGATGAAGTGATCCAGGGCGCTCTCCCCCTGGAGCCGTTTGCTGGCATGGGCCGAGCGCCCGGAGACATTCACCTTCAGGGACATGGCCCCGGCGTGGGCGATCACCAGATCGGGCACACCGCTCGGTCCGGTGGTGGGCTCCGGGATCACGCAGGCGTCGGCGTTCCAGCCGCCACGGATGGCGGCCAGGGTGCCCAGGCCACTGTCTTCCTCGGCGGGCACGGCGGCGAAGATGATGCGCCCGGGGAATGATCGACCGCTCTCGGCGAAGGCCTCGAAGGCGGCCATGGCGGCGACGATCCCCGATTTCATGTCCGAGGCGCCGCAACCGAACACCCGATCACCCCGGGTCATCCCGGAGAAGGGCTCGTGATCCCAGCGTGAATAGTCGCCGGGAGGAACCACGTCCACGTGGCCGGTGAGCAGGACCGTGGGACCGGACTGTTCGCCGCGCAGCACTCCGACCACTACTGGCGCCCAGGCGCGGTCCACCTCGTGGCCGGGATAGCGGGGATCGCGCTGCAGGGCGGCGATGCCGTCGTTCCAGTAATCGATCTCGGCGTCGAACTGCTGCAGCCAGTCGGCGATGTAGGAGACGATTGCATTCTCCTCGCCGGTCACCGAAGGAATGCGGATCAGGGACACCAGGCGCTCGCGGATGCGATCGATATCGACAAAGGATGTCCGACGGACCATGGCGTTGCGCGTCTCAGTTGTAGTTGGTGGGCACCACGTCGGAGAACCGGAAATCCAGTACCTCCATGATGTGGCGGAACTTGTCGTGGAGCGCCGACTCGCTGTCCGCGCCGATGAAGATATCGGCGATTTCATAGCTGTAGCTGTCCTGGGCGCGCAGTGTCGAGAGCCGGTCGCCCTCGTTCACGGCCACGTGGACGACCAGTTCCGGATGCTGCTTTTGCAGGGTCTCGATCCCCTCGCGGGAGGGCACTCGGGTGACCACCGTGTCGCCGAATACCCTCGGCATGAATTTGCCGGCGATGGGGAAGCGCCCCTCGTTACGGGGGAAGTTCGGCTTGCGGCCCAGTGCGATATCGATGGCTACCTCGTGGTGGGAAGCCCCGGTCGCGATCTGGAAGATCGGGCAGTGGGACTTGGAGATCCTTGGATTGATCTCCAGCAGCCAT
Organism: Spiribacter vilamensis; assembly: GCF_004217415.1. Lineage (NCBI taxonomy): Bacteria > Pseudomonadati > Pseudomonadota > Gammaproteobacteria > Chromatiales > Ectothiorhodospiraceae > Spiribacter > Spiribacter vilamensis. The sequence continues at coordinate 89,142 of NZ_SHLI01000001.1, forward strand.
AACCTGTCGGTCGCCTCGTCCCAGAAGAATTCCATGTTGAACGGAGACTGGTCCATTCCGATGTGGCGCAGGATGGTGTCGGCGTAACTGATCATCCGGTTGCGCACTCCCACCGGCAGGTGAGACGGGTACTGGTAGCTGAAAAAGCTCACGTTATTCGACGCCCGCAGCGAATCGACAATGGCATAGACCACCACCTCGCCTTTATGGACATAGCCCTCCAGGGTGCAAAGCCGGCCGCTGATCAGGCCCTCGGCGATACACGTGGCACCGCTGCCATGGTCGGGCAGGGCGGCCCTGTTGGCGCTGTACTGCAGGATATTGTCGAAGGGCTCGGCGAAGACATGGATGTTGTCCCGGATGGTCGCCATCGCCTGGAGGTACTGCTGTTCGTCATCGATGCGAAAGCCCAGATAGGACGAAAAGGCCACGGACGGTTTCAGCCAGAAGGGATAGGCCATGTTCAGGTCCCCAACCGGATCATCGCTGTACGGGTCGAGTCCCTGGAATGCCGGTGTACACTCCGGCACTGCCTCCTGGCCGGCGAGCCGGTTCCAGTACTTGTTCTCGCAGTAGAGCACGCTCTCCAGGCTTGGCGTCGGCAGCCCCCACTCGCGCCGGAGAATCGGCAGCATCGAGGTGGTGGGGAAATCCCAGTGGCCAATGATGGCATCCACCGCCGGCGCATTCGCGAGCGTCTCCCGCGCCTCGGCCAGGATGGCGTCCATGGGATAGGAAGGGGGGTGGACCATCGTGTCGTAGTCGACAAGGCCGTGGAATTCATACTCATCGGCATTCCGAACGGTTTGCAGCTCGGCGAGGTTGAAGTCGTCGAGCCCGATCACGAATACGTGTTTGCTTTCTGTTCGATCCATGTCCCGTACCACCCCTTACACCAGGTCCCGGGGGACGGATTCATTCCAGTCCTGCGAGAACACGCGGATTTCCCCGTGCCGGTACCGCTGGTAGGCATCGAGGGTGGCGTGTACGGCGAATTCCTCCGTGGTCGACGTCACCACGGTCCGCGTCACGGTGCGAATGTCCCAGTCTCCCCGCCGGAGGTGGCGCTCGGCGACTACTTCCGCCCGGAGTGACTGGAAATCATCCCCGATGGAGGAGTAGGTCTCCACGGTGCGCGATCCGGTCACCAGATCAATGGCCTTGTGATACTGGCTGCCGGCGTCGTCGATGACTTCCAGCGTTGACTGGTCCGTCGACAGATCGCGATGGACCAGCCAGTTGTGATGGGCCGCACCAAGGCGCTCTATCTCAGGTAAAGGCGTCCCCTCGGGCGGCTGGAAATCGGGTAGTGCTGCATCCGATGCACGCGGTGGGCGTTCCGGCAGTACGAACCGGCTCCCTTCACCATAGACATGCAGGCGCGCCGGTTCCGGTGGCGGCCAGGCCAGGGGCCAGTACGATGTTGACAGGGAAAGCCGCAACCGGTGGCCCGCCGGAAAGGCGTGGGCGATGCCGTTGAGTTTGATCGTTACATGATAGCGATGTCCCGGTTCCAGTGGCTCTGGTGTCTCACTGCTGTCCCGGTGTGTGAGGTTTAAAAGCCCGTAAGTGACGCGTGTCGCCTTATCGTCAGGTGCGACGTCGGAGAGTCGCGCCGCCACCATGGCGACTGGGCGGTCGGCCGCCACTTCCAGTTCCAGGCGGGGCTCGCCCATGATCTCGAATACGGACTCCAGGGAATCGCTTTCGAACACCAGGGCCCCGCCGTCCTCTTCTCTCTGATCGTGGGCAAGATCCGGGCCCGCTGCATAGGAGCACCACTTACCGGCAAACAACCCGAGCGTGAGCGGCGACTGCACCGAGTGCTCGAATTCAGGGCTGGCGTCTTCCGGCGATACCAGTTGAGCAGGGGCCAGCGCGTAACTGTGCTCCCGGATATCCGGGCTCGGCCACTCCGACTCGCCTACCCAGCGTCCCGGGCGCCGTCGGTAGTAGGTATTGGGCGGGACAGCCTCCTGCATCCACACCCGCAGCATGGGCCCGTCCATCACGCCGGTATCCTTGCCCTTGAGCCAGTGATCCCACCACCGCACCAGCTCCTGCAGGAAGCCGATGGCGGGGCCGGGGACGCCAAGGTGGGGGTACTTGTGGCTCCAGGGGCCGATGAGTCCCTTGCGCGGGACATCCAGATTCCGCATCAGCCGGAAAACGGCGTTGGAGTAGCCGTCCGCCCAGCCGCTGACGGCATAGACCGGGCAGCGGATGCCGCCGTGGTCTTCGCACACCGAGGCGTGCGCCCAGTAGTCGTCACGGCGCTGGTGATCCAGCCATTTCTTTATCCAGAGTCCGCTGCCGCGCAGTCGCTCGAACCACATGTCACGCCAGCGATCGCCCACCAGCTCCGGATCGGGGGGCAGGGAGTTGTACGCGAACATCACCGATGCCCAGGAGATGTTGTCGCCCAGCAGACAGCCGCCCATGTGGTGGACGTCGTCGGCAAACCGGTCGTCGGAGGCACAGACGGCGACCACCGCCTTGAGCTCCGGTGGCTGGAGGGCCGCGATCTGGAGACCGTTGAATCCACCCCAGGAAATGCCAATCATGCCGACATCGCCCGTGCACCAGGGCTGTTCTGCCAGCCAGCGCAACACCGCGCAGCCGTCATCGAGCTCTTGCTGCAGGTATTCGTCCGTGAGAATGCCCTCGGACTCACCGCTACCGCGCAAATCCACCCGGATGCAGGCGTAGCCGTGCCCGGCGATGTAGGGGTGGGCGATGGCGTCCCGAGCGGCGGTTCCGAAGCGCTTGCGGTAGGGGATGTACTCCATGATCGCTGGCACCGGCCGTTCATCCCGGGGGCGCCAGATGCGCGCGGCAAGCCGTATGCCATCAGGCATCGGGATCCAGACGTTGGCTTCTTCCATGATCTCGCATGGCAATGTACTGACGGTCTTCATACGGCGGGCTCCAGGCCTGAACGACTGACTTGAAACATAGCACCCCCGGGACGTGGCGGTGCGTTTTCAACAGCTTTTATTAATACTCGTCAGCCAGAGCACTGAAGACGGAGGCGGAGCGACGTGGTTGAATAAAAGGTATATAAGCCGAGAGGAAGACCCATGCGTCTAACAGCGAAAGATATTGCGGCTATCAAGCAGGCGGTCGGCGACGTGCTGGGTGAGCGCGAGGTCGACATCGTTCTGAAGGCGCCTAACCTGGAGACGTCTCTGATTCACCAGTTGGCCCAGGAAAAAGGCGTGTTGCTGTGAAACTCCTGCCCGTCAGAACGCGTAATGGACGCCGGCGAATCCGCCCTCAAGCGTCACATCGCCATCAATGTCATCGATGTCGTCGATCTCGAGCTCCTGGCGCCGGTAGCCCAGTTCGACCCCGATGCCGAAGTCGGACGTATAACCGACAAGCGCCCGGGTATCGATAAAGCTGCTGCCATCGAAACCGATGCCGCTGCCCTGTGCCCGGACGTAGGCGCCGGTGCCGGGGACGTCGACCCGAACGGCGGCGTATCCCATGGGGACCGGGGCGCTGACCGACTCCGATGCTGCCTTGGTGTTGTCCCGGCTGCGAATACTGACGTCCGCATCGATCAGGCGAACATCCAGCCCGAGGTCCAGATCGACCAGCGTGTCGAGTACCGAGTAATAGGCGATGATATCGGTCTGCTTGATTTCAAATGTTGAATCCACCGATTCGTCGATGTTGTAAGTTTTGCCTCCGAAATCGATTTCACGCCGAAAGGTACCCCGCCCATCCTCATCGAAACTCGAGCGCTCGAGGCGGATGTTGGGGAGCAGAAAGACGGGGTGCTCGAGCTGGGCATACAGATACCCGTTGGACGAACCGCTGAGGCCAGCGTCGTCCTCGAGGTCGAAACTCTTGCTCCCCTCGTCCGCATACTGCCCGGACAGATTCTGGTCCCAGCTGCCCCCACCGATGCGGAAGCTGAAGTCTGCAGCCTGGCTTGAGCCAATTGCCGCGAGGCCGAGTGCCCCGGTGGCAATGGCCGTCATCATCCGTGTTGTCATGATATCTCCTCGTTTTATAGCAAGAATAACGTCGCCAGCCCCAGGAACGCGGTAAACCCGACGATATCGGTCACCGTCGTCAGGATGACGCCGCCGGCCAGCGCCGGATCGATCCCGAAGCGCTTGAGGACCAGCGGTACGATAACGCCGGAGGCGGCGGCAGTACCGAGGTTCACCGTCATTGCCACGGCGATGATTACGCCGATGGTGGGTCGGCCGAACCACAATAGCGCGATACCCGCCAGGACCACTGCCCAGAGCAGCCCGTTGAGCAATCCGATGCCCAGTTCCTTGAGGAGCAACGCCCGGGTGTGACGGGTGGCGAGATGGCCGAGCGCCAGGGCGCGGATCACCAGCGCGAGCGTCTGAGTGCCTGCAATGCCGCCCATGCTGGCGACCACCGGCATCAGAACGGCCAGCGCGGTTATCTCCTGGATCGTTGCCTCGAACAGGCCGATCACATACGCCGCCATGAGGGCGGTGATCAGGTTGAGTCCCAGCCACCCGGCCCGGCGCTTCGAGCTGGACCATACCGGTGCAAACAGGTCTTCTTCTTCTCCCAGCCCCGCCATGCTCAGGATGGATCGCTCCGCCTCGTCCCGGATCACATCCACGACGTCGTCGATGGTGATTCGACCGATCAGTCGCCCGCGGCTGTCGAGCACCGGCGCCGATATCAGATCCCGGTCCTCGAACATACGGGCGACGTCGCGATCCGACATCTCGGCCGGAATCACCAGCGTGTCGGCGACTAGCAAATCCTCGACACGACCGGCCGGGTCACAGGTCAGCAGATCGCTAACGCGAAGGATACCGAGGAAATGGTCGTAGCGGCTGACCACGAACAGGTGGTCGGTCAGCTCGGGCATCTCGCCGCGCATCCGCAGGTAGCGGAACACCACGTCCAGGCTCACGTCCGGCCGGACCGTCACGGTATCGGTGTTCATCAGGCCGCCGGCGCTGTCCTCCGGGTAGGCGAGGACGGCTTCGAGGCGCTGACGGTTCTGGTTGTCCAGCGAGTGAAGGATCTCGGCGGTGAGGGTCCGGGGCAGGTCCTGCATGAAATCGGCGAGGTCGTCCATATCCATGCCGGAGGTGGCCGCGAGCAGTTCCCGGTCGTCCATTTCCCGGATCAGACCGCCGCGTACCTCGTCATTGACCTGGAGGAGGACCTCGCCATCGACTTCCTCGTCCACCAGCTCCCAGAGGACGTTGCGCTGGGCAGGGGGGAAGGATTCCAGCAGATTGGCGATCTCCGAGGGATGCAGGGCATTGAGCATGCGGCGCGCCTCCGGCAGCGTGCCATCCTGCAAAAGCTCGGTGACGGTCTCGGCAATCCTGCCTTGCTTTTGCTCGCGCTCTTCGATCATGCGTGTTCCTGTGTGTGATCAGTCGGTCTCGCCGAAGCCATCGGCGACGAGTGCGCGGATGCCGGCGATCGCCTGCTCGGCGTCGGGGCCCTCGGCGACCAGCTCGAGCTCGCTACCCTGACCGGCGGCCAGCATCATCAACCCCATGATGCTCTTGCCGTTGGCCGAATGGCCGCTGAAATGCACCGTGACCGCGGCCGTGTATTCCCCCGCCAGCGTCGCGAACCGAGCCGCGGCACGCGCGTGGAGTCCGAGCCGGTTCACGATCTGCACCTGACACCGGCGTATCGAATCATCCGACGCCATGGTTCGCCTCGTGCTCGCCGATCCCCGGCGGGGTTATCTGGATAATTCCATCGTGGGCTGCGGACAGCGCCGTTTCCGCGAGGGCCTCCACAGGCTGTTGCGGATAGTTGAGAACTCGCAACAGCATGGGCAGATTGACACCGGCGATCACCGGATAGCCTCGACCGCGGCCGACGGCAACGGCGATATTGGCCGGTGTCGCGCCGAATGCGTCGGTGAGAATCAGGATCCCGTCACCATCTTCGACTCCGTCGGCGAGTAACTCGATGCGGTTCCGCGTCGCCCCCGGTGTCTCGTCCGCCCGGGGGCTGGCGGTAGCGATCGCGAGCGGCAGCGGTTGCAGGATGCCCTGCGCCGTATCACGCAGGGCGTCGCCGACCCGGGGGTGAGTGATGAGCAGTAGGCCGACGCTCATGGCAGCTCGCGGTGCCGGACGGTGACACCAATGTCCTGCTCTCGTAGATGGGTGGCGAGTGCTTCGATCAGATAGACCGAGCGGTGCTGGCCACCGGTGCATCCGATGCCGACAGTGAGATAGCTCCGGTTTTCGGTCTCGAACACCGGTAACCAGTCGTCCATGAAACAGCGGATTTGCCTGAGGTAGCGCGATACCAGCGGGCTGTCGGCGAGAAAGGCCGAGACCGCGGCATCGCGCCCTGTCAGGGGACGCAGTTCGGGCTCCCAGTGCGGGTTTGGCAGGCAACGACTGTCGAAGACGAAGTCGGCGTCCGTGGGTGTGCCATGTTTGTAGCCGAACGACTCGAGCTGGACCGAGAGGTGGTTGCCCGACTCTGCAAGTCGAGTACGGATAATGCGGCGTAGCTCGTGGAGTGTCGTTCGCGAGGTATCAACGGTCAGATCGGCGCGTTCGTTGAGGGGTAGCAGCCGCTCCCGCTCGCCGCGAATCGCCTCGTTGAGGGGCATGTCGGGCCCGCTGAGCGGGTGACGTCGCCGGGTTTCGGAAAAGCGCTTGAGCAGCGTTGCATCATCCGCGTCGAGGAAGACGATTTCCGTACGGATTCCCTGGTTGGCCAGGGCGTCGAGGATGCCCGGGAAGCGACTCAGAGACATCGGCCGGTTGCGTGCGTCGATGCCCACGGCATAGTCCGTGTTCCCACCGTCGTCGGAAATATGCCGGCCAAAGGCATCCAGCAGATCGACGGGAAGATTATCGATACAGTAGAAGCCCGAGTCCTCGAGCGTTGCCAGCGCGACACTCTTGCCCGAGCCCGACAGTCCGCTGACGATGATCAGTCGCATTTCGCCACCTCTACGACCTGAATGAGCTCCGCTACCGGCCGATCCGGCGAGATGATGATTTGCGGGATCCGGATGCCGGCGATCACAACCGACTGCCAGTCCGTTTCCGATGTCGCGGGGCGCCGATCCCGGGTCAGTTCGACCGCCCAGTCGATGGACGCACTCGCAGCGATGGCGGCCTGACCAAAGCGCCGGGTGACATCGAACAACCCCGGTCCGCGCAGGCACAGCAAGCCCGGCTTTTCAGCGGGTGACCGTCCGATTAAGCGACCTCCGGTGGCCTGGACATCCACCGCGTCATCCGCCACCAGCCGATGCCCGTCACGCAGCAGCATCAGGGCGGTATCGCTCTTGCCCATGCCGGATGCGCCCCGCAAAAGCACTCCGATACCGTTGATGCTTACCAGCGTGCCCGGGATCTGGCTCATTCGCCGGCATTCCCGTTATTCTCACCCGTTATCACCGCGTAGAGCTCGGCGTCGCTACTGCAGTTCCGCAGCCGGTCGCAGAGCGCCTCATCCCGGAACATTTCCGCCAGCCGCGCGAGGATGCGCAGATGCTCGTCGTTGCTGTGCTCCGGCACCAGTAGTGCGAGGAGCAGATCCACGGGTTGTCGATCAGCGGCATCGAAGTTGATGGGGGTGGACAGCCTGATCAGTGCCGCTCGCGACGATTCGATGTCGGGACTGCGCGTGTGTGGTAATGCCACGCCACGCCCGAGACCGGTGCTGCCAAGGCGCTCGCGGACCGTTAGCCCCTCGAAGATGTTGCGCGTCGCCTCGCTCCCCGCGGGGACATCAGCCATGAGCTGTTCGCTCAGGCGCTCCAGGGCACGCTTTTTACTGGTGGCGGTCACGCCGCAGCGTGTCCGCCCTGCCGAGAGCAGTCGGGTAAGCTCCATAGCGATCAGTCTTCCAGATTGTCGCCGACACGTCCCTGCTCGCGGTGATGGTCGCTGCGCTTTTCCTTGTGCTTGACGACCTGCCGATCCAGTTTGTCGACCAGCAGGTCGATGGCGGCATACATTTCTTCTGCCGAGGAGTCGGCAAACAGTCGGGCGCCACTGACCACCACGGTCGCCTCGGCCTTTCGGGTGTTTGTCTCCACGGTCAGTATCGTGTGTACATCGACCACGTGATCGAAATGGCGTTCGAGGCGCTGGAACTTCTCCTCGACGTAGTCACGGAGTGCGTCGGTGATGTCGACATGATGGCCGGTGATGTCGATTTTCATGATTTCCCCTCTTGTTTTCTTTTCAACACGGACGTTTGCGTTCCGTCGACGACGCAATGCCCATGACTTCCCGGTATTTGGCGACGGTCCGGCGTGCGACGTGGATGCCCTCGTCGCGAAGGATGTCAGTAAGTCGTGAGTCGCTGAGTGGCCGGGCGGGATTTTCCGCAGCGACCTGGCGCCGGATCCTGGCGCGGATGGCGGTGGCCGAGCATTCACCGCCATCGGCGGTGGGGACATGGCTCGAGAAGAAATGCTTGAACTCGAGCGTGCCCTGGGGGGTGAGCATGTATTTGCGGGAGGTTATCCGTGAGACCGTGGATTCGTGCATCTCGATCGCCTCGGCGACATCGCGCAACACCAGCGGCTGCATGGCCTCTTCACCATACTCCAGAAATCCCTGCTGGCGCGCGACGATGCACTCGGCCACCCGTTGCAGTGTCTCGCCGCGGGACTGGAGGCTTTTGATGAGCCAGCGCGCCTCCTGCAGATGCTCGCGCAGGAGGTTGTTATCGTGGCCGCCATCGCCGCGCCGCACCAGGCTGGCGTAGTAGTCATTGATGCGGATCCGCGGGGTTGCCTCGGGATTGATCTCGACCTCCCAGCGGCCATGGATCCGCCGGACCCGGCAGTCGGGAATGACGTACTCGGTCCGTGTCTCACCGAATCGTGACCCGGGATGCGGATCGAGCTGGCGGATGAGCCGCAGCGCCTCGTCCAGCGTCGCCTGATCCACGCCGAGCCGATCCCGGAGCGTCGACTGCTGACCGGGGCTGAACAGTTTCCAGTCCGCATCAATGGCACGCCGCGCGACTTCGCGGCAGGGGGTCTCGGCCGGCATTGCATCGATCTGGATACGCAGTGCCTGACGGACGTCAGGCGCCGCGACGCCGACGGGATCCATGTGCTGGAGGATAGTCAGCACCGCATTCACATCGTCCTCGTCGATATCGCCGTTATCACCGAGCGTTTCCAGCAGCTCGACCACGGGTTCGGTGAGATGGCCGCGCTCGTCCAGTGCGTCGATCAACGCCGCGGCGATCCGCCGGTCTCGCTCCCCGAGACTCGAGAGATCGACCTGCCATTGCAGATGATCCCGCAGCGAGGCGGACGGAGACGCGTGACGATCAAGGGAGTCGTCGCTACCCCCCGGTTCATCCCAGTGATCGGCGACCGCGATGCCCTCACCGAATCCCGTGGCATCGGTGGCGTTTGATCCGAGCACCGCCTCCGACGGGTCCAGTGAAGAGGTGCTCGGCGCCTCTGGTGGCTCTTCGGTAGCCGAGGCGTCGGTTTCTTCGTCCGGCTCGAGCATTACGTTCGATTCGAGCGCATCGCGGATCTCCAGGCTCAGCTCGGCAGCCGGCAGCTGCAGCAGCCGGATCGCCTGCTGCAGCTGCGGCGTCATGGTCAGCTGCTGACTTGCCCGAAGTTCAAGCGATTGCTTCATTATTACCGTGCCTTCAATTGACGAGCCAAGCCTAACGCCGGGCATGACCCCGTCGCCAGTGTCAGAGGTGGAAGTCCTCGCCGAGGTAGACGGCACGAACCTCGGCGTTATCGAGAATCGTATCGGGGGTGCCGTCGGCGATAACCCGCCCGGCGTTCAGAATGCTCGCCCGATCGACGAGTGCCAGTGTCTCGCGAACATTGTGGTCGGTAATCAAAACGCCGATGCCGCGGTCGGACAGATGGCGGACGATGGCCTTGATATCACCGACGGAAATCGGGTCGACGCCCGCGAACGGCTCGTCGAGCAGGATGAAGCGGGGATCGGCGGCGAGCGCCCGCGCTATCTCGACGCGACGGCGCTCTCCGCCCGAGAGGCTGATACCGGACTGATTGCGCAGATGGCCGATGCTGAATTCATCCATCAAGGCATCGGCCTGCTTGAACCTCGCTATACGCGAGAGGTCGCTCCGGGTCTCGAGGACAGCGATCAGGTTGTCGATCACTGACAGGCGTCGGAACACGGATGCCTCCTGGGGCAGATATCCGATCCCGAGCCGGGCCCGGGCATGCATGGGCAGCCCGGTGATGTCCCGGCCATCCAGCCAGATCTCGCCGCCGTCGGCGCGGATCAGGCCCACGATCATGTAAAAGCTCGTGGTTTTGCCTGCACCGTTGGGGCCGAGCAACCCCACGATCTCGCCGCTCTGCAGCCCGATGGATACCGCATCCACCACCGGGTTGCCGCGATAGGCCTTGGACAGCCCGTGTGCCTCGAGTCGGTTGGCGGTCATCCGGGTCAATCCGATGCCGGCGTGACACTGACGTTGACACGCTCGCCCTCGTCATCGCCGCGCTCCGCCACCGTGCGGTTTTCCTGCGGATAGTGGGTAATGATGCGTCCGGTGACGGTGTTGTCCCCCTGCCAGAGGCGTCCCCCCCGCCGGAGGACGAGGCGTTCCGGGCCGGCGGCAAAATACTCCATGCGCGGCGCCTCGGCGCGCCGGGCGGCCGCGTCGTCCAGGGTTTGCCGGTAGGTGGCGGGCTCGCCGTCCACGGTGACGCGTTCGAGTTGCCCGCCATCATTGGCGTAGACGTGCATGACGTCGCCCTTGATGCGGAGCGTACCGCGGGTCAGGACAACATCACCGCGGTAGATGCTGATGCCTTCGGCATCATCGACTTCGGCGCTGTCGGCGACGATCTCCACCGGGGGGGCGGTGGACTCGTCGCTGCTGTCCTGGCCATGGGCTACTGGCAGCCCGATCAGAAAAGCAAGAATAACGCCGGTCAGACGGTGCTCAGGATGAAGCGGCATCGTGGTGTCCCTCTACATTGTTCAGTAGCTCGATCCGACGCTCGTCTAGCCAGGCGCGGGCGCCGACGGCATCAATCCGGGTATCCGGTTGAGTCAGCGTCACGGCGCGATCGGTCTCGGCATAGCGAGCGGGTATGTCCAGTTCCAGCAGTGAGGTCGTCAGACGGGTCCAGCCCGAGCGGCGCTGACGCTCCATCACGACGTCTCCGGTCAGTCGGGCCCGCGTTCGTTCGGGACCGATCCAGGCGTGGTTGGAGCTTCCCCGCCACGGTGCCCCGTTGTCCGTTTCCATTCGCCACTCCGGCGATACCAGCCGCCAGGCGTTGTCGTGACGGTTATGGCGCGCATCCGGGGAGCGTACGCGCCAGGCAATCCGACCCTCGCCATCCGTGGTGGTGAGTGTGACATCGCGGGCATAGGCGTCCAGGGCAGGGTCGGGGCTCGCGGTATCGGCGCCATCATCGTCGCCAGATCCCACTATCCGCCAGCCGATCAGTGTCGCCAGGATCATCGCCAGCAGGCCGATGGCCACGCGGCGCATTTCAGACGACGCCCGCGCGCAGCAGGTCGTGCATGTTCAGCGCGCCGGACAGGCACCCCGAGGCGTCGTTGACAAGCAGACCGTTGATACTGTGTCGCTCCATGACGGCCAGCGCCTCGGCAGCGAGCTGAGAGGCTTCCACGCAACGCGGGTCGGGCGTCATGACGGTGTCGATTGCCGTGGCATGGACATCCACACCCTCGTCGAGCGCCCGGCGCAGATCACCGTCGGTAAAAATGCCCATCACCCGTTGGTCGGAATCGACCACCGCGGTCATGCCCAGGCCCTTGCGAGTCATCTCCAGCAGCGCATCCGCCATGGCTGTACCCGGAGAGACGGCGGGAATCGCCTCGCCGGTGTGCATCAGGTCCTCGATACGCAGTAGCAGGCGTCGACCGAGACGGCCGCCGGGGTGGGAACGGGCGAAGTCCTCGGCGGTAAAGCCGCGCGCATCGAGCAGCGCAATCGCGAGTGCATCACCCATGGCGAGGGCGGCGGTGGTGCTCGCCGTGGGTGCCAGTCCCAGGGGGCAGGCCTCGGCATCGACGCCGGCATCGAGATGAACATCCGCGGCACTGGCAAGTGTGGACCCGGCGTTGCCGGTGATGGTGATCAGATCGAGGCCGCGCCGCTTGATGGCCGGCAGCAGTCGGTTGATTTCCTCGGTCTCCCCGGAGTTGGAAAGGGCGATGATGCAATCGCCGGACGTGATCATGCCCAGGTCACCGTGGCCGGCCTCGCCCGGGTGGACGAAGAATGCGGGCGTGCCGGTGCTCGCCAGGGTCGCGGCCAGCTTGCCGCCGATATGCCCGGATTTACCCATTCCCAGCACGACCACGCGCCCGCTACAGGCGAGGAGGATCCGACAGGCATCGGCAAAGGTTCCGTCGATACGGGCCTCGAGCGCGGCGAGGGCGGCCATCTCGGTTTCGATCACCGCGCGGCCGAGACGACAGAAATCTGTATCCGTAGTCATTGGCTCCCTCTCAACTCTGGCTGAAGAACAGCAGCCCCTGGTAGCTGCAGTAGGCAATAATCAGCAATCCGCCCTTCCATCGACTGAGTCGCCCGCGCTGGCCGACCAGAAATCCCATGACCGCGATCGCCAGCATAAAGCCGGTCATGATGCCGTAGTCCCGCGCCAGATCATTCATGTCGAAGCTGAAGGGCGCGATCGCGCCGGCAATCCCCAGTACCGCCAGCAGGTTGAAGACGTTCGATCCCATAATGTTGCCCACTGCCAGCTCGCTCTCACCGCGACGCACACTGGCGATTCCCGCCGCGAGCTCGGGCAGGCTGGTGCCGACGGCAACGATCGTCAATCCGATTACCAGGTCGCTGATGCCCAGCTGGCTCGCCAGCGCTACGGCTGCCCAGACGAGGATCCGGGAACTCACAATGAGGATGACGAGCCCTGCGGCGGTCCACAGTATCGCCCGCCGCAGTGGCATGGCCTCGGGTATGGCCGTTTCGATTTCCCGACTGATCAGGGCGTCGGCGCTCTCTCCATGGCGCGACTGCCAGGCCATCCAGGCGAGGACACCGATCATGCCGGCGAGGAGCAGCAGACCATCGACGCGCGATAGCGCGCCGTCGAAAAGGAGAACACCAGTCGCCACAACGACGATCATCAGCAGTGGAAACTCGCGGCGCAGGATGCCGGCGTTGATGATCAACGGACTTACCAGCGCGGTGGTGCCCAGGATGAGCCCGACGTTGGCGATATTCGACCCGAGCGCGTTACCCAAGGCTATCCCCGGCGTGCCCTCGAGGGCAGCGATAGTGGAAACCAGCATCTCCGGCAGCGAGGTCCCGATACCTACCACCGTCAGGCCGATCATCAGGCTCGAGACCCCCAGGTGACGGGCGAGGGCGGAGCTGCCGTCGACAAAACGGTCGGCGCTCCAGGCGAGGGCGACGAAACCGATCGTGATCGTGACGATAAGGAATGCAAGCAGCATGGAATCCCGTCTGTGGTGTGTTACTCAATGTACGGTATCGCATTTGACCGGTGTTATGCCTTGGCGGATACTCCGGGTCCCGTCAGAGCCAGTTAGTAGCGAAGCCAACCGCATGCCAGCAAGCCAGTCCGAGGCGTTGATTGACCTGAGCGGTGTCGTTTTCAGCCGCGGCCAGAATCGGCTGTTCAACGGTATCGACCTGCAGGTTTACCGCGGTGAGGTGGTGGCCATCATGGGACCGAGCGGAACCGGCAAGACCACGCTACTGCGACTTATCGGTGGCCAATTGCGAGCAGCGGCGGGGCGCGTGGCGGTTGATGGTGAATCGGTTGCCGGGCTCTCGCGGCGCAATCTCTATCGGCTACGCCGGCGCATGGGGGTGTTGTTCCAGAGCGGCGCGCTGTTCACCGACATGAACTGTTTCGATAATGTCGCGTTTCCGCTTCGCGAGCACACCCGCCTGCCCGAGGTGCTGATTCGTACAATCGTTCTCATGAAGCTCGAGGCGGTGGGGCTGCGTGGCGTTCGCGATTTCTATCCAGGTGAGCTCTCGGGGGGGATGTCGCGGCGGGTATCACTGGCCCGCGCCCTCGCGCTCGACCCCGAGATTATTCTCTATGACGAGCCCTTCGCCGGTCAGGATCCGATTTCCATGGGCGCGCTGATGCAGCTGATCCGGCAACTCAACGATGCCCTCGGACTGACGAGCGTGGTGGTCTCGCACGACGTGGGAGAGGCGCTACAGATTGCCGATCGCGCCTACGTGATCTCGGACGGTCGGGTGATCGAGTCGGGGACGCCGGCCGAACTACGAAACAGCAAGAGCGCATGGGTGGATCAGTTTCTGAACGCCCTGCCTGATGGCCCCGTGCCGTTTCATTATCCTGCGCCTTCGATGGCGGACGAGTTGCGTCAGGGGGGACGATGATCGGCGTGTTTCAGCGCCTGGGGGCAACCAGCTTCGAAACCGCCGCGACGCTGGGTCGGGCGGTGCTTTTCCTGCTGCGCGTACTGGGCGGGATCGGCACTCTGCTCCGGCGCCCGCGGCTGCTTGTCCACGAGATCTACTCGGTGGGCGTCCTGACGCTGGTCATCATCGTGGTCTCGGGGCTTTTCGTAGGAATGGTGCTGGCGCTGCAGGGCTACTACACCCTCGTCGATTTCGGTGCCGAGCAGTCACTCGGCGTGCTGGTCGCGCTCTCGCTGACCCGTGAGCTGGGCCCGGTTGTTACGGCGCTGCTGTTCGCAGGTCGTGCGGGTTCCGCGCTCACCGCCGAGATCGGGCTGATGAAAGCGACCGAGCAGCTCGCCGGTATGGAGATGATGGCGGTGGACCCGGAACATCGGGTGGTCGCCCCGAGGCTGTTCGCAGCGGTGCTGTCGTTGCCGGTGCTCACGGTCATCTTCAACGTGCTGGGCATTTTTGGCGCCTGGCTCGTCAGCGTGAACCTGCTCGGCGTGGATGGCGGATCGTTCTGGTCGCAGATGCAGTCCCAGGTCAGCTTTTCCGACGATATTCTCAATGGCTTGATCAAGAGTGGTCTATTCGGTGTGGCGGCCGGCTGGATCGCGGTTTTCAACGGGTATGACTGTCTGCCCACTTCCCATGGCGTGAGCCGGGCAACCACGCGGACGGTGGTGGTGACATCACTTGTCGTACTGGCTCTGGATTTCGTGCTCACGGCCCTGATGTTCGACTGACGGAGGTTTGTCAGGTGGATAATTCCCGCAACATGGAGATTGCCGTCGGGGTGTTCGTGGCCGCGGGCCTCGCGGCCCTGTTCGTGCTGGCGATGCAGGTGAGCAATATCACTGCATTCCAGCGAACCGAGGGCTATACCGTTGATGCTTATTTCCAGAACGTCGGTGGGCTGCGCGAGCGGGCGCCGGTGAGCCTCAGTGGCGTGCAGGTGGGGCGGGTCAGTGCCATTACGCTTGACCCCGATCGCTTCGAGGCACGTGTCGAGCTGACCATCCGATCGGAATTCGACAATCTGCCGAGCGATACGGCGGCACGCGTACGAACGTCCGGTTTGCTGGGCGAGCAATACGTCTCGCTCGAGCCGGGTGGCATGCCCGATTCACTGAGTGACGGTGACGACATCACGCTGACGCAGTCTGCCCTGGTGCTCGAGGAGATCGTCGGGCAGTTTCTGTACGATCAGTCCAGCGGGAGCGATGAGTGACGCCGGTGCAGCTGCTGGGAACGGCTCCGCATGATCTGCGCATTGAAGGCGATTTGACCGCAGAGGGTGTCGGGGCCCTGCTGGAGACGCTTCCAGTCGACAGCGGGGCCCACCGTGTCAGTCTGGCGGGCATTGACCGGGTCGACAGCGCGGGGCTTGCCCTCCTGATCGAGTGGCAGCGTCGCCTGGAAGACGTGCAGGGGGCGCTGGAGATCGAGGCCGTCCCCGAATCGCTCATGCGGCTCGCGCGGATCAGTTCCGTTGCTACACTGTTGGGCTTTGAAGCCGAGGAAGCGGGAGACGCAGAGCAATGATGGAACCGGAAGCTATTCGGGCGCTGTTGCAGACGGGTTTGAATGAGGCGGATGTTGAAGTCGTCGGTGACGGGCGCCACTTCCAGGCCCGGATCGTCACGCCCGATTTCGAAGGCATCCCGCTGTTGCGTCGTCATCGCATGGTCTATGACCTGCTCCAGACGCATATCGACGGTGACGTGTTGCATGCCATCTCCATGCGGACACTGACGCCGGCGCAGGCCGCCGCCGAGCAGGACTGATCCGGTGGAGCGACTGCTGATCCGCGGGGGGCGTCCCCTCGACGGTGATATCCGTATATCCGGCGCGAAGAATGCGGCACTGCCAATCATGGCGGCAGCGCTGCTGGCGGACGGCCCTTCGACGATTGGTAATATTCCTGATCTGCACGACGTCACCACCACCATGGAGCTGCTGGGGCGGATGGGTGTGCGCCTGACCGTTGACGAGCGCATGCGGGTCGAGATCGATCCGACTTTCATCGACAACTGCCACGCGCCCTACGAGCTGGTGAAGACCATGCGCGCCTCCATTCTCGTGCTCGGGCCGTTGCTCGCCCGCTATGGCGAGGCGGAGGTCTCGCTGCCGGGGGGGTGTGCGATCGGAACTCGCCCGGTCAACCTCCATGTCGAGGGGCTGCAGGCCATGGGCGCGGATATCTCGGTGGAGAATGGCTATATACGGGCCCGCTGCCGTCGGCTGAGGGGCGCGCGCCTGGTCATGGACCTGGTGACAGTCACCGGTACCGAGAATCTGATGATGGCGGCGACGCTTGCGGAGGGGCGGACCGTGATCGAGAATGCGGCCCGCGAGCCCGAAGTCGTCGATCTCGCCAACTGCCTCAATGCAATGGGGGCGCAGGTCAGCGGTGCCGGTAGCGATACGATCGTCATCGAGGGCGTCGAGCGGTTGCAGGGCGCACGCTATGACGTGCTGCCCGATCGCATCGAGACCGGTACGTTTCTGGTGGCGGCTGCAATGACCGGCGGTCGGGTCAATCTGCGCAATACCGCGCCTCACTTGCTGGATGCGGTGATCGCCAAGCTCCGTGAGAGTGGTGCCGACATAACCGTGGGTGACGACTGGGTTCATCTGGACATGGCCGGGCGCCGGCCGCGGGCCGTCACCGTGCGGACCGCACCCTACCCGGCCTATCCGACGGATATGCAGGCCCAGATATGCGCGCTCAAC
This sequence comes from Spiribacter vilamensis, assembly GCF_004217415.1. Taxonomy (NCBI): domain Bacteria; kingdom Pseudomonadati; phylum Pseudomonadota; class Gammaproteobacteria; order Chromatiales; family Ectothiorhodospiraceae; genus Spiribacter; species Spiribacter vilamensis. The sequence continues at coordinate 106,275 of NZ_SHLI01000001.1, forward strand.
GCCGTCGCCGACGGGGTGGGGATGGTGACGGAGACGGTCTTCGAGAACCGGTTCATGCATGTCCAGGAAATCCAGCGCATGGGGGCGGATATCCGCCTGGAAGGGCATACCGCCATCAGCAATGGCGTCAAGCGCCTCACCGGCGCACCCGTGATGGCGACGGATCTACGCGCCTCGGCGAGTCTGGTGCTCGCCGGACTGGTGAGCGAGGGCGACACCCTCGTCGATCGGATTTATCACATCGATCGCGGCTACGAATGCATCGAGGAGAAACTGGCGCAGTTGGGCGCCGATATCCGCCGTATGCCGGGAAACAGCGGACCGACTCATGACTGAAAAGCTCACGCTGGCCCTCTCGAAGGGACGCATCCTCGACCAGACGCTGCCCCTGCTCAGCCCTCTCGGCATCGAACCGCTGGAGGACCCGGAGGAGAGTCGCAACCTGGTGTTGCCAACCACTAATGCCTCGGTGCGACTGATCATCGTCCGCGCGACAGATGTGCCCACCTACGTCGCCTATGGCGGTGCCGATCTCGGGGTGGCCGGCAAGGATGTGCTCATGGAGCAGGGTGGTCACGGGCTCTATGAGCCGGTGGATCTCGGCATTGCCCGCTGCCGCCTGATGGTGGCGGGACATCCGGATGTCTCGCTGACGGGGCGGCGCCTCCGGGTAGCGACCAAGTTCGTCAATATCACCCGGCGGTATTTCGCCGACAAGGGGCGTCAGGTCGATCTTATAAAGCTCTACGGATCGATGGAGCTGGCACCCCTGGTGGGGCTGTCGGATCTCATTGTCGATCTGGTCGACACCGGCAATACGCTCCGCGCCAATGGCCTGGAGCCCCTCGAACATATCGCGGATATCAGCTCTCGACTGGTGGTCAACAAGGCATCGATGAAACTCAGACACCGCGAACTCAAACCACTGATCGGCCGGATTGCCGAGACAGCGAACGAACGCGCCCAAAGGTGAACGGCATGTTGGATATACAACGTCTCAGCACGACTCAGCCCGACTTCGACGAGCAGCTCACGGCCCTGACCGACTGGGAAGACGGGGCCACGCATGGCGTCGAGTCGGCTGTGGCCGATATCCTCACCGCCGTTCGTGAACGGGGCGACGAGGCGCTGCGCCACTACAGCGAAAAACTCGATGGTCTGGCGGTGGACGCCGTCAGCGAACTCGAGGTCGACGCTGCCGGCTGCCAGGCAGCGCTCGAGGGCCTGGATGCAGCCGATCGCGACGCCCTCGAGACGGCCGCTGCACGGATCCGCCACTATCATCTCCATCAGCGTCAGAGCGACTGGGAGAAGACCGATCCGGATGGGAGTCGGCTGGGCCAGCAGATCCGCCCACTCGAGCGGGTCGGTATCTATGTCCCCGGGGGTAAGGCCGCCTACCCGTCGTCGGTGCTCATGAATGCCATCCCGGCGCATGTGGCCGGGGTTAACGAGATCGTCATGGTGGCGCCGGCGCCCGGTGGCCACATCGCCCCCATGGTACTTGCCGCCGCCGCGGTCGCCGGCGTCGATCGACTGTTCCTGCTCGGCGGTGCGCAGGCGGTCGCTGCGTTGGCCTACGGGACCGAGACGGTCCCTGCCGTGGACAAGATCGTCGGCCCGGGTAATGCCTATGTCGCCGAGGCCAAGCGCCGGGTCTTCGGGCATGTCGGCATCGATATGGTGGCGGGGCCGTCCGAAATCCTCATCGTCTGTGACGGCCAGACCGATCCGGAGTGGATCGCGATGGACTTGTTCTCGCAGGCGGAGCACGACGAGGATGCGCGGGCTCTGCTGATTTGCCCGGAGGCACGCTATCTCGATGACGTTCAGGCGGCGATGGAGCGTCTGCTCCCGGAAATGGAGCGTTCCGAGATCATCCGTGCGTCGCTGGCGCGCCGGGGCGCGCTGATCTGCGTGCGGGATCTGGCGGAGGCGGCCAAGGTAGCCAACCTGATCGCGCCGGAGCACCTCGAGCTGTCCGTGGTGGAACCGGAGCGGCTGGCCGCCGCCATCCATCATGCAGGCGCCATTTTCCTCGGCCGGTACACGCCAGAGGCGTTCGGCGATTACTGCGCAGGGCCCAGCCACGTGCTGCCGACGTCACGCACGGCCCGATTCGCCTCGCCGCTCGGCGTCTACGACTTTTGCAAGACAACCAGTATCGTTCAGTGTACGCCCGAGGGTGCTGCAGTGCTGGGGCCGGTTGCGGCACGGCTCGCCCGTAGCGAGGGGCTCACGGCCCATGCACGCTCCGCCGAGCTCCGCTTCGATCACTGATAACTAGCGCTGCGGTGGGCGCTCCGGCGCGCCACCGGTGAGGTCGGTCGGCCGCTCGCTGATGGCGACCTGCCAGCGCCTGGGTTCACCATCGCGTCGCCCGCTGAGGATTACTTCGCTCCCCGGCGACTGCCTGGTAATCCAATTGAGCAGCTCCCGAACCGTCTGAACGGACTGACCGTCGGCGGTCTCGACGACATCGCCGGTCTGAAGATTGGCTTCGTCGGCCGGGCCTCCTGGCAGGACGGCGGCAATGCGAAGTCCGCTCCGGCCCGGATTGGGGAGAATCCGGGCGCCAATCCAGCCACGAATCACCCTTCCTTCTTCGACGATATCGGTTAGAACGGCCTGGGCCAGGTCGGCTGGAATCGCGAAACCGATTCCGGTGGAGTTGCCGGTTTCGCTGAAAATGGCCGTGTTGATGCCGATCACTTCCCCGCGCGCATTAATGAGCGCTCCGCCGGAGTTGCCCGGATTGATCGCGGCATCGGTCTGGATGAAGTTCTCGAAGGTTGTCAGCCCAAGCTCGCTTCGACCGAGGGCACTGACAATGCCCTGGGTCACGGTCTGGCCGACACCGAACGGATTGCCGATCGCAAACACGACATCACCTACGCGATTCTGGCGGGATCCGGCGAGTGCCACGTGGGGCAGGTTATCGGCATTCACCTGGAGTACTGCGAGGTCCGATTCCGGATCGGTTCCAATCACGCTCGCCGGCGCGCTGCGACCGTCCGCGAGCATCACCTGAATGCGCTCTGCACCCCTGATGACATGATGGTTGGTGAGCAGGTGACCACGCCCATCGACCAGCAATCCGGAGCCTAGCGAGGTGTCGAGTTGCGCGTCCTCCGTCGGCGTCATGCCGCCCAGGAGTTCGTCCAGTGCCGGGGAGTCGAGGAAAACGTTGCGGGGGTCCGGATCGCGGGTCGCGGTATAGATGTTGACCACTGAAGGCGCCGCGGCGTCGACTGCATCCGCATAGGTGAACGGTTGCTCATTCGGCTGCCTGCTCACTGGCTGTTGTGCGGCCGGGTTGCTGTTGTCTCCCGCTGTTGGCGTGCGATTTTCCAGTAGCTCCGGCGCCAGCCATACAACGGTGATGGCGACGATAACGCCCACCAATGTGTAACTGATAATGAAGCGGGTAAAGCGTTTCAAAGCCATCCGTAATACTCGAGCCAGCACTCAATATACCAATCCGGATTGTACACCTAACCGATCGGTCTGATGACGCGCTGCCGGCGTTTGCCACTGTGATCCGAGGCGTTGTGCAACCTTGACGCTAGTCATCGGATGCGGGATTCTAGCTGTATAGAACTCGGGCTCTGACCGCGCGATTGGGGGCTTCAAGCGGCCTGTCTGACGTGTGGTTGGTCTGTGTCCGCAGACAGGTTTGACTCAGAGGATCCAGATGTCAGAGGACAACGCGAACAATAGCCGACGCCGCTTCCTGACTGGCGCGGTGGGAGTAGTCGGCGGTGTTGGTGCGGCCTATGTCGCCGTTCCGTTCCTTGCCTACTGGAACCCGAGCGCCCGGACGCGTGCGGCGGGTGCGCCGGTCGAGGTCGACACCAGCACGCTCCAGCCCGGCCAGAAGGTCAATCTGACCTGGCGGGGGCAGCCGGTGTGGGTCATCCGGCGGTCGGAGGCCGCGCTTGATGCGCTGGCGGCGAACAGTGACAGGCTCAGTGATCCGTCATCCGCCGTGGCTTCGCAGCAACCGGCTTATGCACAGAACGAGCACCGCTCGATCAACCCCGAGTTTTTCGTGGTTGTTCCGATCTGCACCCATCTGGGATGCATCCCGTCGTTCATGCCGCAAGCCGGGTCGCTGGATACGAACTGGCCCGGTGGCTTCTTCTGTCCCTGCCACGGTTCGCGGTTTGACAATGCAGGTCGTGTATACGCCGGAGTCCCGGCACCGACCAATCTACAGGTCCCCCCCCATCGGGTCGTCGATAACGGAACGATCGTAGTGGGCGAGGATCCGGAGGCGGCCTGATGAGTGATACGAACAAGATCCAGGGCGGCATGCTCGGGTGGGTGGATGCGCGCTTCCCCCTCAGCCGCATGTGGAACGAACACCTGGCTGAGTACTATGCGCCGAAAAACTTCAATATCTGGTACTACTTCGGTGCGCTCTCGCTTTTCGTGCTCGTGAACCAGTTGCTGACCGGCATCTGGCTGACCATGAACTACAACCCCTCGGCGGAGGGGGCGTTTTCCTCGGTCGAGTACATCATGCGCGATGTGGAGTGGGGCTGGCTGATCCGGTACATGCACTCCACCGGCGCCTCCTTCTTCTTTATCGTTGTCTATCTGCACATGTTTCGAGCGCTCCTCTATGGCTCTTATCAAAAGCCCCGGGAGTTGATCTGGGTGTTCGGCATGGTCATCTACGTGGCGTTGATGGCCGAGGCGTTCATGGGCTATCTGCTGCCCTGGGGCCAGATGTCCTACTGGGGTGCGCAGGTCATCATTTCCCTGTTCGGCGCGATCCCCGGGATCGGCGAGGAGCTGGCGCTTTGGATTCGTGGTGACTTCAATATCTCCGGCGTGACCCTGAACCGCTTTTTCGCGCTGCATGTGGTGGCGCTACCGCTTGCGCTGGTCGGGCTCGTCGTCTTCCATATTCTTGCGCTCCACGAGGTCGGATCCAACAATCCGGATGGTGTTGATATCAAGAAAAACAAGGATGAAAACGGCAAGCCGAAGGACGGCATCCCGTTCCATCCCTATTACACGGTCAAGGACACATTCGGCCTCGGGGTCTTCCTGATCTTCTTCTCCGCGGTCGTGTTCTTTGCGCCGGAGATGGGCGGGCTGTTCCTCGAGCCGCCGAACTTCCAGCCGGCCGATCCAATGCAGACGCCGGAGCATATTGCCCCCGTGTGGTACTTCACGGCGTTCTATTCGATTCTGCGCGCGATTCCGGACAAGCTCGGTGGCGTCGTGGCCATGGGTTCGGCGGTCTTTCTGCTGTTCCTGCTGCCGTGGATTGACCGCGGTCGTGTCCGGTCGGTGCGATATCGTGGCCTGGGCCACAAGATCGCGCTCACACTGTTCGCCGTTGCCTTCGTTTGCCTGAGTTATCTCGGGTTGCAGGCGCCTTCCGATCTCTACTTTGGACTCAACGTTACGATGTGGGCTCAGATCTGGAGCACCGTCTACTTCGGTTTCTTCGTTTTCCTGTTTTGCTATACGGCGTTCGGGTTTGAGCGAACCAGGTCGGTACCGGAACGGGTGACCGAGTAATGAGAAGACTGCTGGCGATTATGTTAATGGTGTTCGTGGCCCCTCCCGTCTGGGCGGCGGGAGCTGGCGGTGACATGATGGATGCACGTGTGGACGTGTCGGATCAGTCCTCGCTGCAACGCGGTGCGAAGCTGTTCGCAAATAATTGCATGGGTTGCCATTCGGCCAAATATGTCCGCTGGAACGCTTTGCCGGACGCGCTGGGTGTCTCGATGGAGATGATCGAGTCCAATCTTGTCTACGGCAGTTACACGCCGGGCGATACCATCAATGCGGCCATGCGCAGCGAAGATGCCGCCGACTGGTTTGGCGCCGCGCCACCGGATCTGTCGCTGACCGCGCGGGCCCGGGGCGAAGACTGGGTCTACACCTATCTCAACAGTTTCTACCAGGATTCGGACGCGAGCATCGGCTGGAACAATACGGTCCTTCCCAACTCGTCCATGCCGCATGTGCTGTGGCGGATGCAGGGTGTACCGGAAGCTCGGTATGAAACGCACAATGGTGAGCCGCAGGTTGCGGAACTGGTTGTTCCAACGGATCAGCAGGGAACGCTTAACGAGGCCGAGTACCAGCGCGTGACACGTGACATCACCAATTTCATGGCCTTCATGGCGGAGCCCGTTCGTGCGAAGCGCCAGGAAATGGGTGTGTGGGTAATCGGCTTTCTGATTATCTTCACCGGGCTCGCGTACCTTCTCAAGCGCGAGTACTGGAGGGATGTCCACTGAGGAGCCAGCGCACCCCATCGACGGCCCCGCTTAGCCAGCGGCCGTCCATCGGGCTCTACAGTGATCCGATCTCTGTGGACAGTCACCGGGTTCGGGTAGTCCTTGCGGAGAAAGGCATTGACGTCGAGGTCGTCGAGGTCGATCCGGAGGGGCATCAGCCGGAAGACCTGCCGCAGCTCAATCCCTACGCGGAAACGCCCACGCTTATCGACCGTGACCTTGCGCTGTACGACCCGCGGGTGATCTGCGAATATCTCGACGAAAGATTTCCGCATCCGCCGCTCATGCCGATTGATCCGGTCTCGCGGGCCAAGTCCAAGCTCGTGATTTCGCGGATTGAGCGTGACTGGTACACGCTTTTGCATCAGCTTGAGCAGCTCGGCCGTCGCGGCCGGCCGGCAATTCGCCGGCAGCTGGCGCAAAGCCTTGCGGCCAGTGCCGATGTTTTCGATACCGGTATGCGGTACTTCTTGAGCGACGACATCACGATGATGGATTGTGTGCTGGCGCCGATTCTGTGGCGGATCGAGTACTACGGGGTCGAGCTCCCCCCGGAGGCCGGAGCGGTCACCGCCTACGCCCGGCGACTGTTTGCGCGCGATTCGTTTATCGCCAGCCTCACCCACACGGAACAGGGAATGCGCAGCGCACCATGACGCCAAGCCGGCCTTACCTCATTCGCGGACTCTACGAATGGATCGTTGACAACGGTCTCACGCCGCATCTGCTCGTCAATGCCGAGGGCGCGGGGGTCGAGGCGCCGGTAGAGTATGCCGACGCCGGCCAGCTGGTCCTCAATGTCGCCCCGGCGGCCGTTCGCGGGCTGGATCTGGGTAACGACTGGGTCGGCTTCAGTGCCCGCTTTGGCGGGCGGCCGCGACAGGTCAGTGTCCCGGTTGCCGAGGTGTTGGCGATCTACGCCCGTGAAAACGGCCGGGGTATGCTTTTCACGCCCGAGGAGGGCGAAGACGATCCACCGCCGGATGGTGATGGCGGTGGCGGTGATACGCCGTCCGGTGGTCCGGCCGATGGTGGTAAGGGCGGCCCGGGACTGCGGGTCATCAAGTAGTCGGCCCGCGTATCGCGGCGTCAGCCGCCGAATAGCTGGTGGTCAATCAGGTCGCAGAGGCAGTGGATGATCAGCAGATGCACTTCCTGAATCCGCGCGGTTACCTCGGCGGGAACCCGGATCTCGACATCGTCGGGTCCGAGCTTCAGGGCCATCGGGCCGCCGTTACGCCCGCTGAGGGCCACGACCCGTGCGCCCCGGTCGTGGGCCGCTTCGATCGCGCGAATGATGTTGTCGCTCCCGCCACTTGTGCTGATGGCCAGCACGACGTCACCCGGTAAAGCCAGGGCACGGATCTGGCGCGCGAAAATCTCATTGAAATCGTAGTCGTTGGCGATTGATGTCAACGTCGAGCTGTCGGTGGTCAGTGCGATCGCTGGCAAGCCCGGGCGTTCCATCTCGAAGCGATTGAGCAACTCCGATGAAAAGTGCTGTGCATCGCCGGCTGACCCACCGTTGCCGCAGCTGAGAATACGTCCCTCCCGCTGCAGGCAGTCCACCATTGCCCGGCCCGCCTGCTCGATAAAGGACGGGATCTGATCAAGGGCGCTCTGCTTGGTCTGAATGCTTGCGTGGAATTGTTGTGCAATGCGCTCGCTGGCCGTCATCGCCTTCCCCTGTTCCTGTAGTGTTTGTTTACTCGTCGGCATGGAATGCATCGCGGATCCATTCCACTTGATGGCTACCGGGTGTAACGGCGATGACATCGAAGCGGGTCATCGGCTCGTTTCGCTGACGCTGAAGCCAGGCCTTCGCAGCCGCAATCAGGCGGCGTTTTTTCGCACTGGTGATGCTATCGATGCCGTCTCCGAACCGGCTCGGTGTGCGGGCCCGGACCTCGACGAAGACGATTTCGCCGCTGTCTTCCATGATCAGATCGATCTCGCCGCGGCGAATACGGAAATTACGCGCCCTGAGCCGCAGGCCCTCACGCTGTAAATAGCGCAGTGCATCCTCTTCGGCGGCAGCACCCTTGTCCTGCGATGTCTGGCTCATGGCACGAATGCGTCGACTGCTTCGCCGTCGGTGGGGGCCAGGCGTTCCAGGCCGCCGGAGCGCACGCGCACCGGCTGCAGAGCCCGCTCGACCTGTCCCTCGGTGTTGATGGATAGTCGACCGGTGACACCGGGCATTGTCAGCCGGGGATCCCGGGTTAACGCGTCGATCCCTGAAAGCAGTCGATAGCTGTCGACCCCCAGCCCTTCCAGGCGAACGGGTGGCTCGCCGGAACGGACGGCCTCCAGCTGTCGGCGGGCGTCGGCGGCAATCGCCGATGTCGGATCATCCAGCAGCCAGGGCATGCGGGCGAAGATCAGGCCACTAAGGTCGCGGTTGGCGCCGATCTCGGGCTGTTCGGGGAAGCTGTCGCTGATGCCGAAAACCGGCAGGTCGATGCCTCGATGGAAGCGCAGTTGAGGCACTACCAGGCGGGCATCGCGCTCGAACGCTGCAACGAAAATACCATCGGTGTCACGGCGACGCCGCGCCTCGAAACCATAACGCCTGCCGGTGAGGGATTCGAGGCGATCACGTCTGTCTTCGCTGTCGTCAATCAGCAGCAGTGCTTTAATAGGGTAGCTGAGATCGTCCTGATCCGGTGGGTAGGTCTGTCGCCCGACGATCTCCCCACCCGCCGCTGTCAGTGCCGTCTCGAACGCGCTGGCGACGCGCTGCCCCCAATCGTCGTCGCGATGGATGATCAGCAGGCGTTCATGGCCTAGCTGCCGGGCGAGTGACGCGGTTGCGACGGCATCGTTCTCGGGGGCAAGTCCGAATTGCTGGAAACCGGATCCGGTGCCATCGCTCTCGATTCGATTGAGTGCGATCACCGGAATGCGGAGATCGGTAGAGGCAATCAGGTCGCGAACGGCCGACTTCCGCAATGGCCCGATGATTCGGCCCGCCCCGGCGGCGATTGCCTCGCGGTAGGCGCTGATCACGTCCATACCGTTGGCACCGACATCGAAAAAGGCGAGTGCCGGTCGATCGGCATCATCGGCGTAATACGCCGCGAGCAGACCGTCGCGAACGGCCTGTCCGGCGTCTGCCAGGTCGCCGCTTAGCGGCAGCAGGACGGCGACGCGACGGGGCGGTGAGAGATCCGCACGTTGCATGGCGAAGATACGTTCGAGTGTCGCTGCGCTCACGTCGGAGGTCGACGGGCTGCGCTTCCAGTCATCGATAAAGGATCGGGTCGCCGCGGGATCGAGTGCGTGTTCGCGTACGCCGACCGCAAGCTTCAGCCAGCGATCCGCAATGACGCTGGTCGCTGAATCAATGGCGGCTTCGAGCTCGGCCATCGGCATTGTGTAAAGTGCCTGCCATAGTCGGGCCTCGGTGATACGGCGCTGTTCGGGGGCCAGTGCCTCGCGATCGAGTGATTGCCAGGCATTGATGGCACCGATCGGATCCCCGCGGCCCGCCCGGGCGGCAACGAGGGCTTGTAGCCGGTAGGGCTCCATGCGCCGCGACAGGGGGGCTGTCAGGGTTTCCAGCCGCTCGATGATGGCTTCGTCGGTGAGGGTGTCGTCGAGTCGCGTGCGAATGAGTGTCGCGACGGCCTGGTTGTCGGCCGTCGCCGTGACGTCGTCCACGTCGAGAATCGCCCTCGCCAGCGTGGGGTCGTCCAGTGTCAGCGCCAGTCGCGCCGCCTCGAGGCGGAGACCGGTGGATGTCGGCTCGCGGAAGTTTCTGGCAGCCATTCGCAGCAGGGTGACGGCACTGGCGGGATCTCCCAGCGCAAGCGCTGCCTCGGCATCGTCGATATGGGGGCCATCGACTGTCTCGAGCGGCTGCGCGTCGCGACTCGGCAGGGATGAACAACCACTGACCAGGAGCCCGATGATCAGCAGCAGGGTCGGAAGACGCGGGATGGACACGGAGAGGCCTCGCGGTGGTCTTTCGGGCCGGTTAGGATAGCGCAACGCATTAAAGTATCGATTCCGGGGATTAACCGTGTCAAACCGCACTGGACAACTCCATGTTGTAGCGACACCGATCGGCAATCTGGGGGATATCAGTGCCCGCGCCTGTGAAATCCTTGCCAGTGTGGATCATATCGCCGCCGAGGATACCCGCCATAGCCGCCAGCTTTTGCAGCGACTGGGGATCAAGGGGGCGCTGGTCAGCCTGCATGAACATAACGAGACGGAGCGCATCGAGCGGGTCCTCGGCTGGCTTGACGCCGGGGAGTCGGTGGCGCTGATCAGTGATGCCGGGACGCCTTTGATCAGTGATCCCGGCTACCGGCTGGTCCGGGCGCTGCATGCGGCTGGTTACCCGGTCCTGGCGGTTCCCGGTCCATCCAGTGTCATCGCGGCTCTCTCGATCGCCGGGCTGCCCACCGATCGATTCTTCTACGAGGGGTTCCTGCCCCCGCGGGCCGGTCCGCGGCGTCGGCGGCTGGAGGCCCTCGCCAGTGCCGGGCATACACTGGTGTTTCTGGAGGCGGGGCGACGTGTGCTGGCCACGCTCGAGGTGATGGTCGATGTCTTTGGCGGCGAGCGTGAGTCGGCCGTCTGTCGTGAGCTGACCAAGCGGTTCGAGACCACTCGTACCGACTCCCTGTCGAACCTGCTGGAGTGGGTGCAGGCGGATAGCGACCAGGTGCGCGGCGAATTCGTGCTGGTGGTCGGTCCTCCGCCACAAGCCCCGTCACCGGAAGCCGTATCGATCCCGGCGGCTGAAGAACTGGTGCGCATGCTTCGTCGGGAGGGGCTGGGCGCCAGGTCCACGGCGCGGGTCGTTGCCCGGCTGACCGGGGAGTCCACCAACAATCTGTATCGGCAGGCGACCGAAGAAGACCGCGACACAAAAGAGTAATGGCTTACAGAGTGGTACAATCCACATCGGAAGTCGGCCGGGCAATCGCGGCGTCGAATGACGTCGAGGAAAGTCCGGGCTCCAAAGGGCAGGGTGCCAGGTAACGCCTGGGCGGCGTGAGCCGACGGAAAGTGCCGCAGAGAGTAGACCGCCGATGGCCGTGCACGCACGGCACAGGCAAGGGTGAAAAGGCGCGGTAAGAGCGCACCGCGCGCATGGCAACATGTCGCGGCAAGGTAAACCCCACCCGGAGCAAGACCGAATAGGGGAGTGCAAGCACGGCCCGTGCGAACTCCCGGGTAGGTCGCTCGAGTTGTGCGGTGACGCGCATCCCAGATGAATGATTGCCCTCGACAGAACCCGGCTTACAGGCCGGCTTCCACCTTTCCTTTCTGGCGTCTTCGCAGGCGTCCTCTACACCTTCCGAGCAGATAAAAACCATTCATCTTCTGATGGGTTTTTCTAACTACTTGTTTTTGCTGAGAAAACCAATTATCTGTCAGCTTGACGGGGCATAGTGGTCTGTCTACAGTGTGTCCATAAGTGGGAAAAAGTGGTAGGAAATGGAAGCCACGGGTCGCTTAAGGGGAAAATTTTGTTTCGTGGTGTCACCCAGATCAATCTCGATGCAAAGGGCCGCATTGCCTTTCCGAGCCGCTATCGGGATCGGCTGGCAACCCTTTGCGACGGGAATCTGATTGTCACCGTCGACCGCGATCATTGCCTCCTCATCTATCCGCTCCCGGAATGGGAAGACATTGAACGAAAGCTGGTTCGTCTACCCAGCCTGAATCCGACCGCTCGACGCCTGCAGCGGCTCCTGATTGGGCACGCGACCGAGTGCCAGCTGGATGGCAACGGACGGATCCTCTTGCCCGGGCCGTTGCGCGCCTTCGCCGGGCTCGACAAGCGGGTCGTGCTGATTGGTCAAGGCAACAAGTTCGAGCTCTGGGATGAGGACACATGGAATCGTCGCCGCGATGAGTGGCTCGCTGAAGGAACCGATGCCGAGGAGCTGCCCGATGATCTGCAATCCCTGTCGCTTTAGCGAGGCTGCGCCGTGAACGAGCTCCGGGAGCATCGTGCGGTGATGAGAGATGAGGCGGTTGCTGCGCTCGCTCCCCGCGCCGATGGTGTGTTTGTCGATGCGACATATGGTCGCGGTGGTCACGCCGCCGCACTGCTGTCTCTGCTAGGCGATAACGCCCGTCTATGGTTGGTCGATCGCGATCCACAGGCGGTCGCCTGGGCCCGTGAGCGTCACGGCGATGACTGTCGTTGCCGGATTGTCCAGGCCAATTTCGCCGACCTCGGCGCCCATCTGCGTGCGGCCGGCCTGGCCGGCCAGGTAACCGGCATTCTTCTTGACCTGGGGGTCTCGTCACCGCAACTCGACGAGGCCGAGCGGGGATTCAGCTTTCTCCGTGACGGGCCGCTGGACATGCGTATGGACAATGGCGAGGGCGAGACCGCCGCGCAGTGGCTCGAGCGCGTCGACACCGCCACGCTTGTTCATGTGCTCAAGGAGTACGGCGAAGAGCGTTATGCGCGACGGATCGCGGCGGCGATTGTTCGGGCGCGCGATGGCTCGGCGTTGCCACGGACAACCACCGGACTGGCAAGCCTGATCGCTGCCGCCGTGCCGCGGCCGGAGCCGGGACGCCATCCGGCGACGCGCAGCTTTCAGGCGATTCGCATTCATCTCAACGACGAACTCGGTTCGTTGAGCGCGCTGCTGGAGGATGTCATCGACCTGCTGGCACCCCAGGGGCGGCTGGTCGTGATCAGTTTCCATTCGCTGGAAGACCGGCGCGTGAAACGGTTCATGACCCGTAACAGCCAGGTTGGCGAGCTACCGCCCGGGGCTGGAATCGTGCCCCCGGAAAAGCGCCCCAGTCTAAGGCGCGTGGGCCGTGCCCATCGGCCCGACGACGACGAAGTCCGCATCAATCCTCGTGCGCGGAGCGCCACGATGCGCGTTGCGGAGCGACTGCCATGAAAAAGCCGGTGCTGACACTGTTCATGCTTTTCATTACCGCCGTTGTCTCCGCCATTGCGGTGGTGGAGGTCAGGCACCAGGCGCGAAGTCTGTTTGGCAGCCTCGAAACGCTGTATGACGAGCGTGACGAGCTCAATACCGCCTGGCGTCAGCTGCAGCTCGAGCAGGGGGCGCTCGCCATGCAGTCGCGTGTGGAGCGAATTGCGCGCAATGACATCGACATGCGCACGATCGATTCAGAGAACACGACACTGATTCGTCTCGACCGCCGGAGGGTGCGGCAATGAGCCGGCGCAAGACCCGACTCCGGACTCCACCGGCCTGGCGTCGTGTCGTCGTGCTCGTGTTGCTGCTCGGGTTACCGGCGCTGCTCCTGGCCCGCGCCGTATCGCTGCAGTTGTTCGAGGGACAGTTCCTGCAAGGGCAGGGCGATCAGCGCCACCTGCGAGTGGAGTCGCTGCCGGCGCATCGCGGTACCATTCACGATCGGCAGGGTGAGCCGCTGGCGATCAGCGCCCCGGTTGATTCGGTCTGGTCTGATCCGGGGGTCACCGTGGACAGGGCCTCGGCGTCTGAACTCCGGTCACTGGCCCGGGCGCTGGATCTCGACTCGGAGCAACTCCGGGCTGATCTGGCGAATCGTCAGTCGCGCGAGTTCTTCTATCTCCAGCGCCATGTGGCTCCGGACGTCGCCGACGCAGTGATGGCGCTCGATGTTCCCGGTATTGCGCTACAGCGCGAATACCGACGCTTCTACCCTACTGGTGAGGTAACCGGTCACGTTCTTGGTTTCACCAATATCGATGACCGGGGGCAGGAAGGGATTGAGCGCGCCTACGATAACTGGCTTTCCGGCGAGCCCGGTAAAAAGCGGGTTCTGCGGGATCGCCATGGCCGCACCATCGAGGATGTGGAGCGGCTTACCGAGCCGGACCCCGGCCGCGACCTGGCGCTCACGCTGGATAAGCGTCTGCAGTACGTGGCCTACCGCGAGTTGACCTCGGCGGTGGAGCGCCATGACGCGGTCAGTGGTTCCGTCGTGCTCCTTGACGCGGACAGTGGCGATATCCTGGCGATGGCCAACCGGCCGTCATTCAATCCCAATCGTCGCTCGGAGCTGACCGGTGATCGGTACCGCAATCGCGCCGTGACCGACAGCTACGAACCGGGATCGGTCATGAAGCCGTTCACGATACTGGCGGCATTGCGTAGCGGTCGTTACGAGCCGCAAACCCCGATCGACACCGCGCCGGGCGTCATGCAGGTCGGCCGACACAGCGTTCGCGACGTGCGTGACTTCGGTGAGTTGACCGTAACCGGGGTGTTGCGCAAATCAAGCAATGTCGGTGCGGCGCAGATCGCCCTGTCGCTTGACGAGGGGCGCGTCTGGAAGACGCTCAACGAGCTGGGTATCGGTTCACCAACGGGCCTCGGATTTCCCGGAGACTCCGCCGGTTCGCTCTCCGCCATGCCGTCACGGCGGCCGGTCGAGCGCGCGACGCTGGCATTTGGCTATGGAGTGTCGGTGACCAGCCTGCATCTTGCCCGCGCCTATGCGGCGATCGCGTCCGGGGGTGAGTTGCCGACACCGGCATTGATCGCCGAGGGTCGTCGGTCGCCGCCCGAGCGGGTCATGACCGCGGAGCGCGCGCGGCAGCTTCGCGAGATGCTCACCACCGTGACAGAACCGGGCGGAACCGCGACCCAGGCGGCCATACCCGGTTACCGGGTTGCTGGTAAGACCGGTACCAGCCGCAAGGCGGTGGCGGGCGGCTATGCCGATGACCGCTATATCTCCACCTTTGCGGGGATGGCGCCGGCGACGGATCCACGCTTCGTCGCCGTGGTCACCATCAACGAGCCGCGCGGCGAGGATTACTATGCCGGACCGGTCGCCGGACCGGTATTCCGAGCGGTAATGAGCGACGCGCTGCGCCTCTATAACGTCATGCCCGATACCCCGGTTGATGAAGCCGGCATGACGGTTGCCGGCGGAGACCCGTCATGACCCGCCCCTGGTATGCAGAATCGCTGCTCGCCCCGTGGCTGGTGGACTCCCGCCTGAGCGGTGTGCCTGTCCGCAGCATCGCGCTTGACTCGCGGGATGTCTCGGCAGAGGGGCTGTTTCTCGCCGTTGCCGGTCATCGTGCGCACGGGCTCGATTTTCTCGATCAGGCGCTCGACGCCGGCGCTGTCGTCGTGCTCTACGAGCCCGATCCGACCCGGCATGATCAGGCAATCTTCGATCAATGCCAGCAAGCCGGAGCGATCGCGATTCCGCGAGCGGGGCTGGGGGCAATGGTGAGTGGCATTGCCGGACGTTTCTACGACGAGCCGTCGCGGACCCTGCGCGTTGTCGCGGTGACGGGTACCGATGGCAAGACCTCGGTGGCTCATTACATTGCACAGCTCGTGGAGGCGCTCCACGGTGCGGCGGCCGTCATGGGGACAGTGGGCTGGGGGCGTCCGGGCGATCTGGCCGAGTCGACCCACACCACGGCGGACGCGGTGGCCGTACAGGCACGCCTCGCCGAGCTGCGCGATGCGGGTATGAAGACTGTGGTCATGGAGGTTTCCTCGCACGCCCTGGCGCAGCACCGGGTGGATGCGGTGGCCTTTGACACGGCCGTGCTTACCCATGTGGGCCGGGATCATCTTGACTATCACGGCAGTGCCGAAGCGTATGGTGCCGCCAAGCGTCGGCTTTTCGCCTGGCCGACACTGCGCCATCAGATTCTCAATATCGATGATGCGGTAGGCCACGATCTGGCCGCTCGGCCGCTCTCCGATGCCGCCGTGGTGACCTACGCGCAGACGCAACCGGCGACATTGCGGCTGCATTCCTGTGAAAGCCGTCCCGAGGGAATCGACGTCGCGATCGACTATGCCGGTCAGCGCTATGCAGAGGCGCTGCCACTGATCGGCCGCTTCAATGCCATCAATGCCCTTGCGGCGCTGGGCGCGGTAATGGACGGCGGTAACGCCCAGGCCGCGATTGAAGCCATCGCCGGCCTGCAGCCGGTGCCCGGGCGGATGGAGCGCTTCGCCGCGGCGGGGGCGCCGCTGGTCGTTGTCGACTACGCGCACACCGCCGGTGCCCTCTCCGCTGCCCTGGAGGCCATCAGGCCCCATGTCACGGGACGGCTCTGGGTGGTTTTTGGCTGCGGAGGCGATCGTGATCCGGGTAAACGTCCGCTGATGGGAGCGGCGGCGGGCCGGCTCGCCGATGTGGTCATCCTCACCAGCGACAACCCGCGTACCGAATCGCCCGGGGCTATTATCGAGGCGGTGCGCATCGGCTGTGCCGAACCGGATAGCTGTCGGGTAATCGAGGATCGCGCCGCAGCCATCACCGCAGCCGTCAGTGAAGCGGGCCCAACGGATGGTGTGCTGATTGCCGGCAAGGGTCACGAGACGCGGCAATGGATCGGGACCACCTCGCACGCCTTCAGTGATCGCGAGATCGCCGCGGGCCTCCTGTCGCGGAGGGCCGGCTGATGGAGCCGATCAGACTGCGTTCGTTGACCACCGAATTCGGGGGCGAGTGCCGCGGCGCCGAGGTTTCCGTGACCGGGGTGGCGATCGATTCGCGTCAAGTGGCTCCCGGGGATCTTTTCATCGCCCTCGCGGGCGACCGGGTCGACGGCCACGACTATATCGACGCAGCGGCCAGTGCCGGCGCCGTTGCCGCGCTGGTGACGCGCTATACCGATTCGGAACTCCCGCAGTGGCGGGTCGACAACCCGCATCGAATTCTCATCGAACTCGCTTGCCGGGCGCGTTCAGCCAGTGGTGCCCGGGTGCTGGGTGTCACCGGCAGCAACGGCAAGACCACGGTCAAGGAGATGATCACGACAATCCTTGCGCGTTGTGGCACAACGCGATCCACCCGCGGCAACCTCAACAATGAGCTTGGCGTCCCGCTCACGCTTTGCGGGATCGAGCCCCGCGATGACTTCGCCGTTGTCGAGATGGGCTGTGGAAAGCCCGGCGACATTGGCTTGCTCGCGAGCTGGGCGCGGCCGCACATCGGCGTCGTCACCAATGCCGGCCCGGCCCACCTGACCGGGTTTGGGAGCGTTGCGGCCGTTGCGGACTGCAAGGGGGAGCTGTTCGAGGAGCTCCCGGCCCGGGGTTGGGCCATTATCAATGCCGACGATCCCCATGCGCCGGTCTGGGAACAGAAAGCGGCCCACTGCCATATCCAGCGCTTCAGCCTTGACGGTAATGCCGCCGAGGTTACCGGCATCGAGCGCGACGATGGCGGACTCGATATCCGGTTCGAGGATATGACGGTCACGGCCCGGTTGCCGCTGCCGGGACGACACAATCGGTCGAATGCGCTTGCCGCCGCGGCGGCGGCCCGAGCGGCGGGCGCCGACCCCGAGACGATCGTGGCGGGCCTGGCGGCCGTATCCACGATGGATGGCCGCCTGCAGCTTCGGGCCGGGATTCATGCGATGGAGATGGTGGATGACAGCTATAACGCTAATCCGGCATCCCTAGCGGCGGCGCTGGAGACGCTGACCGCGACGACCGCGCCGGTCTGGCTGGTGATGGGTGACATGGCCGAGCTTGGCGAGGAGGCGGCATCGCTCCACCGCCGGGCGGGCGAGTATGCGCGTGAGATCGGGGTTGAGCGGTTGTTTGCTACCGGCGAGCTGAGCGCCCACGCGGTTGAAGGATTCGGTGCGGGCGGAGACTGGTTTGCGAGCCGCAGCGCGTTGATCGAGGCCGTTACGGCAGCGGCGGTGCCGGGCGTCCGCGTGCTGGTCAAGGGATCGCGCTCGGCGGCGATGGACGAGGTTGCCGCGGCGCTGGCCGGTGACGAACCGGGGGAGGGCCGCTCATGCTCCTGATGCTGGCCGAGCAGCTGCAGTCCTTCTACAGCGCCTTCAACGTGTTCCAGTACCTGACTCTCCGGGCGATTCTCGGCACTCTGACCGCGCTGGGTATCGGGCTTCTGGTCGGGCCCTGGCTGATTCGCCGACTCGAGCGCCACCAGGTGGGCCAGAACGTGCGTAGCGAGGGTCCGGTCAGCCATTATTCCAAGGCGGGGACGCCCACCATGGGGGGCGCGCTGATGCTGGTGGGCATTGCGGTGGCGACACTGCTCTGGGGTGATCTGACCAATCGGTTTGTCTGGATGGTGCTGCTCACGACGCTCGCGTTCGGGGCAATCGGCGGTACCGACGACTGGCTGAAACTCACCCGCGGGAGCAGCGAGGGATTGCGGGCACGATCCAAGCTGCTGCTGCAGAGCATTGCCGCGATCATTGCCGGTGTCGCGCTGTTCGCCACCGCGACGGCACCCGCGCAGACAACGCTTATCCTGCCGTTCGTCAAAGAGATTGCCATCCCCCTGGGAGGCCTTCTCATCCCGCTGACCTGGCTGGTGGTCGTGGGCGCCTCCAACGCGGTCAATCTCACCGACGGACTGGACGGTCTGGCGATCATGCCGACCGTGCTGGTCGGTGGGGCGCTGGGGGTATTCGCCTATGTCAGCGGCAACGTTAATTTCGCCGATTACCTGGCGATACCGTATGTGGCCGGTGCGGGTGAGCTCACCGTATTTGTCGGCGCTCTGGTCGGTTCCGGGCTGGCGTTTCTCTGGTTCAATACCTATCCCGCGCAGGTCTTCATGGGCGATGTCGGGTCGCTGGCGATGGGAGCGGCGCTGGGCATGATCGCCATGGTCGTCCGCCAGGAGGTCGTGCTGTTCATCATGGGTGGCGTTTTCGTGGCCGAGACCCTGTCGGTAATGCTCCAGGTGCTCTGGTTCAAGCGCACCGGGCGGCGGATTTTCCGCATGGCGCCACTCCATCATCACTACGAGCTCAAGGGCTGGCCCGAGCCGCGCGTCATCGTTCGATTCTGGATTATCTCGGTCGTGCTCGTACTGATCGGCCTCGCGACGTTGAAGCTGCGATGACGGCGGAGGCGCTCATGGCAAACGCTACGCAATGGGATCGGGTGATCGTCGGACTCGGCGAATCGGGGCATGCGGCGGCCTGTCACCTGGCCGCGGCCGGCGAGCGGGTCGCCGTTCTCGATACCCGGCTGCGTCCACCGCGGGCCGATGATCTGCGGGCACGGTTCCCGGAGGTGCCGGTCATCACCGGCGATTTCGATGATCGTTTGCTGGCGAACGCCGCCGAGATTGTCCTCAGCCCCGGCGTCGATCCCCGTCATCCGGCGCTGGCGGCCGCCCGTCAACGTGGCCAGCCGATTATCGGCGAGATCGAGCTGTTTGCCCGCGCCGTGAGCGCGCCGGTGATAGGGATTACCGGCTCCAACGGCAAGACCACCGTCACCCGGATGGTTGCGGCAATGGCGGCCCAGGCCGGTGTCGATGTCGTCGCGGGGGGTAATCTGGGTCCGGCGGCACTGACCCTGCTTGAACAGCATCCCGACGCGGAATGTTTCGTTCTCGAGCTCTCCAGCTTCCAGCTCGAGACAACCCGGTCGCTACGGCCCCGGGTCGCCGCCGTTCTCAATATCAGCCCCGACCATCTCGACCGCTACGAGAATATGGCCGATTACGCGGCCGCCAAGGCCAGAGTGTTCACTGGCAGCGGCCATGCAGTGATCAATGCGGACGACCCCTGGGTTCGGACGATGGCAACAAGCGGTGCCGGGGTGAGCCGGTTCGCGGGCGAGAGCGATACCGAGGCGGACTGGCGGCCCGAGTACCGGAGCGGTGTGGAATGGCTGACCGGCGACGGCGAAGCGGTCCTGAGCCGCGATGAAATGCAGCTGCCGGGGCGGCACAACACGCTCAACGCGCTCGCGTCGCTGGCGATTGGTGACGCTTTCGGTCTCGATCGCGCGGCCATGCGTGAAGCGCTCAGGGCGTTTCGTCCCCTGCCGCACCGCACGGAATCACTGGGCTGGCACGGCGGGCGCCTGTGGATAAACGATTCGAAGGCAACCAACGTCGCCTCCGCCGTCGCGGCGGTAAGCGGGATGGATGTCCCGGTCGTGTTGCTGGCCGGTGGCGAGGCCAA
Organism: Spiribacter vilamensis; assembly: GCF_004217415.1. Taxonomy (NCBI): domain Bacteria; kingdom Pseudomonadati; phylum Pseudomonadota; class Gammaproteobacteria; order Chromatiales; family Ectothiorhodospiraceae; genus Spiribacter; species Spiribacter vilamensis. Next base: position 126,441 of record NZ_SHLI01000001.1, read on the forward strand.
GGGACAGCGCTTCGAGGCGCTGGCCGCAGCACTCGACAGCGTGGGCCGCGCCGCCGTGGTGTACGGACGTGATGCCGCGGCGATTGCCGACGCACTCGGCGATACCCTGACGGTGGAGGTCGTCGACGATCTCGATGCCGCAGTAATCGCCGCCCAGCGCCTGTCCCGGCGGGGTGATGCGGTGTTGCTGTCGCCAGCCTGCGCGAGCCTTGATCAGTTCCGCGACTACCGTGCACGTGGCGAGCATTTCCGCCGTCGGGTGGAGGCAATGGGCAATGGCTGAGCGTCTGTTACTCCCCGTGCTGGCCATGTTCGGACGCGATCGTGAAATGACCGGTGTCGATATCGATCGCCCGCTACTCGCCGCGATCCTCGCGCTTGCCGCGTTGGGGCTGGTGATGATGGCGTCGGCCTCGGTGGGCATCGCCGAGGAATCCAGTGGCACACCAACCTATTACCTGCTGCGCCAGCTGGTCTTTCTGGCGGTGGCGACGCTCGCCTTCGCAATCTGTCTGCGATTGCCGCTGGAGTGGCTCGCGGCGTCTGCGGCGCCGCTGCTGGTTATCTCGTTTTTCCTGCTGATCCTCGTGCTGGTGCCGGGCGTCGGGCAGGAGGTCAATGGCGCGACCCGCTGGATCCCGCTGGGTCCGGTGAACATGCAGGTGTCCGAGTTTGCCCGGCTTTTCCTGCTGATCTACTTCGCCGCGTTTCTCGAGCGACACGGGACGGTCCTGCGTGAGTCGGTTCGGCCGATGCTCCCGGTCGCCCTGATCATGGCTGTTGTCGGGGCCCTTTTGCTGGCGCAGCCCGACTTCGGCGCGCTCGGTGTCTTCTCGGCGACGCTCGGCGGCATCCTGTTCATCGCTGGTGTGCCGATGCTGATTTTCCTCGCACTGGTCGGAATAACCGGGCTTGCGGGGACCTTGCTGGTCCTGGCGGAACCCTACCGGCTGGAGCGAATTACCTCTTTCACTGATCCCTGGGCCGATCCATTCGCCAGCGGTTTCCAGCTCACCCAGTCCCTGATCGCGGTGGGCCGCGGGGAGTGGCTGGGCGTTGGCCTCGGCGACAGTGTCCAGAAGCTTTTCTACCTGCCCGAGGCGCACACCGATTTCCTGTTCGCCGTACTGGCCGAGGAGCTGGGCGTTATCGGAATGGCGGTGACCATTGGTCTGTACGCCTTTATCGTCTGGCGGGCCTGTCGGATCGGTGCCGCCAGTCTTCGCGGCGGGCGTCATTTTGGCGGCCTGCTCGCCTACGGCGTGGGGATCGCCTTCGGCCTGCAGGCCTTCGTCAATATGGGCGTCAACCTCGGGCTGCTGCCCACCAAGGGGCTGACACTGCCGCTGATGAGCTATGGCGGCAGCAGCCTCGTTGCATCCGCCCTGGGCCTCGGGCTGCTGATGCGTGCCGATCTGGAGTGCCGGCGCGCCGGACGGGCCGCGAGCCGGCGCGCGCGACGGAGGTCATCATGACGTCGCGGCCGGTACTGATTATTGCCGGTGGTACCGGAGGGCATGTCTTCCCGGCGCTGGCGGTTGCCGAGGTGCTCGTCCGGCAGTCAATTCCCGTGATCTGGGTTGGTACTCCCGCGGGGCTCGAGGCGCGGGTGGTGCCGGCGGCCGGCATCGAACTGGAGACCGTCACCGTGCGGGGGCTGCGGGGCAATGGGCTGACCGGCTGGCTCAAGGCGCCGTGGATGGTCGCCCGGGCACTGATCCAGACGCTTGCCGTGCTGCGTCGACATCGTCCGCGAGTGGTTCTGGGCATGGGCGGCTACGTAACCGGTCCGGGGGGGATCGCCGCCCGTCTGAAGCGCCTGCCTTTGATTATCCATGAACAGAATGCGATCGCCGGTCTGACCAACCGTATGTTGTCGCGGTTGGCCACGCAGGTTCTGACCGGGCTCGATGCAACCTTCCCGGCGGGCGGCCGGCCGACGTTTACCGGCAATCCGGTTCGCGCCGCGGTGACCGCCCTGGCGGAGGAAACACCGGGTCGGCCGTCGCAACACCCACGCCTTCTGGTGATCGGTGGCAGTCTCGGGGCGCGCACGCTCAACCGTGTCGTGCCGGCAGCCCTGGCCACGTTGCCGGCCGCCGAGCGCCCCGAGGTGGTGCATCAGGCGGGAGAGCGCAGCCTCGATATCGCTCGTGCGGCCTATGGCGAAGCGGCGGTCGAGGCCGATGTACAACCCTTTATCGACGATATGGCGACCGCTTACCGAGAGGCGGACCTGGTGGTCTGCCGGGCGGGGGCGCTGACGGTCTCGGAGCTGGCTGCCGTGGGACGAGCGGCTGTCTTTGTCCCCTTCCCCTATGCCGTTGACGATCACCAGACCGCCAACGCCCGTTTCCTCGTCAATGCCGGTGCGGCCCGAATGATTCCCGAGTCGGAGCTGACCACGGAGAGACTGGCGGCGGTTCTTCGGGAATTGCTCGCCGACCGTGACGAGCGCGAGGCCATGGCGAGGAATGCCCGGCAGCTGGGTCGGCCACGGGCTGCCGAGCAGGTAGCCGACATCTGTCTGGAGGCGGGGTCATGAGCACGATTATGCCTTCCCAGGCCGGTGGTCCGGGCGCCATGGGCCCGATCCATCGTCTGCATTTCGTGGGAATCGGTGGGGCCGGCATGGGCGGCATCGCCGAGGTTCTGCTCAATCTTGGCTACCCGGTGAGCGGATCCGATCTGCGCGAGAACGCGGTTGTCGATCATCTACGCGGACTGGGGGCGGATATCCACATCGGTCATCACGGTGAGCATGTCCGGGATGCGGACGCAGTGGTCATTTCCAGTGCGGTTACCGAGGACAATCCCGAGGTGGTGGCGGCACGGGCCGCGCGCGTGCCGGTGGTACCGCGTGCCGAGATGCTGGCAGAGCTGATGCGCTTTCGGTTCGGTATCGCGGTGGCAGGCACTCATGGCAAGACCACCACCACCAGCCTGGTTGCGAGCATTCTGGCGGAGGCCGATCTCGATCCCACCTTCGTCATCGGCGGCAGGCTGAACAGCGCCGCAAGCCATGCGCGCCTGGGTGCCGGTCGCTATCTGGTAGCCGAGGCGGACGAGAGTGACGCTTCGTTTCTCTACCTCAATCCGATGCTCGCGGTGGTCACCAATATCGATGCCGATCACCTCGATACCTACGGGGGCGATTTCGATCGGCTACGTGCGACGTTCGTCGAGTTTCTCCACCATCTGCCGTTCTACGGGCTGGCGGTGCTTTGCGACGAGGATGCCGAACTGCGTGCCCTGGCCGCCGAGCTGGGACGCCCGGCACGCACGTATGGCTTCTCCCCGGGCGCCGACCTTCAGGCGACGGAGGTCGTCGCCGACGCTGGTCGCAGTCACTTTACCGTCTGCGCCGCCGGCATGGATCCGCTGCCTGTCTCCCTGAATCTGCCCGGTCGTCACAACGTCCTCAACGCGCTTGGCGCCATCGCCGTGGCGCGTGCACTGGATGTGCCGGATGCCGCGATCCAGCGTGCGCTGAGCGGTTTTTCGGGGATTGGTCGCCGCTTCCAGCAGCTGGGTCGTCTTCCCGTGGGTAAGGGCAGTGCCCTCCTCATGGACGATTACGCCCATCACCCCCGCGAGATCGAGGCGGTCACCGAGGCACTGCGCAGCAACTGGCCCGATCGGCGCCTGGTAGTGGTTTTCCAGCCCCATCGCTTCAGTCGGACCCGGGACCTGTTCGATGACTTCGCACGGGTGCTTGGCGAGGTCGATCTACTGCTCGTGACCGAGGTCTACGGCGCGGGTGAGCCGGCGGTTACCGGTGCCGATGCCCGCAGCCTCTGCCGCGCGATCCGGTTGCGCGGCCAGGTGGACCCCGTGTTTGTCGGCAGCCTCGACGAGCTCGTCTCGATCCTGCCCGACATGCTGCGGCCGGAAGATGTCGTCATCACGCTGGGTGCCGGCAGCATTGGTACGGCGCTGCCGCGTCTCCTGGCCGGGGAGACTGCGTCATGACGGCGTTGCGTGGCCAGCTGACGACGTCGGTGCCGATGGCGCGCCACACCACCTGGCGAGTCGGCGGACCGGCGGAGCGTGTCTACGAACCCGCGGACAGCGGCGATCTGGCCGCTTTCCTGGCGAGTGACCAGGCCATCGAGCCGCTTTTCTGGCTGGGACTTGGCAGCAATCTGCTGATTCGCGATGGCGGCCTGCGGGGTACGGTTATCCGCCTGCATCGGGGGTTGTCATCCGTCACCGATCTGGGGGCGGGGCGGGTCCGTGCCGACGCCGGCGTGCCCTGCGCCAAGCTGGCGCGCTGGTGTGGCCGTCGCGGGTATGAGGGGGCGGCGTTTTTCGCCGGTATCCCGGGCACCATCGGTGGCGCGCTGGCAATGAATGCCGGTGCCTGGGGGGGCGATACCTGGTCGCAGGTGGAGTCCGTGGAAACCGTTAGTCGCAGTGGCCATGTCCGCGAGCGCGATCCCGCCGATTACGAGGTGAACTACCGCGAGGTTCGGGGCGTGGCCGATGAGTGGTTCACGGCGGCAACGTTCCGGTTCCAGCCCGGTGCTGACCCCGCCCAGCTCAAGGCGCGCGTCAGGGGGCTACTGCGCGAGCGCGCCGAGAAGCAGCCGACGGGTATCGCGAGCGGCGGGTCGGTATTTCGTAATCCACCGGGTGACCATGCAGCGCGGCTGATTGACGCGGCTGGACTGAAGGGGGCCTGCGAGGGCGGAGCTCGGGTGGCGGACAAGCACGCCAACTTTATCGTCCACGACGGTGATGCCTGCGCTGCCGATATCGAGTCGCTCATCGGCCGGATTCAGTCACGGGTGCAGGCCGTTCACGGCATCGCTCTGCAGACCGAGGTGCGCATCATCGGGGAGGCGGGTTCGCATGACGCATGATCATCCCCTCGATCACCGCGATCCGGGCCGCGTCGCCGTGCTCATGGGCGGTCGATCCGCCGAGCGGGAGATTTCTCTGGCGAGCGGCGCCGAGTGCCTGGCGGCATTGCATGCGCTGGGGGTTGATGCCGAGGCTTTCGATCCGGCGGAGCGGTTGGTGACGGAGCTCGTTGATTACGATCGCGCCTTTATCGCTCTGCACGGGCCGGGTGGCGAAGATGGCGTGATCCAGGGAGCGCTCGAGGCCATGGGGGTGCCCTATACCGGCAGCGGCGTGCTGGCGTCGGCATTGGGGATGGACAAATTGCGTACCAAGGGCGTCTGGCAGGCGATGGGACTGCCCACACCCGCCTTCCGCGTGCTGCGCGGCGATGACGACCCGAGCACCGTGATCGCGGCGCTGGGGCTGCCGCTGTTCGTGAAACCGCTGCGTGAAGGCTCGAGCATGGGCACGGCGCGAGTGGATCATGCCGCGGATCTGGCAACCGCCGCCGAGCAGGCGCGGGCCTTTGGTGACGCCGTGCTCGTCGAGCGCTGCATCGAGGGCCCCGAGTATACGGTCGCGCTACTCGACGGCCAGGTGTTGCCGGCGATTCGTATCGAAGTCGACGCGGCTTTCTACGACTACCGCGCCAAATACCAGTCCGACGCCACCCGCATGGTTCTTCCCTGCGGGCTGTCAGCGGCCGCCGAGGCGCAGATGGGTCAGCTCGCACAGCAGGCCTTCGCCGCGATTGATGCCAGCGGCTGGGGCCGCGTGGACCTCATGGCGGATGAGGCGGGTGCGTTATGGCTGCTCGAGGTCAACACCATCCCGGGGATGACCGACCACTCGCTCGTCCCTGCGGCCGCCGCGGCGCGCGGGATGGCGATGGACGAGCTCGTGGCCCGGATTCTGCTGACAAGCTGGAGGCGTGGTGAGGCGCAGTGAAAAGGGTTTCCGGGAAAACCGCCATGCTGCTGGTCGGTGTGGCGATGCTGATAGCCGTGGCCGGGGCTGCGTGGTACGCCCTCGACCGGGGGCTGGTGCGGCCGTTGCTGCCGCTCGAGCGGGTCGGCTTCGACGGCGAGCTTGCCCAGCTGCAGGAGACGGATCTGCGCAAGGTGCTTACGGGACATCTGACCGGTGGGCTACTGAGCGTGGATGTCGGGGCGATCCGTGGCGCGGTCGAGTCATTGCCCTGGGTGGCAACGGCGACCGTGCGGCGGGTCTGGCCCGACGCGCTACGGATTACTGTCGCCGCACACGAGCCGGTGGCGATCTGGGGGAGGGGGGCCCTGATTACCGCCGACGCGGAGGTGTTCCGGCCCAGCCCGCTGCCCGATCTGGCGCTGCCCGACCTGGCCGGACCGCCTGGCAGCGCGGCCCGTGTCCTCGAGCGCTACCAGGGGGTTATGACGCTGCTCGAGGCGGCCCCACTAGAGCTGGAGTCGCTTTCACTCAACGAGCGCCGCGCCTGGACACTGACACTTGCGGGGGGTGGCCGCCTGCATCTGGGTCGCACCTCGGTCAACGCCCGACTGGCGCGCTTCATTGCCGCCTGGGCGGAGATACCCGAGGCCGACACCCGAGAACTGGGGGTAGCCGATCTGCGCTACCCGGACGGATTTGCCCTGCGCTGGCAGGACGAGGATTGAAGGAATGACAAGGAAACAGGAACGCAACCTCCTGGTGGGCCTCGATATCGGCACATCCAAGGTCGTCGCGATCGTTGGCGAGATGCAGACCAGTGGTGACGTCGAGGTAATCGGCATTGGCTCGCACAGCTCGCGCGGGCTCAAGAAGGGCGTCGTGGTGAATATCGAATCCACGGTGCAATCGATCCAGCGTGCGGTGGAGGAGGCCGAGCTCATGGCGGGCTGCCAGATCCACTCCGTCTACGTCGGTATCGCCGGTAGCCACGTCCGTTCGCTCAACTCCCACGGCATTGTCGCGATCAAGGATCGTGAAGTGACCCGCAGCGATGTCGAGCGCGTTCTCGATGCTGCCCGGGCGGTCGCCATCCCGGCGGACCAGGAAATCCTCCATACCCTGCCGCAGGAATACATCATCGATAGCCAGGAGGGGGTGCGCGAGCCGATCGGCATGTCCGGCGTGCGCCTCGAGGCCAAGGTCCACATGGTCACCGGCGCGGTGAGCGCGGCACAGAACATCGTCAAATGCATCCGCCGCTGCGGGCTCGAGGTCGACGACGTGATCCTCGAGCAGCTCGCCTCGAGTCATGCGGTGCTCACCGAGGACGAAAAGGAACTCGGCGTCTGCCTGGTGGATATCGGCGGCGGGACGACCGACATCGCGGTGTTCACCGATGGCGCGATCCGCCATACCGCGGTGATTCCGATCGCCGGCGACCAGGTGACCAACGACATTGCGGTGGCGCTGCGTACCCCCACGCAGCACGCCGAGGACATCAAGATGCGTTACGCCTGTGCGCTTTCGCAGCTGGCGACCAGCGACGAGACCATCGAGGTGCCATCGGTGGGCGATCGGCCGCCGCGTCGGCTGTCACGCCAGACCCTGGCGGAGGTGGTCGAACCGCGCTACGAGGAGCTCATGACACTGATCCAGGCGGAGCTGCGGCGGAGCGGGTTCGAGGACCTGATCGCCGCCGGCGTGGTAATGACCGGTGGCAGCTCGAAGATGGAAGGCGCGGTGGATCTGGCCGAGGAGGTGTTCCACACCCCCGTGCGGCTGGGTCTGCCCCAGCACATGACCGGACTGACAGACGTCGTCCGCAATCCGATCTACTCCACGGGCGTGGGCCTGCTGCATGGCGGCTGGCAGCACCGTGATGAATCGCGTCCGGAACTCTCGGCCGGCGGAACCCAGGGGTTCACGGCGGTCTGGGGCCGGATGAAAGACTGGTTCAAGGGAAATTTCTGATTCACTGATGGAGGGTGAAGGGATGTTTGAATTAATGGATAGCTACAATCAAAACGCGGTGATCAAGGTCATCGGCGTCGGTGGAGGCGGCGGTAATGCCGTGCAGCATATGGTCTCCGCCGACGTCGAGGGCGTGGATTTCATCTGTGCCAACACCGATGCCCAGGCGCTGCGCAACAGCTCGGCGCGCACGACGCTGCAGCTCGGTCAGGGCATTACCAAGGGGCTGGGTGCCGGCGCTCACCCGCAGGTCGGACGTGAGGCGGCGGATAACGATCGCGAGCGTATTGCCGAGGTGCTCGAGGGGGCCGACATGGTGTTTATCACCGCCGGTATGGGCGGTGGTACGGGCACTGGCGCCGCGCCGGTCGTCGCACAGATCGCCCGCGAGATGGGTGTGCTTACCGTGGCCGTCGTAACCAAGCCGTTTCCGTTCGAGGGCAAGAAACGGATGACCGTTGCCGATGAGGGGATCCGCGAGCTCGAGCGCGAGGTGGATTCACTGATCACCATCCCCAACGAAAAGCTGCTCTCGGTGCTGGGCCAGGACCTGACGCTGCTCAATGCCTTCAAGTCGGCCAACGACGTATTGCTGGGCGCGGTGAAGGGCATCGCCGAGCTGATCACCCGACCCGGCCTGATCAACGTCGACTTTGCCGACGTGCGTACCGTGATGTCGGAGATGGGCATGGCGGTAATGGGATCCGGCGAATCGAGCGGTGAGGGGCGTGCCCGCGAGGCGGCCGAACGGGCCATCGCCTGCCCGCTGCTCGAGGATGCCAACATCGCTGGCGCCAACGGGGTGCTCGTTAATGTGACCGCAGGCCTGGATCTGTCCATCGGCGAGTTCGACGAGGTGGGCAGTGCGATCAAGGAGTTTGCCTCGGATGAGGCAACGGTGGTGGTCGGAACGGTAATCGACCCCGAACTCGAGGGGGAGATTCGGGTGACGGTGGTTGCCACCGGCCTGGCACCTGCACGACCGGCGGATGAGCCGGTAGCGGCACCAGCGGCGCGGTTGGTGCCCCGCAAGGCGGCGAGTGGTGATCCCGCCAGCGAGACGCCGGAGCGCCCCGCCGCCCGTCAGCGGACTGGCACGACCGGCAGCGGGGCAGCGGCCGGTAGCGGGGCAGCAGCCGGCAGCGACATGGAGTATCTCGATATTCCGGCATTCCTGAGGCGGCAGGCAGACTGATGTCTTCCGCGCCCGGAGAGCCCCGGTTTCTGCTACCCTACGTGGCTTAATAGCGCACATAAGCTCTGGATACGGCAAATGATTCGACAACGCACCCTTAAAAACAGCATCCGGGCAACCGGCGTCGGACTGCACACGGGCGAGAAGGTTTATCTCACGCTGCGGCCGGCGCCGGTGAACAGCGGCATTCGGTTCTGTCGGGTCGATCTTGATCCGGTTGTCGAGATCGCCGCGGATCCGGAGAACGTGGTCGATACGGTTCTGTCGACCTGTCTCGGCCGCGATGGTGTGCGTGTTGCCACGGTGGAGCACCTTCTCTCGGCGATGGCCGGGCTCGGCATCGATAATGCCTACATCGACCTGTCCGCGCCCGAGGTGCCCATCATGGACGGGAGTGCCGGGCCTTTCGTGTTCCTCATTCGCTCGGCCGGCACGCTGGAACAGGCGGCGCCGAAGCGATTCATCCGTATCACCCGGCCGCTGAGTATCGAGGACGCGGACGGCAAACGGGTGAGCTTTACGCCGTATAACGGTTTCAAGGTCAGCTATACCCTCGAGTTCGATCATCCGGTCTTCAAGTCCGGTGAGCGTACGGCGGAGGTGGATTTCTCCTCGACGTCTTTCGTCAAGGAGGTCAGTCGGGCACGCACGTTTGGTTTCATGCGCGATATCGAGTACCTACGGCAGAATAACCTCGCCCTCGGCGGGAGTCTCGACAATGCCATCGTGGTCGACGATTACCGGGTGTTGAACGAGGATGGGCTCCGTTATCAGAACGAGTTCGCCAAACACAAAATCCTTGATGCGATTGGCGATCTCTACCAGCTCAACCGCAGCGTGATCGGTGCGTTCCACGGGTACAAGTCCGGTCACGAACTCAACAACCGCCTGTTGCGCAAGCTGCTCGTCGAGCGCGATGCCTGGGAAGAGGTGACTTTCGAGGGCGAGGAAGTGGCGCCCATCACCTATGACCAGCCGCTACCCGTGGCCTGACGAGCGTTCGTGGCGGCGTGAGGCCAGTCGCCGAAGAGAGGTCGCGAGGCGGGCATCATCCATCCCCCGTGCGGCCGATTCCAGGTGTTCGGCCGCTTCGGCGCTGAGGACGACGCTGTCTCTGGGGGGTTTGGCCGGCGGCGGTGCCGCCAGCCGGATCTGAACCCTGGCAGGCTGGACGGCAATCAGCCGCGCGGCCGCTTCGAGCAGCGTTGACTGATTGGCCCGCAAGGGGGTTGCCCACACCGAACTCTCGGCGGTGATAACCAGCGCCTCCGCAGACAGCGACGCAACCTGCCAGTGGCCGTGCAGACGCGGCGGCAGGGATTCGTTGAGTGTGCGCGTTGCCTTTTCGAGCAATGCCGTCTGTCGCCGTATCGCGGCGATATCATTGGTGGACCGGCGCAGGATGCCCTGTAGACGACCGGGTCCGCCCCCCTTGCGTTCGCTCATCGGCGACTCCTGATTTTCCCTCGTTTGATGCGCTATAGTGATGCATTCATTGTAAAGCGCATTGGATTGGCATGCTTAGCGGAATCGCAAAGAAGGTACTCGGGACGCGCAACGACCGGCTCGTCAAGCGTTTGCGACGCCAGGTGACACGGATCAACGCGTTCGAATCGACCATGCAGGCGCTGTCGGATGAGGCGCTGCAGGGTATGACCACGAGCCTTCGAGAGCGTCTCGACCGCGGCGAACGGCTGGACAGCCTGCTGCCGGAGGCCTTTGCCGTCGTTCGCGAGGCGTCGCGGCGCACGCTCGGTCTGCGCCATTTCGACGTGCAGCTGATCGGCGGAATGGTGCTTCACCACGGACGCATCGCCGAGATGAAAACGGGCGAGGGCAAGACGCTGGTCGCGACGCTTGCGGCTTACCTCAACGCCCTTTCCGGCGAGGGGGTTCACATCATCACTGTGAATGACTATCTCGCGCGGCGTGACGCCGAGTGGATGGGTCGGCTCTACGGTTTTCTCGGTCTCGAGGTGGGTGTCGTCGTTCCGGGAATGGATGGCGAGACCAAGCGGGCCGCCTACCAGGCGGATATCACCTACGGTACGAATAACGAGTTCGGCTTCGATTACCTGCGTGACAACATGGCGCTGCGTGCCGAAGACCAGATGCAGCGCGGTCGGCATTTCGCCATTGTCGACGAGGTCGACTCGATCCTCATCGACGAGGCGCGCACCCCGCTGATCATCTCCGGCAAGGCCGAACAGTCCAGCGACCTCTACGTCAGCATGAACCGGGTGGTGCCGGACCTTGAGGCGCAGGAAGAGGAAGATGGCCCGGGCGACTACTATCTCGACGAGAAAGCCCGTCAGGCGTTCCTTACCGAGTCCGGCCAGGAGCGGGCCGAGGACCTGTTGCGCGAGGCGGACCTCCTCAGCGAGAACGAGAGTCTCTATGACGCCCGCAACATCGTCATGGTGCATCACCTGAACGCCGCCTTGCGGGCCCATGCTCTGTTCCAGCGCGACGTTCACTACCTCGTGCGCGACGGCCAGATCGTGATCGTCGACGAGTTCACCGGCCGTGCCATGCCGGGAAGGCGCTGGTCCGAAGGTCTCCACCAGGCGATCGAGGCCAAGGAGGGCGTGGAAATCCAGGCCGAAAACCAGACGCTCGCCTCGATTACATTCCAGAACTTCTTCCGCCTCTACGACAAGCTCGCCGGCATGACCGGTACCGCGGATACCGAGGCCTACGAATTCCAGCATATCTATGGTCTGGAAGTGGCCGTTGTCCCGACACACCGGCCGATGATTCGTACCGATCACAACGATCTCATCTTCCTCAACCAGGATGATAAGTACCAGGCGATCGTTGAAGACATCAAGGACTGCAACAGCCGAGGCCAGCCGGTGCTGGTCGGCACGACATCGATCGAGAGCTCGGAGCTCATCTCCGACGCCCTGCGCAAGTCCGCTATTCACCACGAGGTACTCAACGCCAAGGAGAATGAGCGCGAGGCGGGGATCATCGCGGAGGCCGGCCAGCCCGGAGCCGTCACGATAGCCACCAACATGGCCGGCCGCGGCACCGATATCGTCCTCGGCGGCAATTTCGATGTCGAAGCAGCCGAGCTCGGAGAAGATGCCCCGGCGGATCGCCGCGAGGCATTGCGAGCCGACTGGCAGGACCGGCATGACCGGGTGATCGAGGCGGGCGGCCTGCACGTGATCGGCACCGAGCGGCATGAATCACGGCGTATCGACAATCAGCTCCGCGGGCGTTCCGGCCGACAGGGCGACCCGGGGTCGACCCGCTTTTTCCTCTCGCTCGATGACAGTCTTCTGCGGATCTTCGCCTCCGAGCGTGTCTCGGGGATGATGCAGCGGCTGGGCATGCAGGAGGGCGAGGCGATCGAGAGTGGCATGGTCTCGCGGGTGATCGAGAATGCGCAGCGCAAGGTCGAGGCGCATAACTTCGACATGCGCAAGCACTTGCTCGAGTTCGACGACGTCGCCAACGACCAGCGCAGCGTGGTCTATGCCCAGCGCAACGAACTGCTCAACTCCGATGACATCTCCGGGACGATTGTGGACATGCAGAACGATGTCCTCTCGGAGCTGCTCGATACGCATATGCCGCCGGGGACCATCGACGATCAGTGGGATATCCCCGCGCTCGAGGAGGCGCTGCAGTCGCAGTTCGGCATCAATGCTCCCGTGGGGCAATGGCTCGAGGAGGAAGACGAGCTCGACCGCGACGGCGTTCTCGAGCGGCTTCGGCAGACAGTGGTCGATCGTTACACCGAAAAGGAAGAGCAGGTCACCGCCATAGGCGTGAACATGCGCGAGGTCGAGAAGAGCTTCCTGCTGCAGGTCCTGGACAATCAGTGGAAGGAGCATCTGGCGGCGATGGACTTCATGCGCCAGGGGATCGGACTGCGCGGGATGGCGCAGCGCAACCCCAAGCAGGAGTTCAAGAAAGAAGCCTTCGCGATGTTCCAGGAGATGCTCGACGGCATCAAGCGGGAGACGATTCGCATCCTGTTCAACGTCAATGTTCGCAGCCCCGAGGATGCCCGGGCAGCGGAGGCGCAGCGCGACGACGAACGGGCCCGGGCCATGCAGTTCGAGCATGCGCAGGCCAACGCGCTGCATGATGACGAGGGGGCCTCCGCCGCGGCATCGACCGGGGAGGCGCAGGCAGAGGACGACCGGCAGCCATTCGTGCGTGGCGAACGCAAGGTCGGCCGTAATGAGCTCTGTCCCTGCGGCTCCGGGAAGAAATACAAGCATTGCCATGGCCGGCTGTAACCGGGGGTATGGGTAATGGCCGTATCCGAGTCGCCCCTGCCGGTTCTGCACCCCGTGCCCGGTGTTCGCATCGGGGTGGTGGAGGCCGCGGTCCGCAAGGCCGGTAGTAATGATCTGGTGGTGATGGCCCTCGACGAGGGGAGCCAGGTCGCCGGCGTGTTCACCCGCAATCTGTTTCGCGCCGCGCCGGTGCGCTTCGCCGAGTCGCATCTGCGCGATGACGATCCCCGCTACCTGCTGATCAATACCGGCAATGCCAATGCCGGCACCGGTCAGGCCGGTGATCGGGCCGTGCAGCAGAATTGTGCCGCGCTCGCTGACCAGACGGGCTGTCGGTCAACCCAGGTCATCCCCTATTCCACCGGTGTAATCGGCGAACCCCTGCCGGCGGATCGTATCGATGCGGCATTGCCCGCGGCCATCGACGGACTACAGGCCGATCACTGGGCCGAGGCGGCGGATGCCATCCGCACCACGGACACACGCCCCAAGGGCAGAAGCCTGCGGCTCGAGCTCTCCGGAGGCACGATCACCCTGACAGGCATCGCCAAGGGCTCGGGTATGATTCGCCCGGATATGGCTACCATGCTTGCCTACATCGCGACCGATGCCGTCATTGATGCGGCAAGCCTGCGGCGTATGCTGCGCGATGCCGTCGCGGTCAGCTTTAACCGTATTACCGTGGATGGCGATACCTCCACGAACGATGCCTGCACGCTCATCGCTACCTCGGCGAGCGGCGTGACGCTGGCGGATGCATCCGATCGCGAGCGTTTTCTGGACGCACTCACCACGATGTGCACGGCGCTGGCGCGGGAAATCGTTGCCGATGGCGAGGGTGCAACCCGTGACCTTGCGATTCGCGTTACCGGTGCGCGGACCACCGCCGAGGCCGAGCAAGTGGCCTTTACCGTGGCCGAGTCGCCGCTGGTCAAGACGGCCCTGTTCGCCGCCGATCCCAACTGGGGCCGCATTCTGGCCGCGGTTGGGCGCGCCGGGATACGCGATCTCGACGTCGACCGCGTGCGCATCGGCATTGGTGACTGCCGGATTGTCGAAGGCGGCGGGCTGAGCCCGCACTACGATGAGTCGGCGGCGGCGGCGTGTATGGCCGCCGATCACGTGAGCATGACCATCGATCTCGACCGCGGTGGCGAGACGGCGACGGTCTGGACCTGTGATTTCTCCTACGACTACGTGCGCATCAATGCCGAGTACCGAAGCTGACCCGCACCGGCTGCGGGTAGCGGTCGGCGTTGTTCGGGATGGACAGGGCCGGGTTCTGACCGCTCGCCGGGCGGCCCACCGTCATCAGGGAAATCGCTGGGAATTCCCCGGCGGCAAGGTCGAGCCCGGTGAGTCCGTCGAGGCGGCGCTGGCCCGCGAGCTCGCCGAGGAGCTGGGCCTGACGGTCGAGCGCAGCCGCCCTCTGATCGACGTTACCCATGATTACGGCGACCGTGAGGTCGAGTTGCAGGTCCGCGACGTGACCCACTGGTCGGGACCGCCTGTCGGCCGAGAGGGTCAGCCGCTGCGCTGGGTGTCGCCGGAAGCACTGGATCCGGACGAATTCCCGGCCGCCAACCAGCCGATCATCACGGCGACACGCCTGCCGCCGCATTACGTCATCAGTGCCGACTGCGACGAATCGTCGTCGTGGCTGGACACGCTCGAACGTGTGCTGGCTCGCGGTGAGCGCCTGGTCCAGTTTCGGGTGCAATCGAGAGGAGCGGCGCGGCGCTCGCTGGCGCTTGATGCCCTGGCGCGTTGCCGTGCGATGGGCGCGTCCCTGCTGATTAATGGAACGCCCGAGGAGGTGCGCGGGATCGGCGCCGACGGCATCCACCTGACGGCGGCGCAGCTTGCGGAATGCGTGTCCCGGCCGCTGTCATCGGCCTACTGGGTGGCGGCGTCCTGCCACAATGCCGTCGAGCTTGAACGAGCGGTCGCCTGCGGCGTCGATTTCGTGGTGCTCAGTCCGGTCAAGCCGACCGCCAGTCACCCCGATACCTGTCCCCTGGGGTGGCCGGCGTTCGCCGAGGCAGCGGCAGCGATGACCGTTCCCGTCTACGCACTCGGCGGAATGCAATCGGGCGATGTTGATGTTGCCCGCGCCAGCGGCGGCCAGGGCATTGCCGGTATTTCGGGGTTGTGGCGCTAGTCGTCCTCTTCCGGCGAGGCCGGGTCACCGGGGATCTGGTGGCGTTCATCCAGCCAGTCGCCGAGATCGATCATTCGGCAGCGCCGCGAACAGAACGGACGGTAGGGTGAATCCGTCGTCCACGGGACTCGCTCGCCGCATTGCGGACAGGCCACGGTGGGGGGCGTGTCAGATGACACAGCGCTCAAGGATGAATGCAACATCGTCGTCCGCCTGGTTGGGGCGTTCCCCCTGTGTGGGCTGCTGGAGGAAACGGATATTACAGAAATGCCGGCTGCCGCTCACCTCGGGATAGCAATGCATTGAGCGCGGGATTTTCACGCGCAGCATCTGGTAGGGCGTAGCGCGATCGAGGGTGGCCTGGAAGCTGCCGCCACTGGCTACCTCGTTAACCGGGTCGGCACTATCGCGCAGCAGTCTGATCACCAGTGCGGTGCCCTGGTCCATCAGCCGAAAGGCACCATGCCATTGCTCGAGCAGGGCACGTCGTTGTGAGACCTCGCTCTCCAGCCACAGATGATAGCCGGGCAGGTCGAAGGCGCAGGTGCCACCGGGTACGCCGGCGCGCTGCTCGATGGTGGTCAGGAATTCATTGTTGCGGACAACGGAAGGAATGCCGGTGGGAGCCTCGCGGAGTTGCCGGGCGATGTCGCGGCACTCTGCGAGGACCGGCTCCAGGCGCCGCTCATCGACCTCGGGCCGGGCCTGCAGTTTCTCGAGGCTCGCCAGAATGCGCTCCAGCTCTTTTTGCAGTTCCGAGCGCACATCGCTGCGGCTGAGCAGCGCGGTAATGTCGAGCAGCGCATCCACGGCCATGCGGGTATGCCATTTCGAATCGCCCTCGATTCCGAAGCGAAGGTTGTTGAACAGGAATTCCAGTCGCAGAAATGTGCGCATCCGCTCATTGAGCGGATACTCGTATATCATCTCGTCGGTTCCGGGAATGGTTGTGTCCACGCTGGCCCCTCGTTGCCTTGCGGAGATTGTCGCTCAGAGATCATCGACTCGCCAAATCGGGGTGTGGAATCAGTGGCCGGTAGCGGTCCGGAGATATCGATCGTGCAGGTCGGCCACCTGGCCGTCGAGCGCCCCGCTCTCACCATCGTTGGTGATGACGTCATCCGCGATTGCCAGCCGGGCCTGGCGATCCGCCTGACTGGAAAGTATCCGATCGGCCTCGCCCGGATCCGTGCCGTCTCGCTGCATGAGCCGCTCGCGTTGTCGATCCGGTGGCGCGTCGACCACCAGTACTCGATCCATCAGCTCGATCCAGCCCGCCTCGAGTAGAAGGGGAACCACGATCAGGGCATAGGGCTCGCGGACCTTGGCCAGTGTCTCGGCCACCGCGGTGCGAATACGCGGGTGCGTGATCGCCTCGAGATCGCGCCGGGCGAAGGGGTCGGCAAAAATCCGCTGTCGCAACGCCGGGCGATCGAGATGACCATTAGTGCCGATAACATCGGTGCCGAAGCGCTCACGAATGGCGTCGAGGCCGGCGGTGCCGGGTGCGACCACGGCCCGGGCCAGCCTGTCGGTATCGATGACCGCTGCCCCCAGCGCCTCGAATCGTCGACTGACCGCGGTCTTGCCGCTCGCGATACCGCCGGTCAGGCCAACGACCAGCCCGGGGCGACGTCGACTGTCGGATCCTCCACTGTCCATCCCGGCAGTCTAATCGAAGTGGCCAGCTGGTGTGTGAGTTCATATCACCGAGCCGAGCTGGAAGACCGGCAGATACATGGCGAGGACAAGGCCGCCAATCAACAAACCGAGGATGCTCATGATGAGCGGCTCGATCGCGGTACCGAGCGTCTCGATTCCCTGGCTCAACTCCGCTTCCTGACGATCCGCAATCCGCTCTAGCACGCCTGGTAGCCGGCCGGCCGCTTCTCCGGTAGCGATCATTCTTGCCGTGCTTGCCTCGAAACGCTGCGTGCGCTCGACCGCGAAGGCAAGTGACCGACCGTCCCGCAGGTCATCCGTAATCCGCATCACCGCCCGTTGATAGGGCAGCGTACCGAGTGTACCGGCAACGGTGGGGAGGGCCTCGGCAAGGGGAGCACCGGCCTGCATGAGGATCGCCAGCGTGCGGGCGAAGCGCGCGGTTTCGGCACGCTCGACCAGGCCGCCGGTGATCGGAATCCGGAGTACGATCCGGTGACGGATCTGTCTGAGTGGCGTGTAGTGCCGGGTGAGGACAAGCCATGCAGCGGTCCCGCCCACAGCGCCGATCAGACCCAGCCAGCCATCACTGCGAAGCCACGTGGACAGTCCGATGACATGACGGGTGAAGGTCGGCAGCTCGGCACCGAAGCCATGGAAAAGCGCCTCGAACCGGGGCACTACAAACATTAAAAGCGCCGTGCTGACGACAAGAGCCACGCCGAGCACGATCAGCGGGTAGAGCATTGCCCGGCGCAGGCGATGCCGTATCGCCGCAGTGCACTCGCGGTCATTCGCGATTCGCTCGAGCAGCGTATCCAGTTCGCCGGACTGCTCCCCGGCCCGGATCAGGCCGCAGACCAACGGATCGAAATGCGCGGGTTGGGTAGCAAAAGCAACAGAGAGTGGTGTACCGGTGGCGATTTCGTCTCTGAGCTCGCTGGCAAGGCGTCGCAGACCGGGCTGTCTGTCCTCGCGGGCGACCATCGCCATGGCGTCGATCAATGGCACGCCAGCGCTGCTCAACGTTGCGAGTTGGCGAAGGAGCGCGTTGATGTGCCGCGACCGAAGCCTCGGATTCGAGGGCGTCAACACACGCTCCAGCCAACCCGGCATCCGGATCGAGTACTCGACGGCAATGCCGTGGCCGCCCAGTTGACGACGGAGGTGACCCGGATCGGTCGCCGGCGTCAGGCCGTGCCGATGGCGGCCATCCAGGTCGCTGCCGCACCAGCCGTAGGTCGCCATGCCCGTCACGACCGGGTCACCCGGTCTATCTCGCTCCGGCTGGTCAGTCCCCGGGCGGCCTTGGCCATGCCCGTATCGCGGAGCGTTCGCAGTCCCGAGAAAGCCGTTTCGGTCGCAATGGCGGCGTCATCGTCGGCACGGAGGATTCGCCGGCCGAGGCTGTCGGTCATTGGCAAGACCTCGTGGATGCCCACACGGCCGCGATAGCCGTGGTGGCAGCGCTGACAGCCATCGGCCTCGAACCAACCGCCCTCGTCCGACGCCGATCCGGCCGGCCGGCGGCAATGAGGGCACAACCGCCGGATCAGCCGCTGCGCACTGATCAAGATCACCGACGCAGCGATGCTCCAGCGCGGGATGCCCATGTTGATCAGCCGCGTGATCGCTCCCGCAGCGGTGTTGGTGTGCAGGGTCGAGAGGACGAGGTGACCGGTCTGAGCGGCCTTGATAGCGATCTCGGCGGTTTCCCGATCGCGGATTTCGCCGACCATCATTACGTCCGGATCCTGGCGCAGGAACGCTCGCAGGAGGCTGGGAAAATCCAGGCCGATGCGGTGATTGACGGCGATCTGATTGATGCCGGGGAGCTTGATCTCGACAGGATCTTCGACGGTGAGGATGTTGCGGCTGCTCTGGTTGAGCTGTTGCAGGGCGCTGTAGAGCGTGACGGTCTTCCCGGAACCGGTGGGGCCGGTCACCAGAATCATGCCGTGGGGCCGTTCGATGGCGGCCCGGTAGGCGGCAAGCTGATCGGCTTCCATCCCCAGGCTATCCAGATCCAGCGTGGTGGCAGCGGGATCGAGCAGACGCAACACCAGCTTCTCGCCGAATAACGTGGGCAGGCTGCTTACGCGGAAATCGACGCCGTCGCCCGCTCCGCTGCCGAGTCGCAGCCGGCCATCCTGCGGCAGTCGGCGCTCGGCGATATCCATGCGCGCCATGATTTTGAGACGTGCGGCGAGCCGGTCGGCCATGTCCCGGGGCGGCCGGGCCGCCTCGTGCAGGATGCCGTCGTGGCGGAATCTCACCCGGCAGTGGGTCTCGAAGGGCTCGAGGTGGATGTCGGACACCTCTTCGCGAATGGCCCGTCGGAGAAGCTCGTTGATGTAGCGGATGACGGGCGTGTCGTCGGGTGGATCGGCCGATGAGGTATCCCGCACTTCCTCGGCGCGTGACGCCGATGCCAGCTCGTCGGCAGCGGCACCAACACCCCCTTCCGTCAGTACTGCGATACGGGCGTGCAGATCGGCCTCGTCGGCGATGACCGGTACGACCGGCAGACCGGTATGGAAACGCAACTCGTCCAGTGCGGTGGTATTGGCGGGATCGGAAACGGCGATGCGCAGGAGGCCCTCGCTTATCCGTAATGGCAGTGCATTGAGGCGCAGTATCAGATCGGTGTCGATCTGCTCCATAACCTCTGGATCGGGGTCGAGTGACGCGGCCGCAGCGCGCTCGATACCGAACACGCTGGATGCCGTATCGGCGATGACGGCCGACGGCAGAGCGCCACTGTCGAGTAGCTGCCTGACCAGCGTACAGCCGGAACGCCGCGCCTCGGCGACGATGGCGTCGACGGTTGTCGCGTCAACCGCCTGCTGCTGAATCAGCCGTTTCGCCAGGGCCGGGCGAACGTCCACCGTGTTCATTGCGTCTTCCTCCACAGATGCTGGAGGGCCGACTTTAAGCGAACGGAAACGGGCGGGATGTCGCCGGGATCACAGATCCACGTGATCGGTAAGGGGCAAGACGCATGGAGTGCATGTAAGTGGTTTTGCGGATGAATGAGCCAACAGCCGGAGCTACCTTATTCGGTAACGGCACATCACGGGAGAAACAGAATGAGTGCAAAGACCGAAGCGGTTGGTAATACCAGCTCCATCGCATCCATGGCTGGCCATGCGCACTGGCTACTGCGGGCGGCCATCGCCGGCGTATTCCTTTTCCATGGTCTACAGAAATTCCTTGGCCCCGGCATCGAGGGCTTCTCCAGCATGATGGGCCTGCCGGTATTGATTGCCTTCCTCGTTGCTGTTGCTGAAGTGCTTGGTGGCGCAGGCATTCTGGCGGGTGGCGCCATGCGCAGCCAGCTCGGAGATGCCATAACTCGTCTGGCGGGCGCGGCGGTCGTACCGGTCATGGCCGGTGCGATCATCATGGTTCACTGGGGACGATGGAATTTCACGCCGACAGAAGCCCACCCGATGGGCGGAATGGAATTCCAGGCAGTGCTGCTATTGATCGCCCTTTACTTCATCGTGCGGGGCAACGACACCTGAAAGGCAGGACCGGGGATTTGCGGGGAAACTGGTCGGAGTAGCAGGATTCGAACCTACGACCTCTGCCTCCCGAAGGCAGCGCTCTACCAAGCTGAGCTATACTCCGAAGATCGGTTAATACTCGCGACCGACAGCAAATTCCGCGAGGCCACGAAGCGCCTCGCGGAAGGGACTGTCACCGAAGGCTGCGAGCGCCCTGATGGCTCGCTCGGCCTCTTGTTCCGCGAGGTCGCGAGTATAGGCAATCGAGCCGGTGCGCGCAATCACTGCCGCGACTTCGGCGATGTCGTTTCGGCCGCCGCTCTCTATGGCGTCGCGAACAATGGCGCGGCCGGCGGGATCGGCGTTGGCCATGCAGTGGATTAACGGCAGTGTGGGTTTGCCCTCGGCCAGATCGTCTCCGATGTTCTTGCCGATCGCGCCGGCATCGCCATCGTAATCGAGGGCGTCATCGGCGAGCTGGAAGGCAATACCCAGGCGGCGGCCATATTTGGCGGCGGCATCCAGTCGCGCTCGGTCCGCCGGGTTGTTCAGTCCTACCGCCAGCTGGCAGCCGGCTTCGAAAAGGACGGCGGTTTTCCGATAGATAACCTGCTGGTAGCGATCTTCGGTCACATCCGGGTCGTGGACGTGCATCAACTGCATGACCTCGCCCTCGGCGATGCGGTTGGTGGTTCGCGAGAACAGCGCCATGACCGCCATATCGTCGAGTTCCACCATCATCTGGAAGGCGCGGGTGTAGAGGAAATCGCCGACCAGAACACTCGCTTCATTACCCCAGATCTGATTTGCCGTATCGCGACCGCGCCTGACCGCGGACTCGTCGACGACATCATCATGGAGCAGCGTAGCGGTGTGGATGAGCTCGACGGTGGCGCCGAGGAGGGCATGGCGGTCGTCTCCGTCTGCATGTCCCGCAGCCCGGGCCATCAGGAGCGCAACCATGGGGCGCAGGCGCTTGCCGCCGCCACCGATAATGTAATGACCAAGCTGATTGATGAGGGCGACGTCCGACTGGAGTCGATCCTGGATAATCCGGTCGACCACGGACATATCGTCCGCGACCGGCCTGCGAATGGCGGCGATCTCCATGCGGATGGCATCTCGAGGTAAATTAGGAAACTGGATGCTAGGAATCGCCGCTGGGGGTGTCAAGCGTGACCCCCGTATCGCGTTGACCCCGGGCGCGAATCCGACTATTCTCTCACGGTTTTGGAACAACCTTCTGGAGTCGTTCAGATGTACGCGGTAATCAAGTCGGGTGGCAAGCAGTATCGGGTCGCCGAGGGCGATCTGCTGCAGGTCGAAAAACTCAATGCCGAGGCCGGCGAAACCGTGAGTTTCGACGACGTCCTGCTCGTCGCCGATGGTGATGACGTAAAGGTCGGAACGCCACGCCTCGAGGGAGGTGCGGTCTCGGCGGAGGTAATCTCGCAGAGCCGGGCCCGCAAGATCGAGGTGGTCAAATTCAAGCGCCGTCAGGACTACCAGCGCCACTACGGCCATCGCCAGCATTATACGGAAGTCCGTATTACCGGCATCCAGGCCGGCTAGCCCCGGCCCCTGATAACGGAGACAGTATCAATGGCACATAAAAAGGCAGGCGGCAGTACACGTAACGGCCGCGACTCGCATTCGAAACGGCTGGGTGTGAAGCGCTTCGGCGGCCAGGCCGTCACCGCGGGCAGCATCATCGTGCGCCAGCGCGGCACCCGTTTCCATGCCGGGCAGAACGTTGGCACCGGGAACGACTACACCCTGTTCGCCAAGGTGGATGGCGAAGTGGTGTTCGCGCGCAAGGGTCCGCTCAAACGGCGGGTCGTGAGCATCCAGCCGGCGGGCTGACAGCACCCGGCAGCAGACCTGGACTCGGCCCCGCCACGCGCGGGGCTTTTTGATTGCGGCGGTTGGACAGCACATGAAATTCGTGGACGAAGCCAGCATTCGTGTGACGGCCGGCGACGGTGGCAATGGCTGCGTCAGCTTCCGTCGCGAGAAATACGTCCCGCGCGGCGGACCGGACGGTGGTGACGGGGGGCATGGTGGCAGCGTCTGGCTCGAAGCCGACTCCGGACTCAATACACTGGCCGATTTCCGCCATACCCGTCGATTTGCGGCAGAGCGGGGACACGATGGTCAGGGACGCCAGATGACCGGGCGTTCGGGTGAGGATATTACCGTGCCCGTCCCGGTGGGTACGCTGGTCAAGGATCGCGAGACCGGAGAGGTCATCGGTGATCTGACCGCTCACGGTAAGCGCCTCTGTGTCGCCGAGGCGGGGCGTGGCGGTCTCGGCAACGTCCACTTCAAGAGCGCGACCAACCGCACGCCGCGGCGATCGGTTCCGGGTACCGACGGAGAGCGGCGCGACATTTCCCTCGAACTCCAGCTCCTTGCGGATGTCGGGCTGCTGGGTCTCCCCAACGCCGGCAAATCGACTTTTCTCCGGGCCGTCTCGGCGGCACGGCCGCGGGTCGCTGATTATCCGTTCACGACACTCCATCCCGGCCTCGGAGTTGTAAGGATCGGATCCGGAAGCAGCTTCACCGTGGCCGATATACCGGGGCTGATCGAGGGGGCGGCCCAGGGCGCGGGCCTGGGTACCCGTTTCCTGCGGCATCTGGCCCGGACGCGCCTGTTGCTCCATCTGGTAGATATCGCCGGCCTTTACGAAAACCGTGATCTCGCGGCGGATGTTCGCACAGTCACCGAAGAGCTTGCGGCCTATGGCCATGAGCTGACCGCCCGCGAGCGCTGGCTCGTCATCAATAAGGCCGACCTCTTCCCGGAAGACGAACACACGGCGGTGGTAGCGTCGCTCCGCGAATCACTTGCCTGGCAGGGACCGCTCTATCTGATTTCCGCCGAGACGGGCCGAGGGACTGATGCTCTCTGCCAGGCGGTCATGCAACATCTCCAGGGAAACGATGAGCCGCACTGACCCGAACCGTCGAAGCCGCTGGGTTATCAAGGTGGGTAGCGCGCTGGTCACCGATAACGGGCGCGGACTCGACCATGAGCGTATCGGAGACTGGGTGCGCCAGATCGTTGCGGCGCGTGCGCAGGGCATCGACGTGGTGCTCGTATCCTCCGGGTCGGTCGCAGAGGGGGTGCGAAGACTGGGGTGGTCACGACGGCCGAAGGCGCTCCACCAGCTGCAGGCCGCCGCCTCGGTCGGGCAGATGGGCGTGGTGCAGGCCTACGAGACCCGTTTCCAGCGATTTGATGTGCGCACCGGGCAGATCCTGCTGACCCATGAGGATCTGGCGGATCGCCAGCGCTATCTCAACGCGCGGGTCACGCTGCGCGCGCTACTGGAGCTGGGCGTCGTGCCGGTGGTCAACGAAAACGACACCATTGCCACGGATGAGATCCGCTTCGGCGACAACGACACACTGGCAGCGCTTGTCACCAACCTCGTCGAGGCCGATCAGCTGGTGATTCTCACCGACCAGGCCGGACTTTTTAATGCCGATCCCCGCCAGGATGCGTCGGCGCGGCTGATCCGCCATGCAGCGGCTGAGGATGAAGCGCTGGAGCGACTCTGCTCGGATGCGCCGGGAGTCCTGGGTAGCGGTGGCATGCGAACCAAGGTGGTGGCGGCCAGACGGGCTGCCCGATCCGGAGCAATGACGCGGATCGCTTCGGGGCGCGAGCCGGATGTGTTGCAACGGATCGCCGCCGGCGAGGCCGTCGGCACCTGTCTCGAGCCCTCACGCGAGCCCCTCGTGGCGCGTAAGCAATGGATTGCCGGTCAGCTACAGCTGCGGGGTCGCCTCTGGCTCGATGAAGGTGCGGTCGAGGTGATTCGTGGGTATGGCCGCAGTCTGTTGCCGGTAGGCGTGACGCGGGCCGAGGGGCGCTTTCGCCGCGGCGAGATGGTGACCTGCCTGGATCCGACGAACCGGGAAATCGCTCGCGGGCTCGTCAACTACGACGCGGCGGCAGTCAATCACATCGCAGGCCAGCCCACCGGTCGCATCGAATCACTGCTCGGCTATCTCGCCGAACCGGAGCTCATCCACCGGGACAATCTGGTGCTGACCGACCCGGTCCCGCCCGGCGACGACTAGCCGAGCTGCCGGATCTGCTGAGCGAGCCGGCTTTTGTGGCGTGCGGCCTTGTTCTTGTGGATGACGCCCCGCGTTGCCATGCGGTCGAGGACCGGAACGGCGGCGGCATAGGCGGCTTCGGCGGCGGCTTTGTCACCCTTTGCAACGGCGGCCGTTACCTGTTTGAGCTTGCCGCGCATCATCGAACGGCGGGCCTGATTGTGACGGCGCTGCTGCTCGGCCTGGCGGGCCCGTTTGCGGGCGGAGGCGATATTGGCCAACGTGCTACTCCTGTTGAGTCTTTGTCGGGAGGAAAAGAGCGGTAATATGCGAAGGCAGCGCCTGAATGTCAACTGGTAAACGGATGAATTCGCACTCACGCCTGTGGCGATCGGTCATGACGTTTGGCAGCTGGACGCTGTTGTCACGGGTCATGGGACTGGCAAGGGACATTGTTCTGGGCGTGATTTTCGGGCCCTCGGCGGCGACGGATGCGTTTTTCGTTGCCTTCAAGATCCCGAACTTCCTCCGCCGCCTGTTCGCGGAAGGGGCCTTCCAGCAGGCCTTCGTCCCGGTGCTCTCATCGGCCCGTCAGCGGGGCGGCGACGAGGCCGTGCGGCGCCTCTTCGGGCGCGTCAGCGGCTGTCTGGCGATGATCCTGGCGGCCATCACGGTCCTTGCCATGCTTGGCTCGCCCGCGCTTATCCGTGTGTTTGCCCCGGGATTTGCCGATCAGCCCGACCAGCTGATGCTGGCGGCGGAATTGTTGCGTCTCACCTTCCCGTACCTTCTCCTGATCGCACTCACCGCCGCCGCGGCCGCTGTACTCAACACCTATGACGAGTTCGGACCGCCGGCCTTCGCGCCGGTGCTGCTCAACCTCAGCTTGATCGCCGCCGCTATCTGGCTGTCACCGAGGCTTGAGACTGGCGTTATGGCGCTGGCACTGGCGGTGCCGGTGGCGGGTGTCCTGCAGCTCCTGCTGCAACTGCCCTTCCTCTGGCGGCGGGGTGTGCTGGCCTGGCCCTGGCCGCAGTGGTCTGATCCGGACGTCCGCCGCATCCTCCGACTGATGGGGCCGACGCTGTTCAGTACCTCGGTCCAGCAGATCAATCTGCTCGTCGATACCATTCTTGCGTCTTTCCTGGTCGTCGGATCGATCAGCTGGCTGTACTGGTCGGATCGGCTCATGGAGTTTCCGCTCGGGGTGTTCGGTATTGCGCTGGGGACCGTAATTCTGCCCAAGCTCTCCGCCGAGCATGCCGACGCCAGCCCCGAACGTTTCAACGCGACGCTGGACTGGGCGCTGCGGCTCGCCCTGGTGGTCATCGCCCCGGCAACCGTTGGGCTGGTGGTGCTGGCGGCCCCCCTGCTGGCGACGCTGTTCGGTTATGGCGAGTTTGGCGCGACCGATGTCCGGGCGGCGAGCTGGAGCCTGATGGCCTATGGTCTGGGCCTGTTCGGCTTCGTGCTGGTCAAGGTCCTGGTGCCGGGGTACTTCTCTCGCCAGGACACGCGGGGGCCCGTGCGTTGTGCAGTGATGGCAATGGCGGCGAATATGGTGGCGAGCGTCTCGCTGGTGCTGCTGCTGATCGACACCGGGTTTGCCCATGCCGGGCTCGCCCTGGCTACCGGGGTGGCGGCATGGATCAATGCCGCGCTGCTGCTGCGCGGGCTCCGGCGTCAGGGCGTTTATCAACCGCTGGCTGGCTGGCCCCAACTGGGCGGGCGCGTGCTCATCGCGGTTATTGCAATGGCCGCGGTGGTGGTCTGGCCGGCGGGGCTTGAGGACCTGTGGCTGGAATCCGGGGCCGCGTTGCGAATCAGTCTGCTGACGGCTGTGATCCTCCTCGGCGCAGGCGTCTACGCCGCCATGCTGTGGATGCTCGGAGTCCGACCCGGCCAGTTCCGGGAGCCCGCTGCATGAACATGGCTGGATACCGGGTCCCTCCCGTATACTGCGTATTCGTAACGCTTTGAATCCGACGGGTGTGGATGGCGACAATGGAACTCATCCGAGGCGCGCATAACCTCAGGCAACGGCATCGGCCAAGCGTGGCCACGATCGGGAACTTCGACGGCATCCATCGCGGCCATCAGGCCGTGATTGAATCGCTGCACGCGGCCGGACGGCGGCTGCAGTTGCCGACGACAGTGATCCTGTTCGAGCCGCAACCGCGCGAATTTTTCGTACCCGACCGGGCGCCGGGCCGCATCACCCGTCTACGCGAGAAACTGCGGATCCTCGAGTCGCTGGGTGTGGAGCGGACGCTCTGCCTGAGGTTCGATCAGGTTCTGGCGTCGGAGCCGGCCGAAGACTTTATTCGTCGCCTGCTCGTCGACGCCCTTGATGTGCGCTTTCTCATGGTGGGAGACGACTTCCGTTTCGGCCACAAGCGGCGGGGCGACTTCAGTATGTTGCAGTCCGCTGCGCAGACCTTCGGTTTCGAGCTCGAGCGCATGCCGACGGTTCACGAGGGCGGCGAACGGGTGAGCAGCACGCGGATCCGCCGGGTGCTCGAGACCGGCGATATGGCGTCGGCGGAGCGGCTGCTAGGGCGTCGTCTCTGCATCTCGGGGCGGGTCGTGCACGGCGAAAAACTGGGCCGGGAACTCGGCTGGCCAACCGCCAATATCGGCTTTGGTCACCATCCGCCGCCGATGCGGGGGATCTTCAACGTCGCCGTGCACGGCCTGGGCGAGGTGCAGCCCGGCGTTGCCAGTCTCGGGACCCGGCCGACCGTGAATGGCGTAGAGACCCTGCTGGAGACCTATCTACTGGACTTCTCCGGTGATATCTATGGTCGCCCCATCGATGTCGAGTTTCTGACTCGACAGCGAGGCGAGGAGCGATTCGATGGGCTCGAGGCCCTGAAAAAGCAGATTGCCGCGGATGTCGCCGCGGCCCGAGCGTGGTTCGTGGACCACGGTTACCTGAAAGCAAGCAGTGCAGGATGACTCCGTGAGCGATTACAAGGACACCCTCAACTTACCGAGGACCGCATTCCCGATGCGCGCCGGTCTCGCCAAGAGCGAGCCGGTCAGGCTGGCGCGCTGGCGCGAGGAGGGGGTGTACGAGCGCCTTCGCGAGGCCCGCCGCGGCCGCAGTCGCTACGTCCTCCATGACGGCCCGCCGTATGCCAACGGCAGCATTCACATCGGTCATGCGGTCAACAAGATCCTCAAGGACGTCATTGTCAAAAGCCGCAGCCTCAATGGACTGGACGCCGTTTATGTCCCGGGGTGGGATTGCCATGGCCTGCCCATTGAACACAAGGTCGAGCAGGAGATCGGCAAGGCCGGCGAGGCGGTCTCCAACCGGGCTTTCCGCGATGCCTGCCGGGCTTTCGCGACCGACCAGGTCGCCGGCCAGAGCGAGGATTTCCAGCGCCTGGGTGTGCTTGGCGACTGGCACGATCCCTACCTAACCATGGCGCCGCGGACCGAGGCGAACATCCTCCGGGCACTCGGCGAAATCGTCCGTAACGGCCATCTCAAGCGCGGCTTCAAGCCCGTTCACTGGTGCACCGACTGTGGTTCGGCGCTGGCGGAAGCCGAGGTGGAGTACGAGGCGCATACCTCACCGGCGATCGACGTGGCATTCCGGGCCGTTGACGGCGAAGGTCTGGCGCGGCGCTGCGGGAGCACAGTGGATGTCGGCGACGCCCCCGTATCGGTAATGATCTGGACGACTACGCCCTGGACCATCCCGGCGAACCAGGCCGTCGCCCTCCATCCGCGGCTCGATTACGTGCTCCTGTCCATCGAACACGGTCGCGAGTTCATGCTGCTGGCCGAGGATCTCCACGAAACGGCGATGGAACGCTACGGCGTCGAGCACTTCGGGATCGTGGGGCGTTGTCAGGGGCATCACCTCGAGGATCTGACTCTCCGGCATCCGTTTCTCGATCGGCGTGTGCCGGTGATCCTCGGCGAGCATGTCACTACCGAGGCGGGTACTGGTGCCGTCCATACCGCCCCGGACCACGGCGCGGACGACTTCGAGGTCGGCCAGTACTACAACCTGCCGCTCGAGAATCCGCTGGCGGACGATGGCCGCTTCCGGCGCGGCGAGTTCGAGGGGCAGTTCGTGTTCGACGCCAATCGCGCCATCGTCGAGCGGCTCGAGGCCACGGGTACGCTCGCCCATCACGAGCCCTATCATCACAGCTATCCGCACTGCTGGCGGCACAAGACGCCGATCCTGTTCCGGGCAACGCCACAGTGGTTCCTCAATCTCGAGGCCTCGCAAGTACGCGAGCGTACCCTCGACGCACTGTCCGAGGTGAACTGGTTCCCGACCTGGGGCGAGGACCGGATGGCCGCGATGGTCGGTAATCGGCCCGAGTGGTGCATCTCCCGGCAGCGCAACTGGGGTGTGCCGATTGCGCTGTTCATTGATCGCGAGACCGGCGAGCCTCATCCGGACACGAATGATCTGATCGAGGCCGTGGCGAAGCGCATGGAAACGGACGGCATCGATGCCTGGTTCGAACTCGATCCGGCCGAGCTGCTGGGCGAGGAGGCCGGTCGCTACGAGAAGGTCACGGACATCCTCGACGTCTGGTTCGACTCGGGGACGACCCATGCCACCGTGCTGCGCGGCCGGGAAGACCTGCAATGGCCGGCGGATCTCTATCTCGAAGGCAGCGATCAGTACCGCGGCTGGTTCCAGTCGTCGCTGCTGACCGCAATGATGATCGACGGCAAGCCGCCGTACCGCAACGTGCTGACCCACGGCTTCGCGGTCGACGAGCAGGGCCGAAAGATGTCGAAATCCCGGGGTAATGTCATCGCGCCGCAGTCGGTGATGAATGCCCTTGGCGCCGATATCCTCCGTCTCTGGGTGGCCTCGTCGGACTACAGCGGCGAGATTGCCGTTTCCGACGATATCCTCAAGCGCACGGCGGATGCCTACCGTCGCCTCCGCAATACGGCACGCTTTCTGCTCGCCAACCTCGCCGGCTTCGAGCCCGCCGACAACGCCCTGCCGGCGGAGCAGATGCTGCCCCTCGATCGCTGGGCCGTGGATCGCGCCCTGCAATTGCAGGCATCGATCATCGAGGATGCGGAACGATTCGATTTCCACCAGCTCTATCAGCGCGTGCACCA
Organism: Spiribacter vilamensis; assembly: GCF_004217415.1. NCBI lineage: Bacteria > Pseudomonadati > Pseudomonadota > Gammaproteobacteria > Chromatiales > Ectothiorhodospiraceae > Spiribacter > Spiribacter vilamensis. Next base: position 156,155 of record NZ_SHLI01000001.1, read on the forward strand.
CTTCTGCGTGCTCGATATGGGCGGGTTCTACCTCGACGTTATCAAGGACCGGCAGTACACGACCCGTGCCGACAGCGTTGCCCGGCGCTCGGCACAGACGGCGATGTGGCACATCGCCGAGGCGCTGGTGCGCTGGCTGATGCCGGTACTGTCATTCACCGCCGACGAGATCTGGGAGCACCTGCCGGGTGACCACCCCGGGACGGCGCTGGAAGCGGAATGGTACGACGGGCTGTTCGCGCTCGATGAAGGATCGATGGACCGGGCCTTCTGGGAAGACGTTCTCGCCCTGCGGGACGCGGTCGCCAAGCGCATCGAGGCGATGCGGAACGAGCAGCGGCTGGGTGCCACGCTCGAGGCCGAGGTTGATCTGTTCTGTCCCGAGCCGCTGGCCGCCCGCTGGGCGTCGCTGGGGGACGAGCTCCGTTTTCTGCTGATCACGTCGGCGGCGCGGGTGCACCCCCTGGCAGAGGCCGACGATGACGCCCGGGCGGCGCATCTCGCCGACGGAACGCGATTCCTGTTCAGCGTCCGGCCCAGCGAGCACGACAAATGCGAGCGCTGCTGGCACCGTCGCCCCGACGTCGGCACGGATCCGCAGCATCCATCGATCTGCGGGCGCTGTGTCGACAACATCGCGGGCGATGGCGAGATCAGGCGCTTTGCGTGAGGTCCGGGTCGGTCACGGATGCCGGTGATAGGCCGCAGTCTACGCTTCGGTCTGTTGATCGCTGGCCTGGTGCTGGTGGCCGATCAGGTGACCAAGTGGCTGGCGATGAACGAGCTGGCGCTGCATCGGCCGGAGCCGCTCTTGCCGGTGCTCAATCTGATGCTTGCGTTCAACACGGGCGCGGCGTTCAGCTTCCTCGCGGATGCACCGGGCTGGCAGCGCTGGTTGCTGAGTGGCGTGGCCCTCGCGGTGAGCCTGTATCTGCTGCACTGGCTTCGGGGACTCGCCGCCGACAGGCGATTCGAGGCCGCCGGGATCGGGCTGATCCTCGGCGGTGCGCTGGGCAACCTCGCTGACCGGGTCCGGCTGGGTGGGGTGGTCGATTTCATCGATGTCCACTACGCCGGCTGGCACTGGCCCGCTTTCAATATTGCCGACGCCGCCATTACGGTTGGGGTCGGAATGATCCTACTGACGGCCTGGTCGGACTGGCGTCACAACCGCTGACCCGACCCGGCCGGTCTCGATGCGCTACGGGAGAACCGAATCATGCAGGAAATAAGAGTCGCCAATCCTCGCGGATTCTGCGCCGGTGTCGATCGCGCCATCAGCATCGTCGAACAGGCACTTGAGGCATTCGGCCGGCCCATCTACGTCCGCCACGAGGTGGTCCACAACCGGCTCGTCGTCGATGATCTGCGCGACAAGGGCGCGGTCTTCGTCGAGGAACTCGACGGTGTGCCGGCCGGCGCCACCCTCATCTTCTCGGCACACGGTGTCTCGCAGTCGGTCCGTGACGAGGCGGTCGAGCGTGGGCTGCATGTCTTTGATGCGACCTGTCCGCTGGTCACCAAGGTCCACATGGAGGTGCGCAAGCACGCCCGGCAGGGCCGCGAGGTCATCCTCATCGGTCACGACGGTCATCCCGAGGTAGAGGGCACCATCGGTCAGTACGTTGGCGAGCGTGCCGATCAGGGCGGCATCTATCTGGTCGAGACGCCGGCGGATGCACAGGCCCTGAGTGTCAGGAACCCCGATGACCTGGCGTTCGTCACCCAGACCACGCTGTCGATGGACGACACGGCCTCGGTGATCGAGGCCCTTCAGGCGCGTTTCCCGAGCATCGAGGCGCCCCGCAAGGACGACATCTGCTACGCCACCCAGAACCGCCAGGACGCCGTGCGTGAGCTGGCCGGCGAGGTGGATGTCATGATCATCGTGGGATCGACCAACAGCTCCAATACACGCCGGCTCACGGAGCTCTCCGAGCGGCTTGGCGTGCCGGCTCACCAGATCGACCGGGCGGAGGAGCTCGAGGCCGACTGGATCGCCGATGCCAGCCGCATTGGCGTTACCGCCGGCGCCTCCGCACCGGAATCACTGGTGCAGGCGGTGATCGACCGGCTGGTCGAGTGGGGCGTGCAGCGGCCGGACACCAGCGGTAACTATACCGAGGATGTCGTCTTTTCCATGCCCCGTGATCTGATGCGTGCCATCCCGAAGCGAGGCGAGATCAAGACCGTCGCGGACTGATCAGCACCCGGTGCCGTCGGCGGACATATCGGCGCGCTCGATCCGCGGCCGTCCGCTGGCGTTGATGATAATCGACCGGCTGGCCCGGATCGCACCGTCCGCCGCGCGCCGGCAGACATGCAACGTGCCCATCTGCAGGCTGCCACTGGGGCGCCGGGTGCCGCCATCGGCCTGATAGTGCAGCGCCTCCCCGATGCCGGCGTTGGCGGTGACAGTGATCGAGGTCGGTAACGGTTCGGCCGTCCGCAGCCGGTATTCGCCAGATTGATAGCGACCATCGGCGTTGCGATCCACGAAGATCGTCCAGCCGCGCTCCCAGCCATTGCTCTTCGCCCGTATGACGACCGGCGTACCGCGTGCCACGGCGGCATTGCGGGTGTGGCGAATGGCAAGGTGGAGCTGGTCGGTCGCGGTATCCAGCCGGGTCTTCATGGCCAGATCCGAGAATACCGGTGCGCTCAGGGTCGCCAGTAGCGCCATCAGCGATAGCGTGACAAGGAGCTCGAGAAGGGTGAAGCCGCGCTGCTCGTGCATGGGTGTTACTGATCTCTGTAACCGGTGGTCGACCAATCTAGCGCAGCAGTCGGGTGGATCGGGCACCGCCGGTCGGTTACCGGCAGGCTTGGGTCATGGTCAGGCGAAACGGATTCACGCTGCTCGAGATGCTGGTTGTTCTGGCGATCATTGCCACCCTCGCGATGCTTGCCATGCCCGGTTACCTGCAGCCCACGAAACGCGTCGAGGCGACGCAGGCCGGCGCTTGTCTGCTCGAACTCGCGAGTCGCCTGGAGCGATACCGATTGATCGAGGCCGACTACGAGGGGTTCGCGATTGATACTGCGGGTGTGGCCTGCGAGGGCCGTCTGGCCGATCGTTACCGCTTCGAGGCGGGGATCCCGGGGGAGACGGGCTGGGGAGCCATCACGACGGATCCAGTGGCCTGGCAGCTCCGGGTCATCCCCCTCGATGCCGACGCAGGGATGGGGGGATACGGTGATTGCCGGGCGCTGGTGGTGCGCGATGATGGCCGCCGCGCGGTGATGACTGGCACCGGCGGCGGTGTGGTGACCGATCCGGATCAGGTGCGGCGCTGCTGGCGCTAGCGCTTGTCTGAAGCGGCCAGCTCGTCTAATATTCGCTTCGTCGCCGGCGTAGCTCAGTTGGTAGAGCAACGCATTCGTAATGCGTAGGTCCGCGGTTCAAATCCGTGCGCCGGCACCATCTCCTCCTTCCCGGGACTGGCGCCTGAACGCTATTCCCCCATCCCGAAGGCCAGCAGCAAGGCGAGGACGATCGCCGTCCAGAACGCCATTGAGCCGGTCGGCCAGCTGCGCAGCGGCCAGCCACTCACGCGCAGATGGGTTGCCTTCTCCTCGGCGCGACGGAAACCGAGCATGAAAGCGTCCCGGAACCCGGTGTCGATACGCCGGATTCCACTGCCGACGCGCGCCAGTGTCTGCTTGCCCGGCACACGGTAGAACCAGTCGAGATCCAGGCTGATCTTTTCCTTGCCACCCAGAACGCGAAGGAAGAGGAAAAAGCCCAGCCCCGTGAACAGCAGGAGCTGCATTTCCTTGATCAGGTGCCCGGCGGTATACGCCTGGTAGTCCACGGGGTAGGGCAGAATGGCGTACAGCCACCCGGGGAAGATGCCGATGAGAAAGCACAGCAGTGCCGCGATGCCCATGGCGATGCGCATGTTGAGCGGTGCCTCGGCGGGCCTTAGTCCGGCGTCACGGCCCATGAACGTGTACCACGGCAGCTTGAGGGTCGTGCTCATGAATGTGCCGACACCGGCAAGGGTCATCAGCAGGAACACGACACCTCGTCCATCGACGGCTGCCGCCTCGATGATCATGGTCTTGCTCACGAAGCCGCTGAATAGCGGGAACGCGGAGATCGAAAGCCCCCCGATCATGTAGAGCAGGAAAGTCACGGGCATGCTCCGGTAGAGGCCGCCCAGTTCCGTCAGACGGCTGCGTCCCGTCATCTGAAGCACCGCGCCCGCGCCCATCAGCAACAGCGCCTTATAGAGGATGTGAGTAAATGCATGGGCGGCGACGCCGCTGATTGCCAGCGCGCTGCCGAGCCCCACACCAGCGACCATGTAACCGACCTGGCTGATTATGTGATAGGACAGAAGCCGGCGGATATCGTTGACCAGGAAGGCGTAGATCACGCCGTAGAGCGTCATGAACACCCCCAGCCACACCAGCAGCTCCGTGCCCGGAAACCCCCTCGCCAGCACGTAGACGGCGGTTTTGGTGGTGAATGCACTGAGGAACACGGTGCCGGTGACCGTGGCTTCCGGATACGCATCCGGTAGCCAGGCATGCAGGGGTGGTGCGGCGGCGTTGATCAGGAACGCCACCAGGATCAGATAGAAGGCCGCGCCCCCGCCTTCCAGCGCCTCGAATGCGAGACTGCCGGTGTGGAGCCAGTAGGCGATAATGCCCGCAAGTAAAAGCATGCCGCCCAGCGCATGGATGATCAGGTAGCGGAATCCCGCGTCATAGGCGGCCTGTCGCCGGCGACGCCAGATCAACCAGACCGACGCCACCATCATGATCTCCCAGAACACGTACAGGGTGATCAGATCTCCCGCGAATACCGCCCCCAGGCCGGATGCCGCGTAGAAGGCCGCCGCGACGTGCTGGGCGCCATCATCGACCTGGAGCGCGAAGCAGTTGCCAATGAAGATGATCAGTGCAAAGACATAGCCGAACACGAGGCTGAGTTTGTCCACGCGCAGCGGGGCCAGCTCCAGCCCGACCAGCTGAATGCGAACCGTTGTGTCTGCGGGCAGCGCCATCACTGCACCGAGTACCAGTAATGGCAGGATCAGCTGCCAGAGCTGGCGTGAACGCCCCTGCAGCACGGCCAGCGGTAGCGCGCCGAGCATGAGCAGGAGCGCCGGGTGGAGGTGCAGCCCTTCAACCATCCCCGGGCCCCTCGTTGTCGTCCTGGTAATAGTCCGGGCGCCGGTAGACGAGCCCGAAGCCGATCGCCTTGTAGACGCCGATCAGCAACAACGCCCCCAGGAAAGCGAACACGGCGGTAAAGCCGGGCACCCCGTCCCACGGGAAGCGGCTGTAATGGGAGGGTTTGAGGATGTCGAGCAGCACGACGAGTGCCATCAGGGCGATCATCGCCAGCCGCAACCCGCGGCCGTAGCGGACCAGCGCCTCGAGCATTGATGCGGTTGCATTCACCAGTTTCATGCGATGTCCCTTTCCATCATCACGGAATGCCCAGGGTCAGAAGCCGGTAGGCGGGATCAGCGAGGATGAACAGTACGAGGGTACCGGCGGCGGTCACCAGCAGTGGGATCAGACACAGCGCGGGCGCTTCGGAGACTCGCTGACGGGCGGGGTCGTTACCGGGCAGGGGGCGCAGGAATGCCCGCATGACCGGCGGCATCAAGTAGCCGACATTGAGCAGCGTGCTCAAAACGAAGGCCGAGACCACCAGGTACTGCTCCGTACTCCAGGCACCGCTGATCAGATACCACTTGCTCCAGAAGCCACCCGTGGGGGGGAGTCCGATGACGCAAAGCGCACCGATGAAAAACGCCAGCATGGTCAGCGGCATTCGCCGCGCAAGACCGTCCATACCACTCACGGTATTGATGCCATTGGCGACGTAAATGGCGCCGGCACAGAAGAAAAGCGTGATCTTGCCAAAGCCGTGCATGAGCATATGCAAACCGCCGCCGATCGCCGATAACTCGGTGGCGAGGAGGGCACCGGTGACGATGTAGGCGAGCTGACTGACGGTGGAATAGGCGAGTCGAGCCTTGAGATTGTCCTGGCGCAGGGCGACAAGAGAAGCGGCTAGCATCGTGAATACGGCGATCGCGAGCATCGCTGGCTGCGTGACCAGCGATTGTGTGTATTCGAGTCCGAAGATGTACAACACAACGGTGAGCACGCTGAACACCCCGGCCTTGACCACCGCCACGGCATGGAGGAGTGCCGAGACCGGCGTCGGAGCGACCATCGCCGCTGGCAGCCAGCGGTGGAACGGCATGATTGCCGCTTTGCCGATGCCGTAGATCAGTACCACCAGCACCACCGCGCCGACGCCGGTCGGCACCTCGTCGGTCAGGATTCCACCGCTGGTAAAGCTGAGAGTGCCTGTGGCATGCCAGATCCAGATAATCGCCGGCAGCATCAGTCCAATGCTCGTTACCAGTAGCAGTGCAAGGTAGGTGCGACCGCCGCTACGGGCCTTCTCGGTGCCGGTGTGGGCAACCAGCGGATAGGTCGAAATCGACAGGATCTCGTAGAACAGGTAGAGCGTGAGCAGATTCTCGGCAAAGGCAATACCCATGGTCGCGCCAAGGGCGATCGCATAGCAGGCCATGAACCGGGCAACGTGGCCGTATCCCCCGGCCCGCAGGTAGCCGATGGCATAGGGAGTCGCCGCGATGTACAGCGTCGAGGCTAGCAGCGCGAAGACCAGGCCAAGCGGTTGTGCGGAGAGGGTGATTGTCAGCCCCGGCATCAACTCGATCAGCGTCTGCTCCCCGGCATCACCGCCGCCGACCCGGTTCACCAGGACGCCAACCACGGTCAGGAACAGCGGAATCGGTAGCGCGAAACACAGCCCGTCGCGAAGTCGGGGCCGCCGGGCGGCAGCGCCGATCAGCGCCGCACCGATGAACGGGATGAGGACCGCAAGCAAAGGCGTCATGGCAGCGCCCCGCTGGACAGCGCCTCGGCTGCGCGCGTCGCGCCGCCCACGGTGAGCCGTGTGTCGATGCCAAACCAGAAGTTGGCGGCTACCAGTACCCAGACCGGCAGCAACAGGGTCCAGTGCACTTCTTCGACCGCGGGCGCGTCATCCGGCCGGGGCTGCATCCAGGCGATCTCGACCACCCGCGCGATGTAGAAAAGCGCCATCAGCGAGGTAATCAGAACTAGCGCGACCAGCCAGAGCTGACCGGCATCCACCGCCGCCGTGAGGAGATACCACTTGCTGATAAACCCGGCCGTGGGCGGCAGTCCGACGAGGCTGACGCCGGCGAGGGCGAAGGCGGTCAGTGTCCAGGGCATTTGCCGGCCGATGCCCCGCAGATCGTTCATGCCCATACCGCCGCAGCGATAGACCATGAGCCCGGCAGAGGCAAACAGGGCGGCCTTCATCAGACCGTGATTGAACAGGTGCAGGAACGAGGCGGTCAGGCCGGACACCGTCGTCAGGCTGACGCCCAGTACCATATAGCCGACCTGCGCCACCGATGAGTAGGCAAGCATGCGCTTGAGGTTGCTCTGCAGGATCGCCAGCCACGAGCCGACAAACATGCTGCCAATGGCGAGCGCCATCAAGCCCGCGGCGAGGGGCAGCGCGGTGAAGCTGTAAGCCGGGCCAAAGACATCGAAGATGAAGCGCAGCAGCACATAGAGTGCGACCTTGGTGGCAGTGGCGGCGATCAGGGCGCTGATCAGCGACGGAGCGTAGGTATAGGCATTCGGTAGCCAGTGATGGAGCGGGAAGAGCGCGAGCTTGATTGAAAGTCCGACCACGATGAACCCGAGACCGACATCGAGTGCCCTCGAGCCCTCGCCCACGGGCAGGCGCTCGGCGATATCCAGCATGTTGAGCGAGCCGGTCAGGATGTAGAGCACGGCAATGCCGATCAGCAGGAAGGTCGCACCCACTGTCCCCATGATCAGGTATCGGAACGCCGCGATCAGCGCCCGCCGGTCGCGGCCGTGGGCGATCAGGCCGTAAGTCGCCAGTGACGAAATCTCGAGGAAAACGAAGACGTTGAAGACATCGCCGGTCAGCGTGATGCCGAGGAGCCCGGCGAGCGCGATCAGCACCAGGGCGTAGAAACTGCCCTGACGTTCAGGCACCTCGTCATCGACCAGGGGTTTGCCCCATGGCAGGAGGATCGCCGACACGCCGGTAATGAGCAGGGCGACGAAGGCGTTGGCCGCATCCACCCGGTACTCGATACCCACCGGCGGTGGCCAGTCACCGAAAGCATAGCGCAGCGTGCCGCCATCAAAGACCGCTGCCAGCACGAGGGCGGCAATGATGAACGCCGTGGTCATGGCGAATGTGGCCAGCAGCCACGGCAACCCGCGTCCCGGGAGCAGGACGCAGACCGGTCCGGCGATCAGCGGTATCAGGACGACAAAGGGCATCAGCTCGGTGATCGAGCTCATACGCGATCGTCCTCCTCGGCGGCATCGTCGATATCATCGTCGTCGATGCTGCCGTACGCCTCGCGGATGCGAACGGTCAGCGCCAGCGCCACCGCGGTGGTGGCAATGCCGACTACGATGGCGGTGAGGATGATCACGTGGGGGAGGGGGTTGGAATACGTCGACACGCCCTCCCGAAGCACGGGTGTCGATCCGCCGATAACCTTTCCCGCGGAGATGAACAGGATAAATACCGAGGTCTGGAAGATTCCCAGGCCAATAACCTTCTTGAGCATGTTGCCGCGCACGATCATGCAGTAATAACCGGTCATCATCAGCGCGATCACCGCCCAGTAGTTGAACAGGCTGATAAAAGTCATTCCCTGTCATCCTGCACGGCGTCCGCCGCGTCGGGGTCGAGACCCGCCGCCAGAGTGGCGGCGCGGCGCTGGACGAACAGCAGGAAGATGAGCATCACGACCGCCGCCACGGTAATACCGACACCGAGCTCGACGAGGATGACGCCGGTCTGTTGTGCCGCCTTGGGCGCATCGAGGAGGGGGTAGAAATCGAGAAAGCGCCCGCCGAGGAAAACACCCAGCAGACCGATCAGCGCGTAGAGGAGGACACCGAGGGCGGCAAGGGCGTAGATCACGCGTTGCGGGATGACCCGCAGCCCGGTGTCCAGACCGTAGATAAATACAAACAGGATCCATGCCGATGCGAACAGCACGCCCGCCTGGAAACCCCCGCCCGGCGAGTACTCACCGTGGAACTGGATATACAGACCGAAGAGCATGACAAGCGGTATGGCGAATCGCGCAACCACCAACAGAATGGCGTTGTTTCTCATGACCGATCCTGCTTCCCGTGTCGACGTCGCTGCCGCGGCGGCGCGGCAAGGAGGGCGTAGACTACGATTCCGGCGGTAAGAATCACAACCGCTTCACCCATGGTGTCGATGGAGCGATAGCTCGCGAGGATGGCGGCCACCAGATTGGGTATGCCGGTATCCGCGTAGGTCTGCTCGATGAAATAGGGCGCCAGGTGCTGGTGAACCGGGTTGCCGGGTTGCCCGAATGCCGGGAGGTCGAAGGAGGCATAGACAAGGGCAGCACCGGTAATGGTCACAATGACCAGGGCCGGCAGGCTATGACCGGCATGACGGTGCTCGTATCGCGGCACGAGGCTGAGCACGGCGAGCAGCAGCACGGTACCGATGCCTGCACCTACCGCCGCCTCGGTCAGCGCCACGTCACCGGCGTCGAGATTGGCAAAGAAGCCGGCGATGACCAGCGAGTAGATCGCAAACAGCATCGTCGCCTTGAGCAGATCCCGTGTCACCACCACCGTCGCCGCGATCACGATCAGGAACAGCAACAGAATGATGTCGATCAGGTGTTCGATGGCGACTCTCCCGTCTGATCGTGAGTCTCGTCATGCATCGGTCGCACACCGCCGGCGAGCGCGGCGCGAGCGGTCGCATGCGAGGCCGTCGGCGTGGTGAAGAGCAGGAAAAGCAGGATCAGCAGCATCTTGAAGCTTAGAAGATTGACCCCGGACTGGAGAATCAGCCCGCCGACGATTAGCAGCGGCGCGATCGTATCCGTCACGCCACCGGCATGAAGGCGCGTGTAGATATCCGGAAAGCGAACAACACCAATGCCGCCAATGATTGCAAAGGCGCCGCCCGCCAGCAGCAGCGCTGCGGAGATCAGATCAAGAGCCCCGTCAATCATCCGATATTTCCCCGCTTGCGGCCAGGTCGCGCTGGCCGATGAGCTTGAGGACGGCGACGACGGCGATGAAATTAATCAGCGCGTACACCAGCGCGACATCAATCAGGTCGTGATTGCCGGAGAAATAGGCAATGAGGGCGACAAGCAGGACCGTCTTCGTGCCGAATACGTTCACACCCACGATGGTGTCGTAGACGGTCGGTCCCTTAATGGCGCGCCACAGCGCCAGTGCCATTGTCGTGAAAATCGCGAGGATCGTTGCAAGAAGCACGCTCTCCATCAGCCTTTGCCCTCGAGCCAGAGGATCCTGCGTTCCATGTCGCCGGCCCTGAGCCCGTCGACGGCTGATGGCAGCAATGCGTGCACCTTTGCGAAGGTCCCGTTACTGGGCAACCAGGTGGTCACCGTGCCCGGGGTCAGCGTGATCGAGTTGCCGTAGGTCACCCTTCCGACACGTGTGCGCTGGCGGACCGGCACCTCGATGAGTGTCGGCCGGATGCGGCGCGGATCAAGGACTGCCTGTGCCACCGCCACATTGGAGACAATGACCTGCCAGACCAGCCATCCCCAGTAGACAGCCAGGCGCCAGGACAGCTGCGCGGGATCGTGCTCCGCGCCCAGCACCTCCATGCGTTCGGCGAGCCAGACGACGAGTCCGATCGATACCACACCGAGCCCGAGCAGCAATGGCTTGTAGATCCCCGAGAGACCGAGCCACAGGACGGCAAGCACGACCGTCAACGTGAAGTAATAACGCATAGGCGGGAATGTACCAATGTCGTGGAGTGGCTGCCAGCGACAGTCGGTCATTCGGCTTGTCACAGAGTCGCAATCTGGATGACTCTATACTGTCGCCGTGACAGTGTTAGGGGGAAGCGACTTTGGCCAGCATTCTGCTTGTAGAGGATGAGGCGGCGATCCGCGAGATGGTGGCAATGGCCCTGGAGCGGGCCGGGTATCGGGTCCGCCACGCCGAGTCGGCGGAGGATGGCGAGGCGGCGATGCGCCTGAGCCAGCCGGATCTGGTCCTGCTCGACTGGATGCTGCCGGGACAGAGTGGCATCGACTTCGCTCGACGGCTCAAACGTGAGCGGGCCACGCGTGATATTCCGATCATCCTGCTGACGGCCCGCGGCGAGGAGGCGGATCGCATCCGCGGACTGGATGCCGGCGCGGATGACTATGTGCCCAAGCCATTCTCGCCCCGCGAACTGGTGGCACGCGTGAAGGCGGTATTGCGCCGAGTCCAGCCCACCAACGGCGATGCCCCCCTTGAGTCCCGCGACCTGCGGCTCGATCCGGTCAGCCACCGCGTGACGGAATCGGGTCGACCCATCGAGATGGGCCCGACCGAATTCCGGTTGCTGCATTTTTTCATGACCCATCCCGATCGCGTCTTCAATCGCGCGCAACTCCTCGATAATGTCTGGGGGGCGAATATTTATGTCGAGGAACGGACCGTTGATGTCCATGTCCGCCGGTTGCGTAAAGCGCTCGAGCCTTCGGGCCACCATGATCTGCTGCAGACCGTGCGGGGTGCGGGCTATCGGTTTTCCGTCGAATAGGGTTTTCTGATCATGGTTTCCAGCAACCCCTGGCCCCGTTTCCTTGCCCAGACCCTGGCGCTGTTCACGGTGATTGCTCTCACCGGTTTCATCTTCGGGGTGTTGCCGGAGGCGCTGCTCGTCGCGCTGGTTTGCTTTCTGGTCTACCACGGTGTCAATTTCTATCGCCTCGAGCGTTGGCTGCGGGTAAGTCGAAAGTCCCGGCCACCCGAGTTATCCGGGGTCTGGCGGGCCCTGGCCGACAGCATCGTTCGCCGTCACGGGCATTACCGGCAGCGTCAGCAGTACCTGGTGGCGCTGATGGATCGGCTGAGTGACAGCGTCAAGGCGATGCCTGATGGCACGATCATTCTGTCCGAGTCCGGCGAAATGCTGTGGTGGAATGAGCTCGCAGCCCGCTATCTCGGTTTGCAATGGCCGCGGGATCGCTTCCTGCGCATCGGAAATCTTATCCGCCATCCGGACTTTGCCGAGCACATTGTTGCCGGCGAGTTGAATGCGGCGGTTCGCATCCCCGCCCCGCGGAATAGCCGCCGCACACTGGAGATACGGCTTGGCGCCTACGGCAGCGCCCAGCATCTGCTACTGGTCCGCGACCTGACACAGATCCATCGCCTGGAGACGATGCGGCGGGATTTCGTCGGCAATATTACCCATGAGCTCAGAACGCCGCTGACGGTGCTGCGGGGCATGTCGGAGGAGATCGCGAGCATGGAGTCGCCGGACGCGGAATCCCTGGTAAGGCCGGCCCAGCTGATGGAACAGCAGATCGACCGGATGAGTCGGTTGATCGAGGACCTGCTGCTCCTCTCCCGCCTTGAGACGGAGGCCAGTAGCAAGGCCAGTACCGCGGTGGATATACCAGCGGTGCTCGATGACGTGCTGAAAGAGGCCGAATCCCTGAGCGGGGGGCGTCACCGGATACAGTCGCAGATTGATCGCGAGCTGATGATCCGGGGTGACGAGGACGAGTTGCGCAGTGCGTTCTCGAATCTGCTGGCCAACGCGGTCAGCTACACCGGGGAGAATGGCATTGTCGATGTCCAGTGGTTTCAGGCGGGAGGAAAGGCCTGCCTGGCCGTCGCCGATACCGGGCCCGGTATCGCGCCCCACCACATTCCGCGGCTGACTGAGCGCTTCTACCGTGCCGACAGCGGTCGATCCGCGAAAAGCGGGGGGACGGGGCTCGGGCTTGCCATCGTCAAACACGTCCTGTCACGTCACGACGCCGAGCTCGAAATCAACAGCACGGTGGGAGAGGGGAGCACCTTCACGGCGGTCTTCCCTCACGGCCACGGATACGAGCTGCAATAAAAACGTCATCAATGGTTGCTAGTCTCAAGGCTCCTAATTGACGTAGTCAGGAGTTGAACCCGATGAAACATTCACTGCTTACCGCCTCCGCCCTGTCGCTGGTCGCGATGGCTCCTCTGTCTGTCATGGCTCAGTCCGGTGCGATTCAGGTCGATGGTTCATCGACGGTGTTTCCGATCTCCGAGGCCTTCGCCGAGGAGTATCAGAACGAGACGGGCAATCGTGTCGTCGTGGGTATTTCCGGAACCGGGGGTGGTTTCAAGAAATTCTGCCGTGGCGAAACCTCTTTCAGCGGGGCTTCGCGTCCGATCAAGAACTCCGAGAAGGAGCTCTGTGCAGAGAACGGTATCGAGTTTGTCGAAATGCCGGTCGCGATGGACGCGCTTGCCGTGATCGTCCATCCGCAGAATGACTGGGCGTCCTGCATGACCACCGACGAGCTGGCGACGGCCTACGGGCCCGAGGCGCAGGGCGAGGTTGATAACTGGAACCAGATCAACCCGGATTATCCGGATCGCGATCTGGCGCTCTTCGGCGCGGGTACCGACTCCGGCACGTATGACTACTTCACCTTTGCCGTTGTGGGCGAGGAGGGCGCCTCGCGTGGCGACTTCACCGCGACGGAGGACGACAACATCACCATTCAGGGCGTCTCGACGAACCCGAATGCGATGGGCTTTCTCGGGCTGGCGTACGTCGAGGAAAACCGTAGCCGCGTGAATGCCGTTGAAATCTCCTACAACGGTGGCGACTGCGTGGCGCCGACCACCGAAACGGCAGGTAGCGGGGAGTATCAGCCGCTGACGCGTCCGCTGTTTATGTACGCCAATGCCGAGGATCTGAAAGAGGATCCGCAGGTCCTCGACTTTGCCGAGTACATGTTCAACGCGGACAAGGCCCCTCAGCTGGTCCGTGAAACGGGCTACCTGGCGCTGCCTGATTCGGCGTTCGACCAGGGCCTTGCCAAGATCGAGGCAGGGACCACCGGTAGCTATTTCGATGGCGGCTCCGAGATCGGTGTAAGCGTCAGCGATCTCCTGTCAAACTAAGGACCCGTTTTGATCACGGCGGGCCAGGCGGCCCGCCGTTTTAATACATGGGAGCGAATGTGGCTAACCCGAAAATACCGACAGCGACCGAGCTCCGTGAGCAGGGGTTTGTGAAGCGGCGCAAGCTGATCGCGCGGAGCATGGAGGTGTTCCTTTTCCTCAGCGCCAGCCTGTCCGTGTTTGTCACCACCGCCATTGTTTTCATCCTCGTGAGTGAATCCTGGGATTTCTTCATGCAGGTGCCGCTGTCGGAGTTCCTGTTCACGACGATGTGGGCGCCCGTTTTCATTGATCCGAAGTTCGGCGTGCTGCCGCTTCTGGCGGCGACGCTCCAGACATCCGGGATCGCGATGCTGATCGCCGTTCCATTCGGTCTGATCATGGCCATCTACCTGAGCGAGTACGCGCAGCCGGCAGTGCGAGAGACGATCAAGCCGGCGCTGGAAATGCTCGAGGCCGTTCCAACGGTGGTCTACGGCTACTTCGCCCTCCTGGTGATGACCCCGTTTCTCCAGCAGTTCATTCCGGGGCTCAGGGGTATCAACCTGCTCGTTCCCGGGATCATCCTCGGCATCATGATATTGCCCTATGTCGTCTCGGTGTCGGAAGACGCGATGCGGGCAGTGCCGAACGGGTTGCGCGAGGGGGGGTACGCCCTCGGTATGGCGCGCTGGCAGGTGGCGGTCCGCGTTGTTATTCCCGGGGCGTTCTCCGGCATCACCGCGGCTTTCATCCTCGGACTGTCCCGCGCCATTGGCGAGACAATGGTTCTCGCAGTGGCAGCCGGGCAGAATCCCAATCTCACCTGGGATGTGCGTGAGGGTGCGGCAACGATTACGGCCTATATCGTCCAGATGAGTCTGGGGGATGTCGCCCACGGATCGCTTGCCTATACAACGATCTTCGCCGTGGGTCTGCTGCTGTTCCTCATCACGCTGTCATTCAATGTAATCGGCTTCTACCTGCGCCGGAAATTCCGCGAGGCTTACTGATATGGCAACGGTTAAAGGCCCAAAAGCCGCGCCGGCAACCAAGACGGATGCATCGGCATTCGAAGCGGTCCGCAAAGCCAATCAAAAGGATATCTTCTTTGCCCTGGGGGGGTTGCTGGTCATGGCAATCGCCATGACGCTGCTGTTGACTCTCATCGGCGACCTTCTGGTCCGGGGGCTTGGCGCCATTGATGGCAATTTCCTTACCAGCTTCCCCTCGCGGAATCCCGAGGATGCCGGGATCCTCTCCGCGCTGGTCGGGTCGCTCCTGGTGATGGTGGTGACGGGGCTTCTGGCGGTCCCGCTGGGGGTCGCCGCCGGTCTCTATCTCGAGGAGTACGCAAAGAAGGGATGGCTTTCGAATATTATCGAGATCAATGTCGCCAACCTGGCGGGGGTGCCGTCGATTATCTACGGGCTCCTCGCGCTGGGGTTGTTTGTCTACGGGCTCGGTCTGGGCAAGACCATTCTCGTGGCAGGCATGACCCTCGCGCTGCTGATTCTTCCCATCGTTATTGTCTCGACACGGGAAGCCGTGCGCTCGATACCACCGATCATCAAGGAGGGGGCGTACGGTATCGGGGCTGACCAGTGGCAGGTGATGTGGCACTACATTATTCCGGCTGCCAAGCCCGGGATCATGACCGGGGCGATCGTTGGCCTGAGTCGGGCGATTGGCGAGACGGCGCCCATCATTACGATCGGCGCACTGACCTTCATCGCCTTCCTGCCATCGGCGCCGGTGACCGGAGACTTCCCGTTTATCTCCTTCGCCTGGCTGAATGACAGCTTCACCGTGCTGCCGATCCAGATGTTCAACTGGACCTCCAGGCCGCAGGAGGGATTTCACATCATCGCAGCGGCAACGGGTGTCACGCTGATGGCACTGACGCTGTCGCTCAATGGGCTGGCGATCTGGGTCAGGTTCCGGCTTCGTCGTGGATACAGGAACTGAATACAATGAGCTATACCGAAACCCTTAGTGCCCGAAACACCGCGAGTGAGACCGTGAAAGACGCGACACCCGAGAGTACGACGGAATCACTCCCGCCGATCCCGCCGGCCGCGGAAAGCAATCCCCTCCGCGCACGGATGGAGGATTTCAGCTTTTTCTACGCCGATGGAACACAGGCGATCAAGAACGTCTCGATGCCGATTCTCGACCGGCATGTCACGGCGATCATCGGGCCATCAGGCTGTGGCAAGTCGACGCTGCTCCGCAGTCTCAACCGGATGCATGACCTCTATCCCGGCAATCGATATCAAGGAAAGATCGTCCTCGAGCCCGAGGAAGAAAACCTTATCGGTGATGATTCCGATCCGGTGCTGGTCCGGTTGCGGGTGGGGATGGTGTTCCAGAAGCCCAACCCGTTTCCGAAATCGATTTACGAAAACGTCGCTGCCGGACTGCGGGTGCGTGGAATCAAGAACAGCTCGGTGATTGACGAGGCGGTGGAGCAGGCACTGCGGCGCTCGGCCATCTGGGACGAGGTAAAGGATAAGCTGCACGGCTCGGCCTACGAGCTGTCCGGCGGTCAGCAGCAGCGGCTCTGCATCGCCCGTGCGCTCGCCCCCAACCCGGAAATCCTGCTGCTTGACGAGCCCACGTCGGCGCTCGATCCGATCGCCACGGCCAAGGTCGAAGACCTGGTCCAGGAACTGTCCGAAACGGTGACCGTGGTGATCGTGACGCACAACATGCAGCAGGCGGCACGAATCTCCCATCGAACCGCGTTCATGTATCTCGGCGAGCTGATCGAGTTCGGCGTTACCGACAACATTTTCACGAACCCGCAACACCCCGGGACCGAGAGCTACATTACCGGGCGCTACGGTTGACGGGGTTGCGCTTAACGCAAGGACACAGGAACGAGTTCCATGGATAAGAAAGATTTCTCGCAACATATCTCGAAGCAGTTCAACGAGGACCTCGAGCAGATCATCACCCGCGTGATGACGATGGGCGGGCTCGTTGAACAGCAACTCGACGGGGCCCTCGAGGCGTTGGTGACCGGCAACCAGGAGAAGGGCCAACAGGTGGTCACCTCCGACTATCGGGTCAATGCCATGGAAGTGGAACTCGACGAGGCCTGCACCCATGTGCTTGCGCGCCGACAGCCGACTGCCAGCGATCTCCGGCTGATTATGTCGGTCATCAAGACCATTACCGATCTTGAGCGTATCGGCGACGAAGCGGAGCGGGTGGGCCGTATGGCGCTTCACCTGCTCGAAGAGGATCGGCAACGCAGTCCGATGGCGGAAATCTCGGCGCTGGGCGAACAGATCAAGCGAATGCTTCGGGGAGCCCTCGATGCCTTCACTCGCATGGACGCCGAGCAGGCGGTTCACGTGGCACAGGAAGACATCAAGGCGGACTCGCAGTACGACTCGATCATCCGTAATCTGGTGAAAAACCTCGAAGACCACCCGAAGTCCGTGCCGCCGGTGCTGGATGTGCTCTGGGCGACGCGCTCACTGGAGCGGATTGGTGATCGTGCCCGCAATATCTGCGAGTACGTGATCTATTTCGTGCGCGGCAAGGATGTCCGCCATATCAGCTTTGAGCAGATGGCCGAGGAGGCCACCGGCGACCGCCGCTAGGCGGTCCCGCTGATCAGCCACTCCAGCAGCGCCTTCTGGGCATGGAGGCGGTTCTCCGCCTCCTCCCAGACCACGCTCCGGTCACCGTCAATGACCTCGGCGGTGACCTCTTCCCCCCGGTGGGCCGGCAGGCAGTGCATGAACAGTGCGTCCTCGCCGGCCGCCGCCATCAGGGCTTCGTTGACCTGGTAGGCGCTGAAGTCGGACAGGCGCGCGTCCTGCTCGTCCTCCATCCCCATGCTCGCCCAGACGTCGGTGACAACCAGGTCCGCACCGGCCACCGCGGCGAACGGGTCGGGCTCGTGGCGGCTGTTGGGGTACTCGGCCAGGTCCGCCGGTGCGTAAGCGCACGGCGCACCGATCGCCAGGTGGAAGTCCATGAGCTCGGCGGCCTGCATCCACGATCGGCACATGTTGTTGCCATCGCCCATCCAGGCGACGGTCCGACCGCGGAGCTCGCCCCGGTGAGCCTGCCAGGTCTGCAGATCGGCGAGCAGCTGACAGGGATGATGCTCATCGGTCAGGCCGTTGATGACGGGGACGCGGGACGCCCGGGCGAAGCGCTCAACGGTCTCGTGGGCGAATGTGCGGATCATGACCGCGTCCACCATCCCTGACAGCACCCGTGCGGTGTCCTCGACCGGCTCGCCGCGGCCGAGCTGGGTGTCCCGCGGTGAGAGGAACAGGGCGCTTCCGCCGAGCTGGGCCATGCCGGCCTCGAACGACACCCGGGTGCGGGTCGAGGACTTCTCGAAGATCATTCCCAGTACCCGGCCACGCAGAGGCTCGTGGAGACTCCCGGCCTGGTGCAGTTCCCTCAGTTCGGCAGCCCGCCGTAGCAGGGTCTCGAGCGCCTCGGCGCTGATATCGGCGAGAGTCAGAAAGTGGCGCGATGACATCCGTTTCCCCTGTAAGCCTCAGGCAAGCTCGGCCGTTTCATCGGCGATTGCCTCTGCGGTCTTCTCGATCAATGGCGTCAGTGTGTCGACCAGTCGGTCGGCCTGCTCGTTGGTGAAAGTCAGTGGCGGCAGAAGGCGCACAACCCGCCCCGCCGTCACGTTGATCAGAATGCCCGCCTCGAGGGCCTGCGGGACCAGATCGGCACAGGGCCCGTCCAGCTCGACACCGATCATCAGCCCCCGTCCGCGGATCTCGTGAATCCCCCGGACGTTGGCGAGGGCCTCACGCAGGCGGCCGATCATCCGGTCTCCGACCGCCGCCGCGTGCTCCAGCAGACCGTCGCGCTCGATGACATCGAGGACCGCGAGTGCCGCCCGGCTGGATAGCGGATTGCCGCCGAAAGTCGTGCCATGACTGCCGGGGCCCAGCACGCCACCCGCCGGTCCACCGGCGAGGCAGGCGCCGATGGGTACCCCGTTGGCGAGGGCCTTGGCGAGTGTCACCACATCCGGGCGGATGCCGGCGTGCTGATGGGCGAACCAGCGGCCGGTGCGACCGACCCCTGACTGCACCTCGTCGAGCATGAGCAGCCACCCCCGCTCGTCACAGAGGCGGCGCAGGGCCGGGAGGTAGTCATCATCGGGGACGACGATGCCGCCTTCGCCCTGGATGGGTTCGACAAAGACCGCAACCGTCCGGTCGGTCGCGGCCGCGCGGATCGCGCCGGTGTCGCTGTAGGGAACCCGCACGAAGCCCTCGGGCAAGGGACCGAAACCGGTCTGGGCGCGTTGGTTGCCGGTGGCCGTGAGTGCGCCCAGCGTGCGGCCGTGGAACGCGTTCTCGGCGACGATGATTTCCGGTGCCTCGATGCCGTGGTTGTAGCCGTAGAGCCGTGCCAGCTTGATGGCCGCTTCGTTGGCCTCGGCACCGCTGTTGGCGAAAAAGACCTGCTCCAGGCCGGACAGGGCGCAGAGCCGCTCGCCGAGGCGCGACTGGTGCGGCACCTCGTAGAGATTGGAGGTGTGCACCAGAGTTTGCGCCTGATCGGCAACGGCGGTAGCGACGTCCGGATGGGCATGGCCCAGTCCGCAGACGGCAATGCCCGACAGTGCGTCGAGGTACCAGTATCCCTCGGTATCTTCGAGCCATGCCCCGTCGCCGCGCTGGAACGCGACCGACAGGCGTTTGTACGTGGGCATCAGGGCCGTTGACATGGTGATGACCTCCAAAAACAAACGGCAGCCTGCGGCTGCCGAGCATTTCATTATAGGATGGGGCCATTAAGGCCACAAGTAAGACGCCCGTGTCCGTTAGCCGCGTTGATCTCCATATGCACAGTACCGCCTCGGATGGCCACCTGTCGCCGGCGGCCGTGGTGGAGCGCGCGGCTGAATCAGGTGTTCGGCTGATGGCACTGACCGATCACGATAGCGTTGATGGCGTGGCCGAGGCGCAGACAAGCGCTCGCGAGCAGGGCATTGCGTGTCTGGCCGGCATCGAACTTTCGGCGCGATGGGCTCGCGGTGTGGTGCATATTGTTGGCCTCGATATCGATATCACCTCTCCGGCACTGGTCGAGGGCGTGACGCGACAGCAGGCCGAGCGCCACGACCGCGCCGCCCGGATCGCCGAGCGGCTGGCGGGGGCAGGTGTTCCCGGCATGGGTGATCGGGTAGCGCAACTGGCGAGTGGCGTTCCGGGACGTGCACACTTTGCCCGCGCACTGGTCGAGCAGGGGGCATCGCCGACGTTCCAGGCGGCGTTCGAGCGCTATCTCAAGCGCGGTCGTCCGGGTTACGCCGCCGTGCAGTGGGCGAGCATCGACGAGGTGGTCGCCTGGATCCATGCGGCCGGTGGCACCGCGGTTTTCGCCCATCCGCTGCGCTATGGCCTGTCTCGCGGCGCCCTGCGGGCGGTGATTCAGGCCTTTGTGGACGCGGGCGGTGGGGCGATCGAGGTCGCCAATGGTGGCGGCGGGCGCGACGATTTGTCGGCGGCCGCGGCGCTGGCGCGCCG
Organism: Spiribacter vilamensis; assembly: GCF_004217415.1. Taxonomy (NCBI): domain Bacteria; kingdom Pseudomonadati; phylum Pseudomonadota; class Gammaproteobacteria; order Chromatiales; family Ectothiorhodospiraceae; genus Spiribacter; species Spiribacter vilamensis. The sequence goes on from NZ_SHLI01000001.1 coordinate 176,689, forward strand.
ATTCGGCCTGACTGCCTCCAAGGGCTCGGACTTCCACGACCCCGACTTCCCCTGGATCGAGATTGGCCGGCTCGAGCCCATTCCCCGCGATCTCACGCCGGTCTGGGAGACTCTTCGCGTGACACCGGATACGCCGGCCAATGACTGATCCGCGGTCCGGCGAGCATCCGTTTGCCTGCCTCCAGCCCGCCCTGCTGCTGGACATGGTGGAGGCCGCCGGCGTTCATGCCGACGGCCGCCTGCTGGCGCTCAACAGCTACGAGAACCGGGTCTATCAGCTGGGCGTCGAGGAACGCGATCCGATGATTCTCAAGGCCTATCGGCCCGATCGCTGGCCGGATGAGGCGATCCTCGAGGAGCATGCCTTCGCGGCCCGGCTGGCCGAACACGACATCCCGGTGGTGGCACCGATCAGCCTCGGTCACCGGACCCTGCATCATGCCGCCGGTTTCCGTTTCGCGCTCTATCCCCGGCGCGGCGGTCATGCGCCCGAACTCGATAACCCGGATACGCGGGAGTGGCTCGGCCGACTGCTGGGACGCATGCATACCGTGGGCGAGGCCGGCGTGTTCGAGCACCGGCCGGTTCTCGACGCCGATGTCATGGGGCGTCAGACCCGTGACTGGCTGCTTGCGGCCGACTGGATACCGGCGGGCGTCCAGGCGCCTTACCGGGCGGTCACCGACGAATTGCTCGCCGCGATCGATGAGGCCCGGGAAAGGGCGGCGGGCTGTGCCTCCATTCGCCTGCACGGCGACTTCCACCCCGGTAATATCCTCTGGACCGATCGGGGGCCTCACCTGGTGGATCTCGATGACTGCCGGACCGGACCGGCGATTCAGGATCTCTGGATGCTGCTCAGTGGTGACCGCGCCGAGCGAACGCTACAGCTCAGTGACCTGGTGGCCGGTTACGAGCAGTTCCGTGAGTTCGACCCGCGCGAGCTCCACCTGCTCGAGGCCCTGCGCACGTTAAGAATCATGAGCTACGCCGCGTGGCTGGCAAGGCGCTGGGACGACCCGGCGTTCCCCGCGACCTTCACCTGGTTCGGGACCGAGCGTTACTGGGAAGACCATGTGCTGACCCTGCGCGAGCAGGTCGCGGCGATGGAGGCACCGGTGCTGAGCGTATGATGATAGTCGTGATCGGGGCCGGAACGGTCGGTAACAGCCTGATCGAACAGGCACTGGCGACCACCAATAACAACCTTGTGGTGGTGGAAAGCGATCCGACACTCGCGGATGCCTGTGCCGAGCGGCATGACGTACGTGTGCTCGCCATGGACGTCGGCGACGACGCATTCGTGGCGGAAAGCCAGCTGGCCCGGGCCGAGGCCCTGATCGCGACCACGGATGACGATTCCACCAATCTCATGGCGGTGCTGCTCGCGAAAGAGGTGGGCGTGGAGACGCTAACCGCCACCGTGAACCGGGATTCGCATATCCCCATCTTCCGTCGCCTCGGGGTTCGGGTATTGTCCGATCCGGAACGGCTGGTCGCCCAGCATCTGCTGGATATCACCCTGCTACCCGAGACCCACGACGTGACGACGCTGCGCGGTGGCCAGCAAATCATTGAGCTCAAGCTCGGCGAGAAGTCGCCGCTCGTGGGTCTGGAAGCCGCTGAAATCCGCCGTCGCGAGCTGCTGGGGGAGGATCTCCAGCTGCTCGCCCGGGTCCGCGAGGGGAAGACCCGACGGCTTGCCGATGGCGAGAAGCTGGCGGCGGGGGACGGGGTTATCCTTTTCGCGGCGGAGCGCCTTCGCGGCCGGCGCCGGCTCGCCTTCCGCGAGCGTCACCTGGAAGGCTGACAGCGTGCGCGAGGTACTGCGCGGTACCGGTTTTCTGCTGCATGTCCCCGGCCTGATGGCGCTGCTTTCGATCCCGGTGGCCGGTTGGGCGGACGAGTGGTGGGGCGCATGGGGGTTTGCCCTGACTGCGGCGATCGCACTGATCACCGGCCAGTCGCTGGTCCGGGCGACACGGGGCCGGGATCGGTTCTATCGCTATCATTCGATGCTGATCGCGGGCATCAGCTGGGTGCTTATTGCGATCATTGGCGCGATCCCGGTATTCGTCAGCGCGCATCTGGCGCCGTTGTCGGCAGAGGCGGCGATGCAGCTGTTCCGGCAGCCGGCACATGCGTTTTTCGAATCGGTTTCGGGGTTCACCTCCACCGGGCTGACGGTGGTGGCGGCGGCCTCGGAGCTGCCACATCACATCCAGTGGTGGCGGAGTTTCAGTCAGTGGGTCGGCGGAATCGGCGTCATTCTGCTGCTGCTCGCGATCGTTCCGGCCGAGCGCGGCGCCATTAACCTCTATTTCTCCGAGGCGCGCGACGAGAAGATCCTGCCCACTGTCAAATCGACTGTACAGACCATGTGGGCGATCTACGTGGGGTATACGCTTAGTGCGATCGCGTTGCTATGGATCGTCGGCGAGCCGCCCTGGCGGGCGATCAATCACGGGATGACGGCGATCGCGACCGGTGGATTCACGATCACCGATGACAGCCTGATGAGCGCCCCGGAGCATGTTCAGCTCGCGTATGTGCCGATCATGCTCGCCGGCGCGGTGAGTTTCCTTATCCACTACCGGCTGATTGTCGAGCGGGTCTCGCCCCGGTCCCTCTGGGAGCTCGTCGAGGTGCGGGTGCTGGTCTGGGTGCTGCTGGGCGGTTTTCTGCTGCTCTGGGGGCAGCGCTGGCTGACCCTCGGCAGCGATACGCTCATCAGCTCGGTGCTGGTCTGGGTGTCGGCGATCACGTCCGCGGGATTCGCGGCCGCCGATTTGTCGGCCTGGGCGGATGCGGCACTGCTTCTGGTGTTGATGGCCGTACTGATGGGCGGGATGGCCGGATCGACCAGCGGCGGCATCAAGCTGCTCCGGGTGGGGCTCTTGCTCAAGGACCTGGTCGGCCAGCTCCGCTCGCTGCGTGCGACGCCGCACGAGGTGGTGGTGCTACGCTACGACGGTGCGCGTATCACCCCGGCGCAGATGGCCTCACTCGGCCATACCGCCCTGCGCCTGGTGGGTATCTTCATGCTGCTGTGGCTGCTGGGGGTGTTCGTCATGCTCCACTGGCTGCCCGCCGATACCCGACTCGCCCACGTGTTTTTCGATACCGCCTCGGCGCTCTTCAACTCCGGCCTTGGCACCGGGGTTGCCGGCCCCGATCTGGAGCCGGGCGCGGCGGTCGTACTCAGTGTGCTGATGCTGCTGGGGCGGCTCGAGGTGTTCCCGCTTCTGCTGCTGGTGGCGTTCCTCCTCGGACGGCGTTAGAAGCATGGGGATGGATCAATTCGAATGAATCCGCTTAATCTGTATACTGGGGAGTTTACATAAATCGCTCGTTCACGAGCCGTCAGGAAGATTCCATGAGTACCGATCCAGCCCAGTCCGACGTACGCAATCTGCGTAACGTCGCCATTATCGCCCACGTCGACCACGGCAAGACCACCCTGGTGGATCAGCTGCTGCAACAGTCGGGTACCCTCGAGTCGCGCGGCGAGGCGCAGGATCGCATCATGGATTCGAACGACCTCGAGAAAGAGCGGGGCATCACGATCCTGTCCAAAAATACGGCGATCGAGTGGCAGGAGCTGCGCGTCAACATCGTCGATACCCCGGGCCACGCCGACTTCGGGGGCGAGGTCGAGCGCGTATTGTCCATGGTCGATTCGGTACTGCTTCTGGTCGATGCCGTGGATGGTCCCATGCCGCAGACGCGGTTCGTTACCGAAAAAGCCCTGGCCCTGGGCCTGAAGCCGATCGTCGTGGTCAACAAGGTTGACCGCGACGGCGCCCGGCCGGACTGGGTGGTGGACAAGACCTTCGACCTGTTCGACAACCTCGGCGCGAGCGAAGAACAGCTCGACTTTCCGGTGATCTACGCCTCGGCCCTGAATGGCTATGCCGGGACCGAATCCGATGTGCGCAGTGGCGACATGACGCCGCTGTTCGAACTTCTGCGCAATCTGGTGCCAGCGCCACAGGTGGACGCTGAGGGACCATTCCGGATGCAGGTCACTTCCCTCGACTACAACAGCTATGTCGGGGTGATCGGTATCGGCCGAATCGAGCGCGGCAGTGTCAGGAGTAATCAGAACCTGGTCTGCGTCGATCGCGACGGCAAAAAGCGAAACGTGCGTCTGCTCCAGGTGCTCGGTTTCCTGGGTCTGAACCGGGTCGAGGTTCCCTCGGCCAGCGCCGGCGACATCATTGCCTTTACCGGTATTGACCGGATCAACATCTCCGACACGCTCTGCGATCCCGCCGACGTGGAGGCCCTGCCGGCACTGACGGTCGATGAGCCAACCGTGTCGATGACCTTTCAGGTCAATACGTCACCCTTCGTCGGGCGCGAGGGCAAATACGTCACCTCGCGCCAGCTGCGCGAGCGGCTGATGCGTGAGCTCGTTCACAATGTCGCGCTGCGGGTCGAGGATACCGACGATCCGGAACGGATGCGTGTCTCCGGTCGTGGCGAGTTGCACCTCGGCATCCTCATCGAGAACATGCGCCGCGAGGGCTACGAGCTGGGCGTATCCCGGCCCGAGGTCATCACCCGCGAGGTGAATGGCAAGCTCGAAGAGCCCTTCGAGCAGCTGACCGTCGATGTCGAGGAGGACTACCAGGGGGCGGTCATGCAGGCACTGGGCGAGCGTGGCGGCGAGCTCACCGACATGCTGCCTGACGGGCGGGGTCGTGTCCGGCTCGATTACATCATCCCGGCACGCGGGCTGATCGGTTTCCGTACCGAGTTCCTCACCGCGACGTCGGGCACCGGCCTCATGTACCACGTCTTCGACCACTATGGTCCTGCCAAGACCGGGGAATACGGGCAGCGCACCAACGGTGTGATGATTTCGATGGCCGCCGGCAAGGCGGTCGCCTATGCGCTGTTCAACCTCCAGGATCGTGGCAAGCTGTTCGTCGGCCATGGAGACGAGGTCTATGAGGGAATGGTGATTGGCCTGCACAACCGCGACAACGACCTGGTGGTTAATCCGCTCAAGGCCAAGCAGCTTACTAACGTCCGCGCCGCCGGCACCGACGAAACCCTGATCCTGACGCCGCCGCAACGGCTCACGCTGGAGCAGGCGCTGGAGTTCATCGACGATGACGAGCTGGTGGAGGTGACACCCGGCGCCATCCGGATTCGCAAGAAGTACCTTCTCGAGCACGAGCGTAAAAAGGCCGCGAAGAAGGGCGGCAAGTAAGGGTAGGCTCAGCGCTCGCGGCTGATGATGTAGTCGGCGAGCGAGCGCAGGGTGTCGGCACGGGGGCCGAAGGTCTCCATGGCCTGAATGGCCTCGTCGCGTAGATGCCGGGCGAACCGCTGTGATGCCTCGAGCCCCATCAGCCCCGGATAGGTCGGTTTCTCGCGCCTTGCGTCGGCGCCGCGGGCCTTGCCCGTATCACGGCTGTCACCGGTTACGTCGAGGATGTCGTCCTGGACCTGGAAGGCGAGGCCGATGCACTGGCCGTAGTGATCGAGGGCACTGTGCTGGTCTGCATCGGGTCCATCGACGGCGCCGAGTGACCCCAGCCGAAGGCTCGCGAGGATCAGGGCACCGGTCTTGTGACGGTGCATGGTCTCGAGCTCGGTGACATCGATCCGATGCCTGACCGCGCCCAGGTCCAGCGCCTGACCGCCGGCCATGCCGCGCGAGCCGACCGCCTCGGCGAGAGTCGCGATCATGCGGATGCGGCGCTCGGCATTGGCGGGGCCTGTCTCCGCAATGCGCTGGAACGCCAGCGTTTGCAAGGCGTCGCCCGCGAGTATCGCGGTCGACTCGTCGAACGCGCGGTGACAGGTCGGCTGCCCCCGTCGCAGGTCATCATCATCCATTGCCGGCAGATCGTCGTGAATCAACGAATAGGCGTGGATCATTTCCACCGCGCAGGCCGGCGAGTCCAGGTCGGTATCGATCGCATCGAACAGCAGGCCCGCCTGGTAGACCAGGAACGGGCGCAGGCGCTTGCCCGGTGCGAGGGCCGCGTAGCGCATCGCCTCATGCAGGCGCTCCGGCGCCAGCGTGGCATCGGGCAGTGCCTGATCCAGGACCGCCTCGACGCGGGCCCGGGCCTGTGTCAGCGAGTCACTCAGGCTGGCCATCGTCGGTCCCTTCGAAGGGTGTTGGCTCCGCCTCCGCATCCTTGCCGGTGAGGATCTCCACCCGCTGCTCCGCTTCCGATAGTGCCTTCTGGCATTCGCGGGTCAGGCGGATCCCCTGCTCAAAGCACTGTAGCGACTGCTCCAGCGTCAGTTCGCCGCGCTCCATTCGCTCGACCAGTGCCTCCAGCGTCTGCAGGGAGGTTTCGAAGTCTGGTGTTTCGTCATTTTCACTCATGGTGCGAAGTCTATCGCGCAGCGGCGACCGACGCACTCGCCCGATGGGGTGGCAGCCGTTACACTCCCGGGCATGAGTGAACGCTACGATTCTGCTGCCATCGAGGTCCTGACCGGCCTCGACCCGGTGCGCCGTCGCCCGGGGATGTATACCGACACCACCCGACCCAATCATCTGGCCCAGGAGGTCGTCGACAACAGCGTCGACGAGGCCATTGCCGGCCATTGCCAGCGTATTGACGTGACGCTGTATCGCGATGGCTCGCTGTCGGTCACCGACGACGGCCGGGGCATGCCCGTGGATATGCACCCCGAGGAGGGCGCGCCCGGGGTGGAGATTATCCTCGGTCGGCTCCACGCCGGCGGCAAATTCTCGCGCGAGAGCTATCAGTTTTCCGGCGGGCTGCATGGTGTGGGTGTCTCCGTGGTCAATGCCCTGTCGACGCGCCTCGACGTGTCGATCCGTCGTGATGGCCGGGAGTGGCGGATGGCCTTCGCCAATGGCGAGAAGATCCAGCCGCTCGAGGCCGTGGGTGAGGTCGGCCGCCGCAACACCGGCACGCGACTGCATTTCTGGCCCAACGCGGAGTACTTCGATTCGGCCCGCTTCTCGCTGCCGCGCCTGCGCCACGTGCTGCGGGCCAAGGCCGTACTCTGCCCGGGACTCGCGGTCCGGCTCGTCGAGGAGGCGAGTGGCGAGGAGACGCTGTGGCACTACGAGAAGGGGCTCGCCGACTACCTCGAAACGACGCTGGAGGGCGTGCCGCAGATTCCGGAGGCGCCCTTTACCGGCGAGTTCTCGGCCCGGCACGAGGCGGTCGAATGGGCCGTCGCCTGGCTGCCCGAGCAGGGTGAGCCGGTGCAGGAGAGTTACGTCAACCTGATTCCCACTTTGCAGGGCGGGACGCATGTTAATGGCCTGCGCTCCGGCCTGACCGAGGCGCTGCGGGAGTTCTGCGAGTTTCGCAATCTGCTGCCACGGGGCGTCCGCATCGCCCCGGAAGATGTCTGGGAGCGGGTCACCTACGTGCTATCGGTCAAGCTCGAGGAGCCCCAGTTCTCGGGGCAGACCAAGGAGCGGCTGTCGTCCCGGGCCTGTGCCGGTTTCGTCTCGGGCGTGGTCAAGGACGCCTTCAGTCTCTGGCTCAACGAACACACCACCGAGGCCGAGCGGCTGGTGGAGCTGGTGCTCGCCAACGCCCAGCGTCGCCTGCGGGCCTCGCGCAAGGTCACCCGCAAGCGGGTCACCCAGGGGCCTGCCCTGCCGGGCAAGCTTGCCGACTGCAGTAACCAGGATCCGGGGATCAGCGAGCTCTTCCTGGTGGAGGGCGATTCCGCCGGTGGCTCGGCGAAGCAGGCCCGTGATCGCGACTTCCAGGCGGTCATGCCTTTGCGTGGCAAGATCCTCAACACCTGGGAGGTGGACCCGGCCGAGGTGATGGCCTCGCAGGAGGTGCACGATATCGCCGTGGCACTGGGGATCGAGCCCGGATCGGACGATCTTACCCGCCTGCGATATGCAAAGGTCTGCGTCCTGGCGGATGCCGACCCGGACGGGGCGCATATCGCGACGCTGCTCTGCGCCCTTTTCCTGCGCCACTTCCCGGCTCTGGTGAAATCCGGGCATGTATTCATGGCAATGCCGCCGCTCTACCGGGTCGATGTCGGCAAACAGACCTGGTACGCGCTGGACGAGGACGAGCGACAGGGGATCCTCGACCGGATCGAGGCCGAGAAACTCAAGGGTAAGGTGGCGATTACGCGCTTCAAGGGGCTGGGTGAGATGAACCCCTTGCAGCTCCGCGAGACAACCATGGCACCGGACACCCGACGGCTTGTGCAGCTGACCGTTGATGCCCCCGAAGAGACCGAGGCGCTGATGGCGATGCTGCTCGGCAAGCGCGCCGCGGGTAAGCGGCGTGCGTGGCTGGAGAGCAAGGGCGACCTTGCGGATGTGCTGGTATGAATCCACGAGAGGACAGGCAGAGACGATGACCGAACCCACCCCGGCAGACGGATTCGAGCGTCGCCCGCTCCAGGAGTTTACCGAAAAGGCATATCTCGATTACTCGATGTACGTCATCCTCGATCGGGCCCTGCCGCATGTCGGCGATGGCCTCAAGCCGGTCCAGCGGCGGATTGTCTACGCGATGTCCGAGCTCGGCCTGTCGGCCGTATCGAAGCACAAGAAGTCCGCCCGGACGGTGGGTGACGTGCTGGGCAAGTACCACCCACATGGCGACTCGGCCTGTTACGAGGCCATGGTGCTGATGGCGCAGCCCTTCTCCTACCGCTACCCGCTGGTGGATGGACAGGGCAACTGGGGCTCGGCGGACGATCCCAAATCGTTCGCGGCGATGCGCTACACCGAGGCGCGTCTGGCCCCCTACGCCCGGCTGTTGCTCCAGGAGCTGGGGCAGGGGACAGTGGACTGGCAGCCCAACTTCGACGGCAGCCTCGACGAGCCGGTGACGCTGCCGGCCCGTGTCCCCAACGTGCTGCTGAACGGCGGCACGGGCATCGCGGTGGGGATGGCGACGGATATCCCTCCCCATAACCTGCGCGAGGTGGCCTCGGCCTGCATCCGCCTGCTGGATGAGCCCGATGCCGGTGTCGAGGCGCTCTGTGAGCACATCCAGGGGCCGGACTTCCCCACCGATGCCGAGATCATCACGCCTGCCGCGGATATCCGGCGTCTCTACGAGTCCGGTCATGGGGGCCTGCGGCTGCGGGCGCGCTGGGAACGCGACGGCCGGGACGTGATCGTCACCGCGCTGCCCTTCCAGGTCTCGGGTAGCCGGGTGCTCGAGCAGATCGCCGCCCAGATGCAGGCGCGCAAGCTGCCCATGGTCGACGACCTGCGTGACGAGTCCGATCACGAGAACCCGACCCGCCTGGTCATCACCCTGCGCTCCAATCGGGTGGATGCCGACGAGGTCATGCAGCATGTCTTCGCCACTACCGATCTGGAGAAGACCTACCGGGTCAATCTGAACGTCATCGGCCTCGATGGCCGGCCCCGTGTCCGCAATCTCCGCGAAATGCTGACGGAATGGCTCGAATACCGGCGGGATACCGTTCGTCGACGCCTGCAGTGGCGCCTCGAGAAGGTGGAGGCCCGTCTGCACGTACTCGAAGGCCTGCTGGTCGCCTATCTGAACATCGATGAGGTCATCGCCATCATTCGCGAGGCCGATGAGCCCCGGCCGGCGCTGATGGAGCGTTTCGGACTGACCGAGACCCAGGCCGAGGCGATCCTGGAGCTGCGACTGCGCCACCTCGCCCGGCTCGAGGAAATGAAGATCCGTGGTGAGCAGGACGAGCTGGCGACCGAGCGTGACCAGCTCCGGGAAACGCTGGGCTCGGAGACCCGCATGACCCGGCTGATCCAGACCGAGCTCCAGGCCGATGCCGATACCTATGGCGATGAACGTCGATCGGTCATGGTGACCCGCAGTAGTGCGCGGGCGCTGAGTGAGAGCGAACTCGCCCCGACCGAGCCGGTAACGGTCGTGCTCTCGCGCAAGGGCTGGGCACGCACCGCCAAGGGCCACGAGGTCGATCCCGAAAAGCTCTCCTATCGTGCCGGTGACGGATTTGCCGCGGCGGCTGCCGGGCGTAGCAATCAGCTGGCCGTGTTCCTCGATACCCACGGCCGCAGTTACAGCGTTCCCGCCCACTCCCTGCCATCGGCAAGGGGACAGGGCGAGCCCCTCACCGGCCGACTGCAGCCACCGGAGGGGGCATATTTCGTGCACGTCCTGTGCGCTGATCCGGAGGAGGGCGTGCTCCTTGCATCCGACGGCGGTTACGGGTTCGTGACCCGGGTGCAGTCGCTACAGGCCCGACAGAAGGCCGGCAAGGCCATCATCAATCGGCCCGCGAACAGCGATATACTGGCACCGGTCATGCTGCCCGCCAATGCCAGTCGGGTGGCGGTGGCCACCAGCGCCGGTCGGCTATTGGTGTTCCCGCTCGCACAGCTGCCCGAAATGTCGCGGGGAAAGGGCAACAAGCTGATCGACATCACCGCCGCCGCCCGGAAGGAGAGCGGTGAAAAAGTCGTGGGGGTGTGTCCGCTGCGGGCTGATGAGCCGCTGGTGGTCGCAGCGGGCAAGCGCACACTCACGCTCAAGCCCGCCGACCTAGCAGCCTACGAGGGGGAGCGCGGGCGCCGGGGTCGGTCACTGCCACGGGGTTTCCAGCGCGTCGATGGTCTTTCGCCGCGATCAACAGGAGCGTGACATGAAACGCGTGCTGCTTTTCCTCGGCACCAACATCGCCATCATCCTGGTGTTGGGAACAGTCCTCCGGCTACTGGGCGTCGATCGTCTGCTCGAGGCCGATGGCGGCGCGCTTGATTACGGTGCACTGCTCATCTTCGCCGCCGTCTTCGGCATGGGCGGCAGCTTCCTGTCGCTGGCAATCTCGAAGTGGATGGCCAAGAAGGCAATGGGTGTCCGCGCGATCGACAAGCCATCGAATGCCCGGGAACGGTGGCTGGTGGAAACCGTCAAGCGTCAGGCCACGACCGCCGGTGTCGGTATGCCCGAGGTCGGGATTTACGACTCGCCACAGGTGAACGCCTTTGCAACGGGGATGAGCCGGAACAATGCCCTGGTGGCGGTGAGCAGCGGTCTGCTCGAGACAATGAGCGCTGATGAGGCGGAGGCGGTGCTCGCCCATGAGGTCATGCACGTCCAGAACGGCGATATGATTACGCTTGCCCTCATCCAGGGCGTGGTGAATACATTCGTAATCTTCTTCGCCCGCGTAATCGGTCATTTCGTCGACCGCGTGATCCTGAAAAACGAGCGCGGTCACGGCATCGGGTTCTGGGTCACGACCATCGTCGCCGAGATCATGCTCGCGGTGCTCGCCTCGGTGATCGTCATGTGGTTCTCCCGCCAGCGCGAATTCCGTGCGGACGCCGGCGCGGCCGATCTGGCGGGTCGTGAGAAAATGATTGCTGCCTTACAGCGCCTGGGCGGCGTCTCGCCGGCAGATGACCTGCCGGATCAGATGGAGGCCTTCGGGATCTCCGGGCGTATCGCACGCGGGGGGTTCAAGCGCTATTTCATGTCGCATCCGCCGATTGAGGCGCGGATCGAGGCATTACGGCGGGGATAGGGTGCTGCCGATTCCGTCTTGTTCCGCCGGGCTCATGAGAGACGCTCAGTGGGTCCGGATCGGAGATCATACCGATAGGCGTCTCAAAATCGCCCGGCGGAACAAGACGGACTCGGCAGTCGAGCCACTCCGGAGACGAAAGACCCGAAAAAGTCTCTGATTGAAAAAAGGGCGATGCAATGCGGGCGATCCAGGCGCGCCGGGAACTGGTCGCGGACGACTAACCCGGCCCGACAATCACGCGACGCGGATTCGAGCTACTCGACAGTGAAACCGGGCGCCTTTTCATGTCTATGCACATAGTGGCGGCACATTTCGCGCCTGCGCCATGATCTGTTGCTCGCGCCGGATCGCCGATTCCGTCTTGTTTCTCCGGGCGATTTTGAGACGCCTATCGGTATGATCTCGGATACTTATCTGCCCTGCGTCTCTTATGAGCCCGGCGAAATGAGACGGAATCGGCGCTGGCACCAAACCCGCTCTAACTCCCGTCTCCGGTTGCCCACTGAATCGGTACCTTCCACGGCTCACCAGCCACCTCCCGGACCAGCCGCGGCAGCATGTAACCCGGAGTGACCGCCGCCAGCGCCCGCATCAGCTCGCCGGCCTCGCGCTCGTCCACCTCGAAATGCGCCGCGCCGCGAACGCGGTCGAGCAGATGGAGGTAGTAGGGCTGGACGCCGATCTCGAACAGGCGTTCACCCAGCTCACCCAGTGTCTGCGCGTCGTCATTGACTCCGCGAAGCAGTACGGCCTGGTTGTAGAGCCGGACGCCGTGGCGGGCGAGCCGTTGCAGGGCCTCGGCAACGCGTGCGTCGAGTTCATGTGGATGATTGGCGTGGATGACCATCACCGGCGTCAGCCGGGTCCCGGCCAGCCAGCCGATGAGCGAGTCGTCGATCCGGCTCGGCAGTACGACCGGCATGCGGCTGTGCACGCGGATTCGGCGCAGATGCGGGATCGCGACCAGCCCTTCGCTCAGCTCGCCGAGGCGGCGGTCGTTGAGGCTGAGGGGGTCGCCACCGCTGAGGATGACCTCGCTGATCGATGAATCACCGCCCAGGTAGTCGAGTGCTTCCGCCCACTGACCTTTGCTGGCGCTGGCGTCGGCGTAGGGGAAATGGCGACGGAAACAGTAACGACAGTTGATGGCGCAGGCGCCAGTGGCGATCAGCAGGGCCCGACCCCGATATTTATGGATAACGCCGCCATTGGCGAGGCTCGCGTGGTCGCCGACCGGGTCGTCGGCGAAACCCGGCGTGTCGCTGGCCTCCGCATCCACCGGCAGGACCTGTCGCAGCAGCGGGTCGGCGGGGTTACCCGGTTCCATCCGCTCCAGGAACGCCTCGGGCACCCGCAGCCCGAACAGCTGATCGGCCCGTTTTGCCGGCGCCAGCAGCGAGGCATCCAGCCCCAGCCGCTCGAGCAGGCTTGCCGGGTTGCGGATGGCGTCCCGCCACTCCCGCTGCCAGGGCGCTACGCTCATGTGTAATCCCTTTGTCTTTTCCGTTAGCATGCAGCGCTGTTCGCCGTGCAGGACGCGGCAGCCAGCGCAATGGAGAACCAATGGCGACTTATAGCACCAACCAGTTCAAGTCGGGCCTCAAGCTACTGCTCGATGGCGAGCCCTATTCGATTGTCGAGAACGAGTTCGTCAAACCCGGCAAGGGTCAGGCATTTAACCGGGTGAAGGTGCGCAACCTCAAGACCGGCAAGGTGATTGACCGGACCTTCAAGTCGGGAGAGAGCGTTGAAGCCGCCGACGTGATGGAAACGGAGATGCAGTTCCTCTACAACGACGGCGAGTTCTACTACTTCATGGCGCCGGAGACGTTCGAGCAGCATGCCGCCCCCGATGCGGCGCTGGGTAATAACGGCAAATGGCTCAAGGAGCAGGACACCTGCAACGTTACGCTCTATAACGGGGAGCCGCTCTCTGTGGAGCCACCGCCGCATGTCACGCTCGCCGTTACGCAGACCGATCCGGGCATGAAGGGCGATACCAGCAGTGGTGGCAGCAAGCCCGCGACCCTCGAGACCGGCGCGGTAGTCCAGGTGCCGCTGTTCATCCAGGAAGGTGAGGTCCTCAAGGTCGATACCCGAACCGGCGAGTACGTCTCCCGCGCCAAGGACTGATCTCTCGGTGGAGTCCGATTCGGAGTGGGCGCCGGCGGCATCCCTCGCGGTCCTCCGGCAGCGGGCGGAGTGGTTGGCTGGACTGCGACGGTTTTTCCACGAGCGGGGCGTGATCGAGGTCGAGACCCCGGTGCTGGCCGCGGCCGGCGTCACTGACCCGCAGGTCGAATGCCTACAGGAATCGACCACCGAACGCTGGCTTCAGCCCTCGCCCGAGTACGCCATGAAGCGACTCCTCGCCGCCGGCATCGGTGACTGCTACCAGATCACGCCGGCCTTTCGTGCAGGGGAGCAGGGGCGTTGGCACAATCCCGAGTTCACGCTGCTTGAGTGGTACCGCGTCGGTTTCTCTGCCGATGCCATGATGGACGAGGTCGAACAATTGACCGCATGCGTTCTCGGCGCCGGTCAGACCGCTCGCCTGACCTATCAATCTTCGTTCATTGCTGCGGGTCTGCCGGATCCATTGACCGCGAGCGAAGCCCGATTAGCGGCGGCGGCCGCTGCTAATCCCTCCGCCCGTCCCGTGCCGGCGGGGCTCTCGCGCCGAGACCTGCTCGACTGGCTGTTCAGCCAGGTCGTGACGTCGCATCTACCTGAGCGTTGCTTTATTACCCATTATCCGGCGGACCAGGCGGTCCTGGCGAGGCTCGATCCGACGGATCCAAGCGTGGCCGAGCGTTTCGAACTGTTCGTGCAGGGTGTCGAGATCGCCAACGGGTTTCGGGAGTTGACCGATGCGGTGGCGCAGCGCGATCGATTCGAGGCCGATCAGGCCGCGCGTCGAGCGGCGGGTCAGGCCGTCATGGCGATGGATGAACGGCTGCTGGCGGCCATGACGGCGGGGCTGCCCGACTGCGCCGGTGTGGCGATGGGTCTGGATCGTCTGTTTGCGATCGCCGCGGGGGTGGAGTCACTCGCCGGCGTGCTCGCCTTCCCCTGGCTGCGCGCCTGAGGGCGATGCCGCTATATCGAAATAGGCCAGTGCCTGGCCCATGCGAACGGGCTGATCCTCGGCAATCGCGTTTGCCCATTGCAGTGCGGTGTCGGCGAACAGCAGGATCACGGTCGAGCCCAGGTTGAAACGGCCCATTTCCTCGCCGGCCTCAAGCGTGAGCGAGTCGTGCCGGTAATCCCAGTTACGGATGCGATGCCCGCGCGGCGGTGTTATTTCGCCGGCCCAGGCCGTCTCGATGCTACCGACCCCGATCGCTCCGACCAGCACCATCGCCATCGGACCGTGCTCGGTATCGAAGAGGCCGATCACCCTTTCGTTGCGGGCGAACAGTCGCGGGACATGGCGAACCAGCGGCCGGGAGACGCCGAAAAGCCGGCCGGGGACGTGGAGCATTCGCACCAGCGATCCGGCGATCGGCATGTGCACGCGGTGATAGTCCCGGGGCGAGAGATATAGCGTCGCGAAGTGTCCGTCGCGAAAGGCTCGCGCCAGTTGCTCGTCACCGCCCAGCAGCTCGGCGACGCTGTAATCCTGGCGCTTGGCCTGGATCAACCGCCCGTTGCTCACGGCACCATGCTGACTGATCACCCCGTCGACCGGGCTGATCATGGCGCCTCTGGTATCGGCGAGGGGGCGGACGCCGGGGGCCAGCGGCCGGGTGAAAAACGCGTTGAAGCTGACGTAGGCGTTGCTCTCGCTCGCCGCGGCCTCGCCACGATCCACGCCGTAGGCGCGCGTGAACCCCTTGATCAGAAGGTTCTTCCAGGGGCGCCAGCGCCAGCGCGCGAGTCGATGGACCACGCGGGAAATGGCATGCTGCGGGAGCAGGGTGACGAGGTAACGGAAGAGCCTGGAGATCATTGCGTGCTATCCGGTCGGGAACTGCTGGCGGATCTGACGGAACTCGTCCGCCAGGACATCGCGGCCGTGGGGCGGCTGCCAGAGCGCCCGCAGGCGTCCCCGGGGATCGATCAGCAGAATGGCCGCACTGTGATCGACGGCGTAATCGCCGTTGCTGTCCGGTTCGTGGAGCTTGTAGCTGATGCCGAGCGCGCCGGTTAGCCGGTCAATGGCGGCGCGCTCGCCGGTTACCCCGATGAAGTCATCGTGGAAGTGCTCGAGGTAGGTCTTGATGGCGGCCGGTTTGTCGCGCTGTGGATCGACGCTGACGAAGACCACCTCCGGAATGACCTCCGCGTCCGACTCATCGAGACGGTCCAGTGCTCCGGCGAGCGTTGCGAGCGTCAGTGGACAGACATCCGGGCAGTTCGTGAAGCCAAAGAACAGGTATTGCCACTCACCTTCGAGCGCCGCATTCGTCCAGCGTTCGCCTTCATCGTTGGTGAGCGTTACGGACGGCAGCTCGCGGGCCTCTGGCAGGACCGTGCCCACGGCATCGCCGCTGTCCGCGCCGGACCCGGTCTCCGCTTGCGGCCAGAATGCCGTAACGACACCGGCAATCACCGCGGCGACCACCGCCACCAGCGCGAACAGTCGGAATTTCTGTCTGGCCATCATGTCGTCCATTATGCCATTTCCGGCGGCCTTCATGACCTGGCGAGCCTGATAGACTAGATACATGACCCGATCTTCAACCGATGCGCTGCACACGCTGGGCGACTTCATCCGCTGGTCCGCCAGTCGTTTCCAGGTAGCCGGCCTGCATTACGGACATGGCACGGACAATGCGCTTGATGAGGCCGCAGCACTGGTTCTGGGGTCGCTGCATCTGCCCCCTGATCTACACTCGGTCTATTTCGGCTGCGCGCTGACAGCGGACGAGCGCGCGCTGCTGTTCGAGCGTATCGATCAGCGTGTCACGCAGCGCCGCCCGGTACCCTATATTCTCGGCGAGGCCTGGTTCTGCGGGCTTGCCTTCGGTGTCGATGAACAGGTGCTCATCCCGCGTTCACCCATCGCCGAACTCATCGAATCGGGGTTTGCGCCCTGGGTGGATCCTGATCGACTGGCGCGTATTGCCGATGTCGGGACCGGCAGTGGCTGTATCGCGATCGCCGCCGCGCTTGCGCTCCCCGAGGTCGAGGTCGATGCGCTGGATAACGCGCCGGCGGCGCTCGTGCGGGCGAGCGACAACGCGGCCCGTCATGGTGTGGCCGAGCGTGTCCACGTGCAGGATTCGGACCTGCTCGACGCCATTGCCCCGGAACCGGTGCTTGACCTGATCGTTACCAACCCGCCCTATGTGGACGCAGCGGCGATGGCGGCGCTGCCGCCCGAGTACCGGCATGAACCGCGGGATGCCCTGGCGGCGGGCAACGATGGCCTGGATGCCGTCCGGCGGCTGCTCCCGCAGGCTGCGGAGCGGCTTACCGACCAGGGCATGCTGATCGTCGAGATCGGCCATGGTGCGGACACCTTTGAGGCCGCCTTCCCCGAGCTGCCGGTGACCTGGCTGGAGTTTGAACGCGGCGGGCAGGGCGTCTTCGCCGTTGATGCCAGTACGTTGCGGAGCGCCTTCACCGCCCGCTGAATTGCCCCTTTGATGGAGACGAGTGACGGAGATGTCCGGAAATACCTTTGGCCGACTGTTTACGGTGACCACGTTCGGCGAGAGCCACGGCCCCGCCCTCGGAGCGGTAGTCGATGGCTGTCCGCCCGGCCTGGCGATTAACGAAGCGGATCTGCAGGGCGATCTCGACCGGCGTAAGCCGGGGACCTCCCGGCACACCTCGCAGCGCCGTGAGGGCGACGAGGTCCGCATCCTCTCGGGGGTGTTCGAGGGTCGGACCACCGGGGCGCCGATTGGTCTGCTCATCGAGAATATGGATCAGCGCTCGAAGGATTATTCGAAAATCAGCGAGCTGTTCCGCCCCGGACATGCCGATTACAGTTACTGGCAGAAATACGGCACTCGGGACTACCGTGGCGGTGGTCGTTCATCGGCCCGTGAGACAGCGGTGCGGGTTGCCGCCGGCGGTATCGCCCGCAAATACCTCCTCGAGCGCCTGGGTATCGAGATCCGCGGATGGTTGAGCCAGCTCGGTCCCATTCAGCTCGAACTCGAAGACTGGGCGAGCGTCGATACCAACCCGTTTTTCTGCGGCCAGCCGGATCGCCTTCCCGAGCTCGAGGCCTATATGGATGAGCTGCGCAAGTCGGGCGATTCCGTGGGCGCATCGGTGGGTGTGATGGCCCGTAACGTCCCGCCGGGACTGGGGGAGCCGGTGTTCGATCGGCTTGATGCCGACATTGCTCATGCGCTGATGAGCATCAATGCGGTCCGGGGCGTCGAGATCGGAGCCGGGTTTGCCAGTGCCGCGCAGATGGGTACCGAGCATCGGGACGAGATCACCCCCGAGGGTTTCCTCTCCAACAACGCCGGCGGCACGCTCGGGGGCATCTCCACCGGCCAGGATGTGGTGGCCCGCATGGCCCTGAAGCCGACATCCAGCATCCGCATCCCGGGGCGCTCGGTCGATATCCATGGCGATCCCCGGGAAGTGGTCACCACGGGGCGCCACGACCCCTGCGTGGGGATTCGGGCGACGCCGATCGCCGAGGCGATGCTGGCGCTGGTCCTCATGGATCATTATCTGCGACATCGCGGCCAGAATGCGGACGTCGACTCGGGCACGCCCGTGATCCCGGCCCGCGTCGACGACTGAATGGCGGTCGTGGGCGCGGCGCTCCCCTTTGTCCGGCTGTCGGCGTTCTACCTGGCATTCTTCGGGGTGCTGGGCGTGCTCTCGCCCTACTGGGGGCCCTACCTCAAGGCGCGGGGCTTCGACGCGGCGGCGATCGGTACGCTGATCGCGCTGCTCCATGGCACCAAGATCATCGCGCCCAATCTCTGGGCCTGGGTGGCGGACCATACCGGCCAGCGGATCGTCATTATACGGATGGCCTGCGTCATGGCGCTGATCGCCTTCTCCGGTGTGCTCCTGCCGGGTGGCGGCTTTGCCTGGATGGCGTTCGTGATGATCGGTTTCAGCTTCTTCTGGCATGCGGCGATGCCACAGTTCGAAGCCAACACCATGAATCACCTGGTCAACCAGACACATCGCTATCCCCGTATCCGCGTTTGGGGAACTGTCGGCTTCATGGTCTCGGTGCTGGGGGTGGGCGAGGGCATCGACCGGCTTGGTGTGGAGATCGTGCCACTGGTGCTGATCGGGCTGTTTGTCTTCCTGGCGCTGGTGAGTCTGTCGGTCCCACAGGCTGGCCAGGACGATCGCACCAGCGACGCGGGCGGGCTGTTGGCGGTCCTGCGTCAACCGCCGGTCTTCGGTCTGTTGATCGCCTGTTTCCTGCTCCAGGCCAGCCATGGTCCCTTTTACGCGTTCTACAGCATCTACCTGCAAGACCACGGCTACAGCGCGACGGCCATCGGTATGCTCTGGGCCATCGCGCTGACTGCCGAGATCGGGGTGTTTCTGCTGATGCCGCGCTGGCTGCCCCGGTTCGGGCCACGCCGGCTGCTGACCATCGCGATGGCCCTGGGGGTGGTGCGCTGGACGCTGGTCGCCCGCTTCCCCGAGCTGGTCGCCGCCCAGGGACTGGCCCAGCTTCTCCACGCCGCGACCTTCGGCGTCTATCACGTGGCGGCCATCTCACTGATTCATCGCTATTTCACCGGAAGCCTGCAGGGCCGTGGCCAGGCGATCTACAGCAGCATGACCTTTGGCGCCGGCGTCGCCCTCGGCAGCTTCGTGGCCGGCAGTCTATGGGATACGGCCGGCGGCTCGCAGACCTTCTACCTGGCGGCGGGGTTCGCCGCGCTGGCCGCGGTGACGGCCGCGATGGTCGTCCCTGCCCGGTCCCGACTGTATCCGTCGCACGCTTAACCGGTGCGAGCCGGGCGCGTATACTGCGCTTAGGACACAGTTGTCACGGCTGCATGAGAGGATTTGATGAGCGGTAAAACCCTCTACGACAAGCTCTGGGATGCCCACATCGTTCGCGATAATGGTGACGGGACGGCGCTGCTCTACATCGATCGGCAGCTGGTCCACGAGGTCACCTCGCCGCAGGCATTCGAGGGGCTGCGGCTTGCCGAACGGCCCCTGTGGCGGGTCAATGCCAACCTCGCCGTGGTCGATCACAATGTCCCGACCACCAACCGTGCCAACGGCATCGCCGATCCCATCTCCGCGCTGCAGGTCGAGACACTCGGTCGCAACTGCCGCGAATACGGCATCACCCAGTTCGGGCTGATGGACCGGCGACAGGGCATCGTGCATATCATCGGTCCGGAACAGGGCGCTACGCAGCCCGGTATGACCGTGGTCTGTGGCGACTCGCACACCTCGACGCACGGCGCGCTGGGCGCACTTGCCTTCGGTATCGGCACCTCCGAGGTCGAGCATGCGCTGGCGACACAGACCGTGGTGCAGGCGCGCTCGAAGCGCATGCTGATCCGCGTGGATGGCCGGCCGGGGCCCGGTGTGACCGCCAAGGACATCATGCTTGCGATTATCGGCAAGATCGGCACCGCCGGTGGCACCGGCTATGCCGTGGAATACGGTGGCGAGGCGATCCGCGCCCTGCCCATGTCCGGGCGGATGACGATCTGCAACATGTCCATCGAAGCGGGAGCGCGCTGCGGCATGGTGGCAGTGGACGACACCACCATTGAATACCTTCGCGACCGCCCCTATGCGCCGAAAGGCGAGATGTGGGACCAGGCCGAGGCGTACTGGCGGGCGCTGGTGAGCGATGAAGACGCCGAGTTCGACCGGGTCGTGACACTGGATGCCGCCGAGATCAAGCCCCAGGTGTCCTGGGGCACCTCGCCGGAGATGGTCGTCCCGGTGGACGGGGTCGTGCCCGATCCGGCCGCGGAGCCCGACGAGACCCGGCGTGCCGGCATGGAGCGGGCACTGGAATACATGGGGCTCAAGGCCGGGACACCGATCCGCGAGATCCGCCCGGAGAAAATCTTCATTGGCTCCTGCACCAATGCCCGCATCGAGGATCTGCGGGCCGCGGCCCGAATCCTCCGCGGCAAGCGGCTCGCCCGGGGGATTCGCGAGGCCATGGTGGTGCCCGGGTCGGGGCTGGTGAAATGGCAGGCCGAACAGGAGGGGCTCGATCAGGTGTTCAAGGCCGCCGGGTTCGAATGGCGTGATGCCGGCTGCTCGATGTGTCTGGGCATGAATCCCGATCGACTCAGCCCGGGCGAACGCTGTGCCTCGACCTCGAACCGGAATTTCGAGGGGCGTCAGGGCGGTGGTGGCCGAACCCATCTAGTGAGCCCCGAAATGGCGGCGGCGGTGGCTGTTGCCGGGCATTTTGTCGACATCAGAGAGCTGGAGCAGTAGGCGATGGAACCACTCACCCGAGTCAACGGCCTGGTCGCGCCGCTCGACCGGTCCAACGTCGATACCGACGCGATCATCCCCAAGCAGTTTCTCAAGTCGATCCATCGGACGGGGTTTGGCCCGAACCTGTTCGACGAGTGGCGCTACCTCGACGAGGGACAACCGGGACAGGACTGCAGCGATCGCCCGATCAACCACGATTTCGTGCTCAACCAGTCCCGCTACGGGGGCGCCAGCATCCTGCTGACCCGCGCCAACTTCGGCTGTGGCTCATCGCGCGAGCATGCGCCCTGGGCGCTGGCGGACTTCGGCTTTCGGGTGCTCATCGCACCGAGCTTCGCCGATATCTTCTACAATAACTGCTCGAAGAACGGGATCCTCCCCCTCACGCTGCCGGCCGAGACGGTGCAGGCGTTGTTCGAGGCGACCTGGGCGCAACCGGGTTATTCACTCACGGTCGATCTGCCATCGCAGTCGGTGACAACGCCGGATGGCACCCGGCACGAATTCGAGATCGATCCCCACCGCAAGCACATGCTGGTGGAGGGGCTCGACGAGATCGGGGTCACCCTCAAGCATGCGGAAGAGATTCGTGCCTACGAGCAGCGTCAGCGCCAGGTTACGCCCTGGCTGTTCGCCGACGTGGAGCCGACATGACCCACCGGATCCTGATGCTGCCGGGGGATCATATCGGCCCCGAGATTGTTGCCGAAGCCGATCGGCTTCTGCAGGCCCTGATCAGCGACTTCGGGCTGGATGCCACGCTTGAATATGCCCATCTGGGCGGGTGCGCCGTTGACGCGGAGGGCGAGCCGTTCCCGACCTCTACGCGGCGGCTTGCCGAGGCCGCCGATGCGATATTGCTGGGAGCCGTCGGCGGTCCCCAGTGGGATGGGTTATCCCGGGACAAGCGCCCGGAAACGGGACTGCTCAACATCCGCTCGACGCTGGGTCTGTTCGCCAATCTGCGCCCGGCGATACTCTTCCCGGAGCTGGTGGACGCCTCGTCGCTGCGCCCGGAGGTCGTGGCCGGGCTTGATATCCTGATTGTCCGCGAACTGACCGGGGGGATTTATTTCGGTCAGCCACGCGGGTTGAGAACGCGCGACGACGGGATTCGCGAGGGCTTCAACACACTGGTCTACGGAGCCGACGAGATCGAGCGCATCGGTCGCACCGCGTTCCGGGCGGCGATGCAACGCGGTGGCCGGTTATGCTCGGTGGACAAGGCCAACGTGCTCGAATCCAGCGAGCTCTGGCGCGAGGTGATGACATCCATCGCCCCGGACTATCCCGACGTCGAACTCAGTCATCTCTATGTCGATAACGCGGCGATGCAGCTGGTGCGCGACCCCAAACAGTTCGATGTCATTGTCACCGGTAATCTCTTCGGCGACGTGCTGTCGGACTGCGCGGCGATGCTGACCGGCTCGATCGGCATGCTGCCATCCGCCTCGCTCGATGCAGCGGGCCGAGGGCTCTACGAACCCGTCCACGGATCCGCGCCGGATATTGCGGGCCAGGGCGTCGCCAACCCGCTGGCGACTCTGCTTTCGGTGGCTATGCTGCTGCGCTACAGCCTGAACGAAGGTGCGCTCGCTGACCGCATCGAGCAGGCGGTCGGCAGCGTGCTCGCCGCCGGGCAGCGAACGGCCGATCTTGCCGCCGACCCGAAACGGGCGCTCGGGACCCGGGCGATGGGTGACGCCGTCATCAATGCCCTGTATCGCTAGCGACACATTCGATTCTTTCTGGGGGTAACCATGCATAAGGTAGGTTTCGTCGGCTGGCGCGGCATGGTCGGCTCGGTGCTCATGGATCGCATGCGCCACGAGCATGACTTTGCCGATATCGAGCCGGTCTTTTTCTCCACATCCCAGACCGGCCGCCCGGGACCGGATGTCGGCAAGCCGGTTGCCGAGCTTCGCGATGCCCATTCGCTCGAGGCGCTCGCGGAGATGGACATCATCGTTACCTGCCAGGGCGGCGATTACACCGGTGCCGTTTATGACGATCTGCGCCGGGCCGGCTGGCGCGGCTACTGGATCGATGCCGCCTCGACGCTGCGTATGGCCGATGACAGCATCATCGTGCTGGATCCGGTCAATGCCAGTGTTATCCGCCAGGGGCTCAGCGACGGCGTTCGGACCTTCGTCGGTGGCAACTGCACGGTCAGTCTGATGCTCATGGCCATTGGCGGGTTGCTGGAACATGACCTCGTCGAGTGGATTGCGCCGATGACCTACCAGGCCGCCTCGGGCTCCGGCGCGCAGCACATGCGTGAGCTCCTGCGGCAGATGGGCTACCTGCATGATGCCGCGGGCAGTCGACTCGACGACCCCTCTGGCGCGATTCTCGATATCGATCGCGATGTCAGCGCGGCGCTGCGAAGCGAGGACTATCCCGCCGATCACTTCGGCGTGCCATTGGCCGGCAGTCTCATCCCGTGGATTGACCAGCCCATGGACAGCGGTCAGAGCCGGGAGGAGTGGAAAGCGGGCGTCGAGACCAACAAGATCCTCGGTCGTCATACCAATCCGCTGCCCATCGACGGGCTCTGTGTCCGGATCGGGGCGATGCGCTCGCACGCCCAGGCACTAACGATCAAGCTGCGCCGGGATGTCCCGCTCGCCGATATCGAGGCGATGCTGGCCGAGGCCAATGACTGGGTAAGCGTCGTACCCAACGAGCCGGCGGCCAGTCAACGGCAGCTGACACCGGCGGCGGTGAGCGGTGGGCTGGATATCCCGATTGGCCGGCTGCGCAAGCTCGCGATGGGAGGCGAGTATCTGTCCGCCTTCACCGTGGGGGACCAGCTGCTGTGGGGGGCCGCCGAGCCGCTTCGGCGAATGCTTCGGTTACTGGTGGAGAACTGATGTGGCGTGCGGTCGTCCTGAGCGCCCTGTTGCTGGTGGCCCTGCCATCGGCGCGGGCGCTGGAACTGGGCGACTTGCAACTGGACTCGGCGCCCGGGGCACCGCTGTCGGGCACCCTGGCGATTTCTGATACCGAAGCCGTTGCGGTTAACCGGCTCGAGGTCGGCCTTGCCAGCGAACGCGCGCATGCCGAGGCCGGTATCAACCCGGCAGCGTTGCCGACGACGCTGGCGCTGAGACGGAGCGAATCGGCACCGGACAGGATTGAGGTGATGACCGCCAATCCACCGGGGCTGGCAGAGGCCGGGGCAACGCTCGAGTTCCTGGTGCGGCTGCGCTGGCCGGAGGGGCAGATCCTGCGCCGTTACCAGGTGGAAAGCGACGGGACGGCGTTACAGGGCAGGGCATCGTCGAGCGCGCGTTACGGTCCGACCCGGCGCAACGATACGCTCTACAGTATTGCCGAGCAGCTGCGCCCCCGGGCGGTCACCAACAATCAGATGATGCTCTCGCTGCTGGCCGAGAACCGCGCCAGCTTCAATGCTAACAACGTCAATGCGCTTCAACGCGATGCCTTTCTGACGGTGCCGCGTGGCGAAGCGCTCGGATTCCCGGATGAATCGACGGCCACCCAGCGCGTGCTGGCCCAGCAAAGGGCCTGGCAGACAGACCAGCGGTCAGTGGTGGAGACGGGACCGACTTCAATATCCGAATCCGCGCCGCCCCCGGAGCCGACAGAGTCCGCTGAGCCCTCCGGCGATGTTCGCCCTATGCTGGAGCTACTGCCGGCGGACGCGGTGGCAGAGCGGAGTCAAGCGGTCAGTGAGGCGCTGGCGCCCTTGAAGTCACAACTGGACCGTCTCGAGACGTCCAATGAATCTTTGAGCGCGCAGAACCGCTCCCTCCAGGCGACGCTGTTACAGCTCCAGTCGGATGTTCTGCGGCTGGAGGGGCTCCTCGAGCAGTCCACATCGGCGTCGCGTCCGACCGCTTCCGCGCCGACCGCCGCCGTTCCTACGGAAGAGGCTGCCGACAATGTAACGGCCGCGATGGTCAAAGCGTGGCTGGTCGATCAGGCACGAGCCGCCATCGACAACCCGCATTCCACACTCAGGATGCCCTGGGCACAGTGGACGCTGGGGGTGACAGCGTTCGTGCTGCTGCTGATCCTGTTCCGGATGCGACAACGGCGACGCGCCCGGCAGGCAGCGGCCGCCGCCATGCCCTCGCACTGGCAGCCATCGCTCAATGAGACCCGGGTGCGACCACTCGACGATGCGCCCGAGGATCCGCTCTCACGGGCGAGCGAATTAATCGCCTACGGGCAGCTCGAGGGGGCACAGTCGATCCTCGACGAGGCCCTGGGAGAGGAGCCGGACAGCATCGACCTGCGAGTCAAGCTCCTTGACGTGCTGGCCATGCAGGACGATCGGATCGGCTTCGAGTCCGAGGCCCATGTCCTGCAGGCGCAGATCAACGATCCCGAGGACGAGCGCTGGCAGCGGGTCGCGATCCAGGGGCGGAGACTGTCACCGGACTACCCGCTGTTTCAGGCATGACCCGTCTCGCAATCGGCGTCGAGTATGACGGCGCCGCCTACAGCGGCTGGCAGCGTCAGCACCATGCCGACTCTGTTCAGGGGCACCTCGACAAGGCCCTGGGTGCGATCGCCCGCCACCCGATCGACACCGTGGCGGCGGGGCGGACCGATGCCGGTGTGCATGCCTGCGAGCAGGTGGTTCATTTCGATACCGACGCGAACCGCCCCGACCGTGCCTGGGTCAAGGGTGTCAATACGCACCTGCCGGATAATATCGGAGTGCGCTGGATCGCCTATCCCGGGGACGATTTCGATGCCCGACGCAGTGCTACCTCGCGGGTGTATCGGTATCTTCTCATCGACAGCCCCGAGCGGCCGGTGCTGTTGCGCGATCGCGTTGGCTGGACCTTCCGAGCCCTGGAGACCGTACCCATGCAGCAGGCCGCCGAGTCGCTGACTGGCGAGCATGACTTCAGTAGCTTCCGCGCTTCGGCGTGTCAGGCCCATCATCCGATTCGCCGCGTTGATGCGTTGACGGTCATGCGATACCGGGGGGTGATCATGGTGGATATCCGGGCGAACGCCTTCCTGCATCATATGGTCCGCAATATCGTGGGGACACTGATGGCGGTGGGGACCGGTGAGCGGCCGGTCGAGTGGGTGAGTGACGTTCTCGCGGCGCGGGACCGCCGTCGCGCGGGAATTACGGCGCCGGCGCCGGGTCTATATCTCGTGGGTGTGCGGTATCCACTGCGGTTCGGGTTGCCGGGGCCGCCGGCCGGACCGGTTTTTGCCCCGGCGTGGGGCGACGGGTAGGATATGAATGTGAGGTGTCGGGTAAAAATCTGTGGCGTGACGCGGCCCGAGGATGCGGTCATGGCCGCCGAGGCAGGGGCGGACGCCATCGGGCTGGTGTTCTACCCGCCCAGCCGGCGCCATGTGACGGCGGATCAGGCCTCTCGAATCGTCGCGTCACTGCCTCCGATGGTGACGGCGGTGGGGCTGTTTCTGGATGCCGACGCCGAGCAGGTCCGGGCCATAACCTCGCAGGTGGGGCTGGATCTGTTGCAGTTTCATGGCGCCGAGTCGCCAGCTTTTTGTGAACGATTCGGTTACCGCTACATGAAGGCGATCGGGATGGCCGGTGGCGATCCCTGGTCCATCGCCCGTGACCATCCCGGGGCTGCCGGCCTGTTGCTCGACGGTCATCCGCCGGGCGCTGCAGGGGGGAGTGGCGAGGCTTTCGACTGGGGTCAGCCGCTGCCTGCCAGTCACCGAATCATCGTCGCCGGCGGGCTTCGCGTCGATAATGTCGCCGAGGCCGTCAAAACCATTCGGCCCTGGGGCGTCGACTGCAGTAGCGGTGTCGAGTCCGCCCCCGGGATCAAGGATCGGCGCCTCGTCGCCGCCTTTATTGAAGAGGTCTATCGTGTCCAACGTTATCCAGGCGATTGAAGCCCCCGCCGATTTCGGCGAGTTTCCCGATCCGCTCGGGCATTTCGGTCCCTACGGCGGTCGATTCGTCCCCGAACTGCTGATGGCACCGCTCGAAGAGCTCGCGTCGGCGTACGCGCATTTTCGGGCGGATCCGCAGTTCCAGGCGGAGCTCTATGCCGATCTGCAGTATTACGTCGGCCGGCCCACGCCTCTTTACTTCGCCCGGCACTGGACCGAGCAAGTCGGTGGGGCGCAGCTCTACCTCAAGCGCGAGGATCTGGATCACACCGGTGCTCACAAGATCAACAACACCATGGGCCAGGCGTTGCTCGCCTCGCGCATGGGCAAACGCCGAATCGTGGCCGAGACCGGGGCCGGTCAGCATGGCGTCGCGACCGCGGCGGTCTGCGCGCGACTCGGCATGGAATGCATCGTCTACATGGGTGCGGAGGACGTTCGCCGACAGTCGGTCAACGTCTACCGGATGCGCCTCATGGGGGCGAAAGTCGTGCCGGTGGAGTCCGGGACGCGCACCCTCAAGGATGCGCTTAACGAGGCTTTCCGTGACTGGGCGGCGAACGTGGATGACACCTTCTATATCATCGGCACCGTCGCCGGACCGCATCCCTACCCCGAGATGGTGCGCGATTTCCAGGCAGTCATTGGTCGCGAGACCCGGGAACAGTGCCTGGAGCAACACGGACGGTTGCCGGACGCACTCGTTGCCTGCGTGGGCGGCGGTTCCAATGCAATCGGCATGTTCCATCCGTTCCTCGGTGATACGGGCGTCGAGATCTACGGGGCCGAGGCCGGCGGTGAGGGCGTAGAGACCGAGCGCCACGCAGCGCCCCTGTCGGCCGGTCGCCCTGGTGTCCTGCACGGCAACCGGACCTATCTCATGGAAAACGCGGATGGGCAGATTATGCCCACCCACTCGGTTTCCGCCGGACTGGACTATCCGGGTGTCGGGCCCGAGCACGCCTGGCTCAAGGACACGGGACGTGTGCGCTATGTCGCCGTGGACGATAACGACGCGCTGGCGGCCTTCCATGGACTGGCGCAGCTCGAGGGGATCATCCCGGCACTGGAAACCGCTCACGCCATCGCCTACGCCGAGAAGCTCGCCGCGCAGATGGATCCGGATCAGATTATCGTCATCAATTGCTCGGGCCGCGGTGACAAGGACATCGACACCGTCGCCGAGGTAGAGGGAGCGGACCTATGAGTCGCATCGCACATCGTTTCGCCCAGCGTCGCGCCGAACAGCGAAAGGCGCTGGTCACGTATGTTACCGGCGGAGATCCGCATCCCGAGGCCACCGTCCCGATCATGCACCGGCTGGTGGGCGCCGGTGCCGATATCATCGAGGTCGGCATGCCGTTTTCCGATCCGATGGCGGATGGACCGGTAATCCAGTCCGCCTGTGATCGCGCGCTCGAGAACGGCACCGGTCTCGCCGGTGTGCTCGAGATGGTTCGCGCTTTCCGAAGGACGGATAACGATACCCCGGTGGTGCTGATGGGTTATCTCAATCCGATCGAACAGATCGGCTACCAGTCGTTTGCCCGCGATGCCGCGGCGGCGGGTGTCGATGGTGTGCTGACGGTGGATTTGCCCCCTGAAGAGGGTAGCGAGTTCGTTGCGGCGCTGACCGCGCATGATCTCGATCCGATCTGGCTGATCGCGCCCACCACTCGCATGGAGCGAGTCAATGCCATCTGCGACCAGGCCCGAGGATTCGTCTACTACGTCTCGCTCAAGGGGGTTACCGGTGCCGGCACGCTGGATATCGACGACGTGGGCTCCCATGTCGACACCATCCGCGAAGCCACGCAGACCCCGGTGGGCGTCGGTTTCGGCGTCCGCAGCGGCGATGACGCCGCGCGCCTGGGGCAGGTGGCCGATGCAGTGGTTGTCGGTACCGCCATCGTCTCGCGGATCGCCGAGAATGTGGGCGACGATGCCGCGATCGGCGATGCGGTCCATGCCATCACGCAGGAGTTGCGGCAGGGACTGGACTCGCCGCTGGTGGAGTCCGCGCCTTGAGCTGGTTTGAAAAGCTCATGCCCTCGCGGATCCGGACCGAGGGCGGGCGCAGTCACAGCATTCCCGAGGGGCTCTGGACCAAGTGCGAGGCTTGCAACTCGGTACTCTATCGGCCGGAGCTCGAGCGCAACCTGGAGGTATGCCCGAAATGCGCGGCCCACATGCGCATCGGTGCGCGACGGCGGCTCGAAGTCTTCCTGGACGAAGCCGGGCAGGAGGAGATCGGGGCCGAGCTACAACCGGTGGATACCCTTCGTTTCAAGGACACCAAGCGCTACAAGGATCGGCTCGCCCAGGCCCAGCGGACTACCGGAGAGCGTGACGCGCTGGTCGCCATGAAAGGGACGCTCGTTGCTCAGCCGGTGATCGCCGTCGCATTCGAGTTTCGTTTCATGGGTGGCTCCATGGGGGCGGTGGTTGGCGAGCGCTTTGTCCGTGCGGTCGATCAGGCCCGCGAAACCGGCTGCCCACTGGTCTGTTTCAGCGCCAGCGGTGGGGCGAGAATGCAGGAGGCCCTGTTCTCGCTGATGCAGATGGCAAAGACCAGTGCGGCACTGAAGCGCCTGTCCGAATCCGGTGTCCCGTTTGTCAGCGTCCTCACGGATCCGACCATGGGGGGTGTCTCTGCCAGCCTGGCGATGCTGGGTGATGTCATCGTCGCCGAGCCCGGGGCGCTGATCGGCTTCGCGGGTCCACGCGTGATCGAGCAGACCGTCCGCGAAACGCTCCCCGAGGGTTTCCAGCGCAGCGAGTTTCTGCTCGAGCACGGCGCCGTGGATCTGATCGTCGATCGACGCGAGCAGCGCATGCGCATCGCGTCGCTGCTCACAATGCTTACGCAGGCACCGGCGCCGCAGCAGGCCGCTGTCGGCCAGGGCTGACCCGGCGCAGTGGCGCCGACGACGCTCGACGGCTGGCTGGCCTGGCTGGAGAGGCTGCATCCCCGCGAGATCGAACTGGGTCTGGGCCGCATCGGCAGGGTGGCCCGGCGGCTCGATCTACCGGCGGAGCAGGCCCCGTTAATCACGGTGGCCGGCACCAATGGCAAGGGCAGCACCGTCGCCTGCCTGGAATCGATGTTGCGGGCCGGTGGCTACCGCCCCGGCGCCTTTACCTCACCGCATCTACTCGCCTATAACGAGCGCATCCGGATCGATGGCGAACCGGTGGACGACGAGGCCATCCTCGATGCCTTTCGGGCGATCGATCGCGAACGCGGCGAAATCACGCTGACCTATTTCGAGTTCGCGACACTAGCCGCCGTCTGGTGTTTCCGGGAAGCGGGGGCCAGCCCCTGGATCCTGGAGGTCGGGCTCGGTGGCCGGCTCGACGCCACCAATTGCCTCGACGCCGATGTGGCAGTGGTTACTGCGATCGATCTGGATCACATGGAATGGCTTGGCAATACGCGGGAGGCAATTGCGACCGAAAAGCTGGGCATCGCCCGACCGGGTCGGCCGATTATCTGTGCCGATCCGGACCCACCGTCACCGGTTGGCGAAACGGCCCGGGCGCTGTCGTCACCGCTCCATCAACTGGGTCGGCACTACCATTACCGGGCGACGGTAACGGACTGGTCGTGGTGGAATGACCAGCGCGTTTTCGACCACCTGCCACGTCCCCACTGGATGGGCGAGGATGCGCTTGCCAACGCGGCGGGTGCGATCGCCGCTATTACCGACGGACTGCCGGCGCTTGATCTCGATGCAGAGAGCATCGCACGTGGGCTCGCGAATGCGCATATTACCGGTCGTCAGACATGGGTGCCGGGGCGCGGCGCCGGATGGCTGCTCGATGTGGGGCATAATCCGGCCGCCATCGATCTGCTCGCCCGCCGGCTCGAGGGCTTTCGTCAGCATGGGCGTGTGCGGCTCGCCTTCGGCCTGATGGCCCGCAAACCGCTGGGCGCGCTTATCGCCCGGTTGGCCCCGGTTGTCGATGAGTGGTTCGCGCTCTCGCTCGATGATCCGCAGAGTTTTTCAGCCGATGCCATCGAGCGGGCGCTGGATGACGCGGGGCAGGCGGTAATCGGGCAGGGTGATGCGCGATTGGCCCGATCAATACTGGAAGCACGGGCCGAAGCGGATGATCTGTCGGTCGCGGCCGGGTCGTTCCGGGTGGTCGAGGCCTTCATGCGGGCGGGCGTCGTCCCTTGCAACCACCGCGTCAGCGGCCGAGACTAGCGACGTGGGATAACGCGGAGCACGCAGTTGGAGCAGCGGATCAAACAGCGGCTGGTCGGAGCGGTGGTGCTCGTGGCCCTCGGTGTCATATTCCTGCCTATGCTGCTGAGCGGTCCGGTGGAGCGGACCCGCGTCGATATCCAGCTGGACATGCCCGCCGAGCCGGTGCTGGATGACGCCCCGGCGCTACCCGACGGATCGACTGTCGAATCACCTCAGCCCGGCCGTGCGCTGGCCGACCAGCCAGCGCTGGGCGAGGGCGATGCGGTTCCGGATCCGGCGCCGGCGCCCGTGAGTCCTGATGCCGGCTCCGCTTTCTATGTCCAGGTCGGTGCCTTTGGCAGTCTCGATAATGCCCGGCGGCTTGCCGGCCGCCTTACCGATGACGATCTGGACGTGCGCATCGCCGAAGACGACCGCGAGGGCCGGTTGCCCTACCGGGTTCAGGTCGGACCCCTCGACAGTGAGGCGGCGGCGGAGCAGATGGCCCAGCGCCTGGCCGATGGCTTTGACCTGCCCGGATTTATCGTCGAGCCGTGATGGATCGACTGCTACAATAGTGAAGTTATGACACCGTTGAACTGGCTTGATCTTGCGTTTATCGGGGTTATTGCCCTGTCGGTGCTCATCGGTGTAATCCGCGGCTTCGTCCGCGAGGTGATATCCGTCCTTGTCTGGGTGGCGGCTTTCTGGATTGGCGCCCGTTACAGCGCCCAGGTCGGGGAGTATCTCTCGCCGTGGCTGGCATCGTCGATGTTGCGGCTGGTGGCAGGGTTTGCGGGCCTGTTTATCCTCACCCTGCTGGTCGGCGCACTGATCAGTTACACCGCGCGGGTGCTGGTGGGCCGCACCGGGCTGACCGGGACCGATCGACTGCTGGGCGTGGTGTTCGGTGCGCTGCGGGGGTTGCTGCTCACCGGCGCGGTGGTGCTGGGCGCCGGCCTGACCGCGATTCCGGGCGAGGCCTGGTGGCAGGAATCGGTTATTGCCCAGGGCTACCGGCCCTGGGTCTGCCATGCCCGGGTCGGAAGCTGGCTGGATCAGGCGCAGCAGATGCCCGGCGTGGCCCGGGCACCCGTCAACAGCGCGGCGGCCTTTGCCTACTGGGAGGCCTACTGCCAGATCAATTCGGAGCAGAATAGCGATAGCGGGAGCTGAATCTATGTGTGGTGTAATCGGCATGGTGGCCCGAAATCCGGTCAACCAGGCCCTCTATGATGGCCTGACGGTCCTCCAGCACCGTGGCCAGGATGCCGCGGGGATCATGACGTTCGATCGTGGCAGACTGCATCTGCGCAAGGACAATGGCCTGGTTCGCGACGTGTTCAGCACCCAGGACATGATGCAGTTGCAGGGGAACATGGGCATCGGGCATTGCCGCTATCCGACGGCCGGCTGTGCCAGCGCCGCCGAGGCCCAGCCGTTCTACGTCAACTCACCCTATGGTCTGAGCATTGCGCATAACGGCAATCTCACCAACGCCGAGGACATTAAACGGGATCTGTTCCTGGAAGATCTCCGCCATATCAACACCACGTCCGATTCCGAGATCCTGCTTAACGTCTTTGCCCACAAACTCGCCGAGCTCGGCAAGCTTCGGGTGAGCGAGTCGGACATCTTCGATGCCGTGAGCGGCATACACGAGCGCTGTCACGGCGGCTATGCCGCGGTGGCGATGATCAATGGCTACGGCGTGCTCGGGTTCCGCGACCGCAAAGGCATCCGGCCGCTGTGTTTCGGCAGTCGCGAGACCGACGCCGGGGTCGAATACATGATCGCCTCGGAGAGCGTGGCACTCAACGTGCTCGGCTTCCGGCTGATCCGGGACGTGGCCCCCGGAGAGGCGGTATTCATTGATCTGGAAGGCAATCTGCACACCCGCCAGTGCGCCTCGGAAACCCAGCTCTCGCCCTGCATCTTCGAGTATGTCTACCTGTCGCGGCCCGACTCCATGCTTGATGACGTCTCGGTCTACAAATCGCGTCTCCGGATGGGACGCATGCTGGCCCGGAAGATCAAGCGTGAATGGGCGCATCACAATATCGATGTGGTTATCCCGATCCCGGATACGAGTCGAACAAGCGCGCTGGATCTGGCCAATGATCTCAACCTCCGCTACCGCGAGGGGTTTATCAAGAATCGCTACATCGGCCGGACTTTCATCATGCCGGGACAGGCGGTGCGCGAGAAGTCGGTGCGCCAGAAGCTCAACCCCATCGAGCTTGAGTTCCGTGGCAAAAACGTCCTCCTGCTCGATGACTCCATCGTGCGTGGCACAACCTCGGAACAGATTATCGAAATGGCCCGCGACGCCGGCGCCAACAAGGTCTTCTTCGCCTCTGCAGCGCCGCCCGTGCGCTATCCCAATGTCTATGGAATCGATATGCCGGCGGCGCACGAGCTGCTCGCCCACGACCGGTCGGTGGAGGAAATCCGCCAGACCATCGGTGCCGACGGCATGATCTACCAGGATCTGGAAGATCTGAAAACGGCGGTTCGAGAAGGCAACCGCGATCTTCAGGCATTTGACTGTTCCTGTTTCGACGGCAAGTACGTCACCGACGACATCAGTGTCGACTACCTCCTCCGGCTCGAAGCCGAACGCGGTGAAGCAGCCCGGCAGGTCGGCCACGAGAGCACCGCGGTCAACGAGCTGGGGCTGGTGCGCTCTTGACCCGGGGCGAGGACACAACGGGGCTCCGGGCCGGCTGGGAGCGGACACCGGAGCAGGAGCATTCGGAGGCGATATTTCCCACCTCCAGCTTTACTTTCCGCAGCGCGGCCGAGGCCGCTGCGCGGTTTGGTGGCGAGGAATCCGGGAATATCTACTCGCGCTTCACCAACCCCACGGTACGCGCCTTCGAGACCCGACTGGCAGCGATGGAGGGCGGCGAACGGGCCATCGGTACGGCCTCGGGGATGGCGGCGATCCTCAGCCTCTGTATGGGGCTGCTGCGTACCGGCGATCACGTAATCTGCTCGCTTGGCGTGTTCGGGACCACCGCCTCGCTTTTCGCCAACCAGCTCTCGCGTTTCGGGGTCACTACTGATTTCGTCTCGCCCACGGATGTCGAGGCGTGGGCGAGGGCGATGCGGCCGGAGACGAAGCTGCTTTTCCTGGAAACCCCCTCGAACCCCCTTACCGAAGTGGCGGACATCCGGGCGTTGGCCGATCTGGCCCACGCCCACGATGCGCGGCTGGTGGTGGATAACTGCTTTTGCACGTCGGCACTGCAGCGCCCGCTGGACTGGGGCGCCGATATCGTCTCGCATTCGGCGACCAAGTACCTGGATGGCCAGGGGCGCTGCGTGGGCGGTGCGCTGGTCGGGGATGCGGATACGCTTGATCGGTACGTTTTCCCTTTCCTGCGAACGGCCGGCCCGACCATGAGCCCGTTTAACGCCTGGGTTTTTCTCAAGGGACTGGAAACGCTCAACCTGCGCATGCGGGCCCACAGTGACCAGGCGGCGGCGCTGGCGGAATGGCTACGCTCGCATCCGGCCGTGAGTCGCGTCTTCTACAGCGGACTCGCCGATCACCCCCAGCATGACCTCGCCGCCCGTCAGCAAAAGGCGTTCGGCGGCATCGTCTCCTTCGAGGTTGCGGGTGGCCGTGCGGCCGCATGGGAGGTCATCGATCGTACCGAAATGCTCTCCATCACCGCGAACCTGGGCGATGTCCGCACGACCATTACCCATCCGGCCAGTACCACCCACGGCCGGGTGCCGGTGGATCAGCGCGAGGCCATGGGTATTCGCGAGGGCCTCGTTCGCATCTCGGTCGGGCTCGAGGATCTGGCCGATATACAGACCGATCTCGACCGCGGATTATCGCGCCTCAAACCGACCAACTGAACGCCACCCTACTGAATGTTGTCTGGCCCCCGCTTGAACCGCCGGCGGGTGTTACGTACTGTTTAACGCAACGAAGCCATTGCGGAGCAGTATGAAAAGCCAGCTGAAAAGCTACAAGTCCCTCTCCGATGTCCCGCGCATATCGGTGATCCGCTCCGATTCACTCCCCTCACGCGGCCGCCAGCAGGCGATGCAGCGATGACTACCAAGATTTCCGTCGATAACCTCTACAAGGTCTTCGGGCCCAATCCCGACGAGGGCATGCGCCTGCTCGGGGACGGGTACGAAAAGGACGCGATCTTCGAGAAGACCGGTAATACCGTGGGCGTTCAGCGGGCCTCCTTCGACATCGAAGAGGGCGAGATCTTCGTGATCATGGGGCTTTCCGGCTCCGGCAAGTCCACCATCGTGCGGATGTTCAACCGCCTGATCGATGCGACCGCCGGCCATGTGTACGTCGATGGTCGCGATGTCACCGCCATGCCGCGGAACGAGCTCATCGATCTGCGTCGGCACGAGATGAGCATGGTCTTCCAGTCATTCGCCCTGATGCCGCACAAGACGGTGCTGCAGAACGCCGCCTTCGGTCTCGAAGTAGCGGGTGCCGATCGGGAGACGCGCGAAGGGCGTGCGCTTCAGGCGCTCGAGCAGGTCGGACTGAAGCCCAATGCGCAGAGCTATCCAGACGAGCTATCCGGCGGCATGCAGCAGCGCGTCGGTCTTGCCCGCGCGCTCGCGGCCGATCCGTCCATCATGCTCATGGATGAGGCCTTCTCGGCGCTCGATCCGTTGATCCGGACCGAAATGCAGGACGAGCTCGTGCAACTGCAGCGTGACAACCGTCGCACGATCGTTTTCATTTCGCATGACCTTGATGAGGCGATGCGTATCGGCGATCGCATCGCGATCATGCAGGGCGGACGGGTTGTACAGGTCGGTACGCCGGAAGAAATCGTTACGCAGCCCGCTAACGAATACGTTCGCTCCTTCTTCTACGGGGTTGACGTCACCCGAGTGTTCTCCGCCGGCGATCTCGCCGATCGTCGCCAGGTAATGGTCTTCGACCGGCCGGGCACGAGTCTCCATGCGGCGCTGGAACGGCTGCATGCCAATAATCGCGACCTCGGGGTGGTACTGGACACGGATCAGCGCTATCAGGGAACAGTCACTGCGGATTCACTCAGGCAGGCGATGGATAGCGGTAGTGACGGCGGCTTCCGGGCGGCATTCCTGGAATCGGTGACGTCGATGGCGGCGGAGACACCGCTCAATGAAGTGGTGACCCAGTCGGCACGCACCGGCTATCCCCTGCCCGTCATCGATACCGACGGTCGCTATGTGGGAAGCGTCAGCCGCACGGCTGTCCTCAAGACACTGGATCGCTCAGGAGAGTAATAATGGCGTCTGATCTGCGGGAAATGATCGATATTCCCATCGGGGACTGGGTGGAAGGCGGCGTGGAATGGGTCCGTTCGACCCTGGCCGGGCCGCTGGATGGCTTCGCCACCGGTGTCGGGTTTGTTGCCGATGGCCTCGAGAACACGCTGCTGTTTCTCCCGGACTTCGTGCTCGGTCCGCTTCTGGTCGCATTGGCCTGGAATCGGGTTGGTTGGCGCTTCGGTATCTTTGCGGCCCTGGCGCTCTTCCTTGTCATGGGCATCGGTCTCTGGGAGGAGACGATGCAGACACTGGCGCTGGTGATCGGCGCGAGTCTGATTGCTCTGGCGGCCGGGCTTCCGCTGGGAATCACGATGGCCCGCCGGGACTCGGTGGCCATGGTTGTTCGCCCGATCCTCGACTTCATGCAGACCATGCCGCCCTTCGTCTATCTCATTCCGGCGGCGATCTTCTTCGGTCTGGGCAAGGTGCCGGGCACCATTGCCACCGTGATCTTTGCGATGCCGCCGGCGGTGCGCCTGACGAACCTGGGTATCCGCCAGGTCAGTCAGGAGAACGTCGAGGCGGGACTCGCGTTCGGGTGTACCCGCCGCCAGCTGCTCTACAAGGTGCAGGTCCCCCTGGCGATGCCGTCGATCATGGCGGGCGTCAACCAGACCATCATGCTTGCCCTCTCCATGGTGGTGATCGCCTCCATGATCGGTGCCGGTGGTCTGGGTAACACCGTACTGACGGGCATTCAGCGGCTGGATGTCGGCCTCGGGTTCGAAGGCGGGCTGGGCGTTGTCATTCTCGCAATCCTGCTGGATCGGCTAACGCAGAGCTTCGGCCTGCGCCGTGGCAAGGATTGATGTTTCCGATGCAATGGAAGAAAGGAGAAGACTCTATGTTTAAGCAATCAACTCGACTTCTTATGACCGGAGCCCTGGGACTGGCCGTGGCAAGCGGTGCCCAGGCTCAGGACGACACGATCGAGATTGGCTGGACGGCCTGGTCCGATGCGGAATTCGTGACAAAGCTCGCGTCCCGGCTTATCAATGAGAACACCGACAAGTCGGTAGAGCTGATCCAGACGGACATCGCGCCGCAGTACCAGGGCATCGAGACCGGTGACATCGATGCAATGATGATGTCGTGGCTGCCGGCAACGCACGAGGACTATTACGAGAACGTCGCAACCGGCGTTGAAAACCTCGGCGTGCTCTACAATGGTGCCAAACTGGGCTGGATCGTGCCGGACCATGTCCCGGAGGAAGAGCTGAACTCGCTGAGTGATCTCAGCAAGGACTCCGTTCAGGACAAGCTCGACGGGACAATCACCGGGATCGATCCGGGGGCCGGACTGACCCGGCTCTCCGAAAAGGCTATCGAAGAATACGGCATGGACGATTACAGCCTGCAGACCTCGAGCGGTGCCGGCATGACGGCCGCGCTGGAGCGGGCCACGACTCGCGACGAGTGGATTGTCGTGACCGGCTGGAGCCCGCACTGGAAGTTCGGTGCCTATGATCTGCGTTACCTGGAAGATCCGGAAGGCGTACTCGGTGGACCGGAACGGGTCCATATTCTTGCCCGCGAAGGCTTCGACGCCGATTACCCGGAAATCTCCCAGGTCCTCTCGCGCATGTACCTGTCACTCGAGAAACTCCAGGGCTACATGTTCGAGGCGCGCGAGGGTTCCTACGAAGAGGCGATTACACGCTTCATCGACGAAAACCCCGAGCAGGTCGACTACTGGCTGACCGGCGAGTTCTAATGGATGGTGCATACGCACCCTGATCGGTTGAACCGATCGATACACACCCCGCCGCGCGCGGGGTGTTCTGTTTTACACTCTCGGCATGTGGTTACGTCGACGCCCGCGGCCTGATATTCACGATACCGATCCGGCCTGCCGCCGCGCGGCAATCGACGCTGCCACGGTTGGCCACAACGCCCTTCGCCGGATCGTGATGAATGATCCGGACCACGGTGTTCGGCAGGCGGCCGTGGGTCGGCTCCATGATCTGGTGATCCTCCGATCGGTTCTCGAGCGCGATCGCGACGCCTCGGTGCGCGAGGCGGCTCGCGCACGTTACCGCCAGCTGCTGGCGGGCGGTGACATGCTCGATATCGGTTATCGCCGGGCCGCACTCCAGGCCTGTTCCGATCACCAGATCATCGCGCATGTCGCGCGCAGCGCCCGGGAGCCATGCCTGCGTCACCTGGCGATCGGGCGTATTCGCGAACCACGCCTGCTCGATGAGATCCGTCAACACGATATCGACGCAACGGTGCGGGCCGCGGCCGACGAGCGCCTAGCCGTCGAAACCCAGCGTCTCGAGCGTTGAGACACCGTTGTCGATGCGCAGGACGCTGCCCTGCTCGAACCAGTCGCCAAGCACGACGCGGGTGCCCGGGTGATCGTCGACTGTCAGTTGGTGGATGGCGGGGCGGTGTGTATGACCATGGATCAGGTGTCGCACGCCCCAGTCCCTCAGGCGCTGGTCGACGGTGTCGGCGTTGACGTCCATGATCCGCGCGGTCTTCCCCGCCATGGCCTCGCCGCTGCGGCGGCGGAGATCCCGGGCCTGTTCGATGCGCCGGTCAACGGGCTGGGCGAGGAACGTTCTCTGCCAGTCTTGATCCCGGACCTGCCGGCGGAAGGCCTGGTAGGCGACATCGTCGGTGCAGAGGGCATCGCCATGCTCGAGCAGCACCGCCTCGCCGTCTATCGCCACAACCGTGGGTTCGGCCAGCAATTGAGCCTGTGCGGCCCGGCAGAAATCCGTGCCGATGAGGAAATCGCGATTGCCATGCATGAGATAGACCGGCGTGCCCCGGGCACTGAGTGTTGCCAGTGCGGGCGCCACGGGGTCGTCGGACGGCCGGGCATCGTCACCGACCCAGGCCTCGAAGAGATCGCCCAGGATGAACAGCGCCGCGGCCTCGGCGGCCGTGGTTTCGAGAAATCGCAGAAAGGCGCGGGTCGCCGCCGGACGGTCGGTATCCAGATGCAGGTCGGCAATGAACAGGACGGGTGATTCAGCGGTGTCAAAACGCATGCGCTCCATCCGGGCAAGATGACGTTGCCGACGGCTGCATGCAAGCGGTGGTTCCATTACCATTGAGAAGATGAACGATAAGGTCGTCCGCACACGTTTCGCGCCAAGCCCCTCGGGTCGGCTGCATATCGGCAATCTCCGCACGGCGCTCTTCAATCGGCTGCTGGCACGACACCACCAGGGTGTTTTTATGCTGCGGGTCGAGGATAGTGACGCGGCACGAAGCGACGCCACCGCGATCGACGGGTTGCAGTCGGATCTGCGCTGGCTCGGGCTTGCGTGGGACGCCGGTCCGGGCATCGACGACCCCGAGGACTGGCAGCAGTCCCGGCGGGCAGCGCTCCATGCCGATGCGGCGGAGCGGTTGCGTACCGCTGATGCGGCCTATCCCTGTTTCTGCTCCATCGAGCGCCTGGCGGCACTGCGGGATCGACAACAGCGTGCCGGTGAACCGCCGCGTTACGATGGCCGCTGCGCCGGCATCGATCCGGCGGAGGCGGCGCGGCGGGTCGCGGCCGGCGAACCATCGGTGTTGCGCCTGCGTATGCCGGCGGACGGGGTAATCGGGTTCACCGATCGGTTGCGGGGTGAGCAGTCATTTCCGGCCGCGGATCTGGATGATCCGGTCATCCAGCGCGCCGACGGCAGCCCGGCCTTCCTCTTTGCCAACGCGCTGGATGATGCGCTGATGGGAATTACCCATGTGCTCCGTGGCGAGGATCACCTCTCCAACACACCCCGTCAGCTCGTACTTCTTGAACGACTCGGGCTGGACGCACCCTGCTACGGGCATCTTTCGCTGGTGGTGGATGAACGGGATGCGCCGCTGTCGAAGCGCCGGGGTGCACCGGGCATCGATGACCTGCGGGATCGTGGGGTGCTCCCGGAGGCGATCTGCAACTATCTGGCCCGCCTCGGCAACCCCGTCCCCGACGAGACGCTGCAAACGCTCGATCAGCTTGCAGCGGGCTTTGACGTCTCCCGGCTGAGTCGGCGTCCCGCCCGCTTTGACGAGCGCCAGTTGCGACACTGGCAATCCCTGGCCATGGCCCGGGCTCCACTCGAGACACTGCGGCCGGCCCTGCAGGCGAGCTGCATCCCGCATGAACTGATCCCGGCGTTCATCGCCCTGGTACAGCCCAATCTCCAGTCGGCCGGCGAGCTCAACGACTGGGCCGTGCGGCTGTTCGACGATCGGGACGTTATGACCGACGCCACCCGGGCGCGGGCCACCGAGGTGGGGCCAGAGTTTTTCGAGACCGTCCTGACGATGCTCGAGTCGGCGGATACCAGCGACTGGAAAGCGCTTCGTGCGCAGCTGGAGGAGGCGACCGGCCGCCGTGGCGGGGCCCTCATGAAGCCCCTGCGCCAGGTCCTGACCGGCCTCGATCACGGGCCGGCGCTCGGCGCCATTATTCACATCATGCCGGCGGCGATCCGTCGGCTGCGTTTACAGCGGGCGGCGGCCGTCGCCTCGGGAGCCGGTTCGGATGCTTGAGATCCATGACAGCCTGAGCGCACGGAAGTCTGCCTTCGTGCCCATCGATCCGCCGCGCGTCAATCTCTACGTCTGCGGCATGACAGTCTATGACTACTGTCACCTCGGACATGCCCGCGCAATGGTCGTCTTCGATATGGTCGTGCGCTATCTGCGCTTCAGCGGCTACGACGTTCGCTACGTCCGTAACATCACCGACATTGATGACAAGATCATCGCCCGTGCTGCTGCCCTGGGTGAATCGATCGATGCGCTGACGCCGCGCTTCATCGACGCGATGCACGAGGACGCCGATGCGCTGGGCTGCGAACGCCCGGACGAAGAGCCCTGTGCAACGGCGCACATCGATCAAATCATTGCCATGATCGAGCGGCTCATCGAGCGTGGCTATGCGTACCAGTCGGCGGGTGATGTCTATTATGCGGTGGGTCGTTTCCCCGAGTATGGCCGCCTCTCCGGCAAACGCCTCGAGGATTTGCGCGCGGGTGCCCGTGTCGATGCCGCGGAGGAGAAACGGGACCCGGCCGACTTTGCCCTCTGGAAGGCCGCCCGGCCCGACGAGCCGAGCTGGGATGCCCCCTGGGGGCGGGGGCGTCCGGGATGGCACATCGAGTGCTCGGCGATGTCGACGCACTGTCTGGGCAACCAGTTCGATATCCATGGCGGCGGCATTGATCTGAAATTCCCGCACCATGAAAACGAGATCGCCCAGTCGGAGGCCGCCACCGGCGAGCATTTCGTCAACTACTGGATGCACAACGGTCATGTCCGGATCGACGACGAGAAAATGGCGAAGTCGCTGGGGAATTTCACAACGGTCCGCGATGTGCTCGCGCGGCACGATGCGGAGACGGTGCGCCAGTTCCTGCTCTCGAGCCACTACCGCAGTCCGCTGAATTATACGGCCGACGCCCTGCTGCAGGCGCGCAGCGGCATGGAGCGCCTCTATACCGCGCTGCGGGGACTTCCCGGGGCGCGTTCGGAGGACACCGACAGCCAGTCGTTCCGGGATCGGTTTCAGTCGGCGATGGATGACGACTTCAATACACCGTTGGCAATGGCGGTTCTCTTCGACCTGGCGCGGTCGATCAACCGGGCCCGCGAGGCCGATGACGAGGACCGGGCGGATGGGCTTGGTACCACGCTGCGCGAACTCGGTCGGGTCCTGGGGCTGCTCAACCAAGTGCCGGCGGAGTACCTCCAGGGCGGCGCGACGGCGGACGATGCCAGTGCGGAGCGCATCCGGGAAAGGATAGCCGAGCGGGCCGCCGCCCGGGCGGCACGGGATTTCGCGCGGGCGGATGCGATCCGCGATGCGCTGCTGGCCGAGGGCATCGTGCTCGAGGACAAGCCCGATGGCACCGTCTGGCGTCGCGACGGAGGGTGACTTCCGGCGCTATCCGGCTAGTTTTCCATCCCCGCCGGTCGATTCCGGGGATAGACGCGACGTTCCAGCCTTGCCACCTTCACGCGGTTTTCCTCTGCCTGGAGAACGGTGACCGGGTGGCCGTCGATAAGCAGGCTGATGCCGGGTTCGGGAATGGTTTCGAGATGCTCGAGGATCAGCCCGTTCAGGGTCTTTGGCCCTTCCGCCGGCAACTCCCAGCCCAGTAGACGTTTCAGCTCCCGCACACTGGCACTGCCGGCGGCGAGGTAGCTGCCGTCGGATTGACGGTGTATGTCGCGGATCGCCTCGGCAGGGTCGGTGGTGAACTCGCCCACGATTTCCTCGAGGATGTCCTCCAGGGTAACCAGGCCATGGAACTCGCCGTACTCGTCCACGATCAGGCCGATCCGGCGCCGCTCCGCCTGGAAGTTCAGCATCTGCTGGTGCAGTGGCGTTCCTTCGGGGATGAAATACGGATCGCGCACATGCTCGAGAAGGCGCTCCCGGGTCAGGGCGCCATCAAGCATGGCGGTGAGTACGCGGCGGATATGAAGCACGCCCCGAATCGTATCCACGCCGCCGTCGAAGACCGGTAATCGCGTGTACTCCGAGCCGGCGATCTGCTCGGTGATCCGACCCCAGTCATCGTTAAGGTCGATGCCGACCACCTCGTTGCGCGGCACCATGATGTCGTCGACCGTCGCCTGGTCCAGGTCGAGGATGCCAAGCAGCATGCGCTGGTGGCGACGCGGGATCATGGCCCCGGTCTCATTGACCACGGTTCGGAGCTCTTCGCGACTGAGGGCCGTCTGACCGCCTTCGGTGGGGCTGACGCCCAGAATACGCAGCAGCGTGTTGGCGACCATATTGGTAAGCCACACGAGCGGGTAGAGGAGTTTGAGCAGTGGTCCGAGGACGATGGCCGCGGGGAAGGCCACGCGTTCCGGCCGCAGCGCCGCCAGCGTTTTCGGCGCCACCTCTGCGAAGATCAGGATGGTCAGCGTAAGGAGTCCGGTTGCCGCTGCCAGCGCCCCCTGTCCTCCCAGCCGAAGGGCGATAAGCGTTGCGATTGAAGAGGCGGCGATGTTGACGAAGTTGTTGCCCAGAAGAATGATCCCGATCAGTCGATCCGGGCGTGCCAGTAGCCGTTCCGCCCGCTGCGCCCCTCGATGGCCCTGGCGGGACAGGTGGCGCAGTCGGTAGCGGTTGAGGGTCATCAACGCGGTTTCCGAACTTGAAAACGCGCCGGAAAGGACGATGAGCACGCCCAGCATTCCGAACAGGAAGGGGAGGGGGATAACGTCCAAGGTTTTTTTACGCCGCCTTACCGAGGATCAGTTCAAGTACGATTTTGCTGCCGAAGTAGGCGACTGCCAGCAGCGCAAAGCCCCACAGTGTCCAGCGGATCGCGGTGCGCCCCCGCCACCCGGCGAGACTGCGGCCCACCAGCAGTCCTGCGAAAACAAGCCACCCGGTCATCGAAATGACGGTCTTGTGGACGAGATCCTGCGCGAACAGGTTGTCGACGAACAGCCATCCGCTGATGAGTGCGACGGACAGCATGACAAAACCACTCGCGACGAGCTGGAAAAGCAGGGCCTCCATGCCCTGGAGCGGCGGGAGGAACCCGAGAATGGGGCCCGCCCGACGTCGCCGCAGAGCGCCCTCCTGCCATGCGAGGAGCAGTGCCTGGGCACTGGCGAGTCCGAGAATGGCGTACGCCACCACCGATGTGATGACGTGTATGTCGACGGAGGCCCCCACCGGCACCGTTGTCGCGGTGGGAACTCCGAGCGCCTGTGCCAGGATGAGAGCCAGGGCGGCGAACGGATAGACAACCAGTCCCAGACTATGGAGTGGCTGACGAACGGCGGCGACAACCAGCATCAGCGCCATCAGCCAGCCGAGCAGCGAAACCGCATTGAACAGTGACAGATCAATGCCGGCCGGCGTCCAGAGCGCAAACCATAGATGCGCGCCATGGATCAGTGCCGCTGCTGCCGCGAGGCCCAGCGCGAGTGGCTCGGCCCGCTGCATGGCAAGGCGTCCACGCAGTGCCGCGAGTAGCACCGCCACCGCGAGCGCGTAGAACGCGAACGCGATCCAGGTAGTCAGGGAAAGGATCATCTGCGCGCCGATTTCTGCCATTACGACCCGAAAGATCATCGCACAGAAAAACCCTGTCTTCGACCATCGGCGCGCGATGATCGGATCTGCGCTGATACAATTCCGGAAACTGAATGCAGGTGGCCGCGGAGGTCCCAACGGACATGTTTGATAATCTGAGTGATCGCCTCGAGGCGATTGGCAAG
Source organism: Spiribacter vilamensis (assembly GCF_004217415.1). NCBI lineage: Bacteria > Pseudomonadati > Pseudomonadota > Gammaproteobacteria > Chromatiales > Ectothiorhodospiraceae > Spiribacter > Spiribacter vilamensis. The sequence continues at coordinate 221,124 of NZ_SHLI01000001.1, forward strand.
CGCATCAAGGGCAAGGGCCGACTCACCGAGGACAACATCCAGGAGACGCTGCGCGAGGTACGCATGGCGCTGCTGGAGGCGGACGTGGCTCTGCCGGTTGTCAAGACTTTCGTGGCCAATGTTCGCGAGCGGGCGCTTGGCACCGAGATCACCCGCAGCCTCTCCCCGGGGCAGGCTTTCGTCAAGATCGTGCACGACCAGCTTGTGCAGGTGATGGGCGAGCAGAATGATGCGCTCAACCTCAATACACGCCCACCGGCCGTCGTGATGGTTGCCGGCCTGCAGGGTTCGGGCAAGACCACCAGCATCGCGAAGCTCGGCCGTCTGCTGCGGGAACGTGAGAAGAAGAAGGTGCTGGCGGTCTCGGTCGACGTCTACCGGCCGGCGGCGATTGACCAGCTGCAACGTCTCAGCGATGAGGTGTCAATCGGCTTCCACCCCACCGACGCCAACGCCGATCCGGTGGCGGCGGTCCAGGCCGCCTACGATCAGGCGCGCACGGGATATTACGATGTATTGCTCGTAGACACTGCCGGGCGGATGCACATCGATGGCGAGATGATGGACGAGGTCCGCCGTGTGCACGAGGCGGTGAGCCCCATCGAAACCCTGTTCGTGGTCGACAGTATGACCGGTCAGGATGCTGCCAACACCGCGCGGGCATTCGACGAGGCGTTACCGTTGACGGGTGTCATTCTGACCAAGGCGGATGGCGACGCCCGTGGCGGCGCAGCGCTGTCGATCCGCGAGATCACCGGTAAACCCATCAAGTTCCTCGGCATCGGCGAGAAGACGGACGCGCTGGAGCCTTTCCATCCCGATCGTATGGCCTCACGCATTCTCGGCATGGGTGACGTGCTCTCTCTGGTCGAGGAGGCCGAACGCAAGGTTGACCGCCAGCAGGCGGAGCGCATGGCCGGCAAGCTGAAAAAGGGCAAGGGCTTCGACCTCGAAGACATGCGCAGCCAGCTACAACAGGTCACCCAGATGGGTGGCATGAACGGCGTCATGGAAAAGCTCCCCGGCATGGGCCAGCTGAGCGAGCAGGCCAGTCAGCAGATGGACGACAGCCAGATCCGGCGCCAGATAGCCATTATCAGCGCCATGACGCCCGGTGAGCGGCAGCGCCCGGATGTCATCAACGGCTCGCGTAAACGCCGTATCGCTCGCGGTTCCGGGCTGCAGGTCCAGGACATCAATCGTTTGCTCAAGCAGCACAAGCAAATGCAGAAAATGATGAAGCAGTTCAAGAACGGTGGCATGAAAAAAATGATGCGCCAGATGGGCGGTGGCAATGGTATGCCACCGGGTGGAGGAATGCCGCCCGGGGGTGGTCTGCCGCCGGGACTTGGCGGGCGCTGAACACCTAGGTAAACTGCGCGGTTTAATAGTCACCAGAACTGACTGGGAAATAATATGGTTACGATTCGTCTGGCGCGTGCTGGCGCCAAAAAGCGTCCTTTCTATCATGTCGTTGTTACCGACAGCCGGAACGGCCGCGATGGTAGTTTTATCGAGCGGCTCGGGTTCCTGAATCCGGTGGCCCGTGGACAGGAAATCTCCTACAAGCTGGATCTGGAGCGCGCCGAGCAGTGGATCTCGCAGGGTGCTCAGCCGTCCGAGCGTGCACGGCAGTTGATCCGCCAGGCACGCCGTGGAGCGGCCGAGGGTGCCGAGAGCGCCTGAACCGGCAACCGCACAGGCGGGCGTGGCGCTCAGTGACTCCCATGTCCTGATGGGAGAGATTGCCGGTGTCAGGGGCGTCAACGGTGAGTTGAAAGTGCACTCCTGGACGCGCCCACGCGAGAACATACTCGATTATCCGGTCTGGACCCTCCGCCGAGGCGATGAAGTTTGTGACTGGACGCTTGCTGACGGTGGATGGCGAGGCAAGAACCTTGTTGCGCGCTTCGATGGTATAGCCGATCGGGAGGCGGCGCGGGCACTGCTTGGAAGCCATGTCATGGTAGCGAGGGCATTGATGCCCGAAGCCGGCCCGGAGGCGTTTTACTGGTTCGAGCTCCAGGGGCTTGCGGTCGAAACACTCGGTGGCATTAATCTGGGTGTCGTGTCCGGACTGATCGAGACCGGTGCAAACGATGTGCTGGTGGTTCGCGGCGAGCGAGAGCGACTGATCCCCTATACGCCGGGTGTGCATGTGCAGTCGGTCGAGCTCGATGCCGGGCGGATGCGAGTGGACTGGGATCCGGAGTTCTGACGGGATGCGTTTCGATGTGATCACGCTGTTCCCCGGGATGGTGGAGTCCATGACCACGCATGGCGTCGTGGGCCGGGGCATCGAGAAGGGTTTCATCGAGCTGGTGACCTGGAACCCGCGGGATTTCAGCAATGATCGGCATGGTACGGTCGACGATCGGCCCTACGGGGGCGGACCGGGAATGGTGATGAAGGTCGAACCGCTTCGGGCGACGATTCGGGCCGCTCGTGAGGCGGCGGATCCAGCGCCGGTCATCTACCTGTCGCCTGATGGGCGGATGCTGAACGAATCGCGCGTGCAGGAGCTTGGCCGCTATGAGCGGGTGATCCTGCTCTGCGGGCGCTACGAGGGAATCGACGAGCGTCTTGTCGAGCTGGAAGTTGACGCGACGCTGTCCGTCGGTGATTACGTTGTCAGCGGTGGTGAGTTGCCGGCGATGATCGTCGTCGACGCAGTCTCGAGGCTGGTGCCGGGCGTGCTCGGTCATGCCGAGTCGGCTTCGCAGGATGCATTCGCAGACGGGCTCCTCGACTGCCCGCACTACACGCGACCGGAAGTGGTCGACGGGTTGAAGGTGCCGGCGGTGCTGCTCAGCGGCGACCACCAGGCGGTTGCCCGGTGGCGTCTGCAGCAGGCACTGGGGCGAACGCGGGAAAAGCGTCCTGACCTGCTTGAAAGGCGCGGGATGAGTGACAGTGAACACGCATTGCTCGAGGATTATCGGGCACTGCAATCGAATTAAAGACAAGGGGATGCAGGCATGACCAACATCATCGAAGAACTGGAGCGCGAAGAGGTCGAGAAAACCGGCCGCTCGCTTGATGACATCAACGCGGGCGATACCGTCCTCGTCAACGTGTGGGTTCGCGAGGGCAACCGCGAGCGCACCCAGCCCTTCGAGGGTGTAGTGATCGCGATGCGCAACCGTGGCGTCAACTCGTCGTTCACGCTGCGCAAGGTGTCCCATGGCGTGGGCGTAGAGCGGGTCTTCCAGCTCCACAGCCCTCTCATCGAGAGCATCAAGGTGAAACGCCGGGGTGACGTTCGCCGGGCCAAGCTCTACTTCCTGCGCGAGCGGCGTGGCAAGGCGGCGCGGATCAAGGAGAAGGTGCGCTCCAAGCGTCGTACCGCCTCCTGATCGGACACCGACCCGCCGATCAGTGCGGATTCTCGGCGTCGTTCATGCCCATCAGGTAGAGGACGCCATCCAGGCCGATCGTCGAGATGGCCTGGCGGGCGCTTCTCTGGACCAGAGGCTTGGCATGGAAGGCGATACCGAGGCCGGCGTTGCGCAACATGGGTAGGTCATTGGCGCCGTCGCCAACGGCAATGACCTGTGCAAGATCAATCTCCATGTCGCCGGCGAGGCGCTTGAGGAGCTCAGCCTTCCTTTCGGCGTCGACAATGCGGCCTGTCACTCGACCGGTGAGTCGACCGTTAGCGATTTCAAGCTGATTGGCGTAAACCGTGTCGAGGTTCAGCCGCGCCTGCAGGTAGCGCCCGAAAAATTCGAAGCCGCCGGAGATCACGGCGGTCCGATAACCGAGCATTTGCAGGGTCTTCAGCAGTCGCTCGGCACCTTCCGTGAGTGTCAACCGCTCGGCGACGCGCTCGAGGACGCTCTCCTCCAGCCCCTCTAACCAGGCAACGCGTTGGGTGAGGCTCTCGCGGAAATCGATTTCGCCGCGCATGGCCGCCGCGGTTATATCAGCCACCTTGTCACCTACTCCCGCCTCGCGTGCCAGCTCGTCGATAACCTCTTCGTGAATGAGGGTCGAGTCCATATCGAAGACCACGAGGCGCCGGTTGCGCCGGTAGAAGTTGTCTTGCTGGAAGGAAATATCGATGTCCATTTCCTGCGAAATGGACAGGAATTCCGCCTTCATTGCATCGGCATCATCGGGTTCACCCCGCAGGCTCAGCTCGAGGCAGGCGCGGCTCTCCGCGTGATCATCGTGGAGCGGGCTGCGAGCGGAAAGCCGGACGATATCCTCGATGTTGAGCCCGTGCTGCGTAGTGACGGTGGCGATACGCGCGATCTGACCGGCGGTAACCCGGCGGCCGAGCAGTGTCAGGACATAGGCCGGCTGACCCTCGCCTCGAACCCACTGTTGATACTCCGCCGGCGGTACGGGCTGGAAACGTACCCGCAGTTCGAGCTTGTGGGCCTCGTAGAGCAGGTCCTTGAGTACCGGTGCCGACGCCGTATCCCCCGAGAGCTTGATCAGTATGGCCAGCGCGAGATTCTCGTGGACCATCGCCTGGCTGATATCCAGCACCCGCACCTGGTAGTCGGTGAGTATCCCCATTAATGCCGCCGTGACGCCTGGCCGGTCGCTACCCGAAATGTTGACGAGGATAATTTCGCTGGCGGGTTCGGTATCGCTCATGGAATTCGCTCACTGAATAATCGTCGGAATATTGTAGGTGAAATTACAAAGGAGCCCATGCCCATGACTGACTCGACTGATCCGAAATCGACCGACTGGCGTGAGCGGCTGACGCCGGCCCAGTTCCGAGTGGCTCGCGAGGGCGGCACGGAGCCGCCGTTCAGTGGCGAGTACAACAATCTGAAGGCCGACGGCATGTTCCATTGTGTCTGTTGCGGGAAGCTGTTGTTCGATAGCCGGCAGAAATTCGACTCTGGCACTGGCTGGCCGAGCTTCTGGTCGCCGGCGAATGATGATGCCGTCGCCACCGAGAGCGACGGGAGCATGGGGATGCGTCGCACCGAGGTGCACTGCCCGGAATGCCAGGCGCATCTCGGCCACGTTTTCCCGGATGGTCCCGAGCCCACCGGGCTGCGTTACTGCATCAACTCCGTGTCGCTACGCTTTGAGGCTCGCGACGGCAATGATTGAGGCTTGTCGCCGTGCATCAAGCCTCGGTATAGTCGATTGGATAAGTTACTGATTTCAGGATTTCACCATGAACGAACCGGCTCCCCATCTCGACCCCGAGCAGACCGACCAGACGCCCCGGCACAAGTCGGGCCATCCTCGCGCCGGCGAGGCGATGAGTGGGGCCGAGATGGTCGTCGAGGTAATGGCGCAGGAGGGAGTCGATACCGTCTTCGGCTACAGCGGTGGTGCGATCCTGCCGACCTACGACGCCGTTTTCCGCTACAACGAGCGTGAGCGCACCGAGACGGACCGGGACCCGATGCAACTGGTGGTTCCCGCCAACGAGCAGGGCGCCGGCTTCATGGCGGCCGGTTATGCGCGCAGTACCGGTAAGGTCGGCTGCTTTCTGGTGACGTCGGGACCGGGGGCAACCAACACGGTAACGCCCATCCGTGACTGCATGGCCGATTCGGTGCCCGTGGTCGGGATCACGGGGCAGGTGGCGCGCGCCGCGATGGGTACCGACGCCTTCCAGGAGGCTCCCATCGTCAACATCATGGGGAACTGCGCGAAGCATGTCTTTCTGGTCACCCGTCCGGAACAGCTCGAGGAGACTATCCGCACGGCATTCGAGGTAGCGCGCTCCGGCAGGCCGGGGCCGGTTGTCGTCGACCTGCCGAAAGACGTTCAGAACTGGGTCGGAGAGTTCAAGGGCGATGGTCTGCTGGGAATCCGCGGCTATCGCCAGCGGATGGAATCACTGCGTCAGACACCCCTTGCCGAGGCCAAGGCCCGACAGTTCTTCGAGATGCTCGGGCAGTCACGTCGGCCGCTCTTGTATGTGGGTGGCGGCGCAATCCATGGTGAGGGTAGCGCGGCACTGACGGCTCTCGCCCACGAGTACGGGATCCCCAGCGTGAGCACCCTGATGGGGCTGGGAGCCGTCGATACTACCGATGATCTGCATCTTCACATGCTCGGCATGCATGGGACGGCCTACGCCAACTACGCGGTGGAAGACTGCGATTTCATCATTGCCGTTGGGTCCCGATTCGATGACCGTGTCGCGGCGAAAGCGGAGCTGTTCGCTCCGAACGCGGAGAATATCGCGCATATCGATATCGACGCCGCCGAGATCGGTAAGGTCAAAAAGGTCACCTGGTCGCATGTCGGCGAGGCGGGCAGCACGCTCCACCAGCTCCTTGAACACGGACGCAGCATGGGCTTCAGTGCCGATTACGACGCCTGGGGCGAGCATTGCCGGACGCTGCGGGAGCGTCATCCGATGGATTTCAAGCGGGACGGCGAGCTCATCCAGCCGCAGGCGGTGATGCGGGCGCTGAATGACCTGACCGGGGGCAATGCGATCATCACCACCGGTGTCGGCCAGCATCAGATGTGGGCGGCGCAGTACCTGGATTACTGTCGCCCGCGACTATGGCTGACGTCCGGCTCCATGGGCACCATGGGGTTCGGGCTGCCGGCAGCGATTGGCGCCCAGTTCGCCAATCCCGGTGAGTTGGTGATCGACATCGATGGCGACGGCAGTCTGCGCATGAATCTCGGCGAGATGGAGACGGTGACGACCTATGGTCTGCCGGTGAAGATCCTGCTACTCAACAATGTCGGCGATGGCATGGTGCGGCAGTGGCAAAAACTCTACTTCGGCGACCGTTTTTCGGGGAGTGACAAGTCCCTGCACCGCAAGAACTTTATCAAGGCGGCCGAGGCCGATGGCTTCGAGTTTGCCCGCAGTGTTTCCGATCCTGCCGAGATGGCCACTACGCTTGAGGCGTTTATCCAGTTCGATGGTCCGGCCTTCCTTGAGGTGGGCGTCGACCCCGATACATCGGTCTATCCGATGGTTGGTCCGGGGATGGGCTACAAGCAGATGGTGACCGGTGAGTACATTCCTGGCCGGGAAATCCCGGAGATCGGCCGCCACGGACGGGTTAATCCCAGCGAGGCCTTCTGACCGCCGTTGAAAAAGGGGGCGCCCGCCCCCACTACGCGGTCAGGTTCGGGACAAAACGGAAACAGGAATGAGTAACGAAGAGAAAGCCGCGGAAACCTACGAATTTCAGGCCGAGGTCCGGCAGCTGCTGGATCTGATGATCCACTCCCTCTACAGCAACCGCGAGATATTCCTCAGGGAGCTCGTTTCCAACGCTGCGGATGCCGCCGACCGGCTGCGCTTCGAGGCACTGCAGGACAAGACACTGCTCGAGGACGATCCGGATCCGCGGGTGTCGATCGCGGTCGACAACGACGCGCGCACGGTGACGATCAGTGACAACGGCATCGGTATGAACCGTGCGGATGTCATCGACAACCTCGGCACCATCGCGCGCTCCGGGACCCGACGCTTTCTCGACGCGATGACCGGCGACCAGAAACAGGATGCCCAGCTTATCGGGCAGTTCGGCGTCGGGTTCTATTCCGCTTTCATCGTTGCCGATCAGGTGACCGTGCATACCCGCCGCGCCGGCGAAGCGGCTGACCAGGGTGTTCTCTGGCGCTCGGACGGGAAGGGGGAGTTCAGCCTCGAATCACTCCCGCGCGATCGGCGAGGCACGGCGGTCACTCTCCACCTGGCCGAAGGTCAGGATGAGTTCCTCGATCGCAATCGGCTGCGCCAGATCGTGCGTCGCTACTCCGATCACATCGCGTTGCCCATCGAGCTCGAAAACGAGCAGGGCGAGATGGAAACGGCCAACCAGGCGTCCGCGATGTGGATGCGGCCCAAATCCGAGATTACCGACGAAGAGTATCGCCAGTTCTATCAGCAGCTCAGTTACGATCCGGAGCCGCCACTGGAGTGGATTCACAATAAGGTGGAGGGCAATCAGTCCTACACCTCGCTGCTGTTCATACCGGCCCAGCGACCGTTTGATCTCTTCGAGCCGGACTCCAGTCAGGGCCTGCGTCTCTACGTGCGTCGCGTGTTCATCATGGAAGACCGGGACAGCCGCCTTCTGCCCCGTTATCTGCGCTTCGTGCGCGGACTGGTCGACTCGGACGACCTGCCGCTCAACGTCTCGCGGGAACTGCTGCAGCACAACAAGCTGGTTGATCGCATTCGGGGCGCCTCGGTCAAGCGCGTGCTCGATACCCTTGAGCGCATGGCGCGGGATGACAACGATCGCTACGCGCGTTTCTGGGAGGCATTCGGGACCGTACTCAAGGAAGGTCCCGTGGAAGATCCCGCCAACGCCGAGAAAGTCGCCGGTCTGCTGCGCTTTCATTCGACCCATGGCGACGGTGGCTCGAGTGTCGGCCTTTCCGACTATGTCGGCCGCATGCACGAGGGGCAGAAGGCGATCTATTACCTGACCGGCGAGAGCCTGGCAGCGGTACGCAACAGCCCGCATCTGGAGGTATTCCGCCAGCGCAACATCGAGGTGCTTCTGCTCGCGGAGCCGGTGGACGAGTGGCTGGTCGCCCACCTCACGGAATTCAATGGTACCCCGCTGCAGAGCGTGGCAAAGGGCGATCTGGAAATCGACGAGCTCGGCGGTGCCGATGATGAGACTCCGAAACAGCCGGAGACGAGCGAATCGGTCGAAGCGCTTATCGCCCGCATTGGTGAGGCGCTGGGAGACCGGGTTTCGGCGGTTCGCGCCAGTAGCCGACTGACCGACTCGCCGGCCTGTATTGTCGTGGGTGACCACGAGTTCGGACTGAACATGCAGCGTATGCTCAAGGCCGCCGGCCACGAACTCCCGCAGCAGCCGCCGGTACTGGAGATCAACCCGCAGCATTCGATCATCCAGCGCCTGGCCGAAGACGGAAACGCGCCGCTCGATGAGTGGGCTTCATTGCTCCTCGAGCAGTCAATGCTCATGGACGGGGGGCGTCTGGAAGATCCGGCGAGCTTCGTCCGGCGCATGAACCGGTTGCTCGACTGATGGCGGTGACCGAACGCTCCGGAGCGGCCTTTGAACTCAAGGGTCGTATGACCACCCTGACCGTACTGCGGGTGCTGACACCGGATCCAGCGGCACTGTTCCTGCAGCTTGACGCACGACTCGCACAGGCGCCGGATTTCTTCGACGGCATGCCGCTGGTGCTGGTGCCGGCTGACGGCATCAAGATCGACCCCGATGCCCTGACGAAACTGGTGGCCGGCCTTCGTGACCGGCACCTGTTGCCTGTGGCCGCTGCCGGGATGAAGGCACAGGAGGCGGCGACGGCCGGACTGGGGGTCATCAGCAACCTCGATGAACCGCGCACGGAGGCCGCGGAAGCGATACCGAGTGAACGCCGCGAGCGGCCAGCGCCAACGGCTACCGGCGCGGCGCGACTGGTAAGCCAGCCGGTGCGCTCCGGCCAGCAGGTGTACGCCCGGGGCGGCGATCTGATCGTCACTGCGCCGGTCAGTGCCGGTGCAGAACTGATGGCCGATGGCCATATTCATGTCTACGATACATTGCGTGGACGGGCGCTGGCAGGTGTGCAGGGCGACGAGAATGCGCGTATCTTTTGTCGATCGTTGCAGGCGGAACTGGTAGCGGTCGCCGGGCACTATCGGCTGAGTGACCAGATCAACGCCGAACTCCGTGACGCCCCGGCCATGGTCTGGCTGCGCGACGGAGAGCTGGAACTCAACGCGCTCTGATAATCGGGAGGTGACTGTGGCGCGAATCGTGGTTGTGACATCGGGCAAGGGGGGCGTTGGTAAGACGACCACCAGTGCTGCATTCGGGGCGGGACTCGCCCGAGCGGGCTATAAAACGGTCGTCGTCGACTTCGACGTGGGGCTACGCAACCTTGACCTCATTATGGGCTGTGAGCGGCGGGTCGTTTACGATTTCGTCAATGTGATCAATGGCGAGGCCAATCTCAACCAGGCCCTGATCCGCGACAAGCGGGTTACTGGGCTCGAGATCCTCCCGGCTTCCCAGACCCGCGACAAGGACGCGCTGACATTTGAGGGGGTCCAGTCGGTCCTCGAGACGCTTGCAAGCACCCATGACTATGTCATTTGTGACTCCCCGGCAGGCATCGAGCGCGGCGCCCATCTGGCAATGTACTTCGCCGATGATGCCCTCGTGGTCACCAATCCCGAGGTGTCATCGGTCCGCGACTCCGACCGGGTGCTGGGGCTCCTGTCCAGCAAGACGCGTCGCGCGGAGCAGGGAGACGATCCCGTCAGGGAGCATCTGGTGGTTACCCGCTATGCCCCATCGCGCGTGGGCAAAGGCGAGATGCTTAGTATCGAGGACGTTTGCGAGATCCTGTCGATCGATCTGCTCGGCGTTGTCCCCGAGTCCACCGCGGTGCTTAACGCCTCGAACGCTGGTGTGCCGGTGATCATGGAAGAGAAAACGGACGCCGGACAGGCCTACGCGGATATCGTCGCGCGTTATCTCGGTGAAGAGCGTGATCAGCGTTTTCTGACCGAGAAGAAGAGCCTGTTCGGTCGGCTGTTCAAGGGCTAACGCAATGGCTTTCCTGGACTATTTCCGCTCAGAGAAGAAACGCAGTGCCTCCGTCGCGAAGGAGCGACTGCAAGTGATCGTGGCCCGCGAGCGGGGTAACCGCGGCGGTCCGGATTATCTCCCGGCCCTCCAGCAGGAAATCCTGGAGGTTATTCGTCGCTACATCGAAGTCGAGGACGACGCGGTGCGGATCGAAGTGGATCGCGAGGGGGACTGCGAAGTACTGGAGTTGAACGTAACCCTGCCCGACAGCGAATAGGCGGGCGTTCGGCGACCGCTCAGGTCTCGCTCTGGGCGGTCACATCCACTTTCATCTGTAACTCCTGTCCGGGTTGCAGATAGGTGCCGGGACTCAGCTCGTTCCATCGTCTCAGGTCACCGACGCTGACATTGAACTGGCGCGCGATCCTGTATAGGGAATCACCCTGCCGTACGGAATAGGTCACCGACTGCAAACGACTTGACGCGGCAATACTGCTGGCGTCGCGGGACCGGGTCCACACGACCAACTGCTCACCCACTTTGAGCGTGTCCCCGGGGGCCATGCCGTTCCAGCTCGCCAGTTCCCGCACCCCCACATTGAAACGCCTGGCGATGCCCCAGAGGCTGTCGCCGGATCGGACCGCGTAGCGCCGCCGCTCGCCATCTCCCCGGCTGCGGTCGCGGGTGGCCTGTCGACGCGCGCCCGCGGTCATCGCATACTCACCGCTCGGGCGGCTGGCGATCGGTACGAGCAGGTGATCGCCTCGACGGATCGTGTCGCCGTCGAGCTGGTTCGCATCGCGGAGGGACGCTACCGTTGTGTGATATTCGTCGGCAATGCCTCCCAGGGTGTCGCCCCGACCGATTCGGTGCCGTTGCCAGCGCATCCACGCGGTTTCGGGTGTGCCCTCCAGTGCCTGCCGGAATCGGGGTGCGTGGTCTTTTGGCAGGAGTAGACGATGAGGCCCGGATGGTGGCGTGGCCCAGCGGTTGTAGCCCGGGTTGAGCTGATAGAGGGTCTCCATATCGATATTGGCCAGTTCGGCCGCCAGTGCGAGATCGATCTGGCGGTCAAGGTCAACGGCGATCACCACCGGGTCGTTCGGGATCGGTTCCAGCTCGACGCCATGCGCCGACGGATTCGCCACCAGCTCACTGATTGCCAGCAGCCGTGGGACGTAGTTCATGGTCTCGCGGGGCAGGTCAAGCGACCAGTAATCGGTCGGGCGGCCGGCCTGGCGATTACGCTCGATCGCCCGCAGTACTGTGCCTTCTCCGGCGTTGTAAGCGGCGGTGGCGAGGAGCCAGTCACCCTCGAACATCTCGCCGAGGTAGCTGAGATAGGTTACCGCTGCGGCGGTGGCGGCGAGTACATCGCGCCGGCCGTCATACCACCAGTTCTGCGCCAGGCCGTAATGCCGACCGGTGGCAGGGACGAATTGCCAGATGCCGGCCGCACTGCCGTGGGAATAGGCGAATGGCCGGAATGCACTCTCGATAATCGGCAGCAGTGCCAGCTCCAGCGGCATATCGCGGGACTCGAGTGTCTCGACGATATGATAGAGATAAGGACGGGCGCGCTGCGACACCCGCCGCCAGTAGTCGCCATAGGTGGCGTAGTCGGCCAGCTGGCGGCGCACACGCTGATTGTCGTGGTCGGGGATGGCGTATCCACGCCGGATCCGTTCCCAGACATCGGTCGCCGTTTCCGCCGTGTCCCCGGCGGCATCAGCATCGCTCGCGTCATGTGGCGATCCCGGGCCGGTCATGGGGTGTGCGGCGGCGCCGGCCGGGGATCCGCCGGAAGACGCCGCCTTGTCGGCGCCGGGAGATGTCGTTTGCTCGGAGACACCGGCGCAGCCGGCGATTAGAAAGACCGTCAGTAGCGGTCCAAAGCAGTAGCGGTTCAAGGGAGGGTCCTCAGAAGTGATCTTTCCAGTCGCGGAGGATGGCGAAGACATCTGCCGGGCCCTCGGGAACGCGTCCCGCGCGCTCGGTCGCATGCCGTACGACCGCCGCGCTGTCCCAGCGCAGGAATGGATTGGTGGCACGCTCCTCGCCGATCGTGGAGGGCACCGTAATGGCACCGCGCCGACGCTGTTCACGCACACGCTCCAGGCGTGCCTGCAGCGCCTCGTTCTCGGGCTCGGCGGCGACAGCGAATTCGAGGTTTGCCTGCGTGTACTCGTGCCCGCAATAGACAGCAGTGTCTGCGGGCAGGTCGCGTAACGTGGCGAGATAGCCCTGCATGGGCGCTGGCGTGCCCTCGAACATGCGGCCACAGCCGCCCGCGAAAAGCGCATCGCCGGCGAAAAGCACGCCATCGCCCCGATAGGCGATATGGTCCAGGGTATGTCCGGGGACCGCGAGCACTTCCAGCGGCATATCTATCCCGTCAGGCACAAGCCGGTCGCCGGCCCGAAGCGGGTGGGTAAGACAGGGGATGTTACTGTCCGCCGGTCCGTAGACCGGTATAGCGTCCGCCAGAAGCCCCTCAACGCCGGCAACATGATCGCCATGGTGATGCGTGATCAGGATCGCGCTCAATTGCAGCCCGAGGCTTTCGAGTGCGCGGGCCACCGGCGCCGTGTCGCCGGGATCGACAACGATCGCTCCGGAAGACTGTGACTCGTGGATGAGCCACGTATAATTGTCCTTGAGAACGGGGATTGGGGTAATTTCAATCATTGCCGCATGCTACCCCGACCGAACAATCGCCTCAATTGGCAATCTCCGGTCAACCGCAGGGAGGAGTCATCAATGCGTGCGCTGCATGAATGGTTTGCCACCCCGGCGGGGCAGGATCTCGCCGAACGTGAATCGCGGTTGCTGACACGGCGCCTGGCCGGATTGTACGCCCGGCGCGTCCTCCAGATCGGGGCCTACGGGGGCGGTGTCAGTCCGGCGGTATTCGGTAACGTCCGTCAGTGGGTGATGGACGACTTGCCGGGTGGGCCGATCGACCTGGAGGCGGACAGTCGAGTGATTCCGCTGGCATCGAGCAGCGTCGATGTGGTTATCCTGATCCACCAGCTGGAATTCAGTGGCGCTCCCCACCAGATCATCCGCGAGTCCGCCCGCGTCCTCGCGCCGGAGGGGCATCTCATGGTGCTGGGGTTCAACCCCTACAGCCTGTGGGGGCTGCGCCGCGTTATGTCGAGTAATGCCCGGACGCCGCCATGGTCGGGGCGTTATCTTGCCGCCCGACGCGTTGCCGACTGGATGATGTTGCTGGGTATGGTGCCCCGGCGACCGGAGGGGCTGGCCGCTCTCCCGCCACCGCTGAGTCGCTGGTGGTTGCAGCGTCATCCCGACACGAACCATCGCCGGGAAGCGCTGGGGGCAGGCCTCAACTGGATGGGTGGCGTCAACCTGGTGATTGGCCAGAAGCGCGTCAATGGATCGGTGGATGCGCCCCGTCAGTGGCGACGCCGGTTTGAAATCATCCCCGGCGGTCTGACGCAGGCCGGTGCCGGGGCCACTCGAAATCGAAGGGAGAGCTGGCATGACGCCGGTTGAGATTTTCACGGACGGCGCCTGTCGGGGGAATCCCGGGGCAGGTGGCTGGGGTGTTCTGATCCGCTGGGACGGGGTAGAGAAGACCCTGCACGGTGGTGAGCGGGAGACCACGAACAACCGCATGGAGCTCATGGCGGCTATTCAGGCCCTGGAGGCACTCGGTCGGCCATCGTCGGTGGATCTCACGACCGATTCCCAGTATGTACGCAAGGGCATTACGGAGTGGATCGATGCCTGGAAGCGTCGTGGCTGGAAGACTGCCAGTCGCCAGCCGGTCAAGAATCGTGACCTGTGGGAGCGTCTGGATACGCTTTCGCAGCGTCATGAGATACGCTGGCACTGGGTGCGTGGCCACACCGGGCACGACGGTAATGAACGCGTCGATGATCTCGCCAACCAGGGGATCGACGAACTGGAAAGGGCGGCGGATTGATGCGCCAGATCATTCTGGATACGGAAACCACCGGCCTCGAGCCGGAAAACGGTCACCGGATCATCGAGATCGGTTGCTACGAGGTCGAGCAGCGCCGGCCTACCGGGCGCCGCTTTCACGAATACATCAACCCCGACCGGGCGGTCGATCCCGAGGCGGTCGAAGTGCACGGGATTACCGATCGGTTCCTGATGGACAAGCCTCGTTTTGCGGACATCGCGCGGTCCTTTCTCGATTTCGTGGCCGACGCCGAGCTGATTATCCATAACGCGCTCTTCGATGTCGGCTTCCTCGACAGCGAACTGGGCCGGCTCGGTACCGACTGGGGCCGAATAGCGGATCATTGCCGGGTGACCGACAGCCTGACGCTGGCCCGCCGGCGTCACCCCGGCCAGCGCAACAGCCTCGATGCCCTGTGCCGTCGCTATGCGATCGATAATAGCGGTCGCTCGCTCCACGGCGCCCTGCTCGACGCCGAGATCCTCGCCGAGGTGTACCTGGCAATGACCGGGGGGCAGGTGACCCTGCACCTTGGCGCCCGGGAGGAGGATGGCCCCGCGCAACGGATCGAGAGCGACCAGCCAGTCAGCGCCGACCGCCCACGGCTACGGGTCGTCGAGCCCACCGCGGCGGAAATCGCCGCCCATGCGTCATGGCTCGATCAGCTCGACCGCGAAAGCGACGGACGCTGCGTCTGGCGGGCACTGGACGGGGAGGCTCGAGGATGACGCGCCGGATGCTCCGGGCACCGATCGCCGCGGTGACGTTCGACCTCGATTTCACGCTCTGGGACCTGGACGGCGTGCTTCCGCATGCCGAGGCGGTCTGCCAGGGGTTGCTCGAGCAGCATTATCCGGCCGTTACCCAACACTTCGACGTTGCCGGAATGCGTGAACTGCGTAACCGGATCGCCGCCGAGCGCCCCGAGCTCGCGCATGATGTAACGGCACTGCGCCGCGCCGGCCTGCGTCGCGCCGGCGAGCAGGCGGGGTACGCCGGCGATGCGCTTGAGGCGCTGGTAGAGGAGGCCTTCGAGGTTTTCCTCGAGGCCCGTCACGCGGTCAGGCTCTACCCCGATACGCTGCCGATGCTGCGGGCCCTCCAGGGCCGTGTCGCGGTGGGTGCCATCACCAACGGCAACGCCGAGATCGCCCGCATCGGGCTGGACGGGTATTTCGATTTCGCGCTCTCGGCAGTCGAGCTGGGTGCGGCCAAGCCCTCGCACCTGGTCTTCGATACGGCGGCAGGCCGGGCCGGCGTCCCGGCCGGGCAGATCGTTCATGTCGGTGACGATGTCCATAGCGACGTCTACGGCGCAGCGGAGAATGGTATGCAGGCGGTCTGGCTCAATCGGGACAACGCGGTCTGGCCGGAGGATGTACCCCGTGTGTCGCACACTCCGGTGTCTACGCTGGCGGAGCTCGAGGGCATGTTGCTCGGGCTGATTCGGGAGTCGATTTAATGACGGAGGCTGTCCCCGGGTTCGGGTTGATCGTAATCGGTGATGAGCTGCTGTCCGGCAAGCGCATGGACAAGCATTTTCCCCACCTGCTGGGGCTGCTGGCGGAGCGAGGTCTCGAGCTGCGCTGGGTGAGAATGATCAGCGACGAGCCGGCACTGATTACCCGTACGCTGGAGGAAACACTGGCGAGTGGTGACGTCGTGTTCAGCTGTGGAGGTATCGGGGCGACTCCCGACGATCGGACGCGTCAGTGCGCAGCCGCGGCACTCGGCCGATCATTGAGCTTCCATCCCGAGGGGGTCGCGATACTCGAGGAGCGCTTTGGCCGACCGGTTGAGCCTGCGCATCGACTCCAGCTGGTGGAATTCCCCGAGGGGGCGGATCTGATCCCCAACCCGGTCAACCAGGTGCCGGGGTTCAGCGCTGCTCATCACCATTTCATGCCGGGCTTTCCGAGTATGGCCTGGCCGATGATGGCCTGGGTGCTCGACCACCACTATGCGCATTTTCAGGACGCCGAGCGGCTGGCGGAACAGGCTATCGCCGTCGACGGTGCCCGCGAGAGCGACATGATCCCGTTGCTCGAGCGCTTTGAGCATGACTACCCCGATCTGCGTCTGTCCTGCTTGCCGACGCTGCGTGGCGAGGGCTTCTCCCTGGAGCTGGGGCTCCGGGGTGCCCCGGCGGCGGTGGAAAAGGCCATGGACGCGCTGCGCGAGGCCGTCGCAGCGATGGGCTTCGAGTGGCGAGTGGTAGCGGTCGATGGTTCCGGCGGCGACTGAGCGGTCGCTCCGCGGCTGGCAGCGTCACGCTCTCCAGACCCTGGTGATCGTGATACTGATGGTGATCGCGCCACTGGTAGGTGTGGCGATCGTTAACGGCGATCCGGGGGCGTATCTGCGCTTTCCGCCGCGCCCCCTCGAGCCTGCGCCCGGCAGTTTCGTACCGGTCGCCTTTGCGCTCTACGCGATCCTGATCGTTGGTACCCTGCTGCCGTTCATCATCCGGATCCTGCGGGCCAATGCCCGGCACCGGGTCCGGGCACCGTCGTCACCGTCATCGTCGCGATTACCGTTTCCGCGCTGGGGATGGGTTTCGCTGATCGTGCTTGGCGTCTTCTGGGTGATCGCCTGGGTCCCCGTTCCGGGGCTGGAGATGGTGCGTCGACTCAGTTTTACGCCGCTATGGGTGGCTTATGTCGGTGTGGTCAGCGCCTGGATCCAGCACCGCGGTGGTCGGGTGCTGCTCATCGAGCAGCCATGGCGATTCCTTGCGCTTTTCCCGGCCAGCGCGCTGTTCTGGTATCTCTTCGAGTACCTCAACCAGTTCACCGGCAACTGGATCTATATCGGTACGGGTGTGGCCGAGCACGATGCCCTGAACTGGTTCCTGCGCTCAGCGCTGCCGTTCAGCACCGTGCTGCCGGCGGTGCTGGTTACCCGGGATCTGTTCGCGACCTGGCCGTCGCTCTCCCGCGGCCTGGACCAATTCATCCGGCTGCGGCCAGCGCGGCCGGAAGGCACCGCCAAAGCGGTGCTGGTGGCCGGCGTGCTCGGACTGGTGGCTATCGCCCTGCGGCCCGATTCATTTTATGCCCTGGTCTGGGTCGCGCCTCCGTTGCTGATCGTGGCTATCCAGGGGGCGTTTGGCGAGCGTCATCTTTTCAGTGGCGTCGCATCGGGAAACTGGCGTGACCCCTGGCTCGCCGTGCTCGCTGCGCTGTTCTGCGGTTTCTGCTGGGAGCTCTGGAATATCTTCAGCCTGGCTCGCTGGACGTACCACATCCCCAATGCCCAGATCCTGCACGTCTTCGAGATGCCGCTGCTAGGGTATGCCGGCTATCTGCCGTTCGGGCTGACCTGTGTCGTGGCGGCGCAGTTGCTGACCGGAACCGATCCGCGCGCCCGAACGCACTGAAGCCCAGGCAAGGGAGGTCCGCCATGAGTGACTATCGTCGACGCAGTCACGCAACATTCGCGCTTCTCGCCGTCGCTATCGTGCTTGCCTATCTCGTGCCCTACGGGCCACTTCGGGGGGTGGCACTGTGGCAGGGCGCGTTTCTTTTCTGGATGGTCTTCGGCGTCGTCGTGATCGTTCTGATTGGCCGGCTCGTAGCGGACTGGCGGCCATGACGGCAGGGATTGTCACGGCGCTGGTCCTGTATGCGCTCATCGGCCTGGGTATTGCGTTCGCCGCCCGCCAGGGCCTTGGCGCCGGGGCCGCAGAGTACTACCTGGCGGGACGCCGGGCGGGCGGTGTGATCTCGGCCCTCAGCTACGGAGCGACGACCTACAGTGCCTTCATGATGATCGGCCTCGCCGGGCTGACCTATGCCGGTGGCGTCGGCGCGCTCGGCTTCGAGCTTGTCTACCTCGCCGGGCTCGGCCTGGTGGCGATCTTCGGCCCGCGCTTCTGGCTTGCGAGCCGTGCGTTCGGTTTCATTACCCCGGCGGAAATGCTCAGCTATCGCTATGACAGCCGGCTGGTCGGCGGCGTCATGGCGCTTACCGCCTGCGTGTTCCTGGTGCCCTACAGCGCGGTTCAGCTGATGGGGATCGGTTACCTGGTATCGGGGGTGACCGATAATGCCATCAGCTTCCAGCAGGGCATCCTGATCGGGGCGTCGCTTGCACTCATCTGGACGCTCGCTGCGGGGATGCGCTCGGTGCTCTGGACCGACGCACTGCAGGTCGTCGTGATGCTGATCACCAGTCTTGTCGCCGTGGGGTTCGTGGTGGCGGCCCTGGGGGGACCGGGGGCTTTCCTCGAGTCGACCACAGCGAGCCACGGCGACTGGCTGAGTGTCCCCGGGCCGGGGCTGTTCAGCCTCACGACCTTCATCGGCCTGACCCTGCCGTGGTTTTTCTTCTCCATCAGTAACCCCCAGGTCAGTCAGCGCCTGTTTACCACGGCCTCCATCGGCGCGATGCGCACCATGCTCATGGGGTTCCTGGTGCTGGGATTCGTCTACACCCTGATCTCGGTGACCTGGGGGTTTTCCGCGCTGCAGCTGGTGCCGGATCTGGACCAGGCCGATCTCGCGACACCACGGCTCCTGGCTACCGGTGCCGTACCGGCGCCGGTGGCGATCGTGCTGGTGGTGGGTATCATCGCAGCGGCGGTTTCGACGGTGGATTCCATCCTGCTGAGCCTCTCGTCGCTAGTGGCCCGCGATATCTACCGTCCCCTCGCGCCGCGCGGTGGTCGCGAAATGCTTGCCGGACAGGCAGTGATGCTGGTTATTACCGTGCTCGCGATTCTTTTCGCACGGCTGCAGCTGGATCTGATAACGGTCCTCTCCGTCGCCGCCTCATCCGGGTTACTGGTAACCGTGCCAGCCATTGTGGGCTGCTTTTTCTGGCGCCGTGGAACCGCCCCTGGCGCGATTGCCAGCATGGTCGGTGCCGGTGTCACGGTCACCTGGCTGCAGGTAACCGGCATCGACCCGCTGGGTATCCCGGCATCGGTCTGTGGCGGTTTGCTCGCGGTTGGCCTGTTCGTTGTCGTCAGCGGCGTTACTGCGACCCCGGCGCAGCGCGCTGACGCCTTCCTCGAACCCGTGACACGGGGGCTCGCCCGGCACCGGATCCGCTAGTCAGTCCGCTGATGTATCGTTGACGTCGGTGAGCAGGCCATCCCGTAGCCGCGTTGACAGCGGGTTGTCTGCGTCCAGCCAGATGCCGAAGTAGGCGGCGGCGAATGCCTCGCCTTCCACCTGACCGACCGGTTCACCGTTGAAGGATAGTCGTGTGCCCTCACCGGGGACGTATTCCATACGGTAGCGATCGCCATCGCTAACCGCCTGGAACAGGGAGTGGAAGCGCTCGATCTTTGGCTGCAGTTCATCCCGTTCCGAAGCGCTGAGTTGTTCGGCCAGCTTGGTGTTTGCCCCGCGGATGATGTCGTCGGCGCTTATGTCGTGGAAATACTCGATTTCCAGGCGCCGGGGCGTGTCCGCCGCCAGAACTTCGGTGCTGGACGTATTCGGCGGGAGGTAGAGGCCGGCGGCATAGACAGTGAAGACGATTCTGTATTTCACGATGCCGGTCCCGGTCAGTTCGAGACGCTCGCCGTCCAGATCAATCCGCTCCTCGAAACGCGCGCCTTTCTCCACCACCGCGGCGTTCGCGGCGGACGTCAGACCCAGGGTCAGCATCATGAGGGTGGCCAGGAGGATTCTAGCCATTGCCGTCATTCCTGTTGGCATCGTCGCGGCGGAAGAAAAGGGTGACCGTACCGACCCGGAAGCCGAACTTGCTGACCTCCGCGGTATTGATGAGGGTGTCCTCGTCGCTCAGGTACATCCAGTCATCGAATTGAACATTCCAGGTGCGATCACCGACCTCGAGGGCAAGGGTGTACTGCCAGTTGAGGGCGTTGCCGTAACGCTTGCCTTCGGCGACACCCACCACGTCGCCGGCGGTCCCCTCGTAGGTGTGCTCGTCGATGCGCTCGATTTCCCAGACTCGACGGTCGGTCTCGCCGTCCGCGTAGGTGAATCGCTCGTCGAGGGTGATGCGGTCGCCTTCGACGGTGCCCTCGATGTCCACCGTAAACCGACGTTTCACCTCGCCACTACGTGACTGGAACATTCCCCAGGCCTTCACGTCGCCGTCGAAATAGTCTTCGATCCGGAATTCCGGGGTCTGACCGGCATAATCCTCGGGTGAGACGCCTGCGCAGCCGGTCAGTGCCAGTGTGGTTGCCGTTATCAGACTCAGTGCCAGCAAACGCAGACGCGACATCGAAACCTCCGGAATACGCGATGATCGATTGGGTGTTATATCCTTCGACTTTATCATGATCGCGGAATTCTCAACGCCGGGGTGAACCATGTCGGATGAATCGACTCTCGAGGATCTCGCCGCCAGCGCAGAGGTGGTTGTCTTTCACTCAACCGTTACGGATCTGGGCGGCCTCGATGAGCTGCTGGAGGCCTCCGGCCGGGACTGGCGCGCCATCGAGATGGGTATGGGATCGGCGGAGAATCGTGAGCGGTTCGCGGGTCTCAAGGCGCTCACCGGGTCGGCGACGCTGCCACAGGTCTTTATTGAGGGACGCTTTGTCGGTGGCCTGCGCGAAGCGATTGCGCGGATCGATACCCCGCAGAGCCATCCGGTCGCGGCGAACTGGATGGGCTATCTCGGCCTGCTGCCATTCGCGGCGACGGCCGCTGGCCCGTGGCTCGGGCTGGCGTGGACGCTGGAATGGCTGCTCGCCTACGGCGCGGTCATCCTTTCGTTCATCGGCGCAATTCACTGGGGGCTCGCCATGGGGCAGCACAACCCGGCGCCGGCCTCATTCCATGCCTCGGTCATCCCCGCGCTGGCGGGATGGATTGCCCTGGGTCTGCCAACCCTGATCGCGCTGCCACTCCTCGCGGCCGGCTTCATTGCCTGGCGATTCTGGGAGTTTCGCTATGCCACGGTGACCATGCCGCGCTGGTTTCGACGCCTGCGCACGGTCCTGACGCTGGGGGCCGTGGCCGGGCTGCTTGGCGGCTGGCTCGCGATACTGCCGTCTACAGGTACGGCGTAAACAGCCAGGCAATCGCGTCACGGATCCGTGACGGCAGCGGCCGCTCGTCCAGCTCCGCCAGTGTGACCCGATGGGCGTTTTCCCGGGCCGTCTCGATATGCCGGGCCATCCGGACGCCGAAGTCGGTATCGTAGACCTCGACCATGATCTCGAAGTTGAGTCGCAGGCTGCGCGCGTCCAGGTTGGCCGAACCGATCTGGGTGTAGTGCCGGTCGACGACGATCAGCTTGGTGTGATCAAACGCACCCGGCTGGTAGTAGACGCCGACATCCCACTTCACCAGTTCCCACAGCATATTGCTGGTTGCCCAGTGCATGAACGGCAGATTGTTGTGTCCCGGCAGGATGATATCAACGCGGGTGCCGCGGACGGCGGCCGCCTGCAGCGCGGCGACCAGCTCGCGGGGCGGTAGGAAATAGGGCGTCATGATGGCGACATGCTCGCGCGCCGCGGCCACGGCGCCGACCAGGACCATGGTTAGCCGGTGCAGATCCTCGTTGGGGCCATCGACCAGTGTCCGGCTCATCGCGGTGCCGGCCTGCGCCGGCTCGACAGGCGCTGGCAGCTCGGGACGGTCGCCGGTGACGAACTCCCAGTCGTCGAGGAAGATGTCCTCGAGCTGCCGGGTCACCGGCCCCTGCACGCGGAAATGGATATCGCGGATACCCTCGCGATGGTCGGGCCGGTGATGGAGGTGGCGATCCCCGATGTTCATTCCGCCGACGAAGCCGGTGGTCCCGTCAGTAATGAGCAGTTTACGGTGATTGCGGAGGTTGATGACCGGGCTCGGGGGGAACAGTCGGGGCGGCAGGAAGCGCTCGACATGAACACCATCGCGTCGCAGCCGATGTCGGATCGCCGGGCGGTTGTAATACTCACCCGCGCCATCCACCAGCACGCGAACGTCGACGCCCCGCGACCGGGCCGCTGCCAGGGCATCGGCGAAGCGCTGCCCGGTGGCGTTGCTCTCGAAGATATAGGTGGCGAGGTAGACCCGGTCGGTGGCCTGATCGATCGCGTCGAGCATGGCGGAATAGGCGGCCTCGCCGCCCACCAGGCTGTCGATGACATTGCCGCGGGTCATGGGCAGCCCCGTCACGGCGCGGGAGATCTGGGCCTGGGTACGGAACGCGGCTGGAATCGGGTCGGCGACGCTGGCGTTGTCGACATCGAGGCTGCTGGTGTGTTCACCCCGCAGCTGGCGGGCACGCATCTGGATACGGTTGATCCCCAGCAGGTAATAGAACACCGGGCCGACAACGGGAAACAGCAGGCAGAAGGCGATCCAGCCGAATGCCGTCGCCGGGTCGCGCTTGAAGAGCAGGGCGTGGAGGGCGGTACCGGTCGAGATCAGCAGGACGGCGGCGACGAGAATCCATTGAAGCGGCTGCATTGTCTGCGACGTCCTCCACGACTAATATCGATCGGGTAGTTCACCCCCACATCGAGAATGCCATGTTAACGCTTCGTCGCGCGCTGCAAACCGTCCTGCTGGTGGGGGGTATGGTCTCCGCGTCGGCGGCGGAGACTCCGGCGCTACTGCCGGTTCCGGAGGCGCTGGAGCCGGCCGTCGAGTTCTGGCAACGGATCTACACCGAGGTGTCCGTCGACGAGGGGGTCATCCACGAGACTGGCCCGCAGATGCGGATCATCGCGCGGATCGATGTTCCCCGCCCACCGCACTGGCAGGCGCGTCGTGAAGCCATCCGCGAAGCACTGGATCGACATCGTGACGCCCTGAATGCCCTGGCGGATCAGGGGATGCAGCCCGCGAGTGCCCGGCAGTCGGATCTCCTTGCCCGGCTGCCAGGCGGCACGGGCGCCAGCGCCGCGCGCGAAATGGCGGAGCGTCTGCGCTTTCAGGGTGGACTGCGGCAGCGCTTCCGCGAGGGACTGGTGCGATCCGGCCGCTGGCGGGCACATATCCGCGCAGAGCTCGCCAGCCGGGGTGTGCCCGCCGAGCTTGCCGCCCTGCCGCACGTCGAGTCGTCCTTCAACCCGCAAGCCCGCTCTCATGCCGGGGCGGCGGGACTCTGGCAGTTCACCGCGGGGACCGGGCGACGCTTCCTGCAGATTGACCCGGTGGTCGATGAGCGACTCGACCCGTGGAAAAGCAGCACCGCCGCGGCAGCGCTCCTCGCCCACAATTACGCCGAACTGGGCCGTTGGCCGCTCGCCATCACCGCCTATAACCATGGCCTCAACGGCATGCGCCGGGCCGTTCGCGAGGTGGGCTCGAAGCGGTACATGGACATTCGCCAACAATACGAGGGCGGTCGTTTCGGCTTCGCATCGCGTAATTTCTACCCGGCATTCATTGCTGCGGCGCGAATCGACGCAGACGCCGAACGCTATTTCCCGGGGCTTCAGCGCGATCCGCCGTTGAAGACGGTACGCGTCCGGCTCCCGCACTACACGCCCGTGGATACGCTGCTGGCGGGCACTCCGATTGAACGCCCCGTCCTGCAACGCCTCAATCCGGGCCTGGGACCGTCGGTCTGGGACGGTCGCAAATTCATCCCGCGTAAGCATGAACTGGTACTGCCGGCGGAGCGAGGCATCGACTGGGCAACCGCCATTGCCGGACTGCCCGGCGATCGGCTCTATCGCAACCAGCGCCCGACCCGCGAGCATGCCGTGACGACCGGGCAGACGCTCTCGGCGATAGCGCAACGCTACGATATCGATTTGCAGGCGCTGATGGTTGCCAACGGTATTGCCGATCCGCGGCGGCTGCGCGCCGGGCAGCGCCTGGATTTGCCAATGGCGGGATCGATGCCGGCCGCGGTGGGTGGCCATCATCACGAGGTCCGTCCCGGTGAGACGTTAGAGGCGATTGCGATACGCCACGACGTCGATATCGATGAGCTTGTCCGGCTTAATGAACTCGACGATCCCGACCGGATCCAAGCGGGTCACCGATTGCGGGTTACGCGGTCGGCATCGGTGGCCGTGGTCGACATGACGGATGAGCCCTGATAAGACGGAAAGCCCGGACAGTAGGAAGCAGGTTCTGGAGATGATTGAAGCGATCAAGCAGTTTTATGAACGGCGGATGAACCCGGCGCGAGCATCAACCGACGACCCCGAAACGCACCGACTGCAGCTTGCCACGGCCGCGCTGCTCATCGAGATGGCGCAGGCGGACGATCAGCGTGACAGTGTCGAATTCCAGGCGATTCACGACGGCATTATCGAGGTCTTCGGCCTATCGCCCGAAGAGACAGCCGAGGTCATAGAACTGGCGGATCAGGAAGTGCATGAGGCGACCGATCACTTCGATTTCAGTCAGCTGATCAACGAGCAATTCAATTATCAGCAGAAGTGCAAGGTGGTGGAGCTTCTCTGGCGGGTCTGCCTGGCCGATTCGGAGATGGATCGCTACGAGGAACACCTCGTGCGCAAGATCGCCGAACTGCTCCACGTCGAGCACAGCGCTTTCATCGCCGCGAAACTGCGCGTCCAGCGCGACTACAGCGCGACCAGCCAGTTCAGCGACTATGATGGCTACGAATAGTGGCGGTATTTCGAGCCAGACAGGTGGCACGTATACGTGATGCCGTCGCCGCCGGGCGCCAGGCAGTGCGGCAGTCTGCCCGGCCTGATCGGCTGACCTTTGCCCGTGCGTTCGTCGACGCCGGGGGCGCGCAAGTCCCGGGAGACCGAAGCGGCGACGCGAGTGGGGCGCTGGGTGAACGCCTGCTGACTGCGGTCGCCAGCGGTCAATCAGCGGCTTCGACCGATGCCGACCTCGAGCGCGAGCTCCAGCGCGTGCAAACGGAGACCGACTGGGCGCTTGCCCTCGATGATGAACGGATTATCGGTTTCCTGCTCGACCTGCCCGACTCGGCGATGGATATACCGACGGTCGAGGCGCTCGCCCATCAAAGCCAGGGCCTGGGTCCCGGGATCTTTCGCAAGGCCGATATCCTCGTCCTGCAACCGGAGTGCGACGGCGCTCGATTCATCCCGGTTACCGAGCACGATATCGAGTGCTGACCCCCTCCCGCCCGAATTGACTTGTGCCCGTCCTGGTTTAGACTGTGGGCCATTACACAATATGTAGTGGTGACTTGGGAAAACACCTGTACATGTTGTGGATAACCGCCGGCAACCCGCCTCTGGCGGGGTTCCGCAGCCGAATCGATAAGCGCAAGGAGAACCTCATGACGACCGCAACGAAACTGCGTGCGCTACCCAAAGCCGTAACGGAAATCCCCATCCAGCCCGCCTCCGCAGATATCTGGGACAAGAAGTATCGGCTCAAGTCCAAGGAAGATGTGATCATCGACGAGACGGTGGATGACACTTATCAGCGGGTCGCTCGGGCACTCGCCGATGTCGAGCCGGAGAAAGATCGGGGCTACTGGTTCGAGCAGTTCCTCTGGGCGTTGCGTCGCGGAGCGATACCGGCCGGTCGCATCACCTCGAATGCCGGTGCCTGGGATCACAAGCCGGCCACTTCGACGATCAATTGCACCGTCTCGTCCACGGTAGGCGACTCGATGGACGACATCCTCGACAAGGTCCACGAGGCCGGCCTGACCCTCAAGGCGGGTTGTGGTATCGGCTACGAGTTCTCGACCCTACGTCCCAAGGGCGCCTATGTGTCCGGCGCCGGCGCCTACACCTCGGGACCGCTGTCGTTCATGGATATCTACGACAAGATGTGCTTTACGGTCTCCTCCGCGGGCGGTCGCCGGGGGGCCCAGATGGCCACTTTCGACGTCGGTCATCCCGATGTCATGGACTTTATCCGTGCCAAGCGCGAGGACGGGCGCCTACGTCAGTTCAACCTCTCGCTACTGATCACCGACGGTTTCATGCAGGCGGTCCGCGACGGCGATGACTGGCCGCTGGCCTTCCCGATAAAGCCCGACGAGGCGGAGAGCGGAAGCGTCGATGTCAACGATCCCGACCAGGTGCTCTGGCGGGAGTGGCCCAATCGCACCAGTGGCTATCTGACTCGGGATGACGGCCTGGTCGCCTGCCGGATCTATCGCTGGGTCAAGGCCCAGCGGATCTGGGACATGATCATGACCTCGACCTACGACTATGCCGAGCCGGGCTTCGTGCTGATCGACCGGGTCAACGAGATGAACAACAACTGGTTCTGCGAGGAGATCCGCGCGACCAATCCCTGCGGTGAACAGCCGCTGCCGCCCTATGGTGCCTGCCTGCTCGGTTCGGTGAATCTCACCAAATTCGTGCGTGAGCCGTTTACCGAGCGTGCCCATTTCGACTGGGACGAGTATCGCCGCGTAGTGGCGCTTTTCACTCGCATGCTCGACAACGTTGTCGAGATCAACGGGCTGCCGCTCGAGCGCCAGCGCGAAGAGATCGAGCGCAAGCGCCGCCACGGCATGGGCTTCCTCGGTCTCGGTTCGACGGTAACCATGCTGCGGATGAAGTATGGCGATGCCGACTCGCTGGCGTTTACCGACGAGGTGTCCCGCGAGATGGCGCTGGAAGGCTGGCGCGAAGGCCTCCGGCTTGCCGAGGAAAAGGGCCCGGCGCCGATCATGGAGGAGTCGTTCACGGTCACCGAGCGGATGCTCGCCTGGCGGCCCGAGCTTCGCGACGATGGTTACGGTAGCGGTGACACGATCCCGGGCCGGGTGCTCTGGGGCCGCTACAGCCGCTACATGCAGCGGATTGCCGGCGAGGAGCCGGAGCTGGTGGATGCGCTAGTCGAGAAGGGCGCGCGCTTTACGCACCACACCTCCATCGCGCCGACCGGCACGATTAGTCTGTCGCTGGCGAACAACGCCTCCAATGGCATCGAGCCGAGCTTTGCGCATCACTACTTCCGCAACGTGATCCGCGAGGGCAAGAAATCGAAGGAGAAGGTGGACGTATTCAGCTTCGAGCTGCTCGCCTATCGCACGCTGATCGACGAGGGGGCGCTCCCGAGCATGGATGCAGAGACCCGGAACCTGCCCGATTACTTCATTGCCGCGGATGATGTCACGCCGAAACAGCATGTCGACATCCAGTCCGCTGCCCAGAAGTGGGTGGATTCGAGCATCTCCAAGACGGCCAATGTGCCCACCGAGTATCCCTACGAGGACTTCAAGGGCATCTATCAGTATGCGTATGACAACGGGCTCAAGGGCTGCACGACCTTCCGTTTCAATCCGGAGGCGTTCCAGGGGGTCCTGGTCAAGGAGTCGGATCTGGAGAACACGACCTACCGCTTCCGCCTCGAGGATGGCCGCACCGTCGAGGTGAAAGGCGGCGATGAGGTCGAGTATGACGGCGAAGTGCATACCGCCGCCAACCTCTACGACGCCCTCAAGGAAGGGTACTACGGGAAATTCTGAGGAAAGACGCCATGGCAGTAAAAATCGATAGCAAAATCGTCGACTACGAAGTCGCCCGGGCCGACGCCGAAGAGGCCTCCCCCAACGATGACGGTGGCGCCCCTGCGGCGGCCCCGATTGAGCACATGCACGAGGAGCTCAAGCGCCCTGATCGCCTGGAAGGGCAGACCTACAAGATCAAGACGCCGCTCTCCGAGCACGCTCTCTATGTCACGGTGAACGACCTGGTTCTCAACGAGGGGACGGAGCACGAACTGCGGCGGCCGTTCGAGGTGTTCATCAACTCGAAGAATATGGATCATTTCCAGTGGATTGTGGCGCTGACCCGGATCGTCTCGGCGGTTTTCCGCAAGGGCGGCGACTGCACCTTTCTGGTCGAGGAGCTGCGCAGTGTTTTCGATCCGCGTGGCGGCTACTTCAAGAAAGGTGGTCGGTTCATGCCCTCGCTGGTGGCCGAGATTGGCGAGGTGCTCGAGCAGCACCTGCGCTCTATCGGCATGATCGAGTCGGGAGAACTGGACGAGCATCAGCGCCGCTACATCGAGCAGAAAAAGGCCGAGGCGATGGACCGTGCCCACCCGGGTGATTCGGCCGGGGATGCCGGGACGGACGATGACGGCTACCCGTCGGGGGCCGAGCTCTGCGGCAAGTGCCATGTCAAGGCCATGGTGGTCATGGACGGCTGCCTGACCTGTCTCAACTGCGGTGACAGCAAATGCGGCTGATCGCCGCCGTCTGACGGCACCGGACGGCCGATCGACGGTCGTCCGGCCGCAGGCGGGCCCTGCTACGTTGGGGCCATGCGAGTCACGAAAAACCCGCGCTCCCCGAGCAACCAGGCCGGGAGCTCGCTCATCGAAGTGCTGGTCGCCTCTGCCATCCTCGGTGTGGGGCTGCTCGGCCTTATCCTCGGTCAGACCCGGGCCGGCATCGACCTGCGCCACTCGCAGTGGCGGACCGATGCCCTTTTCCTCGCGATCGATCTCGCGGAGCAGGTTCGGGCCTACGGTCCCTCCGGTCTGCCGACCTCTCGTCGTTCGGCATGGCGGGATCGTGTCGTCAAACGGCTGCCCGACGGCGAGGCCACCGTCGAGTGGCCTGCCGAGGCCGGTGGTAGCGGGACCATCACGCTTGTCTGGCGTTTACCGGGGAACGCCGGTGATGCCGAGCTTCGCTATGTTTTCTTCTCATGACGGCCGGCCTCCGTCGCCAGCGCGGGTTTACCCTTCTCGGGTTGCTCATTGCCACGGGCCTCGGGGCGATCGTGCTGCTGACGGCGGGGGAGTCGCTGTTGACCGCCCGCCAGATGGAACGGATCGACCGTTCGACGGCCCGCAACCTGGATGGGGCACGGCTCGCGCTGACGCTGATCGCAGGGTCACTGCGACAGGCCGGTTATCCGGGCTGCCATCCGGACCGTCGACGGAACCTTGTCAGCACGGGTGAAGACCCCGCCGTACCCGCCATCAGTACGAGTAACGGCCTCACTATCCGCACCCTGCGGAGCCTCGGGCAGAGAGGCATCGTGGGCGCACCGGTCACTGGCGAGTCCCTGTCGCTGGACCGGGCCCATGGGGTAGAACCCGGGCAACCGGTCGTCGTGGTTAATGCCAGCGGTAGTGGCTGCGTGCTGTTCCGCCAGGCGACGACCGCCATTGATACCCTCGATCGGGGGCCGGGCGCAGCAGCGATCAACCGGGTACCTGCCGAGGGCTACCGCCCGATGGGTGAACGGGTCGAGATCCTTGTACCCGAGCGGACGACTTTTTTCGTCGACACCGCGGTGGGCAGCGAGGATGGAAGCAGTCTATTCCGGCGTCGCGAATCGACAGGTGGCGACCGGGAGGAACTGGTCGTCGGTGTTCAGTCACTCACTGTCGAGGCGGGCATTGATGACAACGGTGACGGCTATGCCGATCGAACCGTCACCGGCGCGGCGGGGCTGGACGGGCTGGATATCGTCTTTGTGGGTGTCGCCCTGCAGATGGCCGGGGCGAATCAGCGGGTAGCAACGACGATCGCACTGCGGAATGCCCGTCCGTGAGGGGTAACGAGCGTGGCGTTGCACTGATCGGGGTGCTCGCCGTGGTGGGCATTGTGGCGCTGATCACCCTGTCGGCGCTGGAGCGGGGCATGCTTCAGACCCGAACCGTTACCGCCGCGCTTGATCGCGCCCGGGCGCTCGAGGCCGCGGAGTTCGCCCTGCGCCGCGCGGCCGACCATGCGACAGACTGGTCCCGGTCGTCCGTGGATCCGGTGCCGCCGCCGCACCGGGATGCATGGCAACCGGTGATCCGGGCCCGGGGACGGCCAGTGAGCGGTGCGCCCCATAACGCATTGCTGGACCGGGCCCCGGAGGTCCTGGTCGAGAGACTCCGCCCGATCGGTTCGAACGACTGCAGTGACGGCGACTGCGGTTACCGGCTCACCGCGTTGGCCGATAACCGCGATGACGGGGCGGATGTCGTGCTGCAGGCGCGGATTATCGATGGCTCGGCGGTCCGGATCTGGCGGGTGCTGCGGTGATATCCTCAACCGCGAATCGAGTGCCAGGGGAATCCAGGGATGTCACGTATCGTCCATGTCAACGGCGAGTTTCTGCCGGAGGCGTCCGCCAGTCTGTCCATATTCGATCGCGGCGTTCTCTTCGCCGATGCCGTCTACGAGGTCACCGCCGTGCTCGATGGCGGGCTTGTCGACTTCGATGCCCACCAGGCACGACTGCGCCGGAGCCTCGCTGAACTCGCGATCGATTTCGATCCCGTCGCGGCGGGTCTGATTGACCTACATCGAGAGTTGATTCGTCGCAACGATCTGCAGGAGGGGCTCGTCTATCTGCAGATCAGCCGCGGCGTGGCGGATCGCAGCTTTCTCCAGCCGGCGAATATCCGGCCTTCGGTGGTGCTGTTCACGCAGGCGCAGACACTGCTCGATGCGCCCGCGGCCCAATCCGGCCTGTCCGTCATCACCCGGCCGGACAAGCGCTGGCATCGGCGGGATATCAAGACGACCCAGCTGCTCTATCCGTCGATGATGAAAACGCTTGCCAACGAGCAGGGCGCGGACGACGTGTGGATGGTGGAGGCGGGACATGTCACCGAGGGGAGCTCGAGCAATGCCCATATCATTACCGCCGACGGCAGCCTGGTGACGCGCCCGACCTCGGAAGACATTCTCCATGGCATCACGCGTGCCGCGGTACTCGATTACGCGCGGGAAACCGGCGCCGAGGTCATTGAGCGGCCGTTTACCGTCGCTGAAGCGCAGGAGGCACGCGAGGCCTTCATCACCAGTGCCACCGCGTTCGTGACCCCGGTGGTGGCGGTGGATGGCGTTCCTGTCGGTGATGGCCGCCCGGGTCCGGCGACACGCCGAATCCGGGCCCACTATATCGACCACAGCCGCGACCGACTGCGGTACTGATCACTCGGGGCGCGCCCCCCCCATCACGTCGATGAGCCGATCGTCGCGGGGCAGTCCGCGGGCCAGCCGGATTTCGCCATCCTGGTCACGATAGTAGACCGATGGCGTGCCACGTATTCCGAGGCGGCTCATGAGTTGGTTGTTGGCCTCGACAATCGACGCGGTGGATTCCGGGATCGGGTCGGCGGGTGCTACCCCTCCCTGGTCAAACCGCGCTTCATGTGTTGCCAGGGCGGCGGAGGGGTCATCGTCCGCCAGTAGCGTCGCCGCCTTGCCGAGGCTGTCCTCTCGCAGCACGCCTACCATGACGTGGCGGATCTGGACGTCGCCGGACTCGACCCAGTCCCGACTCTGATCGTAGAAACGACTGCAGTAAGGGCAGTTGGGATCGGTGAAGGCATAGATTACGCGTTCCGCATCGTCGCTGCCGTCGGCGATCCAGCCGGCATCACTGATCGCTTCCCACTCGCTTTCCGGCCGCGGGGCATTGGCGGCGGCGGAGAGAATCGGCTGCGACAGGTTGGTGCCATCATCATCCAGCAGTGTCCCGACAAGCACGTGCTCCCGGTCGGGAGTGACGTAGGCGGCCAGTGTCTGGCCCTGGAAGCTGACGGTATAGCCGGTGAGCTCGCCCGGAGCCTCGAAGGTCTCGCCGATTGTCGCGCCTCGATCCTCCAGTGCCACGATCGGAGCCGGGAGCGCTGAATCGTCGATCTGCGCGAGGGTGGTGACGGGTAGCAGCAGAGCCAGTGCGGAGAGTGCAAATCGCATCATGCAGGGTGCCTTGGATTGTGTTGGTGGATTGGTTCGGCTGTGGGCGCAAGAAAAACCCCCGACTCGAAGGACGAGACGGAGGTTCGAATTGGCACACATGTCTCTACTAGCTGCTGGCTTGCACCCAGGCGCTGCACCAGCCGTTCGTGTTGACCGCCTTGCCCGGGAATGCCGTGCAACCGCCCCATGTATCGTCCGAGTTACCGAGATAAAGCCGGCAGTTGGCGCAGACCGCTCCCGATTCGCGCATATCGTCTTTTTCGGTCGCGTCATGCACGTAGTTAAGCGCCACTGCCTGCGGGTCGTCCTCGGCAAGCTTCGGCATATCCTGGGCGAGTGCGTTGGAGCCGCGAACGCCCATATAGCCGATCGGTGCGGCGGCCACACCCATCAGCGCACCCCGCAGGAGACGACGGCGGTCGTTGCGGAAATTATTATCGGTCATGTCTTCACCCCTTGATGGTGGTCAGGAAATCGCTTTGGAAGCGTTTTAATTTTCACCATCAGCCTACCGACTGCGAATCGTTCAGGAAAGCATGAGCGCTACTCGGGGACGCAGATCTGTCCGCGTCCTGCCGCCTGCAGGGTCAGCATCGACAGCCAGAGAATAACCCCGGTGGTCACCGTGATCAGGGCTACGCTCAGCCACTGTGCCCACCCAGTCCCAGTGTGCTGCTGGTAGATCAGCGTCGCGATAGTCATTGCCGCGAGCGGAAACGAATAGGCCCAGAACGAGAGAAAAAACGGGAGACGGGCGAATCGACCGATCTGCGAGGCCACGAGCAGCGTCATGAAAAGCCCCGTGTTGAACAGGATACGGGCGAAGGGATCGATCGCATCCACCATGTCGACGTAGGCGATGAATCCGACCGCCGGTGGGGCGATAAGGATGAAAAGCGTGGGCAGGAGTCGGCCCGGCAGCGGATCGTGGAAGATAATGCGGTAGAAGATGATCGTCAGCAGAATCATCCAGAAAATCAGCCCAATGCTGAAGAAAAACCACGACGCTGCCTCGTAGCCATGAGTCATGCCGGCGATGGGAACGAGGATGTTGCCCACCGCCGGGATAAACCAGGCCGGATTGATATGTTTGACCTGAAAGTGGTCATGGTGCATCCAGCGATCGACGATAAACAGTGTCAGCACCAGATGCAGGGACGCGCCGACCGCCCAGAGGGTCAGTGAGAGGTCTGGCAGCATATGCCGCGTCGCCGTACCCATCAGGATCAGGCTGATCGTGATCGTGGCGAAAAAACTGAGTTTTACGGGATGATTCAGCTCCGCCCTTACCGCGTCGGGATGGCGCATTAGCTTGACCCCATACGCTGATAGCAACAGCGCGAAAAGGGTGCCGGTCAGGACAAGCAGGCCCTGGCCGATCGTAACGGGTAAATCGAATATCGATGCGCACTTCTGCCAGACCAGTGTCAGGCCGGAAAGGCCCATCACCATGGCGAACAGGGCGATGGGCAGGTGCTGAAGTCTTGGCGAGTCAGGCATCCGTCAGGCCTTTTTCCTCATCATGAGCTGTAGGGGTGGATAGACGATGCAGGCCGACGCGAATCCAATCCCGACACCGGCGGCAATGATCGCCAGGTAGTCGATGGCGCTCTGGAGCTGCGTCAGGCTGGCGCCGGTCCAGGCCGGGAAGTAGAGCGCAGCGGCGATGCCGAATAGCACTCCGATACCGGCTGCGGTGCGGATGCCACGGGCCAGGTTGAGCCGACGGTAGCGGCCGACAACCATGGCGAAGATGAACAGATCCACGAGTATAACCAGCCCGAGGGGCAGGAGAATCGGCCGGAATAGCTCCAGCACCACTGCGAGAATACCGAAAATCGAGAATTCCATGATGTCTCTCCTTATACCCGGCCGCGGAGCATGGCGTTATAGGCCGCGTGCAGCATGCGCTCCTTGAGAAACCACGGCGCCCACTGCGGCTCAAGCGCCTTGAGGAAATCGAACGAGGGCGTCATCTCGAGGCTGAAGTCGAATTCCACCAGCATCGCCTGGCCCTTTTCGGTGATCAGCGGGCAGGACGTGTAGCCCGTCCATTCCATCGGCAGTTCCCGATCATCGATGGCCGCGACCAGGTTGTCCGCCACCACCGGTGCCTGCGCCTTGACGCTGGCCGCGGTCTTGCCCACCGGTGTGCCGACCACATCGCCGGCACCGAATACGTTCGGATAGCGACGATGCTGCATGCTGTACTGATCCACTTCGAGCCAGCCCCGGAAGTCGCCCTCCTGCCAGCCGAGATCGCCGTAGCGGATCATGTCGGGAGCCGACATGGGCGGGACAACGTGGATAAAGTCGTAGTCCAGTGTCCGTGATCCCTCCGGCGTCGCGAAGGTCGCGCGACGATTCTCCGGATCAATCCCTGCCAGCGGATGGTTCCAGTCGATGGCGATGTTTCGCTTCTCCGGGAGATAGGATACGAGAAAATCGTTGGTATCCGGCTGCGAGAAAAGCCCCTCGGCCGGCGGCAGGTAATGCATCTCCGCCCGATCGCGCATGCCGCTGTCCTGCAGCGCATCCTCGGTGAGCATCATGACCTTGAGTGGCGCACCGGCACACTTGATCGGTCCCGGCGGGCGGGTAAATAGCCCGACACCACCATTGCGGATATAGTCGCTGGCGGCATTCCAGGTCCCGGCGGCGTTATCCGGCGTGTCGTAGACGCAACCGATCCCGTTGCTGCCGATGAGACTCGGATCCATTCCCTCGATCTCATCGAAGTTGAGTTGCAGTCCCGTCGTGACGACGAGGTAATCGTAGTCGACCCGGCTGCCGTCTGCCGTTTCGACCTGGTTGCGATCCGGATGGAAGGCAACAACATCATCCTGGATCCATTCGGCGCTATCCGGCATGTAGCGGGCGTTGCGATCCGCGACGTGATCCGCCTCCCAGATGCCCGTGGCCACCAGTGTCAGTCCGGGCTGATAGAGATGGACCTGGTGACTGTCGATGAGCGTGATACGAGCGCCATCAAGCTGGCGATTGAGCCGTGTTGCGATCGATAGACCGGCGGCGCCGGCGCCGGCAATAACGATCCGGGCATTGGTGGATACGGCTTTTGCGGTACCACTTTTAAACAGCGCTCCACCGCCTATACCGCTTGCCGCCGCGCCCGCCGCCATGGCGGATCCGGCCAGAAAACGCCGACGGGAAGTGTCCGTTGCATTTGCTTTTTCCATGTTTCCTCCTCGGGGAAGGCAGGTTGCCTTTATTCTTATAGTGTCCTGTGATCAGGGTCTGGTACACAGTGACAATGTCACCGATTAGCCGACGCGATATTGAAAGAATAGCCCCCCTACCGAGACGCACAAGGTGCCATGGAAAACAACGCTGAATCATCGCCCTGCCTGGCGCTGGATGCGGCCTCGCCGGCCGTTCTCGGTGAGCCGGTCGTGGAGCGTCTGCGTCATGTTGCCACGCAGCATCCACCGGTAGCGCCCGGCACCCGGATCTATACCGACCGGACCCCTTTTTCGGCGATTTTCGCCGTGCGCTTCGGTGCGGTCAAAACGGTCGAATTCGACGATAACGGCGATGAGCAGGTGCTCTCGTTCCACCTGCCGGGGGAGTTCTTCGGGCTGACCGCGATTCATGCCGAGCGTTACGTCAACACCGCCATCGCGCTGCAGCGTACGGCGGTATGCTCGCTGTCGTATCAGGGGCTGTCGCGGGTCGCGGATGAATCCCCGCCGTTGCGACGTCAACTCATGCGGCTGATGAGCGGGGTGATCCTCACCGAGCAGGGCGCTTATGCAGCGATGGCTGGCCATGCCGCCCCGGCCCGGCTGGCCTTCCTGCTGCTGTCGCTGCGGCTCCGGATGGGGGGTGGTCGGCCGTTAGCCGATACCATCCGCCTGCCCATGTCCCGGGCGGAGCTCGGGTCCTCCATTGGTCTGACGCCGGAGACCACCAGTCGCATGTTCACCTATTTGCGCCGTGAGGGTCTGATCGAGGCGAGTGGCCGTAATGTACGCTTTGTCGATCCGGATCGCCTGCAGGCCATGGCCGACCCGATTGCGGCGCTGAATAGCCCGGATCAGGTCCCGCAGAACGTGGCCGGCACCACTTCGTCCGCGGAAGGCGGGGAGCGCAGCCACGGCGAGGCCTCCGGGAGCTGATAAGGCGAGCGAAGCGCCACCATTAGCCGCTCCGCCGGATCCATGTCGCCCTGCCGGGCGGCCTCGATGGCCGTCTCGATCCGGTAGTTGCGAGGGATGATGGCGGGATTGGCATGGTCCATGTGAAGCCGCCGCCGCGACTCGCTGACTCCCGCCCGTTCGAGGCGGTTCGCATAATCCGCCATCCAGTGCCTCAACTCGTCAGTATCCCCCAGCCACTGGCTCATGTGATCAATCTGTGCAGGGCTATCGGGTGGTCCCTCTGCCAGTGCGCGCCAGCTGTTCGTGAAGTCGGCCTCGTGCCGCGCCATGAGCCCCAGGAAGCGCTCACCCAGTTCGCCATCCTCGGGAGATGCCGTCGTGACCTCGTCCTCGCGGTCCAGCAGCCCCAGTTTCGCGGCTAGCACCCGGTTATAACGGGCCTCGAATTGGGCCGGGTAGGTCTCGAGAATGGTCTCGGCGCGTTTGACGGCGGCGTCCTCGTCATCGTCCAGCAGCGGGATGAGGCACTCCGCCAGTCGGGTCAGGTTCCAGTGACCGATCCGGGGCTGCTGGTTCCAGGCATAGCGCCCGCGGGCGTCAATGGAGCTGAAAACCCGGTCGGGTCGAAAACCGTCCATGAATGCGCAGGGTCCGTAATCCAGCGTCTCGCCGCTGATTGTCATGTTGTCGGTGTTCATGACGCCGTGAATAAACCCGACCCGCAGCCACTCGCTGATCAGCGTGGCGGTTTGCTCGACGACCCGCTGCAGCAGTGCTGCCGGGCGTTCCGCGGGAGGTAGCGAGCGCAGGTCCGGGTAATGCCAGTTGATGGCATTGTCGGTGAGGGTCTGCAGCGCCGCCGTATCACCGCGATGGGCGAAGTACTCGAAGGTCCCGAAGCGCAGATGGCTTGCCGCGACGCGGGTGAGTACCGCGCCTGGTTCGGGCCCGAACTGCCGATGGATGGTCTCACCGGTTGTCGCCACCGTCAGCGCCCGGCTCGTGGGGATGCCGAGCGCATGCATCGCCTCGCTGACGATATACTCTCGCAGCACCGGGCCCAGCGCCGCTCGGCCGTCGCCGGCCCGGGAGAAGGGCGTCGGACCCGATCCCTTGAGCTGGAGATCCCGCAGGCGTCCGTCCCGGTCGGTGAGCTGGCCAATGATCAGCGCCCGGCCGTCGCCGAGCTGCGCGACCGGTTGCCCGAACTGATGACCGGCATAGGCGAGGGCGACAGGACGAGTGCCGGGGGGTAGTTGCGTCCCTGTCCAGAGGGCCGCTGCGCCGGTACCCCGGAGCCACTGCGAATCGAGACCCAGGTCGGCGGCCAGGTCGTGGTTGACGAGCCGCATGGCGGGAGCGGGGGCCGGTGTCGGCTCGCAGTACGCGTAGCCGCCTTCGGGGGCCTCGTCGGGATAGCGGTTATCGAGCGATGTCATTGTCATGGGGTCACCGTATCCGATGACGAAAGGGGATGGCGAGGCCGGGACCCATTCGGCAAACTATACGGATGATCGCGTTTATCAGGCACCAGTGGCGGCAACCGGCCCGGGTCAATCTCTTCATTGCACTGATCTGTTTCGCCCTGGTGGGGGTGGCGCTGCTTCTGGAGGCCATCGGCGGGATGGAGCCCTGCCCGCTCTGCGTCTTCCAGCGGATCGCATTCCTCGTGATCGGGGCCGTCCTCCTGGTGGGGGTTTTCTTCCCCGGGCGTATCGTCGCCGCGTCCAGCCTGGTCGGAGTGGCTGCCGGTATCGGTCTCGCGTGGCGGCATCTCTGGCTGCAGTCACTGCCCGCTGATCAGGTCCCGGCCTGCGGCCCCGGCCTGGATTACCTGGTGGGTGTATTCCCTATGACCGAGGTGATCGGGATGGTGCTTGCGGGATCCGGGGAGTGTGCCGAGGTCGATCGGGTGCTCGGGGTAAGTATTCCGCTGTGGACGTTGCTGATCTATGCGCTCCTGGGCGCCGTTGCCATTTACGTCAACCTGGGTGCCGGGCGGAGAGCGGTACAGCGATGACCGCATATCCAGCGGTCGACCGCGCACTGGCAGCTGATGGCCCCCTTGCCGACGTCCTCGATGACTATGCGCCGCGCGACGAGCAGCTGCGCATGGCGCACGCGGTCGCCGCCGCCATCGAGGCCGACGAGTCCCTGGTGGTGGAGGCGGGGACCGGGACCGGCAAGACGCTCGCCTACCTCATCCCGGCGCTTCTGTCGGGGCAGCGGGTGGTTATCTCCACCGGGACGCGAACGCTGCAGGATCAGCTCTATCATCGCGATCTGCCACTCGCCCGCGACGCACTGGGGCGTCCGGTCCGTACCGCGCTGTTGAAGGGGCGGGGGAATTACCTCTGCCTCTACCGCATGGAGCGGACTCTTGAAGAGGGTCGTCTGGAGACCACGGCGATGGCCGACGGCCTGCAGCAGCTTCGGGCCTGGGCGGGGCGGACGCGCAGCGGTGATCTGGCCGAGGCGCCGGCCGGCAGTGCCGAGGGACGGCTGCAGCCACGGGTGACGTCGACGGCGGATAATTGCCTGGGTCAGAACTGCCCGCTCTATGCCGACTGTTTTTTGATGGAGGCCCGCCGTGAGGCCCAGGAAGCGGATGTCGTGGTGGTCAATCACCATCTGCTGATGGCCGACTGGGCGCTCCGCGAGGGCGGCTATGGCGAGGTGCTGCCGAGCGCGGATGTCTACATCCTCGACGAGGCCCATCAATTGCCGGAGACCGCCGCGCGATTCTTTGGCGTCACGATTTCCAGCCGTCAGCTACAGGATCTGGTGCGCGACACCCGGCTCGAGCAGCAGCGCGAGGCCGGTGATTCGGCCGACCTGGCGGAGCGTGCCGGAGCGGTGGAGCGTCAGAGCTCGGTGTTGCGACTCACCCTTGGTGATGGCACTCGGACCGCATGGGCGGAAGCGCCCGAGGCGGCGGTCGAGGCGGCGACGGACCTTGCCGCCGCCCTCGAGTCGCTGACCGAGGCGCTCGCCCCCCAGGCCGCCCGTGGCCGGGGACTGGAGAATTGTCACAAGCGCAGTGACGAACTCCATTCCTCGCTGCGCGGCTTTCTCGCCAACGAATCCGACACCCGCGAGGTGGCCTGGGTGGAGACCCGCGGCCAGGGGTTCGCGCTGCGGCTGACACCGCTGGATGTCGCCGAGCATTTTCGCAGGAGCCGTTCACGCCACGGCCAGTCCTGGGTGCTCACTTCGGCCACGTTGAGCGTCAACGGGTCGTTCGAGCATTTCCAGCGCCGGCTCGGGGTGGAGTCGGCGCAGACATTGCAGCTCGACAGCCCCTTCGACTATGCCGCCAACACCCTCCTGTACCTCCCGGCGTCACTGCCGGAACCGCGGGACCCGCGCTTCAACGAGGCCTACCTGCAGGCGGTGGAGCCGGTACTGGAGGCGAGCGAGGGGCGGGCATTCATGCTGTTCACCAGTCACCGGGCCCTGCAGCAGGCGGCCGAGTGGCTGCGTGGCCGCGGCTGGTCGGGCCTGATGGTGCAGGGTGACGCCGCGCCCAAGCAGCTGCTGGAGCGCTTCCGGCAGACAACCGGGGCTATCCTGCTGGGCACCCAGTCCTTTTGGGAGGGCGTGGATGTTCGCGGGCCGGCGCTATCCTGCGTGATGATCGACCGATTGCCCTTCGCCTCGCCGGGAGATCCGGTTTTGCAGGCGCGGGCGGCGTGGCTGCGCGACCAGGGCCGTAACCCGTTTGGCGAATATCAGCTGCCGGAGGCCATTATCGGTCTTCGCCAGGGCGTTGGTCGCCTGATCCGCGATGCCGCGGACCGGGGCGTGCTGGTACTCGGTGACAGCCGTCTCGTCAGCAAGCCCTATGGCCGGCTTTTCCGCCGCAGCCTGCCGCCGATGCCTCTGGTCCGCGACCTTGATGCCGTGACTGCGTTCTTCTCGGATCAGTCCTCGACGAGCTCGTAGGAGCCATCGGCGTCGTGGGTCTCACGACCCGTAACCGGCGGGTTGAAGGCGCAGATGAGGCGCATGTCTTCGGTCCCGCCGCGCAGGACATGGCGATCGTGCTGGTCGAGGGCATAGAGCACGCCATCCCGAATCTCATGGCGTTCGCCAGTCGCCAGGTCTTCGATGCTGCCATTGCCCTCGACGCAGTAGACCGCCTCGAGATGATTCTTGTACCAGAGCGTCATTTCGGCGCCGGCAGGGATGATGGTCTCGTGGAAGGAGAAGCCCATGCCATCCTTTTTCAGCAGCAGACGACGGCTGGTCCAGCCGGGGCCCTGGATTTCGCGCTCGGAGCCCTTGATGTCTTCCAGATCAACGATTTTCATTCTGTGAGTCCTTGTGTCGTTTCGGGTGCGTGTGTGGGAGCGCCCGCTCAGGGGGCGAGTCGATTGAGGGCCGACGGGCGATAGGGGCCGATCGTGAACAACTCCTCCGCCGGGTGGCCGGAATCCGGGAAGTCCTCCGCCCGAAAGCAGGGATCGATCCGGCATTCCGCATCCAGCTCCCGCGCCATCGACTGGAATAGCGCCCGTGAGGCCTCGTTATCGGGGGCGATGGTCGTCTCGAGCATGCTGGCACGATCGGCGCCGGGCTGGCGCAGGAAAGCGGCGATCAGGCGCTTGCCCAGTCCCTGTCCCTGCAGGCCGGGACGGATGCCGACCTGCCAGAGAAACACCACTTCGGGGTGTCGCGGTCGGCGATAGCCGCTGGCAAATCCAACGATCCGGCCGTGATGCTCGGCAATGACGCAGGTATCGGCAAAATCCCGCGCAAGCAGCATGTAGAGATAGCTCGAGTTGAGATCGAGCGTTTGTGTATCCCGTGCGACCGTCCACATTGCACCGCCCTCATCCGCCGTGGGTGAGCGCAGCCGGATACCCTTGTCAGGGATCTCTTCGTCGATCAATCCTGCCCCCGTATTGGCCTGTCCGCGTGGCTCCCGATAGTAGCAATGCCGCGGCAGGTCGACTATCCTCCGACCCATATGCACCGCACGCTTTCACCGCTAATTGCACTGTTCGTGTCGTTCGGACTGCTGCTGACTGGCGGCGGCCTGCTTACGACGCTGGTCGGTGTGCGTATGTCCGAGGAGGCCTTCAATACCGGTGTCATCGGTATTGTCACGGCCGGATACTCGGTGGGATTCGTGCTGGCAACGCTGGTCTGCGCCGGCATCATCTCGCAGGTGGGCCACATCCGCAGTTTCGCGGCATTCGCGGCCATGGCGGCAATCAGTACCCTGGTCTACCCCCTGCTCATCGATCCGTGGCTCTGGGGCGCGATGCGGGTTGCCTACGGGTTCAGCCTCGCGGGCCTCTACATGGTCACCGAGAGCTGGCTCAACGACCGTACGCCGAGTGACCGGCGGGGCCAGGTGCTCGGCGTCTACAGCATCGTCAGTTATGTCGGTCTCGGCGGTGGGCAGTTCCTGCTCATGATCGGCAAACCGGGCGGGTTCGAGCTCTTCAGCCTTGCCGCGATGCTGATTGCCGCAGCGGTGGTGCCGGTGACGATCACCCGGATCGCATCGCCGGCGTTACCCGTGGTCGAACGCGTCGGCCTGCGTGATCTTTTCGATGCCTCGCCACTCGGCGTAGTCGGTTCCGCGCTTGCCGGGACGGTCGGTGGCGCGTTCCTCGGTCTCGCGCCGGTCTATGCCCGTAGTGCCGGCTTCACTGACAGCCGCATCGCGTGGCTGATGGGGCTGAGCATCCTTGGCGGTTTCCTTTTGCAGTGGCCGATCGGCCATCTCTCGGATCGTTTCAATCGCCGCGATGTGCTGATGGGGGTAAGCTTCCTCATGACGGGGACCAGCCTGGGTATCGTCTACGTCACCGGGCATAGCGAACTACTGGTTATCGGCATGGCGATTCTCTGGGGCGGGCTCGCCTTTACGCTCTATCCGATCTCGCTGTCGCTGGCGAATGACTTCATCAAGCCGCAACAGATGCTCGGCGCCAGTGCCAGCCTGTTGCTGGTCCATGGTGCGGGGATGATCCTCGGGCCGCTGATCGCCTCGCAGCTGATGTCGTTCACGGGGCCGGCGGGGCTGTTCTGGACCCTGGCGGGGGCCGGGCTGTTGCTGGGTAGTTTCGCCTGGCTGCGGCAGCGCATTGGTCCGCCAATCCCCGTGGGGGAGCCGGCTACCTACCGGATCGTGCCCCAGGAAGCGGTTTACGCCGGCGGCCTTGACCCCTACTACGAGGAGGTCCAGCTGGAATTCGATTTCGAGGCGGGTATCGCCGATGCGCCTGAACCGGAGGCCGAGCCATGAAACCATTGCCCGTGATTCTCGGCATTGATGCGACCACCGGGATCTGCAGTGTCGCCCTGGGCGTCAACGGGTCAGTTCGTACCCGCACTGTGCATCAGCGCAAAGGCCAGACCTCGACGACCCTCGCGTTCGCGGATGAACTGCTGGCGGAGGCCGGGTTGGGTCGCTCCGCCATCGATGCCATCGCCTGTACCCGGGGACCCGGTGGTTTCACCGGCGTGCGCATCAGTACCGGCATCGGTCAGGGCCTGGCGTTGGGGCTGGATCGGCCGGTGGTGGGTTTGTCGACCCTTCGGGTCGTCGCGGAGACCGCCTTGCAGGCCGACGCGGCCGCAGCCGGTGCGCTGGTGATGCTGGACGCGCGGATGGGGGAGATCTACGGCGGGATGTTCCGTCGCGGCGTGGCGGAGGGGGAGTCAACCACCGCGGCGGTGACCGGGGAGTGGCTCGGGGCGCCGGTCAGTCCGACCCTGCCCGCCGGGCGGTGGATCGGTGCCGGCAGTGGCTTCGCCGCCTATCCGCCGCTGGCCGATGCGACCGGACTGATCGGCGTGTGGCCCGACTGCGCACCCGACATGGGGGCGGCCATGCCGCTTGCGCGGCGTTGTCTGGAAGAGGGAGACAGCCTCCCCGGCGAGCGGCTGGAACCGGTTTATCTGCGCAACCGCGTGGCCCAGCCGGCCCAGGGTTTCGCGGACAAGGCCGAGCGCTTAGGCTTGTCGTCCGTACCAGGAGATGAGGCGGATGGCGGTTTTCCCCGGCGACGATCATGATCACCAACACTGTATTGACGAGGCGCTGGCCGAGGCCGAGCGCCTCTGCGCGCAGCGGGGGCGACGGCTCACCGCGCTGCGGCGCCGGGTGCTGGAGCTGATCTGGGAGAGCCATCAGCCGGTCAAGGCCTATGATCTGCTGGCAAGGCTGCGCGACGGGAACGCGTCGGCGGCGCCGCCGACCGTCTACCGGACGCTGGATTTTCTCATGGCGGAGCGATTCGTCCACCGGCTGGCATCCATTAATGCCTATGTCGGTTGCGGCCATCCCGAGCACAGTCACAACGGCCAGTTCCTGATCTGCCGCTACTGTCACCGGGTGGCCGAGCTTGATGATGACGCCATTGAGGCGTCTCTCGACCATCGGGCCGGCGACCTCGGCTTCGTGCAGCTTGAACAGACCGTGGAAATCGAGGGCATCTGCCCTCACTGTCGCCCGCTGG
This sequence comes from Spiribacter vilamensis, assembly GCF_004217415.1. Taxonomy (NCBI): domain Bacteria; kingdom Pseudomonadati; phylum Pseudomonadota; class Gammaproteobacteria; order Chromatiales; family Ectothiorhodospiraceae; genus Spiribacter; species Spiribacter vilamensis. The sequence continues at coordinate 264,676 of NZ_SHLI01000001.1, forward strand.
TGGGTGATACGTCCTGATCCCGACGGAGGGCCCCAAGCCGTGGCCGGAATGAACATTGCGATCGTTCTACTGCTGCTGTGCCTCTCGGCGGGGGCAGCGGCGCTGGAGATGGACGGGCCGCTTCGACAGGGCGGGCTGTTGCAGGGACGGGTGGCCCCCGATGCGGAGGTTCGCGCGATGGGCCATGAGGTGCCCGTGGATGCCGAGGGCCGATTCGTGATCGGGCTCGGCCGGGATGCGCCCGAGACCGCGACCGTAACGGTCATTCACGCTGACGGGGCGCGTCAGCAACGGACCCTGCGGGTGGCCCGGCGCGATTACGACATCCAGCGTATCGATGGCCTCGATCGCAACCAGGTCAGCCCCGATTCAAAAACCCTGGAGCGGATCCGTCGCGATGCGGCCGCAGTGCGGTCGGCGCGGTCCGAGCGGCTGCCGGCGCGCCACTTCGATGCGGGCTGGATCTGGCCGCTGACCGGTCCCGTTTCCGGGGTCTTTGGCAGTCAGCGCATTCTCAACGGCGAGCCGCGTCAGCCCCACTACGGCATTGATATCGCTCGACCGACCGGGACACCGGTCCGCGCACCCTCGGACGGAGTCGTGACCCTCGCCGCCGAGGATCTGTTTTTCTCCGGCGGAACGCTGATTCTCGATCATGGCCAGGGGCTGTCGTCGAGCTTCCTGCATCTGTCCGCGATGCGGGTAGAACCGGGCGACCCGGTCCGCCAGGGTCAGATCGTTGCCGAAGTGGGGGCGACGGGTCGGGTAACCGGGCCACACCTCGACTGGCGAATGAACTGGTTTGATCAGCGTATCGATCCGTCGATGCTGGTTCCCCCCATGCAGGAGGCAAGAAGCGAATGAATACACCTCGGCGACTGATCGTCGTGCTGGGCGATCAGCTCGATCGCAATGGTCCGCTACTCGACAATATCGATCCGCAGCGGGATGCAGTCTGGATGGCGGAGAGTGTCAGCGAGCCAACGGGCGGGGCGGTGCACCAGCAACGGCTGGTGCTCTATTTCGCCGCCATGCGGCACCTGCGCGATGAGCTGCGTGAACGCGGCGTGACCGTGCACTACCACGCCGCCGACGATGCCGACTCGCCTGCCGCGATCGACGGACCGGCGGGCCGACTGGCCGCGGATCTACAGCGGCTGCAGCCGGAGACAGTGGCGCTGATGGAGGCCGGTGACTGGTCGATCGAGCAGGCACTGTGCGATGTCGTGGCGGCGGCGGAAGCGACGCTCGAGTGGCATCGCGACAGCCATTTCCTCGCAAGCCGCGAGGCGTTCCAGAAGTGGGCGGAAGGGCGAAAAAGCCTGACGATGGAATATTTCTACCGCAGCATGCGCAAGCGCCACGACGTCCTGATGGACGGCGACAAGCCGAGCGGCGGCGCCTGGAATTTCGACAAGGATAACCGCGCGGCCTTTGGCCCGGCGGGGCCTGGCGAGTTGCCGGCGCACCCGGCTTTCGAGCCGGATGCCATTACCCGCGGGGTGATCGATATGGTGCACCAGCGCTATGGCGATCACCCCGGCGATGCCGCCGATTTCAATCAGCCCGTGACGCCCGATCAGGCACAGATCGCACTCGATGACTTCATCCGTTATCGGCTACCGGAATTCGGGACCTGGCAGGATGCGATCTGGGTGGGTGAGCCGCTGCTCTATCACGCCCGGCTCTCGACCTCGCTCAATCTGCATCTGCTTGACCCGCGAGCCTGCCTGGAGCGCGCGGAGGCAGCATTCACGGCCGGCGATGCGCCGCTCAACGCGGTCGAGGGGTTTGTCCGCCAGATCCTTGGCTGGCGGGAGTTCATTCGCGGTGTGTACTGGCTTCGGATGCCGGAGTATGCCGATCTGAATGCCCTCGATCACCAGGCCGATCTGCCGTCTTTCTTCTGGGACGGGCAGACGGACATGGCCTGTGTCGCCGATGCGATGTCGGCGCTACTGCGCCATGGCTATGCACATCACATCCAGCGCCTGATGGTGCTCGGGCTGTTTGCCCAGCTCTACGGTGCGCATCCGTACGCATTCCACGAGTGGCATATGGCCCTTTATCTGGATTCGGCCGACTGGGTCAGTCTCCCCAATGCCCTGGGAATGAGCCAGTTCGGTGACGGGGGCGTGGTGGGAACCAAGCCTTATTGTGCGAGCGGTGCCTATATCGACCGGATGAGCAACGCCTGTGGCCAGTGCCGGTACAACCCGAAAGAGGCGGTGGGCGAGAAGGCCTGTCCGTTCACGACCTTCTACTGGGATTTCCTGGATCGTCACGAAGACCAGCTGGCCGGCAATCGCCGACTCCAGTTCCAGTATCGCAACCTGCAGCGCAAGACCGACGACCAGCGCGCCGCGATCCGCCGGCAGGCCGAGACACTGCGGGCTCGCATGGGCACGACCTGAGGGAGGAGATCACAACGCGGTTGACGGGAGTCCTGGAAGTGGTATATTGCATTGCAACACGGACTTACTCTCTCTCCTCCTCTTGGCCGACATTATTGTCGGCTTTTTTTTGGCCAGCCGTCAGTCCGCCGTCTCACGCGTGTCGATGCCGAAGACCGCCGCCTCGCTGGTGACGTAGCGCCGTCGCCCCGGTCGACGCTCGACCAGCGCCCCACCGGTAAGGCCGCCAAACGCCGGCAGCACCAGGCCACCGTCCGGTTCATGGATGAATGCCGGGAGTCTCAGGCTGTCCCCGCCGGCGGCCAGGCGTACCACCGGATGCCAGTGGCCAGCGATCCAGGGCGCTTCCGTCGGGGTCTCCGGGGGGTGGTGTCGAAGTGTCAGTCCGGCTCGCTCGAGGCCCTCGACCTGGCAATCGATGACCGGCTCGAGTCGGCGGATATCGCGATCGTGATTGCCGATGATGGCGGTGATAGCGAGGTCGGGATGGCTTGCCCGCCAGTCCAGCAGCTGCCGGTGCAGTGCCGGGTCGGTTGCCAGTGAGGTGTGCATGATGTCGCCGAGCAGGATCAGCGACTGCGGTTGCCAGGCGCTGATCAGCGCATCCACGCGTTGCAGTGTCGACTGGTTGTCGCCTTCGGGAATGGCAAGCCCGGCGCGTCGAAAGGTCGCGGCCTTGCCGAGATGCAGATCGGCCAGCAGCAGCGCGCCGGTCTGTCGCCAGAACACGGCGCGTTGCGGGAGCAGATCCAGTGTCTGGCCGGCGAGGTTGATTGACTGCGCCGTCACGATCGACCGGCGGCCTTCTCGAGCTGCGCGACCATGCGCGCGACGCGATCCTGCCAGCTCTGTGTCGTCAGCCGGTTGCGCAGCCGTTCGGCCCAGAGCGGGAAGGCGAGCGGCGTGAATCGATCGGTGGTGTGGATCAGTCGATCGGCACGCGCCATCTGCTGCAGGGCCGTGCGCACCCGCTCCACTTCGAGGCCACTGTCGAGCACCTCGCGGCGGGCCTGGTGAATTAGCCGATTGTCCGGGTCGTAACGATCGATGGTGTCGAACATCAGTCCGCTGGAGGCCTGCAGCTGTCGGGCGCTCTTGCCCTTACCGGGATACCCCTGGAACACGAGTCCCGCCACACGGGCAATGTCGCGGAACTGGCGGCGGGCCAGTTCGCTGGCGTTCATGGCGCCCATCAGGTCATCGACCAGATCCTCGCCATCGAAAAGCGCCTGCCAGCCGGCCGGATCCATATCCGGGATGGTGTGGCCCAACAGCTCAAAGCCATAGTCATTGACGGACAGGCTGAAGGTGGCCGGCGTTTGCTGGCCGAGCCGCCAGGCAAAGAGCGTCGCCAGTCCCTCGTGGGCGAGCCGGCCGGCGAAGGGGTAGATAAACAGATGCTCTCCCTCGCGGGAGCGTGTCCGCTCAATGAGCAGCGCCCCTGGCCGCGGCAGGGACGACCATTTCGCCTGAACGCTCAGCAGGGGCCGGATGGCGGCCATCTCCGGTGTCTCGAAGCGGCCCTCGGCGGCTTCGGCCAGCAGCGCGAGGACATGATCGGCAAGGGCGGTTGACAGCGGCAGACGCCCGCCCTGCCAGCGCGGAACGGCCTGTCGCCGGGCACTGGACCGGCGGACGTAGGCCGTCAGGTCGCGCACTCGTACCAGGGCGAGGCTGCGACCGGCAAAGAGGAAAACATCGCCCGGCCGCAGACGGGCGATGAAGCTCTCTTCAATCGTGCCGATATGTCCGCCGCCCTGGTAGCATACTGCGATGGCGGCATCGCTGGTGATTGTCCCGATGCCCATGCGATGGCGGCTTGCGTGACCGCGACCGGCGATTCGGTAAGTCCCCTCGGCATCCTGAACGACGCGCTGGAAATCCGGATAGGCGGCGAGCACCGGCCCGCCGCGGGTAATGAAATCGAGTGTCCACTGCCAGGCCGATGTGTCCAGCTCGGCAAAGGCATGCGTATCGCGGACCTCCGTGTAGAGTCGGTCGGCGTCAAAGCCGTCGCCGGCCGCGAGGGTGACCAGGTGCTGGGCGAGGACATCAAGGCTGTTGCGCAGCGGTCGCCGCGCCTCGACCTCGCCCGCTGCCCAGGCGCGCCTCGCCGCGGCGATCTCGATCATCTCCAGGGCATTGGTGGGGACACACAGCACCGTGCTGCGGCGACCGGGCTGATGACCACTGCGTCCGGCGCGCTGGGCCAGTCGGGCCACGCCCTTGGGGCTGCCGACCTGGATGACGCGGTCTACCGGCGCGAAATCCACGCCCAGATCCAGGCTGGCGGTGGCGACAACGCAGCGGAATTCCCCGGCGGCGAGCCCCGCCTCGATCCGGTCGCGCAGTGAACGATCGATGGAGCCGTGATGCAGCCCCAGTCCCTCGATCCAGTCCGGTCGGGCGCGCACCAGCGATTCGAACCATAGCTCCGCCTGTGATCGGGTATTGGTGAAAAGCAGGCAGCTGCCCGACCCCTCGAGCTCGGCGATAACACCGTTAATGAGTCGGGTGCCGAGATGACCCGCCCAGGGAAAGCGCTCGTCGGTGTCGGGCTCGAGGGTGCGGATATCGATGGGACGCGCGGGCGGCCCTTCGACCAGGCGCCCCGCCTCGGACCCGGCGCCGAGCAGGCAGTCGCGGGCCTCGTCGAGATTGCCGAGGGTGGCGGACAGCCCCCACGTGCGCAGGCCGGGGGAGAGCCGCCGCAGCCGCGCCAGGCAGAGCTCGAGCTGGACGCCCCGCTTGGTGCCGATCAGCTCGTGCCACTCATCGACAATAACCGCCTGCAGCGATTCGAACTGACGGCCGGCGTCGCGGTAGGAGAGGAGTAGCGAGAGGCTCTCGGGGGTGGTGACCAGGGCCTCGGGTGGCCGTCGGCGCTGACGGGTGCGGGCGCTGCTACTGGTATCGCCGGTGCGCTTTTCGATGCGCCAGTCGAGGCCGACACCGGCGGCGGCCGTCGCCAGGTTGTGGACGGTATCCCCGGCGAGGGCCCGCAGCGGGGTAATCCAGAGGACCCGGAACCCGGCGCGGCGCTGGCCGCTCGCGGCGGCCTCATCGAGCCCCTCGATCAGTGGCCCGCCCCAGGCCGCCAGCGACTTGCCCGAGCCGGTGGCCGAGTGGATGAGTCCGCTCTCGCCCCGGGTGTAGGCGTCCCACGCGGTGTGCTGGAAATCGGCGGGTTGCCAGCCGTTGTCGGCAAACCACCCGATCAGCTTTGTGCGCGACAGATCACTCAACCTAGCAGTGCCCGCGCCTGGGTCAGCGTGTCGGCGTCGGCCGGCCCCAGATCCTCGCGCCATCGGGCGATGCGCGGGAAGCGCAGCGCCAGCCCCGATTTGTGTCGCGACGAGGGCGCAATGCCCTCGAAGGCGAGTTCGAACACCTGGACGGGCTCGACGGAGCGGACCGGTCCGAACCGTTCCCGCGTATTGCGCCGTATCCACCGATCCAGACGCCGGATCTCCCGGTCATCCAGCCCGGAGTAGGCCTTGGCGATGGGCACCAGCTGATCGCCGTCGGCGACCGCGAAGCTGTAATCGGTATAGAGGTTGGCGCGCCGCCCATGACCGGGCTGGGCATAGAGCAGCACTACATCGAGGGTCAGGGGACTGACTTTCCACTTCCACCACGGACCCCGGGGGCGGCCGGTTCCATACACCGTGTCACGCCCCTTTAGCATGATGCCCTCGACGCCTCGGTCACGGGATTCATCCCGGCGCTCGGCCAGATCCGACCAGCTGTTCGATTCGATGAGCGGTGAGAGCATGAGGGGAGGTTCCACGGCTGCCATCAGGGCCTCGAGCCGGGCCCGGCGCGATGTCAGTGGCGCGTCGCGCAGGTCCTCGCCGTCGGCCTCGAGCAGGTCATAGGCCATCAGCCGAACCGGGACCTCGTTCATGAACCGGCGCGTCACGCGCTTGCGGCCGAGGCGGCGTTGCAGCTCGGCGAAGGGCAGCACACCGTCGCGCCAGGCGAGGACTTCGCCGTCGATCACGGTATCCGCGGGCAATGCGTCGGCCCCGTCGATCAGCTCGGGGAACGTCTCGGTCACCAGCGCCTCGCCCCGCGACCACAGATAGACCGCATCGGCCCGTCGTACCAGCTGGGCGCGAATGCCATCCCACTTCCACTCCAGCTGCCAGTCGGTGATGGCGCCGAGGGATTCGGCGGGATCGCCCTCGAGCGGATGCGCCAGGAAAAAGGGATAGGGCCGCGAGGCATCCTCCTGTCCGGAGCTCGCATCGAAGAGTCCCGTATAGAACGCCGGCTCCGGCGTCCACTGGCCCATCATCCGATGGGCGATGACCGGACGCGGGTGACCGCTTGCCCGGGCCAGGGCGCGCTCTACCAGGGTCTGCGAGACCCCGACCCGAAGGGCCCCGGTGAGGAGCTTGGTATGAAGGAATCGCCCTGCCTCGTCGAGCTCGCGCCATGCCTGTGTAACGCGCTCGCGGCGGGTCTCGTCATCGAGATCGCGGAGCGCGAGGATACGTCTTTCGACCCAGGTGGCGAGCCCGGCGTCGGTGGGACTGGTGGTCACTCCTGGCGGTGTCTCCAGCATTAGCGCCACCGTTTCGGCGAGATCGCCCACGTGCTGGTGGGTCTCCTCGACCAGCCAGGCGGGCAGACCAGTCATCTGCGTCAGCCACTCGCGCAGCTGCACGGGACCGATCAGCCGCTTCAGTCGACGTCCGCTGAGGAAGTACACCGCCCAGGCGCCGTCCGCCGCCGACACCTGGCCGAAGTACTCTGCCATTGCATCGACCTTGGCGTTGGTGCCGCGCTGCTCGTCGAGCTCGCGAAACAGATCGGCGAAAGCCCGCATCACTCGTTCTCCCCGCTTTCCTCGTCATCGCCGTAGAGCGTTGCCAGTGGTCGCGCCCGAAGGCCACGCTCACCCAGGTAGCGGACCAGTTCGTCGGCGCGGCCATGGGTGGTGAGAACCTCGCGGGCGCCGGTGTCCTCGATGGTCTGCAGCAGTCCCGGCCAGTCGACATGATCGGAGATGACGAAGCCACGATCGTAACCACGGCGCCGGCGATTGCCGCGAATGCGCATCCAGCCGGAGGCAAAGCCGAGCGCTGGGCGGCGAAAGCGGCGCATCCAGGTCGATCCCGCGGCACTCGGCGGCGCGATCACAAGTGCAGTGCCGTAGTCCTCGTCCTTCGGCGCTTCGCTGACCCGATGGGTATCAGGCAGGGCGACGCCCGCTTCGCGATAGTCTTCGGTAAGTGGCGCCACCGCCCCATGCAGGTAGATCGGACCGGGGCGCTCCATCGGCAGCGCCGCCATGAGGCGCTGCGCCTTGCCGAGGGCATAGGAGAACAGCACCGTCGTCCGCCCGTCCGCGGCGTTACGCCGCCACCACTGATCAATGTCTGCCGCCACCGTTTCCACGGCCGGCCAGCGATACACCGGCAAGGCAAAGGTGGCCTCGGTGATGAAGGTATCGCAGCGCACCGGTTCAAAGGCCGCGCAGGTCGGGTCGACATCACGCTTGTAGTCTCCGGAGGCGACCCAGACCTCACCGTCGTGCTCGACACGGATCTGTGCCGATCCGAGGACATGTCCCGCGGGATGGAGGCTGACCGTCACGGGGCCGAAGCGCAGTGTCTGGCCGTAGTCCACGCCGTTGAGCACCGCCTTTTTCCCCAGCCGTCGCCGCATCAGGCCGAGTCCCGCGTGGCTGCCCCAGTACTCATCGCTGCCGGGGCGTGCATGATCGGCATGGGCATGGGTGATAACGGCCCGGGGCACCGGCCGCCAGGGATCGATGTGGAAATCGCCGGCGGCACAGTAGAGGCCCAGATGAGTGGGCTGGATGAGCGGAACTGCCATAATGAAAGTATAACGCGGCATGAGGACGGACGGATGAATACGCTCGATGGTGACTCGAACGTGCTGGTGGTAGGGGCCAGCGGGGGGATTGGTGCGGCGCTCGTCGAGCAACTGCTCGACGGTTCATCCGCCCGCCGGGTATGGGCGGCCACCCGGACACCGGAGAGCCCGCGGCTCAAAGCGCTTGTCGAGACCTACGGCGAGCGATGCGCGCCGGTGGCGGTGGACATCCTCGATGAGACCAGCATCGCCGCGCTGGCACGGACCATCAGTGATGACAGTCCGCGTCTGCACCTGCTGATCAATGCATTCGGCCTGCTCCATGACGAGGATCGGGGGATCTGGCCGGAAAAGCGCCTTGAAGACATCACCAGCGATGCGATGCTGGCGAATTACCGGGTCAATGCACTGGCCCCGGCGCTAATCGGCCGCTATTGCCTGGGACTGCTCAACCACACCGATCGGGCGGTGTTTGCCAGCCTTTCGGCCCGGGTCGGCAGTATCACCGACAATCGGCTGGGTGGCTGGTACGGGTACCGGATCAGCAAGGCAGCGCAGAATATGTTCACCCGCGACATGGCCATCGAATGCCGGCGTCGGGCGCGGCGGGTGATCTGTCTGGCGCTGCATCCCGGTACCACCGATACCGGGCTGTCGGAGCCATTCCAGAGGCGCGTCCCCGAGGGCAAGCTGTTCGGAACCGAATTCGCCGCCGGCAAGCTGCTCGAGCGCATCGATGCGGCCAGCCTCGAGGACTCGGGCGGCTTTTTCGCCTGGGATGGAGCGCCGATTCCCTGGTAGCGTCCGGCTCCCTATCCGGCCGCCGCCTGGGCGGCCAGTGCCTCCGCCACCACGCCGCTGAGGCGTTTTGCCATGGGCATATGGAGGAATTCGTTGGGGCCGTGGGCGTTGGAGCCCGGACCGAGTACCCCGGTGACGAGGAAACGCGCTGCCGGGAAATGTCGCCCGAGCAGGTTCATCAGCGGGATGCTGCCACCTTCGCCCATGAACACCGCCGGTTTGCCGAACCAGTGGTCCGAGCTTGCGACCAGGCTGTCACCGAGCCAGCCCTCGAATGCCGGGGCGTTCCAGCCATTGGCGGCACCGGCGGCCCGGAAACCGACCTCCGCGTTCTGCGGCGGATCGGCCGTTAACGTACTCTCCAGTGCCCGGGTCGCGGCGTCGGCGTCCACGGTGGGGGGCAACCGGAGCGAGAGTCGCAGCGTGGTCTCGGAGCGCAGCACATTGCCGGCCTCGGCGCGTGACGGCAGGCCGTCGGCGCCGATCACCTCCAGTGCCGGATACCAGGTACGGTTGAGGATCAGCGCCGGCGTGTCATCGCTGCTCGGTCGCGTCCCGCTGGCCCACGGGAACTTCGCGACCAGATCGCCGCCGACCACCTCCGCCGCCTGCTGCGCCTGCGCCTGCCGCTCGGCGGGGACATCGGCCTGCAGCGCCGGTAGGCGGATCGCCCCGGTCGCGGCATCCTCGATGCGATCAAGGAGTGCGCGGGCGATGCGAAAGCTCGACGGCACGACACCGCCGGCATCACCGGAGTGAACGCCCTGTTCGAGGACCCGCACCGTCAGATCCCCCGCGGCCATGCCGCGTAGCGAGGTGGTGACCCAGAGCTGCTCGTAGTTGGCGCATCCGGAGTCGAGGCAGACGACCATTCCGGGCTGGCCCAGGCGGCTGCCGAGATAGTCGATGTAGGCAGGCAGATCCGGGCTGCCACTCTCCTCGGCACACTCGATGAGCAGCATGCAGCGGGGGTGGGGGATGCCCTGTTCGTGCAGCAGCCGGACCGCCTCGAGCGAGGCGAAGACGGCATAGCCATCATCCGCCGCCCCGCGGCCATAAAGCCGGTCGCCCTCGACCACGGGGGTCCAGGGGCCCTTGTCGCTGTCCCAGCCGCTGGCCTCGGGCTGCTTGTCGAGATGGCCGTAGAGCAGTGTCTCGCCGGTGCCGGTGCCCGGCACGTCCACCCACAGCAGCGGTGTTCGTCCTTTCAGGCGAACCACTTCGACGTGACTGCCGGCCGGTGCCTGCTGCCGGCACCAGTCCTCGGCCAGCGCTACCGCCGCGTCGATATGCCCGTTGTCGGCCCAGTCACGGTCGAAAGCGGGAGACTTGGCCGGAATACGAATGAACGCCTCGAGTGCCGGGCGGATGCTCGTCTGCCAGTCCGCTTCCACCATTTCCCGTGCAAGAGCGGGATTGAAATGCGCGTTCATCAAGGCCTCCGATGAGTTGTTCCTGGTCGTGGCGACAGCCTAGCGGTCCCGCCCTAGAGGGGCCATACCCTTGGAATAATCAGCAGGGCCAGGGTCATGGCGATGAGGTTGAGAGGCAGGCCGAAGCGAACATAATCGCTGAAGCGATAGCTGCCGGGGCCGAAGACCATGAGATTGGTCTGATAGCCGATGGGTGTAGCGAATGCGGCGGACGCCGCGATCATGATCACGACGGCAAACGGCGTGGCCGACACGCCGAGTGATTCGGCGGCCGCCATGGCGATGGGGTACATCAGCACCGCGGCGGCGTTATTGGTGATCATCTCGGTGGTAATCATGGTCAGCAGATAGATGGCGCCAAGGGTCAGCAGCGGCTGGTCGGCGGTGATCGTCATGACCTGGCTGCCGATGGCGGCCGCGGCGCCGCTGTTATCCATGGCCTGACCGATGCCGAGCGCCGCGCCGATAACCAGTAGCACATTCCAGTTGACGTTACGGATCGCTTCGCCGAGGTCCATGCAGCGCGTTACCACCAGTGCGATGGCGGCGAGCAGGGCGGCGTTGAGCATGCTCATCCAGGGGGTTGCAGCGAGGGCGACCATGGCGAAGAGAATCGGAATGGCCAGCCATGCCTTATCGTGCTGAGGGGGTGCCGAATCCTCCACGCCACTGACGAGGTAGAAGTCGCGCGTATCGCGCTGGCGACTGACGAAACTCGCGTGGGTCTCGAGTAGCAGCGTGTCGCCGGGACGCAGGACGATGTCGCCGATTTTGCCCGGCAGCTGACGCCCACCGCGGGCGACGGCGATGACCGCGGCCTGGTAGCGCTCCCGGAAACGCCCCTCGCGGATGCTGCGGCCCACCAGGGGGCAGGCCTCGGAGACAACCGCCTCTACAAGGCAGCGCTCGCGCCGCGGCTCGCCGAGATCCTCGACCGCCCGGGTGGCCGGCCGCAGTCCCCGCATTTTGTGTAGATCGACCACGGATTCCAGCACGCCGACGAACACCAGCCGGTCGCCGGCCTGCAGCCTTTCGGTGGGACCAACGGCGGGGATGACCTGGCCGTCGCGCTCGATCTCGGCGAGGAACAGGCCCGGCAGGTGGCGCAGCCCGGCGTCCCGGATCGTTTTGCCGATCAGTGGCCCGTGGCGGATCACCTCCACCTCGACGGTGTACTGTCGCGGGTCGAGGCGATCGGCCGCGCTGTCGCGACGGTCGGGCAGGAGCCAGGGAGAGGCGGTGAACAGATAGATGAGTCCGACAACGGTGATCGGTACGCCCACCCAGGCGAGATCGAACAGGCCGAGGCCCTCCATTCCCCGACTGCCGCTCGACAGGTCGTTGATGATGAGGTTGGTGCTGGTGCCGATCAGCGTGCAGGTGCCCCCCAGGATGGCGGCATAGCTCAGGGGCAGATAAAGGCGTGAGGCGGGCAGTTGCAGACGCCGCGCAAGGTCATCGACCACCGGCAGGAAGACCGCAACGATGGGGGTGTTGTTGAGAAACGCGCTGAGACCGGCAACCGGTGTCAGCAGACCCAGCTGGGCGGAGCGCAGGCCGCGGGACCGGGCAATGAGTGGCTCGGCGATCATCGCGATCGCTCCGGTGCGGGTGAGCCCGGAGGCGACGACAAAGAGCAGTCCGACAGTGATCAGTCCACTGCTGCCAAACCCCGCCACAGCGGTTGCGGCGTCCAGCAGTCGTTCGCTACCGGTAACCGCGGTTGCGGTAACCAGCAGAGCCAGCCCCGTGAACAGGATCCCCACGGGAGAGGCGAGACCGGTCGCCAGTCCGCCGAGCACCGTGAGCACGACGAAAATCGTCAGCCAGCCTTCCCAGGCCATCGGCAGGGACGGAGTCAGCGTCGGCGCCGTTGTGCCTGGTGATGTCGATCGATCCAGGCCTGCCGGCTGAGATGGGATTGCAGATCCTGGCGGAGGCCTTCTTCGAACGCGCGCGCCTCGAGCTCTGTCTCGATCCGGTTGCGCAGGGAATCCAGCGCGTCCCGGCTCAATGCCTTCAGATCAATGGATGGGTTCACTGAGGTTACCTGTTGCCGGTTGGTAAAAGTTACTGATTGAAGCGATCGGCGAGCTGCGAGAGCTTCTCCTGGCGCTTGCGGGCTTCGGCCTCCTCGGCCTGCTGGCGTTTACGCTCCGCAGTCCGCTGTTTCTGCTCGGCACGCTGCTCGCGGGCGCGGCTGATCGCGGATTCGGTGACCGCTTCCACCGCCTCGCCCTGCAGATTGACGCGATCGTGCCCGGCGATGATGGCATTCAGGTACGCCGGTGATCGCGTATACCGGGCAAGTGCCTGTCGAATCAGCCAGTTGGGAGCCGCCTGATCGCCATCGTCGTGGTCGAGCGCAGCGCGCAGGGCCTTCTCGATTCCGATCTCGAGGGGGCGGATTGCGTCGCGGTTGCCGGTGAAACAGGCCGGGTAGCGTTGAGTCATTTCCTTGAGGAAGTCGCGTGTGCGCTCCGCGCGCCGCTGTCTCTGGCGGATCGAATTGGACATGGTCGAGTAGCCGTCGCTCTGCAAATCATCTTCGACCCCGAGAGCATACCCGATGCGGATATGGGTCAACAGACCGGCGGTCGGGTTGTATGATGACATTAAATAGACAGGCGACCGCAAAGGTGGACTTGATGAGAGCAGAAGCCGTTATTCCCAAAAAGGAGCTCCTGCAGATCCTCGAAGACAATCCATTCGAGCACCTCTCGAGCAGTGTCCACGTGATGGATAATCAGCGCGGCAGTGGCCACGAGCTCGCCGGCGTGTCGCTGTATTCCAACGCCCGCGGCTGGATGGCGCAGGTGAACTGGCGCGCGATCGTCGATGCCGACGAAATCACTCTCCGGGTTGGCGATGGTGACAGCGGCGAACGGGCGTACGAACTCCGTGACCAGGACCACTCCCGGCTCGCCGTGGGCGACGATGATGGTGGTGATCCGGTCAGCGCGGACGAGGTCTCCGCGCTGGTCGCACAGTCGCCGCTGGCCAAGAGCTGGGAGGAGGACGTGGTCGGCGTCCTCAAGGAAACCCGCGAGCGCCAGGCAACCGTGCATTGACATGCGAGATCTCCCCGCCGCCCTGATGGATCGGTTCCGGTATGCCTCGGTGGATCTTGCCGGGCGCGACGAGGGCGTTTACGAGGCTGCCGGCCGGCCAACGACCGATCCGATCTTCGGTCTTGGCCCGGCCGACGCCCGGATCGCGTTTTTCGGTCGTGATCCGGGGCGGGACGAGGTCCACGTCGGCGTTCCGTTCATCGGCGCCGGGGGGCGCCAGGTACGGCGGGTGCTGTTCGAACGCCACCACGGCGGTGTAATGCGTGGTACCGACGATGCCCTCATGGCGGGCAGGTCTTATTTCTGGGCCAACACCGTCCCCTACAAGCCGAAGGGCAACAAGGCCTGGTCGATGGCGGTCAAGCGGCGCTTTCAGCCGCTGGTCGCCGAGGTCCTGTGCGATCTGTGGCATGGCGGTGACGTCATCACACTCGGTCGCGAGGCCTTTTTCTGGTTTGGCCTTGGACAGTCCGCAGGCGCCCGCCGTCAGCTGGAGCAACACTGGCAACGCGAAGATCGTTTCGAGCAGTCCCTCGGACTCGACTATCGTGGCCCCGATGACAGGGTCCGTCAGCTCACGCTGCATCCGCTGCCGCATCCCTCACCGCTCAATGCCACCTGGTTCAAGCACTTCCCGGGGCTGCTGGCGGCACGCCTGGATCGGCTGGAGGCCTCACCGTGACGATATCGGAGTGGGGGGGCCACACCACGCAATCCCTCCGCGCCGTCGGCGGATCCGAACCCGTCGCCCTGCTGCCGCTGGGCGCCGTTGAGCAGCATGGTCCCCATCTGCCTCTCTCGACCGATGCCCGCATTGCCGAGGGACTGTCACAGGCCGCCATCGAGCGCTGCGCCGACGACGTATCGGTGTTGCGCCTGCCAACACTCAACATCGGCCAGAGCATTGAGCACGCGGACTATCCGGGAACTCTGGCTCTGGAGCCGGCCACCTTCGAGGCAATGCTCTACGATATCGGCGCGTCGGTAGCCCGCTCGGGGTTTCGTCGACTGGTCATGTTCTCGGCCCATGGCGGCAATCTCGCCGCCATGGATACCGCGGCACTGCGACTGCGCCGCGATCTCGGGCTGCTTGTGATAAAGGCTTGCTACTTCGACTTCCCGCCCCCCGTGGACGCGATCAGTGCCCGCGAGGCGCGTGAGGGGCTGCATGGTGGTGCGCTTGAAACGGCCCTGATGCGGCATTTTTCGCCGGCGCAGGTGGTCGATCATCAAGTCGATCATGCGGTTTCCGTGGAATACGATGCCCTGGCCGCGTTCGAGTGGATTGGCGCGGAAACCCGGCCGGCGCGATTTGCCTGGCTGGCCGGCGATCTCAATCCGACGGGTGTTACGGGGGACGCCCGGTGCTCCGACGCGGCACTCGGCGCGCGGCTCGCAGCGCACTACGCCGAATCACTGGCAGCAATCGTGGCCGAAACCGCCGGTTTCCCGCTGGCGCGGCTGTCGACGCCGCACCCGCTTACCTAGCGGGACTGGCGGCGGGCGGCGTTGGTAATCGCCTCGCCCAGCCAGTGGCCTGCCCGTTCGGCCTTGGTCGTCAGATAACGTTCGTTATGGCGGTTAACGGCGCCGTGGAGCGCCTCACGACCGGCAATCTCGATGCCGTGACGCTCCAGTGCAGCGATTTTGGCGGGGTTGTTTGTCATCAACCGGACTCGATGAATATCGAGATCGTTGAGCATCGCGGCGGCTACCTCGTAACGGCGCTCATCTGCTCCAAACCCGAGCAGCCGGTCGGCGTCCACGGTGTCGAGCCCGGTGTCCTGGAGGCCGTAGGCGCGGAGCTTGTTGGCAAGGCCGATGCCACGGCCTTCCTGGGCAAGATAGAGGAGGACACCACCGCCCTCGGCGGCAATCGTGCCGACAGCGCTTCGGAGTTGCTCACCGCAGTCACAGCGTAGCGAGCCGAACAGATCGCCGGTAAGACAGGCGGAGTGCATGCGCAGGGCAGGGGTCTCGGGCCAGTGATCGGGCTCACCGACGATCAGCGCGACGTGCTCCAGCAGCCCGTCAGCCTCGCGATAGAGGATAAACCGCGACTGCTCCGCCTCTGCCAGAGGCACTCGCGCCTCGCTGATGCGTTCGGGCTGTCGGGCGTTTTCGATGCAGGCGGTGCGAATATCCGCTATATCGACGGAGAGGATTTCGCCGCACCGGATCTCGTCATCGAGCCGCGTATCGTCGCGGCCGGTACCAAGAGCCACCAGTGCCGGCAACAGGGTTGCCTGTCGGGCGAGGTGCAGCGCCTGCTGCTCTGCAGGATCGGCAGCCCGGCCGGGTCGTTCGGTGCGGGGAGCGGCTCGGTCGCTGGCGAGCCTGATCGCGGTTTCGACGGGCTCATCCGCATCCAGTGCCATGGCCAGATCGTGATCGTCGTCGTTCTCCAGCCCCACTGCGTGGGCGCGGTGCCGCGTGATCAACAGATACGGGTCGTCCGTGGCCAGCGTCCGGGCCCGTGCCAACAGGGCCTCGCTCAGGTTTTCGAGGGCCAGTATCAGCATCCCGCCTTCCGGGTGAGCCAGATGGACGGGCTCGCCCCGCCTGAGGTCGATCAGTGCGCGCCGAATGCGCTGCATGCCTGCTCCTTGGAAACGATTTCTCGCAATAGACCGTCCGGCCCTGTAACAATTCCGCCAATATGGCACAAAATAATGCATCAGAAACGGGGTTGCGGCCAGAATCGGTTTGGCCTGAACTCGTTCGCCGCTGTCGGGGCGACTCGCTGAACGGCTCCTCTCCGGCTGATTCGCAATGCCCGGCGCCCGCGGACGTGACCGGGCGCTCCGCCCGTGAACTCGTTACCGAGCTGCAGGCACGCTACGCACCACTGGTCCGGCCGGTGACCGAGCGGCCACGGGTCGTCGCCCAGCTCGGGCAGAGCCTGGATGGCCGGATCGCCACGCCCACCGGCCACTCACACTACGTCACCGGCGAGGCCGACCGGGCCCATTTGCATCGCCTCCGGGCGCTCTGCGATGCGGTGCTGGTCGGGGCGGGGACCGTTGTCGCTGATGACCCGCGGCTGACGGTCCGTGCCGTGGAAGGTCCCAACCCGACCCGCGTGGTCGTGATGAGCCGTGATGACCTCGCGCCCCGGCGGCATCTGTTCGAGGATGGTGCCGCGCCGACCTGGGCGGTTACCGGGCCGACCGCCGTGCCCCCGCCGGTGGATCGCCACTTTTCGCTGCCGGAACTGTCACCGGCGGCGGTACTGGAGTGCCTGTCCGCCGCCGGTATCCGGCGTTTGCTGGTCGAGGGCGGGGCGCAGACGGTCTCCGCCTGGCTTGCTGCGGGATTGGTGGACTCGCTTTATCTGGCCGTAGCGCCAGTCATTATCGGTTCGGGGCCGACCGGGCTGAACCTGCCTGTCATCGAGCACATGGACCAGGCCTGGCGTCCCGCCGTCGAGGCATTCGATCTGGGGGTCGACCGGCTCTACCGGCTCGACTTCACCGTCGCAGAAGGGTGATCAGCCCGGGTGTGCTCGCCACCAGCGACAATGCCCCGTAAAGCACTGCGGCACTGACACCCTCGGCGACCGGGAGGCCGGCGAGCGGCCAGAGAACGGCCGCGGCCCCCTCGCGCAGCCCCCAGCCGGCGATGCTCGCCGGGATCAGCATGGCAAACAGGACCAGTGGAATCAGCGGTAACCAGGTCCCGGGCGATGATTCGGGGCCCAGTGAAAGCACGCAACAGGCGTAAACGCCAATGTAGCTGATGGCGACGACAATCGAGGCAATCAGCTGGACGGGCAGGACACGTGGCGCAAGCAGCGCGTAACGCAGTGCCTGCCACCAGTCGATCAGCCAGTGCGGGCGCCGGCCGCTGATCAGCGCCAGCGCCACGATGATTGTGCCGGCACCGCCGATGACCGCCACCGCCCCGGAGAGCCAGCCGTCGGGGAGGGTGAGTGCCTTGCCCGGTGGCCAGTATCCCCATACCCCCAGCGCCAGCCCGACCATAGCCAATTGCCCCGAGAAGCGTTCGATCACAACCGCCTGGAACGCGGGTCCGCGACGGGGGGCATCGTGGCTATGGCGCCAGGCGCGTTGGGCATCGCCGACAACACCACCGGGCAGGACCTGGTTGATCAATGTCGCCAGGTAGTATTCACGGATCGCGACGCCGCGGCGCAGTGACAAGCCCAGCCGCGTGGCGGTGAACCGCCAGCGCCACGCCGATAGCAGCACCTGGGCCACCGTGATCAGCAGACCCGCCACAAGCCAGCGCCAGTCCACCTGCTCGAGCCGCTCCAGGACGCCGGCACCGAATCGCTCGGCGATGAAGCCGAGCATCAGGAGGCTGATCAGCAGTCGGATCAGTCGCGGCACGGGATGGCCAGCAGATCCTGATGACCGACAAGGATGCGGCTTTGATCGAGCAGTCGCAGCCGATCGTTGAGCCATGTGTCGATGGTCTCGGCAGCGTCGGGGCGCTGCGCGCGGGCGGCCTCGTGCCAGCCCTCGATGAGGAGCTTCTGTAGCGACGCCTCCTCGGGGCCGAGTTGCCAGTCACTCCAGCGACGTTCAACCGTTATCCCCCGCTCGACAAACATCCGGGCCGCAACGTCGGTTGCGTCCGGTCCCAGGGCGGGTCCCATGTCCTTTGTACCGCGTTGATGGGCGAGGATCGCCGTCTCGATAAGCTCGTCTCCGGTCACCGCTGGTGCGAGTGACATCCGGCCATCCACGCTGAGGGCGAAGAGCGCTGGGATGCATCGCCGGGCGCATGTGTCCACGACCCGCTGCATCCATTCCCCGGTGACAAGATCGAGCAGGGCGGAAGCGGTGAGCAGATCGGGGGTTCCGGGCAGGCAGTCGGGGAAGTCGTTCAGATCGGCCGGGTGGGCATAGGCATGGATCCGGGTGTCACTTGCCCACCTGTCGCCGGGAGCGGTGGCCACGGCACGGTCGAGCAGATCGGTGTCATGGTCAATAAGGGCCCACTGCTGGGGTTGTGGCAGCCGTGGCGCGAGGTAACGGAGATTGCTGCCAGCCCCGGCGCCAAGATCGGCGACATGGACGCGGCGGTCTCCGGGCAGCAAGCCGGCGAGGGTCAGTGAAAGGTCGTCGGCGCGGGCCGTATGATCGACGGGCTCACGCAGTGTCAGCCACTGGGCCGCGAATCGCTCGGGCATGATGAGTCCTCCTCGAGAAGATCGATAAAATCGGCGACGCTCTTGTTCCAGCTGTTGAGCTGATCCCGGGCGCGTCGGGCGCCGCGGGCCAGATCATGACGTCGTTCGGGGTGGTCGAGAACGCTCGCCAGCGCCGTCGCCAGTGCCTCGGGGTCATCCGGCCGGACAGCTATACCGGCGCCCTCCGGCAGAGTGGTGGCCAACGCACCCCCGGTGGTGGTCACGATCGGCAGGCCATGGGCGACCGCTTCACTGATGACCATGCCGAATCCCTCGTAAACCGAGGGCAGGATGAACAGATCCGCCGTGCGATAGGCCGTGTCGAGCTGATCGGCGCCGACGGCGCCATCAATCTCGACGCGATCGCCAAGGGCCAGCCGATCGCGCTGCGCCGCAATCGCCGCGGCGTAGTCGGGATCGAGATCAGTGGGGCCCACCAGCCGGCAATACCAGGGCCGATCGGTAAGCCGGGAGAGTGCGTCGAGCAGGTGATGCTGGGCCTTGCGGGGGGTCAGTGAGGCGACGCACAGCAGCACCGGATTGTCACCGGGTGAACCGGTGGCGAGCGGTCGGGGCGCACAGCCCGGTGGTATGACATGAACGCTACCGTGATGGATGCCCAGTACGCTGAGGCGGTGCGCGGTGAACCGGCTGGTCGTAATAACCCGCTCGGCGAGGGCAACGGCCCGGGCCTCGTCGGCGAGCCATTGACGCGCTCGATCCGGGTCAATACCGGTCTCATCGGCGAGCGGGTGGTGAATCAGCGCGTCGAGCCGCAGCCGTTGCGCATGCCCGGCGAATACGTCCGCCAGCCCGCCCAGGACGAGGCCATCGACGATGACCCGCTGACCTGCCGGTATTCTCGATAGCGCGGCGGCCACGGTCTGGCGGGCGGTCGCATCGCCATCGGGGTAGCGCCCCGGGAGCTCGTGCACCGCCACCGATCGCCCGGCTGCGCGCAGGCCGGTAACAATTGTCTGGTCATAACGGCTGCCCCCGGTGGGTCGGTCCAGCGCCCCGGGCACCAGGAAATGGCAGTCGGTCACGGTTGCAGCGGTCGCTCGTACGCGGCCGAAGCGATATGCGATTCATGCAGCGTGATGCGGATCCGGTCCAGCGTGCGCGCCGTCTCTCCGAGCTCACCGGCGTGAATGGCGGTCGCGAGCGAGTCGGCGATATGCCGGGCGAGATGCTCGGTGGTGGTGTTGACCCCCTCGAACTCCGGCAACCCGTCGAGATTGGTGAGGTTATAGCGGCTCAGTATTGTGTGGAGGACCTCCGTGGCGCGGGCGATGTCGACCACCACGTTGTCGGCGTCGAGCCGATCGCGAAAGAAGGTTGCATCGGTGACATAGGTTGCGCCGTGAAGCGCCTGTGCGGGTCCGAAGGTCTCACCCTTGAAGCTGTGCGCGATCATGAAGTGATCACGGACGTTGACGCGGTACATGCTGACTCCTCAGTAGTTGATGCGATGACACAGACCCGAGCCGTTGACGATGTCGGCCATCGCCTCGGGGAGTTTGTCGAAGGCCGTTTCGCCGTCGATCAGGCAGTCCCAGCGGGGGTGATCGGCGAGCAGCGCCAGGGCCTTGCCCAGGCGCCGGGCGTGGCCCCAGCGCGGTCGCATGGCGGGCGAAATCTGCCCCACCTGGCTGGCGCGAAGGGTGAGGCGGCCGGAATGAAAGGCCTCGCCGAGCGGGACACGGGGCTGGCGGTCGCCAAACCAGCTGGCCTCGACCAGGGTCGCCTCGTCGGCGGCGACCCGCAGCGCGAGCGCGAGCCCGTCCTCGCTACCGCTGGCATGGATGACCCGGTCGTTGTCGCCACGGGCGTCGTCCGGGTGAGCGAATTCGACACCCAGTGGATCGGCGAGGAAACGCCGGGCCGGATTGATATCGACCAGTTCGACCTCCGTCCCCGGTATCTCGGCACACAGGGCGGCCGTCAGGGCCCCGACGACGCCCGCGCCGATGACGCTGATCCGTTCGCCCGCCCGCGGGGCGGCATCCCAGCAGATATTCAGCGCGGTTTCGGTGTTGGCGGCGAGAACCGCCCGCTCGGGCGGCAGCGTCGCTGGCAGCGGCTGAACGGCGTCCGCCGGTACGGTGTAGCGACTCTGGTGCGGATAGAGGCAGAAAACGGTCTGGCCGCGCCACTCATTGGGCCCGGCCTCGACGACGCCGACGCTGGCATAGCCGTATTTGACCGGTGCCGGAAATGATCCCGCCTGAAACGGTGCCCGCATCCGATCGTGCTGGCTCTCGGGGATTCTTCCGTGCCAGACCAGCGATTCGGTGCCGCGGCTGATCCCGGAGTGGAGTGCCCGGATACCGAGTTCGCCGGTTGCGGGCTCGGGCACGGTTTCCGCCCGAAGCGCTCCGGTGCCTGGATGCGTAATCCAGAAAGCCCTGCTGCTACGCTCATCCATTACGCCGTTACGCTCCCCTGTGCTGCTAGAATTCGGGCAAATCGATCGGATAACCGGAGCGTAGCATTGGTTCCCCCTCGGACAGACGAGTCGCCGTTACAGATTCTTCCCGATTTCCTCGTGGCCGCCATCGTGTTGACGGGGGCCGCGGCAGGGCTGCAGCGGGCGCTCGATCTGCCCGCCGGTGTAATGGTCCTCGCGCTGTTGGCCTACGCGGCGATGGCGTTGCTGGTCTGGCGCCTGCGCGGCAACCGGCCACTGACACCGGCCGATCGGGTAACCCTGGGCCGCGGCCTGCTGGTCATGCTGCTGATCGGGCTGTTGCCGTCGGCCGGCGCGCTGCCTGCCGAGCCCGCCCTGCCGTTTGCACTGGGGATAACCGCGGTTTTGCTCGATGGCGTTGATGGATGGGTGGCGCGTCGACTCGACTGCGTCACGGCGGCGGGGGCCCGCTTCGATATGGAGCTGGATGCCGTGCTGCTTCTGGTGCTGACGCTGTGGCTTTTCAAACTCGACCTCGCCGGTGTCTGGGTGCTCGCGATCGGCGCCTGGCGCTACGCATTCATCCTCGCCGGTCGTTGGCGCCCGTCGCTGCGCCAGTCCCTGCCGGCGTCGCAGCGACGCCGCATCATCTGCGGGATCCAGGCAAGTGGTCTGGCGGTATTGCTGGCTCCGGGGTTTCCGTCGCCATGGATTCCTCCCCTCGCGGCGCTCCTGCTAGTACTGCTCAGCTATTCATTTATAGTGGATATCGCCGCCCTGTGGCGGTTTCTTCGTCATTAAGGAGATGTGTCATGGCGCGATTCCGGCAGCAGTTAATCCTTCCCGTCCTTGGTCTGGCCGCCGCTACTGCGGTTCAGGCGGAGCCGGAGCGTTTTCAGATCGATGAGAGTCACGTCAGTGTCGGCTTCCTGGTCGGGCATGCCCGGTTCGCTGATGTTCTCGGCCAGTTCACCGACGTCTCCGGCGGCTTTGTCTATGATGCGGACACACAGACGCTGACCTCCGGACGCGTCGAGGTCGTGGCCGAAACGGTCTTCACCGGCCATGACGAACGCGATGATCATGTGCGGGACGGCGACTTCCTTGATGTCGACGCCCACCCGGTGATCGTTTTCGAGGCGAGCGGCTACCAGCCCGTTGACGACCGTCGGGGCGTGCTGAAGGGTGATTTGACGCTGTTGGGGGAGACTCGCCCCATCGAGCTGGATCTGACCCTTAACCGCCGTGGCGACCATCCAATCGGCGGTGCCGATACCCTCGGAGGATCCGCGCGTGGAACGATCCAGCGCAGCGACTTCGGCATGGATTACGCGCTACAGGGTGATCTGGTCAGTGATGCCATTGAGCTGATCGTCGAGTTCGAGGCGGTCCGACAGGATGACTGAACCGTCGGCCCCGGTCCGGCGGTCGAGCATTGGTCTCGCCCTCGGGGGCGGCGCCGCTCGTGGCTGGGCACACATCGGGGTCATTCGTGCGCTGCAGGCGCAGGGGATCAACCCGGACATCATTGCCGGGACGTCGGTGGGGGCGATCGTCGGCGCCATGTCTGGCAGCGGCCGGATGGATGCCTTCGAAGACTGGGTGAGGTCACTCAAGCGTCGCGACATCTTCAGCTATGTCGATTTCGCACTCGGCAACGGCGGCTTCGTCCAGGGCCGGCGGCTGATGGCGCAACTCAACAGGACACTGGGCGCGGCGGATTTCGCCGAGCTCGGCTGTCCGCTCGGGGTGGTTGCCACCGACCTCTACAGCGGCCAGGAGCGCTGGCTGCGCGAGGGTGATCTTGCCACCGCGGTGCGAGCCTCGATGGCCTTGCCCGGGGTCTTCACGCCGGTGCAGGTGGAGGGTGAGTGGCTCGTGGACGGCGGGCTGGTCAATCCGGTTCCGGTATCACTCTGCCACGCCATGGGGGCGGATCGCGTCATCGCCGTGAATCTCAGCGGGGGGCTGGTCGGCCGTCGCATCCAACCCCCGGTGCGCCACACGCAAACGCAATCGGCGGCCGCCACCCAAAGGCCCGATGCGGAATCGATCACCCCTCCCGACTGGTGGCATCGGCTGACCAGTGGATTCCGGGACGGCGCCGAGACACTGCAGGCGCAGTTCGAGAAAGGCGGTGCGGAGTCGGCGCCCGGGGTGTTCGATGTGATCGCCACCTCCATCAACGTCATGCAGGATCGTATCACCCGCAGCCGCATGGCCGGCGACCCCCCCGATCTGATCGTTACGCCGGATCTGTCCCATATCGATCTGCTTGAACTGCACCGTGGTGCGGAGGCGATTACCGAGGGGGCAGCGGCAGTCGCTCGCCTGCAGCCGGCGATCGACGCCCTTTTCGGGGATTAGCCGCTCAACGCGACGATGCGATTGAGCATTGGCCACGCGACCAGCATCTGGGCAAAACGGACCGTGGCCGGCTGCCCTTCGTCAACGCCCGGATCAGCCGCCGGTGCATCCAGACCGACAAAGGCCGAAATCGCGTACTCAAGGGTTTCGAGCGCCGTTGGCGCCATGTAACCGTCAACATGCAGCACGTTGACCGCCTCACCGCGAAACCGGCTGGGGACCGTCGCGAGCATGAACGGCATCGCCTCTTGCCGGGTCATGTTACTCAGGTCGACCGGCAGGAACAGCGGCTGCTGGTCGTCGTCGCGCGGTGTCACGATCATCTCCAGGTGATAGCAGGTCTCGGGCATCTCGGCGCTGAGCTGACCGACGGCCAGACGACTCAGCTCGCTCGGGTGGATGCGCAGGATGACATCGGCGACATCCTGCTGGCCGGCGATCCACTGCTCGTACTGGTTTGCCCGGCGCTCGATCTCCGCCGCGGCGTCGGTCTGGGCATAACCCCGCTCCCGGGTGTCGCGACGCTGCTTCCAGTCGTGCTTGACCGACGCATCCGTGTCGACATAAACGGAGAAGTCGAGCAGCGGCTGAAAGGCCGGGTAGAGCGTGTGCAATCCCTCGACCACGACAATCGGTGTCGGCGTGTGCAGACGCGGTGCGCGGAACGAGCCTGATTCGTGATCGTAGATCGGTACCTCGACCGCCTCGCCCGCGCGTAGACACTTGATGTGACTGACCGCCTGTTCCAGGTGATTGGCGTCGGGGTCGAGAGGGGTGCGACCGGTGATCCGTCGGGTGGCCCGGTCCTCGGCATGGTAGCCATCGAGACTGATCTTGCTGACGCGCTCCGGCCCCAGTAACCACTCAATGCCCTGGGTATAGGTGCTCTTGCCACTCCCGCTGTCACCGGCCACGCCAATAATGATGGGACGCTCGCGGGCGGCGAGTCGTGAAGGCAGCTGGCTGGCGCCGGGGCGAGGCGCCCCGCTGGGGGAAGTAGTCGGTGTCATCCGCTGTATTCTCCGCCGCGGCGGCGGGCTGTCAAACCAAAGCAACGCCGGAGTTGCTCGGCATCCGGCTGACCGTTAGCGTTGGGGCATTATTCAAGGAGTTTCCGGATGGCAATCAAGACGACAGACCTCTGCGATGACCACGCCGACGAATTGCGGGTGCTTGCCCCCATTTTCGGTGATTACGGCGGCCGGCACGGTTTTTCGGGGCCGATTCAGACGGTGAAGACATTCGAGGACAACAGCCGGGTACGCGAGGTGCTGGAGACACCCGGCGAGGGACAGGTACTGGTCGTGGACGGATCGGGTTCCCTGCGCTGTGCGCTGATGGGCGATCAGCTGGCCGCCAGGGCCCGTGATAACGGCTGGGCCGGGCTGCTCGTTTACGGCTGCGTTCGCGATGCCGCCGATCTCGCCAACCTCGATATCGGCATCAAGGCACTCAATACCCATCCCTGTCGCAGTCAGCCCGACGGCGAGGGCGAGGTGGGTGTGGTCGTGACCCTCGCGGGCGCCACACTGACGCCGGGTGAGTGGCTCTGCGCCGACCGTGACGGTATTGTAATCGCGGACACCGCGCTGGCCTGACCGGCGTTATAAAAATCGGAGGAGAGTGGCATGCCCAATACGATGCGATCGCTGCTGCGAGACGGCAGCGGCAGCCTTCAGGCGCTCGGTCCCGACGGCTCGGTCGCTGACGCCGTGGCGCTGATGAACCGTCGTAATATCGGTGCGGTACTGGTGATGACACCGGACGAGGCCTTGCTGGGGATCTTTACCGAGCGCGATGTGCTGCGGCGTGTACTCGGCCAGCGGCTCGATCCGGCGGAGACGCCGCTGGAATCGGTTATGACCCGTGAGGTGTTCTGGATCGCCCCTGCGGCGACCACGGACCAGGCGCTTGCCCTGGTCGCGCAGCGCAATGTCCGGCACCTGCCGGTGATGGATGACCAGCGCGTGCTGGGCATGATCTCGGTGCGGGATCTGAGCGCCGCCGTGGTCCGCGAGCGGGACATGGAAGTCGCGGCCCTGACCAGCTATCTGCACGGTAGTTATGGCGGCCATGTCGGCGGCTGATTCGGTTCGCCTCGATCGCTGGTTGTGGGCGGCGCGTTTCTTCAAGACCCGTCGCCAGGCCGTTGACGCGATCAAGGGGGGCAAGGTCGATGTCGACGGGGTCCGGGCCAAGCCGGCCCGCGCCGTCCGGATTGGCCAGCGGCTCGTGATTCGCAAGGGGCCGCAGACGTTCGAGGTCCACATCGATGGCCTCGCCGAGCAGCGCGGTCCGGCCACCGAGGCGCAGGCGCTCTACACCGAGACTCCGGATAGCATCAGTGCGCGGGAGCGTCAGCGTGAAGAGCTGCGTGCCGCCTCGGCGGCGCAGCCGCGACCGGATCACCGTCCCGATCGCCGCGACCGTCAGCGCCTGGCCGACTTCAAGCGGGGCGACCGCGACTGACCGGCCTCACCGGCTCGTGAATTCCCCCAGCAGCCGGCCGGTGTGGGAGGTCCGGTTGCGGCAGACCTGCTCGGGTGTGCCCTGGGCAACAATCCGACCGCCACCATCACCCCCTTCCGGCCCCAGATCGATCAACCAGTCCGCCTCCGCGAGGATGTCGAGGTTGTGTTCGATCACGACGACACTGTGGCCCGCATCCACCAGTCGATGGAGGACGCCGATCAGGCGTTCGACATCGGCGATGTGCAGGCCTACGGTCGGCTCATCGAGGATGTAGAGGGTTCTGGCCGGCCGGGCGCCGCCGGCCTCCGGTCGTGCCTTGGCAAGCTCGCTGACCAGTTTGATGCGCTGAGCCTCGCCGCCTGAGAGGGTCGGGCTCGGCTGGCCAAGGGTCAGGTAGCCAAGACCCGTATCGCGGAGCAGCGCCAGCGTGTGGTGGAGACGATGATGGGCGGCGAAGAAATCCACCGCGGTCTCGATCTCCATATTCAACACGTCACCGATCGAGCAGCCTCGCCAGGTTACCGCCAGTGTCTCTGGCGTGAACCGCTGGCCGTGGCAGCTCTCGCAGGGAACGGTCACATCCGGCAGGAAGTTCATTTCCACCCGACGCATGCCCTGGCCCTCGCATTCCGGGCACCGCCCCTCGCGGGTATTGAACGAAAACCGACCCGGGCCATAGCCGCGGATGCGGGCCTCCTCGGTCTGGGTAAACAGTCGCCGGATCTCGTCATAGATGCCCACGTAGGTCGCCGGGCAGGAGCGGGGTGTCTTGCCGATCGGGGTCTGGTCCACCTCGAGGACGCGGTCCAGTGACGTCCAGCCACTGATCGTTCGACACCCTCGCAGGGGTGCGTCGGCGTCCCCTTTGCGGCCCACGCGACGGGCGAGACTGCCGTGCAGGACATCGCGGACCAGGGTGCTTTTCCCCGATCCCGAGACACCGCTCACCCCGATGAGCCGCCCCAGCGGAATGCGGGCGTTGACGTCCTGCAGATTGTGGGCATGAACACCGCCGAGTTCGATGGCGTCCGCCTCGTGTGGATCCCGACGTTGACCGCGCAGGGGATGCTGCAGCGGATTGGCGAGGGCACGACCGGTAACGGAATCGGGGTTGACGAGCAGATCGTCAAGCTTGCCCTCGGCGACAATGCGCCCGCCCTCGACCCCTGCGCCCGGCCCGAGATCGATGACATGCTCGGCGCGCCGGATCGTGTCCTCATCATGCTCGACGACAACCATCGTGTTGCCCTTGGCTTCGAGGGCGGAGAGCGTGTCGAGAAGCATGCGATTGTCGCGGGCATGCAGACCGATCGTTGGCTCATCGAGGATGTAGCAGACGCCCTGGAGGTTGGAGCCGAGCTGGGCGGCCAGTCGGATGCGCTGCGCTTCGCCGCCGGACAGCGTTGGTGCCGACCGGTCGAGGGTGAGGTAGCCAAGGCCCACCGCTTCCAGAAAACCCAGTCTGCCCTGCAGCTCGGTAATGACGTCATCGGCGATCTGCGCGTCCCGCGCTTGCAGCTCGACGTCCCGGAAGAACGCCGCTGCCTGTTCCACGGAAAAGGCCCCGTAGTCGGCAATCCCCCGATCCAGGAACCGCACGGATAGCGCCTCGGGCCGCAGGCGATGGCCCTTACAGGCCGGGCAGGGTCGGGCCGTATCGTCATCGCCGCGCTGCCACTGGCGCTCTTCGCCGGTCTGCTCGGCATCGAAGCCCTTGAGTATGACCCCGGTGCCATAGCAACTCGGGCACCAGCCATGGCGGGTGTTGTAGGAGAAGAGCCGCGGGTCGAGGGGGGCGAAACTCCGGTTGCAGCCCGGGCAGGCGCGTTGCGTGGAGTAGAGCGTTGCCGCGCCGTCCGCCGTTGCTACCCGGACCTGGCCCTTGCCATAGCCAAGGGCGTGTTCAAGGGCGGTATCCAGCGCCTTTTCATTGGCGGGATCCGGCGTCACCGTTGCTACCGGCAGATCGATGTCGTGCTCCTGGTAGCGATCCAGCCGGGGCCACTGATCGGTGGGGCGATCCTCGCCATCCACCCGCAGATGCGTGAACCCCTTGCCGGCGGCCCACTGGGCAAGGTCGGTGTAATAGCCCTTGCGGGCGACGACCAGCGGCGCCAGCAGGGTGACGGATTCGCCCCGGCAGTCTTCGATCAGCCGTGCCGCAATGGACGCCTGGCTCTGCTCCTGGATGGGCCGGTCGCAGTCCGGGCAGTACTGGGTCCCCAGCTTGACGAACAGCAGGCGCAGGAAATGGTGGAGCTCGGTCATCGTGGCGACCGTGCTCTTGTGCCCGCCACGGCTGGTGCGCTGTTCAATGGCGACCGTGGGCGGGATACCGAACACCGCATCGACGTCGGGCCGGGCGGCGGGCTGGACGAACTGCCGCGCGTAGGCGTTGAGGGACTCCAGATAGCGCCGTTGTCCCTCGTTGAAGAGGATATCGAAGGCGACGGTGCTCTTGCCCGAGCCCGACAGGCCGGTGATGACAGTCAGCTGGTTCTGGGGAATGCGCACATCGATCCCGCGCAGGTTGTGCTCGCGGGCGTTGCGGATCTCGATGGCCCGTGGTTCGGATCGCGGGGTCGCCGGCACGCGGGCCTCGGCGACCCGGTCCCGGGTCGAGCCGGACGATGGCGATTCGCGATCGGCGACATAGCGCTTCAACGCGACACCGGTGTGGCTGTCCCCGACCGTCATGACCGCTTCCGGTGACCCCGCGGCGAGCAGCTGCCCGCCACCGGTGCCGCCCTCCGGGCCGAGGTCGACCAGCCAGTCGGCAGCCAGCATCACATCGAGGTTGTGCTCGATGAGGATCACCGAGTGGCCGACGGTCAGCAGCCGCTCAAGGGCGGTGAGCAGAACCCGGATGTCTTCGAAGTGCAGACCGGTGGTGGGCTCGTCGAACAGGAACAGCTTGTGAGCCCCGTCGCGCCGCCGGGCCTTGGCGAGATGACCGGCGAGTTTCAGGCGCTGCGCCTCACCGCCGGACAGGGTGGGGACCGGCTGGCCGAGTTTCACGTAGCCGAGACCTACCGCCGCCAACGGTTCGAGTCCGCGCAGAACGTCTTTCTGGTCAGCGAAAAACTGCCGCGCCTCGTCAACGGTCATGTCGAGGCACTCGGCGATGGATGCCGGCGCCCGCTCGCATTCGGGGGCAGGCGCCAGACGAACCTCGAGCACGGCATCGCGATAGCGCCGACCATCGCAGGTCGGGCAGCGCAGGTACACATCCGAGAGGAACTGCATTTCGACGTGCTCGAAGCCGTTGCCGCCGCAGGCGGGACAGCGGCCGGCGCCGGCGTTGAAGCTGAACGTGCCCGCGGTATAGCCGCGTTCCTTCGCGAGTGGCTCGCGGGCGAAGGCCTTGCGGATCGGGTCGAAGGCACCGACATAACTCGCCGGGTTGGAGCGGGTCGTACGGCCGATCGCGGATTGATCGACCAGTACGACTTCATCGATCGACTCGGCATTGTCGATGCCATCATGATCACCCGGCGGATCGACGGCCTCACCCATGCGCTTGCGTAGTCCCCGATAGAGAATCGATTCGAGCAGTGTCGATTTGCCCGATCCCGATACGCCGGTCAGGCAGACCAGCCGGTGCAGCGGCAGATCGATATCGATGCCGGTGAGGTTGTGCTCGCGCGCCCCGCGGATGGTCAGCCATTGATCGGGGCGGGGTCGGCTGTTGCGTCCACTGCCCGCTTCGACGCGCCGGCGACCCTGCAGGTAGGCCCCGGTCAGCGACTGCGTGTCCTCGGTCAGCGCATCCGGCGTGCCATTAAAGACGATGTTGCCGCCTTCGCGGCCGGGGCCGGGGCCGATATCGATGACGCGATCGGCGGCGCGCATGATATCCGGATCGTGCTCCACCACCAGCAGGGTGTTGCCGGCGTCGCGCAGTCGGTGCATGACCCCGGTGATCCGCTGGATGTCGCGCGGGTGGAGCCCGATGCTGGGCTCGTCGAGTACGAACAGCGTGTTGACCAGCGAGGTCCCCAGGGCGGTCGTGAGGTTGATCCGCTGAACCTCACCCCCCGAGAGCGTCCGCGACTGGCGATCGAGGGTGAGATAGCCGACACCGACCCGCGCCAGGAATCCCAGCCGCGTCTGGATCGCCTCGAGCAGCAGCGGGACCGCCTCGTCCATGGGGGCGGGCAGTTGCAGCGCTTTGCAGAACCGCTCGACCTGTGCGAGCGGCAGGCTCATCAGGTCATGCATGTTCAGCCCGCCGAGCCGCCAGAGCAGGGCCTCGGGGTTGAGACGAGCGCCGTCACAGTCCGGGCACAGGTCGTAGCTCCGGTACTTCGAGAGCAGCACCCGGACATGCATCTTGTAGCTTTTCGACTCCAGCCGGTCGAAAAAACCCCGCACGCCGTACCATTGCTGCCGGCCACTGCCCTCGCCCTCGATCACCCAGTCGCGGTCCGCGGCCGGCAGGTCACGCCAGGGGATATCGGTGGCGACGCCGCGCCGCCGCGCATGCCGAATCAGGTCTTTCTGGCACTCCGCGGACTTACCGGACTGCCAGGGACGGATGGCGCCGCCCGCGAGTGTCTTGCCGGGGTCGGGGATAACCAGGCCGTAATCGATCCCCATGATCCGGCCAAAGCCACGGCAGGTCTCACAGGCGCCCACCGGGGAGTTGAACGAGAACAGGCTGGGGGTCGGTTCGCGATAATGGCGGTTGCAGTCGGCGCAGTGGAGTGCCTGCGAGAAGCGATGCTCGGCGGCCACCTCGCGCTGGCCATCGAGCACCTCCACGACGAGATGCCCCCGACCATGCTGGAATCCAGCCTCGACCGCCTCTACAAGCCGGTCGCGCCGCGAGGCCTCCACCCGGACACGATCCTGTGTTACCCGCAGCCGGTCATTATCGATTTCGCGGATGCGTGTATAGCCCTGGCGCTCGAGCAGGCCGCGGATCTCTTCCGCGTCGTAGTGCTCGGGGATGACGGTGTCGAAGGCGATCACGACGCGGGCGTTGGCACACTGCTCCATGAGCCGGTCATAGACCCCATCCGCCGTGTCCCGGGCAACCTCGCGGCCGCAGCCGCCGCAGAAAAGCCGCGCCGCGCGGGCGAACAACAGCTTCAGATGATCGTTGAGCTCGGTCATCGTGCCCACCGTGGAGCGCGACGTGCGAACCGGGTTGGTCTGGTCGATCGCGATCGCCGGGGGGATGCCCTCCACCCGGTCGGTGGCCGGCCGGTCCATGCGATCGAGGAACTGCCGTGCGTAGGGCGAGAAGGTCTCGACGTAGCGGCGCTGACCCTCGGCGTAGATCGTATCGAAGGCGAGGGACGATTTACCCGATCCGGAGACCCCGGTGATTACCGTGAACTCGCCCGTGGGCAGATCAAGATCCAGGTTGCGCAGATTGTTCTGGCGGGCACCGCGGATGCGGATGCAGGAATCACTCATGGTGGATCCTCGGGCTTTGGGCAATGAGGTGGCGCAGTCGGGCAATGGCCTCGCGGCGGCCGGACATCCCGGCCGCTCGCGCCATCGCGGCGGTATCGAGTGGCCGCTCCACAGCGGCCGCAATCAGGGCCCGGTCGCGCTGCGACTCCTGGACGCTGGCGGTGGCCTGCCGCGCCCAGCGTGACAGCGCGGCGTGACTGTCCAGCAGCGGTCGGTATCCGCTGGCGAAGGCCTCGAGGTCCGCTTCATCGATAGCATCGCATTCATGGTCACCGAGCGGATCCGGTCGAAGGCGGCTCCGCATGAAGACGGACAGACCGCGCAGGCTATGGTTCAGCTGATCCGGCAAGTGGCGCGCAAAGCGCCGCTCGGCTGCGGCCTCCAGCGCTTCGCCGGCGGCGTTCAGTGCGCTTAGTAGAATGACCGAAAACGTCCCGCTGCTCGCGTCGCGGCGGTTGCCGACTCGCACCGGTCTGAACCCGCAGGCGGTCCAGAAATCGAGAAGTTCGGTGGTCATGCCGAAGCTGGTACCGAGCCAGTCCATCCCGGCCGCCATCGCATCCCGACGCGCGGCCTCGACAAGACGCCGGCCGATACCCCGGCGTCGATAGTCGTCGTGGACGGCAATACGCTGGATGCGCCATCCATAATACCGTGCGGCATCGGCTATACCGGCGTGAAAGGTGAGTGATTGGGCGATGAGATGACCGCCGGGTCGTCGTCGACCCCGATGAATCGCCGCGCAGAGTTCGGCATCGATCCCGCCCTCGGCCCGCGCCGCCAGTACCCCGATGATCCGCCCGCCGTCCCGTGCGACATGGAGCCGGACGGAGGGGTCGTCGAGTAACTGGCGCAGATCCCGCGGCCGGGTCTGGTAATGGCTCGCGACCAGCAGTCCGAAGGCAGCCCGCAGGTCGGTTTCGGAAGCGGCCAGAACCCCTGGATCGATGCGCTCAATGACTACCGCCTGCGCGCTGCCATGGGGCTCGGGCTCCACGCTCAGCAGCAGGATACGATCGATAAGGGCCTCGAGAGGATCATCACTGGCCCACCGAATCGGCTCGGCAAGATGCCGGTGCTCGAACCACCGCTCGGGGTCGGCGAGCGCTCCGGCAAGGCGCAGGATCATGCCGCGGCCGCTGCCCTCATAGCCGTGGACGGTACCGGTCAGCACGCAATAGGGATTCTCGTCGACCAGCCGGACCACCAGCGGCAGGGGCAGGGCGGCCGCCTCGTCGACCAGCAGCAGCGACGATTCCGGCGTGACCGCCTCGGGTGCGAGAAACCGGAGGGGGCGATCACCGGCACAGGCGATCGCCGTGGCCGTCGCGGCCCGCGAGGGGGCGGCCAGTCGCGGTGTCTCGGCCAGCGCCATGGTCTGCATCGCCATGCCCAGTGCTGCGGATTTACCCCGTCCCCTGTCGGCGGTGATCAGCAGTGTCCCGGGGTCGGGTCGTCGGGACAGGGCATTGATCGCCTCGATGACCTGTCGCTGATCATGGGTGGGCTGCAACGGTGTATCCGCGATTCGGGGGGTCGCATACGTCGGTAGCGCCTGCCCGGCGCTGGCCTCGCGGTGGACCGCCGGATCATCCGTCAGGTAATCAATCAGCCGTGCGATGAAAAACGAGCCACCCGGATCGGGCGTGACCCCCTCGCTGAGCAGTCTGGCAAAAGCGGGGTCCGGGCACGTGGGCCAGACCGCCGCCGGGGGCGTCAGCAACAGGAGCACACCCGCTCCGTCAATGGCGCCGGCGAGCGCTCCCAGGTCATCGGGATCAAACCCGGTATGCGCATCGAGAACGCCACCGGTCAGCGTCCGTCCCAGCAACTGTCGTCCGTGGCCGGGTGGTACGGGTTGGATTGAGGATGCGAGCGACCCGTCGCGGGTATCCAGCGGCGCGCCGATCCAGCCGATAGTAGCCGCTGGCTGTTCGCCGAGGAGTTGCAGGGCACGCTCCCGGCAGGTCGCGGCGTCACCCTCGATCCACACCAGCGAACGCTGGCCGTCGGCCATCACTGATAGCCCGCCGCCTGGAGGCGGAACAGATGCGCGTAGTGACCATTATCGGCGAGCAGCGAGTCGTGGTTGCCGCGCTCGATGATCCGGCCGGCATCCATGACGATAATCTCGTCGGCCATGCGCACGGTCGAGAACCGGTGCGAGATGAGAATGGCCATGCGGTCCTCGGTAAGGGCCCGGAAGTGTTCGAAGATCTCCGCCTCGGCGGCGGCGTCCATGGCGGCCGTTGGCTCGTCGAGGACGAGCACGTCGGCGCTTTCGCGCATGAATGCCCGGGCGACCGCGATTTTCTGCCACTGACCGCCGGAGAGCTCGCGGCCATCGCGGAACCAGCGGCCCAGCTGCGCGTGGTAGGTGCCGGGGATATCCTCGATGAACGATGCCGCGAGGCCCTTACGGGCGGCGCGCTCCCAGCGCTCTTCATCGCTGAAGCGGGTGACGTCGCCGGCGCCGATGTTCTCGCCCACCGGCAACTGATAGCGCATGAAGTCCTGGAAGATGATACCGATGCGCTCGCGCAGCGCGCCGCTTTCCCAGTCGCGCAGATCGGTGCCGTCGAGCAGGATACGCCCGCGGGTGGGGGCATAGAGTCCGGCGAGCAGCTTGATCAGGGTGGTCTTGCCCGATCCGTTACTGCCCACCAGCGCGATGCTGCGACCGGGCGTGAGATGCAGCGAGACATCGGTCAGGGCATCGAGCTCACTGCCGGGATAGCGAAAGCTCACGGACTCGAAGCGCAGCCCGTCGCCCGGATCGGCACCACTGGTCGCCTCGCCGCTGCCGACGGTGACGGGCTGTTCGAGGTATTCGTAGAGATTGGAGAGGTAGAGATTGTCTTCGTACATGCCGCTGATTGCGGTCAGGCTCGCGCTTACAGCGCTCTGTCCCTGGCGGAATACACTCAGGTACATGGTCATCTGCCCGAGCGTGATCTGCCCCGCCACGGTGGTCACCACGATCCAGGCATAGGTGGCGTAGAACGCGAGCGTTGCAATCAGCCCCAGGCCGAATCCCCACAAATCCCGGCGCAGCGTCAGGCGCCGATCCTCGCGGTAGAGGCGCTTGAATATATCCCGGTAGCGTTGCAGGAACAGCGGACCGAGCCCGAAGAGCTTGACCTCCTTGGCGCTGTCCTCCCGTGCCAGGACTGTTTCAAGATACATCTGCCGGCGCGTATCGGGGCTTCGCCAGCGAAAGAGCCGGAATGCATCGCCGGAGAATTTCGCCTCGGAGAAAAACTGCGGTAGCCCGGCGGCCACGAGGATTGCGACAGCCCAGGGCGAGAAGCCAAGCAGCAAACCGGCG
The DNA here is from genome assembly GCF_004217415.1 of Spiribacter vilamensis. Lineage (NCBI taxonomy): Bacteria > Pseudomonadati > Pseudomonadota > Gammaproteobacteria > Chromatiales > Ectothiorhodospiraceae > Spiribacter > Spiribacter vilamensis. The sequence continues at coordinate 299,401 of NZ_SHLI01000001.1, forward strand.
AAACTCGCCAGTGAGATGCCGTTCTGGATCAGCCCGAAGGTGCGGTTGACGAGGCTCAGTGGCCGGCTCGAGGCCTCGCGCCGAGCCCGCGTGAGCTTGTCGTAGAATTCGGAATCCTCGAAATCCGCGAGCTGCAGGGACTGTGCCTTCTCGAGGATCATGACGTTGACCCGCTGGCCGAGCTGGGCGCGCAGCAGAGACTGGGCAATCTGGATGGCCCGCTGCGCGCCGGCGATGCCCATCATGATCCCGCCCTCCAGTGCTACCAGCCAGAGCAGCTCCGCGGGGATACCGGCACTGGCCTCAATGGCCGCCACGACGCCATCGACGATGAGCTGCCCGACCCATGCGGCGGCGGCCGGCAATAGCCCCGCGATGAGCGTACCCGTCGCGAGCACGACGGTGAGCAGCCGGCTGGTCTGCCAGACCAGCTCGATGGCGCGGCGGCTGTAGCGGAAAACACCGAGGTAGTCGCGCCAGCCCCGGTTCGGGTTATCGGAGGAGTCCGTGTTCGAATGCGGAGATGCTGCCATCCGGCCAGTTTAACGCATGCGGCAGGGTGCAGGCGGCACCGCGCGGTCAGCGATGAGAGGGGTCGGGTAGTGCCGCGAGCGTGTCGAGGAAGGCCTCGCCGTAACGCTCTAGCTTGCGGGCGCCGACGCCCGGCAGTGCCGCGAACTCCTCGAGACTGGTGGGCTGCTGCTCGACCATGGCCAGCAGAGTGGCGTCATGGAAGATGACGTAGGGCGGAACACCCTCGGTCTCGGCGAGCCGGCGTCGCTGGGCCCGCAGCGCCGCCCAGGTATCCGGGGCCATGGCCACATCGGCGGCGGCCACCCGCGAGCGTGGCTCGGGACGACGCACCGGGAGGTCTTCGCGCAGCGACAGTCCACGCTCGCCACGCAGCAGCGGCCGGCAGGCGTCATTGAGGCGCAGCCCGCCATGTCCTTCCGGATCGGGCTCGAGATAGCCATGAGCGAGAAGCTGACGGGCCACCGACTGCCAGGTGGCGCGGGGCAGATCCGTGCCGATGCCGAAAGTGCTCAGCCGGTTGTGACCGCGCTGGCGTATCCGTTCGTTGTCCTGTCCCAGCAGGACGTCGATTACGTGCGTGGCGCCGAACCGCTGCCCCGTTCGATAGACACAGGACAGCAGGCGTCGCGCCGGATCGGCGGCATCCCAGGTGCGCGGTGGCGTCTGACAGTTGTCGCAGTTGCCGCAGGGGCCCGCGTAGGACTCGCCGAAATGCGCGAGCAGGGTAGGGCGGCGGCACCCGCTGGTCTCGCAGAAACCCAGTAACGCCTCGAGGCGCTGCTGCTCGCGGCGCTTGTGGCCCTCGCCGGCCTGCGACTCCGCCCCCATCTGCCGAATCCGGTAGATATCCTGCAGGCCGTAAACCAGCCAGGCCTCGGCCGGCAGTCCGTCACGGCCGGCGCGACCGGTTTCCTGGTAGTAGGCCTCGAGGGTCTTGGGCAGGTCGAGATGCGCTACAAAGCGGACGTCGGGTTTGTCGATACCCATGCCGAAGGCGACGGTGGCCACCATCACCAGTCCCTCTTCGCGGATGAAGCGGGCCTGGTGGTGGGCGCGGAGCGTCGGTTCCAGGCCTGCGTGGTAGGCCAGTGCCGGGACGCCCCGGGTATTCAGCCAGTCGGCGATCTGCTCGGTGGCGCGGCGTGACATGCAGTAGACGATCCCCGATTCGCCGGCATGACGGTCGCGGATGAACTGCAGCAGCTGATCCCGGGGTCGCTCCTTGAGGCCGACCTCATAGCGGATATTGGGTCGATCGAAGCTGGAGACGAACGACGCGGCGTCGCCCGGAAGCAGGCGATCGCGGATCTCCTCGCGGGTGCGCTGGTCGGCGGTAGCGGTGAGGGCGATCCGGGGTACGCCGGGGAATCGCTCGGCAATGACGCCCAGCTGCAGATACTCGGGGCGGAAATCATGCCCCCACTGGGAAACGCAGTGTGCTTCATCGATGGCGAACAGCGCGACGTTGACGGTCGCCAGGCGCTGCATCAGGTCGCTGTTGAGCAGGCGTTCCGGAGCGATGTACAGCAGATCGATATCGCCGGTGTGCAGGGCACGCTCGGTTTCCGCCCGTTCTTCGGGTGGCAGGCTGGAGTTGAGGGCGGCGGCCCGCACGCCCTGCTGTTTCAGGGCGGTGACCTGATCGGTCATCAGGGCGATTAAAGGCGATATGACCACGGCGACACCGGTGCGGAGCAGCGCCGGGATCTGGTAGCAGAGCGACTTGCCGCCACCGGTCGGCATCAGCACGAGGGCGTCGCCGCCGCCGACTACGTGCTCGATGATCTCGGCCTGACGGCCGCGGAAATGCGAATAACCGAAGACCGCCTCGAGAACACGGCTGGCGGAGCTGGCGGGTTTGCTGGATATCGCGTCGTGCATGCGTTGAATCAGTGGGCGCCCGTTGGACAGAGGCTGCCATCTTATCGCCGCAACGCGGAGGACGTCAGTGGAAATCCCGTGATCGGGTCTGCAGTTCGCCCAGTAGATCGCTGTGGTCCTCCAGCCGACCGGCGACAAGATGCTGGACATCGCCACGCTGTTCCCAGATACCGACCACGCCCAGAAGCCGGGCGCTGACCACCAGGGAGCGCTGCCGGCGGGCGAGATCCTTCCAGACGACCACGTTGATGCTGCCCGTCTCGTCCTCCAGCGTCAGAAAGACGACGCCACCTGCCGCCCCCGGACGCTGGCGGTTAATGACAAGACCCGCCCCGCGGGCAATCCGCCGGTGGCCACTCTGCGCCAGTTCCGTGGCCGGTCGGTAGCCGCGCTGTCGCAGTCGCGCCCGTAACAGCGCCAGGGGGTGGCGCCCCAGGCTCAAGCCCAGACTCCGGTAGTCACCGATCAGGTCCTCGGCCTCCGAGGGGGCGGGGAGGTCCGGTGCAGTCTCTGTCGTCGATACCGGCTCGAGGAGCGGGCCGCGCGCTTCAATGCCAAGGACCTGCCACCAGGCCTGGCGCCGATGCCCGCCGATGCCTGCCAGCGCACCCGCATCCCCCAGTGCCCGCAGGTTCCGGCGATCCAGTTTGGCGCGACGGGCAAGATCGGTGACATCGGTGAACGGGCCATCGCGCTCGCGGCTCTGGCACAGGCGTTGCGCCGGCTGGACGCCAAGCCCATGGATCAGTCGCATCCCCAGGCGCAGGGTAGGGTGCGCCGACGGATCGCGATCGTGCTCGAGGGTGCAGTCCCAGTCGCTGAAGCGGACATCCACCCCTTCGACGTCGACGCCATGGGCACGTGCATCGCGGACCAGCTGAGCCGGCGCGTAAAACCCCATGGGCTGGCTATTGAGCAACGCGCAGACGAACACCGCCGGGTAATGGCGCTTGATCCATGCGGAGACATAGACGAGCAGCGCAAAACTCGCGGCATGGGATTCGGGGAAGCCGTAATCGCCGAAACCGCAGATCTGCTCGAAAAGGCGTTCGGCGAATTCCGGCGCATAGCCGCGGGCACGCATGCCGTCGAGCAGCCGCTCGCGGAACGATCCCAGTCCGCCGCGCTTTTTCCAGGCGGCCATGGCGCGCCGTAGCGAATCCGCCTCGCCCGGGCTGAACCCCGCCGCGACAATGGCGAGCTGCATGACCTGCTCCTGGAAGATCGGCACCCCCAGGGTGCGCTCGAGCACACCACGGACGGCCTCGCCGGGGTAGTCGACGGCCTCCTGTCCGTCGCGGCGGCGCAGGTAGGGATGCACCATATCGCCCTGGATGGGACCGGGGCGGACGATGGATATCTCGATGACCAGATCGTAGAAGCAGCGCGGTCGAAGGCGCGGGAGCATGGCCATCTGGGCCCTCGACTCGACCTGGAATACGCCGACCGTGTCGGCCTGATCGAGCATGTCGTAGACGGCCGGATCCTCGGCAGGGATGTCGGCCAGCCCCAGGCATCGTCCGTGATGGCGTTCGATGAGCTCGAGACTCCGCCGCACGGCACTGAGCATGCCCAGTGCCAGGCAGTCGACTTTGAGCAGGCCCAGGGTCTCGAGATCGTCCTTGTCCCATTGAATGATGCTGCGCCCGGCCATCGCTGCATTCTCGGTGGGAACGAGTTCACTTAGCGGCCCCTGGCTGATCACGAATCCGCCGACATGCTGGGACAGGTGGCGGGGAAATCCCACCAGCGCCTGAACCAGCGTGAGGAGGCGGTGGATCATCGGGTTGTCGGGATCGAAGCCCGCTTCCCGGAGCCGGTCATCGTCGATGGTCTGGCCGTCCCACCACTGCAGCGTTCCGGTCAGGCGGTCGATCTGATCGCTGTCGAGTCCCAGCGCTTTGCCGATATCGCGTACCGCGCTTCGGGGTCGGTAGCAGATCACGGTTGCGGCGAGGGCGGCGCGATGCCGGCCGTATTTGCGATAGATGTACTGAATGACCTCTTCGCGTCGGTCGTGCTCGAAGTCGACGTCGATATCCGGTGGCTCATTGCGCTCGCGGGAGATGAAACGCTCGAAGAGCAGCCGCGAGCGGGAGGGGTCGACCGCGGTGATGCCCAGGCAATAACAGACGCTGGAGTTGGCCGCCGAGCCGCGCCCCTGGCAGAGGATGCCCTGGCGGCGGGCGAATTCGACAATATCGTCGACGGTCAGGAAGAACGGCTCGTAGGCGAGCTCACGGATCAGTTCCAGTTCATGCTCGATGGATGCTCGAACCCGCTCGGGAATGCCCTCGGGCCATCGCCGGCGGGCACCGGCATCCACCCGCTCGCGCAGCCAGCTGGCGGGCGTATGGCCCGCCGGGACCAGCTCTTCGGGATATTCATAACGAAGCTCGTCGAGGCGGAAAACGCAGCGCTCGGCAATGCGGATGCTCTCGGTGATCATTGCCTCGGGGTAATCGCGGGCGATATGCCGTCTCGGTCGCAGATGGCGCTCGCCATTCGCCATCACGGCATTGCCCAGCTCGCCGAGTTTCCGCCCGTGGCGAATGGCGGTCAGGGTGTCCTGCAGTGCCCGTCGCCCACGGCGGTGCATGACGATGCCGCCGCTCGCCACCGCCGGCAGTTGCTGGTCGTGGGCCAGGCGCTGACAGTGCCGGAGCCGTTCCGCGTCAAGACCATCGCGGCGGACGGCCGTGGTCAGCCAGGCCCGACCCGGGAATGTGCGCTTGAGCCAGTCAGCGTCCTCGGCGGCGCTTTCCGGCCCGGTGACAAGCAGTGCCAGGCAGCCCGGCACGCCATCCTGAAGATCGGTTCGGTCGAGCCGGTAGTGGCCTTTGTCGGCCTGGCTCCGGCCGAGAGCGATCAGCGCCGACAGCCGTGCATAGGCCGAACGGTCCGGAGCCAGCAGCACGAGGTGCAGGCCATCATCAAACCGGAATTCGCTGCCGATGATGAGCTTCAGATCGTGATCCCTGGCGGCGGCATGGGCGCGAACCACACCGGCAAGGGAGCACTCGTCGGTCAGCGCAAGCGCCCGATAGCCGAGCGCATCGGCCTGGCGCACCAGCTCTTCGGGATGCGACGCCCCGCGCAGAAAACTGAAGTTGCTGATGCAGTGGAGCTCGGCGTAGGCCGCATCGATAACCGCCATGAGGGTCAGCCGAAAATCCCGTGCAGATACCAGTCCCGCTGCCCCCGCCGATCGCGGAAGATCCAGATTCGCTGTCCGTTCGCGGTGCGCGCGTGGTAATAATCGCGGGTGATGTCGAGTCCATCCCACCAGCCGGTCTCGATGCGCTCCGGGCCCGATTCCAGCACCAGCGGTGCCCCGTTGTGCTCCGGTCGGCCCCGGGGGCTTCGCAGGGGCAGCGGCTGTTCGAGCAACCAGGCAGGTCGCGCGGTCCCGGATGGCTGTGCCAGTGGCTCGACGGTCCTGCCGGGGCGTTGATAGCACCAGGCACGCTCCGGTCGATGCTCTGCCAGCGGTTTGACCATGCAGACCCGCTCTTCACCCAGGCGGCTGTCGAATGTCTCGATGAGTGTCCGCCAGTCGGCATCCGTGGTGTGCCGATCATCCCGATCGAGCAGATCCAGTGCCTCGCTCGTGCCGTGCAGGGCGTGGAAACGTCCCGCCTGCAGGCTGACAGCGGTTACATCGGCCGTCAGCGCGATGTTGTCGAGTTGCTGATCGACCAGCCACTTCAGGTGGCCAGCGTCGCGGGTAGGTGACAGGACACCCAGCGGAAGTCGTGTAGGCGGCCTTTCGCGATGCCGGAGTACGAATCGCAACCGCATGATACCGGTGTCGCGGTAGCGAAGATCGGTGCAGAGGCTATCGATCAGCTGCCGGAGTATCGGGCGCAGGCCATCGACGGTTGTAATTGCCTCAAGGTAATCGATCCGGCGCTCGAAGCGGTTAGGTGGCTGCCAGTTCCGACGCGGGTCGGGCCGTTCGCCGTGTGCCCGCTGGAGGGTTTCGAGCAGCGCGCGACCCAGGCGTCGTGCTACCCCGTCATCGGGAAGGGCACGAAGCGCGCCGATGGTCTCGCAGCCCAGGCCCTGAAGGGCGTCCGTAGCGCGTTGCCCCAGGGGCAGGACGTTCACTGACAGGCTGGCCAGACGTTCCGCCAGCGCCGGTCGTGCCGTCACCGGCGTGCCGTCGCCCGCCCGGGCCAGAATCCATGCCGCCGTGGGCGTTGGCGCAATGGCCGTGTTCGCACGGTGACCCCATTGCTCGAGGCCCTCCGAGATCTGCCGTCGCAGTGGTTCGATGCCATGGAAATAGCGCAGGCTCCCCTCGATCTCCAGCAGTAATGCCATGGGCGGTTCGATGCTGACCCGCGGTGTGAACTGAACCGCCCAGGTGGCCAGCCGCTCGAGCATACGTTGCTCCCGGTCGGGATCGCGCAGCCGGTGACGGCCGTCTTCCGTAAGCGCCCGGGCGGCCGTTGGCGTCATCCCCGATCGGATGCCGAGATGCCGGGCCGGTCGGTTGCCTCCGATGACACGGCCCGCCTGGGAGACGAAAAGGGGAAATGTCTCCCCCTCGGTGTCACCGAAACACTCGACCGGCAGATTGAAGAAGTGCAGGCACAGCCAGAGCATTACTGCGCATTCACCCGGTTACGAGGGCGCTGCCTCATTCCTCCAGGGGGAGCGGATGCTGTGGGCGTACCGGCGCGGTCGACCAGCTATCCAGTGCGACCGCGCCGGGCGGAGTGCCCCGGCATTTGAGTACACGGATGTTCAGCTGCTGACCGCTGCTCTCGCCTAGTGCGAGCCGGAGCGCCGCCGGTGAACGTTCGGTGGCGGCGGTCGAATCGCGAAACAGCATGCCCACGCTGTCGCCGGATTCAGCGGCCAGCTGGAGACGACGCAGGCTGCGGTCGTCGCAATGGCTCGGCCAGGCCATGACCGCCGCGCAGGTGCCGCTTCTCAGTGCCTGTTCGACGGACCACAGTGCCTGTGGTCCGTCGTTTGGATGGATAACCAGCAGACGTGACAGGTCGATGCCCTGAGCCGCCAGTGCGGGGGCATAGGGCACGAAAGGCGGCGCGATCATGGCGATCCAGCGGCCGCTCCGCGATAGCCGGGCAAGGGCTGGCATGACCAGCCGCAGTTCGCCGACGCCATGGGCCTCGTACAGGATCTCCGTGAGTGCACTACCGGGGAAACCACCGCCAGGCAGTGCCCGGTCCAGTGCTGCAAAGCCGCTGGGGACATGATCCCGCGCCGGAGAAGACGGACCGCGGTGCGGTGTATTGGCGCGCCAGATACCGGGCTGGTCGAGCAGCTCGTGGATGGCTTCTTTCATGATGAACCTCCTGTGGATTCAGGCTTAGAGCCCGGAACGGATCACACCCACACCGATTCCCTCGATGACCAGTTCGTCCTGGCGCAGATCGAGTTCTATGGGGGTGAATTCGGGGTTTTCCGGGAGTAACTGGACGTGATGGCCGGTCCGGGAAAAGCGCTTGACCGTCACTTCGTCCTGAATGCGGGCGACGACGATCTGGCCGTCACGAACCTCGGTGGTGGAATGAACCGCGAGCAGGTCACCATCGAGGATGCCGGCGTCGCGCATGCTCATGCCGCGAACCCGGAGCAGATAGTCCGCGCCCGGAGAGAACAGTCCGTCACTGACCCGGTAATGATGATCGATGTGGGCTTCCGCGAGCAGCGGGCTGCCGGCGGCCACCCGACCGATGACCGGTAGCCCCTCCGCTTCTCTACCCTCGATGTCATCGCTCGAGGCCGACACCTGCTGACGTAACCGGATGCCGCGCGAGGCACCGGGCTGGAGGGTGATGAAGCCTTTGCGGGCGAGGGCTCGAAGGTGCTGTTCAGCGGCGTTGGCCGAACGGAACCCGAGCTCTGCCGAAATCTCGTTACGTGTGGGCGGGTAGCCGGTACGCTCCAGAAAACGCTGGATAAACTGGAGGATCTGGTCCTGACGGGGAGTGAGCGCGTTCATGGTTTGCTGCCGATCAGTCTTCGATTAGCTGTTAATCTATACAGTACTGTATGGATGTTCAATACCTACAGGCGATAGAATTCTGTCCATGGTGAAAGTGAGTGATAATTCGACCGTCGGTCGTCCCGGTGATCAGTCCGTCATGGACTGGCTGGAAGCCATGCCCCGGCAGCCCGGAGCGGAGGCGCGCGAGCGTCTCTCGAATGCCTGGGACTATGCCGCCGCGCATTACGGCGAAGATGTTCGGACCACCGGGGACCGCCGCTTCGATCATGCCGTTGCGGTTGCCGATATCCTGAGCGGCCTCGAGCTTGATGCCGATTCGATCATTGCCGGTCTCCTGCATGACCTGCCTGCCTGCGGCGGACCTGATCTGGCCGCCATTCGGGCACGGATGGGCGACACGGTTGCGAGTCTGGTGGAGGGCTGCCTGCGCATGGGGCAGGTCAGCCGCCTGCACATGGCCGGTGCCACGGAGAATGAAAGCAAGCGGGCCGAGGCGCTGCGCAAGATGCTGCTGGCGATGGCCCGCGACATTCGCGTGGTGTTCCTGGTGCTGGCGGAGCGCCTGGATGACATGCGTGTTCTTGGCGTCCTGCCGGAGGCTGACCGGCAGCGAATGGCCCGGGAAACCCTCGATCTGCATGCCCCGCTGGGGAATCGGCTGGGGATCTGGCAGATCAAATGGGAGCTCGAGGATCTGTCATTCCGCTACCTGGAGCCGGAGAACTACCGGCGGATTGCCGGGTTGCTGGCCGAGCGGCGTGTCGATCGCGAGCGTTTCATCGAGGCGATGAAAGCCCGTATTGAAACGCATCTTGCCGAGGCGGGCCTGAGTGCCGAGGTCACCGGTCGGCCCAAGCACATCTACAGCATCTGGCGGAAAATGCAGCGCAAGGGGCTGGGTTTTGATGAGCTGTTCGATCTGCGTGCCGTGCGCGTCCTGGTGGACAGTGTCCCGGCCTGCTATACCGCGCTGGGGATCGTCCACAGCCTCTGGCAGCCGATCCCGCGCGAGTTCGACGACTACATCGCAACCCCCAAGGAGAATAACTACCGCTCGCTGCATACCGCCGTGGTGGGCGATGGTGGTCGCTCTGTCGAGGTCCAGATCCGTACCCGCGAGATGCATGATCAGGCGGAACTGGGGATTGCCGCGCACTGGCGCTACAAGGAGGGGCGCAGTGAGGATCCCGATTTCGATGCGCGGGTGGCCTGGCTGCGCCGGCTGCTCGAATCGGCATCGGACAGCGATAGCGACGGCGATCTGATCGACCGCTTCCGTGCCGAAATCTTCGAAGACCGGGTCTACGTGATCACGCCCAAGGGGGATGTCGTTGATCTGCCGCAGGGGACGACCCCACTGGATTTCGCCTACACCATCCATAGCGACATCGGACACCACTGTCGTGGTGCGCGGGTGAACGGCCGGATGGTCACGCTGACACAGCCCCTGCAGAACGGTGATCAGGTGCAGATCCTCACCGCCCGGCACGCCCGTCCCAGCCGCGACTGGCTCAACCCGGCGCTGGGGTATCTGAATTCGCCCCGGTCGCGGGCGAAGGTGCGCGCCTGGTTCCGTCAGCAGGATCAGGACAAGACCGCGCAGCTCGGCCGTGAGCTGCTCGACCGCGAGCTGCATCGGCTGGGTCTGGCCGACGTCAACCTCGAGACACTCGCAGCACGCTCGCGTTTTCGGCGGCTGCCGGAATTCCTTGCAGCGATCGGGCGGGGCGACATCACGGGTGGACAGATCGCCAGCCTGCTGCGCGACCGCCTGCTGCCGCCAGAGCCGGAAACCGACGAGCAGCTGTTACGTCGTCGCAGCGGTAAGGCCTCGACCCCGACCGCACCGGAGGACGATGTCACCATCTATGGCGTCGGTAATCTCATGACTCGCATGGCTCGCTGCTGTCAGCCGACGCCGGGCGACACCATCCTCGGTTTCATTACCCGCAGCGAGGGCGTGGCGATTCACCGTACCGACTGTCCGAATATCCGCCGGCTGCAGGAAACCGCTCCGGAGCGGCTGATCGAGGTCAGCTGGAGTCGGGGTTCAGGGCGGGCCTACCCGGTAGACATCGTGGTGGAGGCGTATGACCGGCCGGGGCTCATCCGCGATATCTCTTCGCTACTGAATAATGACGGTATCAATGTCACGGCGGTGAACACCCGGACCGACCCCGATGACCAGGTTGCGCGCATGGTCATGACCGTCGAAGTGGCCGATGTCGATCAGTTGAGCCGTGTCATGCAGCGAATGGTCGGTCTGCGCAACATTCGTGATGTCCACCGTGCGGTCTGATTTCTGGCTGCCGGCAGCCATCGTCATGGCCCTGCCGGGCCTGGCGATGGCATCCACTGAGCCGAGCTGCGGCGCCTCGGGTTCGACATCGCTGGCGGATGTCCGTGGCCTCGACGGGCCCGCCGTCGCCGAGGGGCGACAGATCGAGGTGGAGGCCGTCGTGAGCGGCCGCTTCCCGGGCGATCAGGGGCTCAATGGCTTCTACCTTGCAGCGGACTCCCCGGCGGCGGGGCTGTTTGTCTACGCCCCGGATCTGACGCCGGCAACAACGCCGGGGCGTAACGAGCGCTGGCGGATTCGAGCCCACAGTGGTCGCTACCGGGGAGATGTTCAGCTCGAGCGCATTGTGTCGATGGTTTACTGCGGGCCGGAGACGGTGACGCCCGCTGCATTCGAACCCGATGACGATGCGGCCTATGAACGCCTGCACGATCGACTCGTGCGCATTGACGGACCGCTGAGCGTCGCCGAGGTCTACGATCTGGGGCGCTACGGCACCCTGCGGCTGGCACGGGGCGAGCGGTCCTTCCATCCGAACAATGGCGTCGGCGGCGGCGAGCGACTGGATCTGCTCGTGGACGATGGCAGCTATCAACGTGATCCGCGCCCCGTTCCCCATACCGATAACGGTGTTCGACGCGCGGGGGATCGCGTTGAATCGGTAACCGGGATCCTTGCCCGGGCTTTCGGGCGCTGGCGAATCCACCCGACTCGACCGCCCACCTTCCGCGCCGCGAATCCCCGCCCGAGTCCTCCACCGGGCGGGGAGGGGATTCGCGCGGTGCAGCTCAACCTGCATAACTACTTTACCGATCGCAGTGGTCGAGGGGCCCGAACCGAGGCGGCGTTCCAGCATCAGCGGGAACGTCTGCGCCGTTTCGTGCGCGCCCTTGACCCGGATCTCATCGCGCTCCACGAGATCGAGAACAATCCGGCGACGATGGATGATCTGACGGGTCTGTTGAATGACGGCCTGCAGGTGTCCGAGGCGTATCAGGCGGCGGTCCGGGGCCGCAGCGATGCGGTCATTCGCAGCGCGCTGCTCTATCGCCCCGTCCGGCTGTCCCGGGTCGATGGGGCGCACCAGGTCGATCCTGTTCATCCGCGGGATCCGATCCAGGCGCGCTTCCGCACCGCGAGCGGAATCGGCTTTCGCGTTGCGGTTGCCCATTTCAAGTCCCGCGGCGGCTGTCCCGACCACGGTGATATCGACCGCGGGGAGGGCTGCTGGGCCGAGCGCCGACAGGCCCAGAGCGAGGCCATGCTCGACTGGCTGGAGGATACCGGCGAACCGAAAGCCGCGGATCAGCCGCCGCTACTGGTGATGGCCGACTTCAATGCCTATCCGCAGGAAGAGGCCCTGTCCCGCTGGACGTCAGCGGGCTACACGGATCTGCTGGCCCGCTATGTGAAGCCGATGGCACGCTACACTTACAACTATCACGGGCGGGCAGGCTACCTTGATCATGCGCTGGCGAATCCGGCCCTGCTCGAGCACGTCGCCGATGTGGAGCTCTGGTCGATCAATGCCGATGAACCGGCCTACTTGAGGCGCGAGGGAAAGGGATACTGGCGACTATCTGACCACGACCCCGTCATCGTCGATATGTTCGCGCCGGCACCCTGAGTGGACAGGGCGACATCGCCATGCTGCACTGCTAACCTTGTCACACAAACGTCATGGCCCGGGGATGCTGCATGGATGAGGCCGCGATCGAGCTGCGCGGGATTTACAAGCGCTTTGGTGATCTGGAGGTCATCAAGGGGATTGATCTCACCGCCCGGCGCGGAGAAGTCGTGGCGCTGATCGGCACCAGTGGTTCGGGCAAGAGCACGCTGCTGCGTTGCGTCAACCTCCTCGAGCAACCCGATGCCGGCGAGATCGTTTTCAACGGCGAGACCCTCGATCTTCGTCCCGGACGTGATGGCACGCTCTGTCCAGCGAGTAATGATCAGATCACCCGTGTTCGGGCGGGCATCGGATTCGTGTTCCAGAACTTCAATCTATGGCCACACATGAATGTCCTCGAGAACGTGATCGAGGCGCCCGTGCATGTGTTGGGAATATCCCGGCAACAGGCCGTTTCGGAGGCGGAGGTCCTGCTCGAGAAAGTCGGCCTGGGCAACAAGAAAACCGCCTACCCGGCCTTCCTCTCCGGCGGTCAGCAACAGCGCGCCGCCATTGCCCGGACGCTGGCCATGAAACCCGCCGTCATCCTGTTCGACGAGCCCACCTCGGCGCTCGATCCGGAGCTGGTCGGCGAGGTCCTCGGCGTGATTCGCCAGCTGGCGGAAGAGGGCCGGACCATGCTCATCGTGACTCACGAAATGCGCTTTGCCCGTGATGTCGCCCACCGCGTTATTTTCCTCGACGCCGGTCGCATCGAGGAGGAGGGGCCGCCCTCCGAGGTATTCGAAAGTCCCCGATCGGAGCGCTGTCGCGCATTCCTTGCCACCCATCTGTCGGAATCAAAAGGAGTGACATTGTCATGATCCGTCCAATACTCGGTCTGCTGCTGGGCAGCTTCCTCGCCTTCCCCGTGTTTGCTCAGGACACCCTCCGGATTGCCACCGAGGGGGCCTATCCACCCTTCAACGTCATCGACTCCTCGGGCGAGCTGAAGGGTTTTGACGTCGACATCGCCAACGCCCTGTGCGCGGAAATGGGCGCCGACTGCGAACTCGTCACCCAGTCGTGGGACGGGATTATCCCGGGCCTGATTGCCGGTCGGTACGACGCCATCATCGCGTCCATGTCGATTACCCCCGAGCGCCAGGAGGCGGTCACCTTCAGCGAGCCTTACTACTCCAACAAGCTGCAGTTCATCGCGCCGAAAGAGAGCGATTTCGGTCCCGGCGATGCCGCCGATGCCGTGATCGGTGCCCAGCGCGCCACGATCGCCGCCCAGTGGCTCGAGGATAACGTCCCCGAGGCCGAACGCCGCGTCTATGACACCCAGGAGAACGCCTACCTCGATCTGGAAAGCGGTCGACTGGATGCCGTACTCGCCGACGTCTATGTCAGTTATGAGTGGCTGGAAAGCGACGAAGGCGCTGCCTACGAGTTCAAGGGCGATCCCGTCTACGATGACGACAAGATCGCCGTTGCCGTGCGCAAGGGTAATGACGAGCTGGCCGAGCGGTTCAGCGATGCAATCGAGGCCATCCGGGCCGACGGGACGTATCAGGCGATCAACGCCGACTACTTCCCCTTCGATATCTACTGATCCGACAGGCGTCTGCGCATGGATCTTCAGGGGTTTGGCGCGCAGCTCGCCTCCGGAACGTGGATCACGGTGCAGCTTGCCATCGTCAGCATGGTCTGCGCCGTGGTTCTGGGTCTGCTCGGGGCCGGCGCGAAAACCGCCGGTCCCGCCCCGCTGAGGTGGCTGGGTACCCTCTACACCGGGACGGTGCGCGGGCTCCCGGAACTGCTGGTCATCCTCCTGGTGTACTTCGGCGCGGCCAATATCATCAACCAGGTCGCCAACGCCTTCGGCTACAGCGATTACATTGCGCTTTCGCCATTCATGGCGGGCGTGATCGCGCTGGCATTCAATTACGGCGCGTATATGACCGAAGTCTTTCGTGGTGCGCTGGCGACGATACCTTCCGGGCATCGTGAGGCGGGGCTCGCACTCGGAATGGGCCGGGCGCGGATTTTCCGCCGCATCGTCCTGCCCCAGGTCTGGCGGGTGGCGCTGCCGGCAAGCGGCAATATTTTCCTGTCTCTGCTCAAGGACACTGCCCTGGTGTCGGTGATCGGCCTCCAGGATCTCATGCGCGAGACCTCCATTGCGGTCGGCTACAGCAAGGCGCCGTTCACCTTCTACGTCGCTGCCGCGTTCATTTATCTCGGTTTAACCGCCGTGGCGTCGCTGGGTATTCACTGGCTTGAACGGCGAACCACTCACGGCATGCGGACGCTGACCGAATGAACTGGTCGGTGATGATCGAGAGTCTTCCCGCGCTCGCGGAAGGCGCATTGCTGACGCTCGAACTGGTGGCGGTTTCCGGTGTGCTGGGTTTCATGTTGGCGGTCCCCGTCGCCATGGCCCGCGTCTCGGATCGATGGTGGATACGTCTGCTGCCGATGGCGCATATCTACTTTTTCCGCGGGACGCCATTGCTCGTGCAGATCTACCTCGTCTACTACGGGACCGGGCAGTTCGAGGCGATCCGCTCATCCATCCTCTGGCCCTATCTCAGTCAGGCCTACTGGTGTGCGATTATCGCTTTCACGCTGAATACGTCCGCCTACACCGCTGAAATCCTCAGGGGCGCCATACAGGCCGTTCCCCGGGGCGAGGTGGAGGCGGCCAGGGCGGTTGGCATGGGGTCTGCACTTATCTGGCGCCGCATCCGACTGCCCCGCGCGTTTCGTATCGCACTGCCGGCCTACAGCAACGAGGTCATCCTCATGCTCAAGGGCAGTGCGCTCGCCAGTACCATTACGCTCATGGATCTGACCGGAGTCGCGCGAACGATCATCGCGCGGACTTATACTCCCATGGAGCTGTTCCTCGCGGCCGGACTGGTCTACGGGGTGCTGACCGTCATCATCCTGAGCGGTTTTCGATTGCTTGAGCGGCGCCTGAACCGCCATCTGCAGCCGCACTGAATGCATTGACGGCCTGTTGGCCGGTCCATGGCAAATCCACGGCATTGCCCGCGGTGGCATCCAGCAAACCGCGGCGTCGAGGGTCAATCACCCATTCCAGCCGGGTAGCGAAAATCCGGAAACCCGCTCGCTGATAGAAACCGAGCGCCGCTTCGGAGTCTTCACTGCAGGTATGCAGCCAGACCCGCCGTGCGCCCAGCGCATGGGCACCGGCCAGTGCGCTATTGATTAGGCGCTGTCCCAGGCCGCGACCGCGCGCTGCGGAGATGAGGCCGCAGTGCAGGATCTCGGCCTCGGCCGGTGATCGGGCGATCAACTCGCAAAAGCCCGCCAGTCTGTGTCCTTCATCGATGCGCCAGCAGCGCTGACGGGGGTCCATGAGGTCGCGCTCGATGCGATCCCGCCCCATGGCCAGTCGGTCAGACCACAGCCAGGGCGCACCGACGCGGTGATAAGCGTCGAGGTAATCGTCGATACCCGGGAACCATGGGTCGGCCTGATCGGCCGAATATTCAGCTGGGTCAACCATTCGTTCCAGGAAAACGACGCGGGAGCTGTAACCGAATCGATCGGATCGATGGCGGCGCTGGAACGGGTCAAGCCGGTGCTGTTTGATCATGGGCGGCATAATAACCCGAACGGCATGAGGGATTGTTGACACGACAGCGCAGCAAGCTGATAACTTGCCGGTATTCACGCGATCTAAACAGATAAAATGGAGTCACTGATGTCGACATTATCCCTTGGTAACTGGACGCGACGTACGTTCCTGACGCTCGCCGTATCGGCGGCTGGCGTAGCGGGGATCGCTGCGGCCCAGAACACCGATGGTCCCTCCGCGCAGCGCCAGGAGCTGCAGTCGCTCCAGGAGTCCCTGGCGTCGATTCGTGAAGAGGCCATCAACGAAAACCCCAACCTGGGTGACCGTCAGGAGTCTCTCGAGGATCGGATGATGTCGCGGATGCGTGATCAGGGCGTCAATCCGCGGGAGGACGTCAAACGGCTTCAGGACATCGCTCGCCAGCTCCGTGGCGGCGACGTGGCCGAGGAAGAGCGGGCGACTCTGATGGAGGAGTACCAGAGCAAGCGTCAGTCGCTGCTTGAAGCCCGCCGGACCGCCATGCAGGACAGCGGTATCCAGGAAGATCAGGCCCAGTTGCAGGATGACATCGTCAGTGCGATGAGCGATATCGACGGTGAAGTGCCCGATATGATCGAGCGCTTCCAGGACCTGCGTTCCGAGGTCCAGGGCCAGCGGCGCTCCGGTTCCGCGGGTGGCGCCGGTAACGGTGCTGGCGCGCAGTAGCGGTATCGAGGGCGAACGGAGATGGAACTCACGCTGGGAACGCCGTCCCTGTTGTTTCCGGCGGTATCCCTTCTGCTGCTCGCTTACACGAATCGATTCCTGGCGCTGGCGTCGCTAATCCGTGACCTGCAGGCCAGGTATTCATCGACCCAGCGTCGCAGCCTGCTGGAGCAGATTGACAACCTTCGGCGCCGGGTTCGGCTCATCCAGTACATGCAGGCCGCCGGCGTTGGTAGTCTGCTGGCCTGCGTCATCAGCATGTTTCTGTTGTTCGGCGGCTTTATACCCGTAGCCCGCTGGCTGTTCGGGCTCAGCCTGATCCTGATGATGGCCTCCCTGACCCTTTCTGTTCGCGAGATCTGGATCTCCGTCAACGCCATCAATATCCAGCTCGCCGAACTGGAGTCGGAAAAGTGAGGCCTTCGCTGGGCGTGGTGGTGCCCCACGATGATCCGCGCCAGTCGTTGCGGGTGCGCCGCTTTTTGCTGGCAGCGACCGTCTACACGCTCGCGGTGGCACTCATGGGATTTTATGTCCGCCAGGGGCTGCTCGCGGTGTCCGAGTGGCATTTTCTGAGCCTGGTCGTGCTGACCGTCAACGCCGGACTTTACGCGTTGCTGCGTAGTGGCCGTAACGAGCGCTTCGCCGATCCCAGCCTGACCGGCCTGCAGATGTTCATGGTCTGCCTGCTCATGGGCGTCACGATGTATCTGCTCGACGGCGGACGGGGCGGGCTGCTGCTGCTGTTCCTCGTGCTGTTGATGTTTGGTGTGCTGCGGCTTAACGCACGGCAGTTCACCGCCCTCGGCGGATTCGCGCTGTTCTGCTATGCCGTGGCACTGGGAGCGGTCTGGCATCAGCGCCCGGATGCGTTCGATGCCCAGGTCGAGCTGCTGCATCTGGCGGCGCTGAGCACGCTGGTCCCCTGCGGAGGCTTTTTCGCCAGTCATGTCAGTCAGCTGCGGCGGTTGCTGCGTGACCGCCAGATCGACCTCCAGCGGGCCCGCGAGGAGGCCCATGATCTGAAGGTGCTCGATCCGCTGACCGGGATCAGCAACCGCAGCGCGATCATTGCCTTCCTCGACCAGGAGTGTCAGCGCGCGGAGCGGCTCGGGCAACCGCTGGCGGTGATATTCATGGATCTGATTCACTTCAAACGCATTAACCGCGAGTACAGCCATGCCATCGGGGATGAAATCCTCCGCGAAGTGGCACGACGACTCCGCGGTTGCGTGAGGGACATAGACGGACTGGGCCGCTATGGCGGGGAGGAATTCCTCATCGTGCTCCCTGATGCAACGGAGGAAGAGGCGAGCCGGGTGGCCGAAAAGCTGCGCACCTCCGTCGAGAGCCGACGCTTTGCACCATTACCGGCGCGACAGCGCATGCGCTGCGTAGTGGGGATCAGCTCGTACCAGTCATCGGATACCGATATCTGGCAGGCCATCGAGCGAGCCCGTATTGATACGGAATCCGCATAGGGCGTTAAGGGGACTATTGATGGCGGATGACCAACCGGGAGCGATCGACTCGGCCAGCGAGGCGGATGAGGTCGCCGCTGTTGATCTTGGTTCGAACAGCTTTCACATGATCATTGCCCGACCGGAGGAATCGGGACTGCGCACTCATGATCGGCTGCGTGAATCGGTCCGACTCGCCGCCGGCCTGAATGACGACAAACAGTTATCCGCCGAGGCGCGCGAGCGGGCGCTTGCCTGCCTGGAGCGTTTCGGCCAGCGCGTGCGTACCCTGCCTCAGGGGGCGGTCCGCGCCGTGGGCACCAACACCCTGCGCCAGTCCCGCAACGCGCGGGAATTCCTCCGCGAGGCCGAGAGCGCGCTGGGGCATCCGATTCAGATCGTCTCCGGCTATGAAGAGGCGCGGCTGATCTACCTGGGTGTCGCGCACAGCATTGCCGATGATGACGACCGTCGGCTGGTGATGGATATCGGCGGGGGCAGTACCGAGTTCATTATCGGCGAGCACTTCGTTCCGCGTGAGATGGAGAGCCTGCATATGGGCTGCGTGAGCACCACACGGCGGTTTTTCTCCGACGGCGGCATCACCGACAAGCGCCTGCGGAATGCCGAGATCGCCGCGCGTCGCGAGCTCGAGCCAATCTCCGATCGCTACCGCCGACTGGGCTGGGATCGGGTCATTGGCGCCTCGGGTACGATTCGTGCGATCGAGCGCTGCCTTCGCGAGAACGGCTGGACCTCGAGCGGGATCGATCTTCGCGGTCTGGAGAAGCTGCGTCGCGCGCTGGTGAAGGCCGGGAATATCAAGCGACTCAAACTCAATGGCGTCGGCGCTGCCCGTGCCGAGGTGCTGCCCGGCGGGCTTGCGGTTCTGCTGGGGGCTTTCCGGCAACTGGGCCTGGAGCACATGGAGGCCGCCGACGGGGCGCTTCGGGAGGGATTGCTGCTTGATCTGATCGGGCGGATCCGGCATGCCGACGTTCGTACGGAGAGCATTGATGCGATGGCGGAGCGCTATCACGTCGATATCGATCAGGCCCGCCGGGTGGCCCGATCCGCGGAGTACCTTCGAAGCCAGGTAGCAAACGACTGGGAACTGAATACCCTGACGGCGAGGGACACGCTCAACTGGGCCGCCTGGATCCACGAGATCGGCCTTGATCTCTCCCATAGCCAGTATCACAAGCATGGCGAGTACATTGTTCGTCATAGTGATCTGGGCGGTTTTACGCGCGAGGAGCAACAGGTGTTGGCGACCCTGGTTCGCGCTCATCGGCGCAAATTCCCGCGTAATGTGTTCCGTGAGCTCCCGGAGGACTGGCAGCAATCGTCAACCCGGCTTGCCGTCTTGCTGCGCCTGTCCGTCGGGCTCTATCGGGCGCGCAGTGACGAGCCGTTACCGCCGCTGTCCCTCAGTGCCTCGGGCCGCAGTCTCACGATGGGTTTCCCGGCGGGTTGGCTGGAGGACAACCCGTTGGTAGAGGCCGATCTCAATGAAGAAGCCGGCTATCTCGAGGCGGCCGGGTTTCAGCTGCAGATCGTCGAGGACTGATCAGTTGCCCTCGCCGTAGCCCTCTAGCAGGGCATGCTGCGCATTGACGACCTCCTCATCGTCACCGGGCGTCAGCCGCTCGTAATGCCCATTCGAATCCAGCACCCAGGCCTGGGTATTGTCCGCCAGATAGGTTTGCAGATCGGCTAATACCCGATCCCGCAGCTCGGTATCGAGTACGGGGAAAGCGGCCTCGACACGGCGGAAGAAATTCCGCTCCATCCAGTCGGCGGAGCTGCAGAAAAGCTCCGGGTCGCCATTATTCGCAAAGTAGAACACCCGGGTGTGCTCGAGGAACCGACCGATAATCGAGCGCACGCGAATGGTCTCGCTCACACCCTCGACGCCGGGTCGCAGGCAGCACATACCGCGCACGATCAGATCGATTTCAACGCCAGCCTGCGAGGCGGCGTACAGAGCCCGGATGACTTTCGGCTCGACCAGGGCATTCACCTTGACGATGATCCGCCCGGGACGTCCGGCCTCGGCGTGGGCCTGCTCGCGGGCGATTTTGTCGAGCATGCCCGGGTGCAGCGTGAACGGTGACTCCAGCAGGTGATTCAGCGCCGAGACCTTGCCGAGGCTGGTGAGCTGCAGAAAGACGCGATGGACGTCCTCACCGATGGCGGTGCGGGTGGTCATCAGGCCGTAGTCGGTGTACAGCCGCGCGGTGCGGGAGTGATAGTTGCCGGTGCCCAGATGCACGTAGTGCTGGAGGCGGCGCCCCTCGCGACGGACGATCAGCATCATCTTGGCGTGGGTCTTGTGGCCCACCACCCCGTAGACGACGTGCGCGCCGGCTTCCTGTAACCGGTTCGCCAGACCGATATTCGCCGCCTCGTCAAAACGGGCGCGCAGTTCGACGACGACGGTCACCTCCTTGCCGGCGCGAGCCGCCGTAACCAGGTGATCGACCACGGCGGAGTCGGGCCCGGTCCGGTAGAGGGTCTGCTTGATCGCCAGCACCTCCGGATCCTGCGCCGCCTGGCGGAGCAGTTCGATGACCGGTGCGAATGATTCGAAGGGGTGGTGGAGCAGGACATCGCGCCGACGCATGACCTTGAAGATATCCCCGCTATAGCCGAGTTCGCCTGGCAGTCCCGGTGTGAATCCGGGGTATTTCAGATCGGGGCGATCGACCAGATCGCAGACGGCGAGCAGGCGGCTGAGATTGACCGGGCCGTTGACCTGGTAGAGCGCCTCGGGCTCGAGCTCGAATTCCTCGAGCAGAAAGTTGGCCATATGTTCGGGGCAGTTCACCGCCACCTCGAGCCGAACCGCATCGCCATACCGCCGCGAGGGTAGCTCGCCTTCCATCGCCCGGAGCAGATCGTCGATCTCCTCCTCGTCGACGTAGAGATCGGAGTTGCGGGTGACACGAAACTGGTAGCAGCCGGTTGTCTTCATGCCCGGGAAAAGGTCGGTGACATGGGCATGAATGATCGATGACAGGAACACGAAATCACAGGCGCCCCCGCCATCCAGCTCGGACGGCAACTGGATAATGCGCGGCAGCGCCCGGGGGGCCTGAACCACCGCCATGCCACTGCTACGCCCGAAAGCATCCTTGCCCTCCAGCGAGACAATGAAGTTGAGACTCTTGTTGAGTACCTGCGGGAAGGGGTGGGCCGGATCCAGCCCCAGCGGACTCAGGATGGGCAGCAACTCCGTCTCGAAATAGGCACGGATCCAGTCCTGCTGTTCGCGTGTCCATTCATTGCGGCGTAGAAAGCGGATGCCCGCCTCGGCCAGTGCCGGCGTGACCTCGTCGTTGAGAAGCCGGTACTGCTCGTCCACCAGTGCATGGGTGCGCTCGCTGATCTCCCGCAGGACCTGCTGGGGCGTCCGGTTGTCCGGCCCGGACTGCCCGACGCCCATTTCCCGGGCCTGTCGCAGTCCGGCCACCCGGATCTCGAAGAACTCGTCGAGGTTGGAGCTGGCAATGCACAGGAATTTCAGTCGCTCGAGCAGCGGATTCGACAGGTCGGCGGCCTGCGCCATGACGCGTTCATTGAATGCCAGCAGGCTGAGCTGGCGGTTGAGGTAGAGGGCGGGTTGGTGGAGGTTGTCGGCTTGCATCGTGTCCCTGTCCTTTGAATCGACGCCCAAGCATAGACCAGATTGGTTGCCGTGAGGTTACGGTGGCACCCGGCGCGGATCAGGTGACGCGGTTGTAGCCGTTGAGCGCGGCAACCCGGTAACCCTCCGCCATGGTCGGGTAGTTGAACGTCGTATTCAGGAAGTAGCGCAGTGTATTGTTGGGTGCGGGCTGCGCCATGATCGCCTGTCCGATGTGCACGATCTCGGCGGCCTGATCGCCGAAACAGTGAATGCCGAGCAGCTCCAGCGTATCGGTGTGGAATAGCAGCTTGAGCATGCCCATGGTCTGACCGGAGATCTGCGCCCGTGCCAGGTCCTTGAAGAACGCATGCCCGATCTCGTAGGGCACCTGGGCGTCCGTGAGCTCGCGCTCGGTGCGGCCCACGGAACTGATTTCGGGGATCGTATAGATGCCGGTCGGGACGTCGTGAGCGAGTCGATAGTCGCACTGCCCGTCGAGCATATGCGTTGCCGCGTACCGGCCCTGATCATAGGCGGCGCTGGCAAGGCTCGGATAGCCGATGACATCGCCGATCGCATAGACATGCGGTTGCGCGGTCTGGAAGCTGTCGTTGACCCGGACCTGGCCGCGGCCGTTGGGCTGTATGCCGATGGCCTCCAGGCCCATTCCGTCGGTGTTGCCGCTGCGCCCGTTGGCCCAGAGCAGGAGATCGCCTCGCACCCGTTTGCCGGACTGCAGCGCCAGGGTCACGCCGTCATCGTCGCCCTGGATGGACTGATACTGCTCGCGGTGACGGAGGATCACGCCGTGCTCGCGAAGATGATACGAGATCGCGTCGGATATCTCGTCGTCGAGGAATTCGAGCATCCGCTCCCGCGTGTTGATGAGGTCTACCTTGACGCCCAGGCCGCGAAAGATCGACGCGTATTCGCTGCCGATGACGCCCGCTCCATAAATGATCACGCTACGCGGCGTGTGCTCGAGCGACAGTATCTGATCGCTGTCATGGATCCGCGGATGGGTGAAATCCACGTCCACCGGTCGATACGGACGTGAGCCGGTGGCAATCAGGAAATGCCCGGCGGTCAGCCTTTGAGTCCGACCATCACCCCCGGTCAGTGCCAGTGTATGTTCATCCTCGAAGCGGGCGGCGCCGGTGAGAACGGGAACGTCATTGCGCTGGTAGAATCCGCTCCTCATGCCGACCTGCTGGTCGATGACATTGCGGGCATGATTGAGCATCGTCTGAAAGGACAAATGACGCGGCTCCCCCGCCTCCCGGAATAGCGGCGAGCTATTGTATTCCATGAGCCGGCGAACATTGTGGCGCAATGACTTCGACGGGATGGTGCCCCAGTGGGTGCAGCCGCCACCCACTTCACGCAGACGCTCCACCATCGCCACGCGCTGGCCGCCCTTGGCGAGTTGCATCGCCGCGCCTTCGCCGGCGGGGCCGCTGCCGAGGACGAGTGTGTCGTAGTGCGAGTCATTCATGGGGTTCATCCCTCAGTCGTTCTGCTTTATTTTAGCTGCACGACATTAAAGAACAAAATTCACATGAATCATGACGGGGATGAGTCAATGACGGAGCGTGTTCAAAAAGCGGGGCTGCAGGTGGCGAAGCCACTCCATGACCTTATCAGCCAGTCGGCCATTGTCGGCACCGGCGTCGACGAGGCGCATTTCTGGGAGGGTCTGGCCACGCTGGTCAGTGAGCTTGGTCCGCGCAACCGCGCCCTGCTGGCCCAGCGCGACACGCTTCAGGCGCGCATCGACGAGTGGCACCGTCAGCATCCGGGGCAATACGCCGACAGGGCCTATCGGGATTTCCTCGAGGAGATCGGCTACCTGCAGCCACCGGCGGATGAGGTCGAGGTAATCACGGCCCATGTGGATGCCGAAATCGCCGAGACTGCCGGTCCGCAGCTGGTCGTCCCGCTCAACAACGCACGCTACGCGCTGAACGCCGCCAACGCGCGCTGGGGGAGTCTCTACGATGCCCTCTATGGCACCGACGTGATCCCGGATAATGAAGGTATCGAGCGCGGTAATGCCTTCAACCCGGAGCGCGCCCGCCATGTAGTGGCCTGGGCGACGGCGTTTCTGGACGCCAATTTCCCGCTGGCGGCCGGCAGCCATGGCGATGTCACTGCCTACCACATCGCCGCCGGCGATGCCGGACACACTCTGCGCGTGACCATTGGCGAAGGTGGCGAAACCGGGCTTGCAGATCCGGCCCAGTGGGTCGGTTTTGCCGGCGAGGCATCGGCACCGACCGCCGTTCTATTGCGCCGCCACGGCCTCCATGTCGAAATCAGCATCGATCCATCCGATCCCATCGGTCGAACCCATCCGGCAGGCGTTCGTGACCTGGTCATGGAATCGGCTGTTACCTCCATCCAGGACTGCGAGGACTCCGTTGCCGCCGTGGACGGCGAGGACAAGGCACTCGTCTATGCCAACTGGCTGGGCCTGATGCGCGGCGATCTCGAGGAGCGTTTCTACAAGCAGGGGCGGGAGGTAATCCGCACCCTCAATCCGGACCGGGACTACACGGGTGCCGATGGCGAGCCGCTCAGCCTCCAGGGGCGGAGCTTGATGCTGGTGCGCAACGTCGGCCATCTGATGACCACACCGGCGGTACTCGACGCCGACGGCAACGAGATCCCCGAAGGCATTCTCGATGCCCTGTGCACGTCGCTGATCGCCATGCACGACCTCCAGCGTGAGGGCGGCAACAGCCGGGCCGGGAGCGTGTACATCGTCAAGCCCAAGATGCACGGCCCGGATGAGGTGGCCCTCACGGTGGCGCTGTTTGCCCATGTCGAGCAGATCCTCGGGCTCGCCGAGAATACCCTCAAGATCGGCGTCATGGACGAAGAGCGGCGGACCACGCTCAACCTCAAGCGCTGCATCCACGAGGCCCGGGAGCGCCTGATCTTCATCAACACCGGGTTCCTCGACCGCACGGGGGACGAGATTCACACGAGCATGGAGGCCGGTCCGATGATCCGGAAGGCCGCCATGAAACAGTCACGCTGGCTTAACGCCTACGAGGACTGGAACGTCGATACCGGGCTCGCCTGCGGGCTGCAGGACCATGCCCAGATCGGCAAGGGCATGTGGCCCATGCCGGACCGGATGGCCGACATGCTCGGCGCCAAGATCGGCCATCCGCGGGCCGGTGCCAACTGCGCGTGGGTGCCGTCACCCACGGCGGCCACGCTGCATGCAACGCATTATCACCAGGTCGACGTGCGGGCGCGGCAGGCCGAACTCGCCGGGCAGTCGCGGGCCGATATCGATGACCTGCTGACAATCCCGGTCGCCACTGATACCGACTGGAGCGAGGCGGAGATCACCGCGGAGCTCGACAACAACTGCCAGGGGATCCTCGGCTACGTGGTGCGCTGGATCGATCACGGCGTGGGCTGCTCGAAGGTGCCGGATATCAATGACATCGGCCTGATGGAGGATCGCGCGACACTGCGCATCGCCAGTCAGCATATCGCCAACTGGCTCTATCACGGGATCGTGACCGAGGCGCAGGTCATGGAGACGATGAAGCGGATGGCGGCGGTCGTGGATCGTCAGAACGCCGATGATCCGACCTATACGCCGATGGGTCCGGCGTTCCACGGGACGGCCTTTGTGGCGGCCTGTGATCTGGTGTTCAAGGGTCGGGAACAGCCGAGCGGCTATACCGAGCCATTGCTGCATGCCCATCGCCTGGCTCTGAAGGGCAGCACGGCAGCCTGATCACGCCGCGCGTCACGTCGATCACGCGCATCATTCGCGCATAAAAAACCCGGCCATTCGGCCGGGTTTTTCGTATCACACCCTTGAACGGGCGTTACGCCGCCTGGTGGCTGCGCTGGGCCAGGTCCCGCAGGACATAGTGGAGGATGCCGCCGTTGCGGAAGTAGCTCCACTCGGTGGATGTGTCGATCCTCACCATCGCCTGGAAGCTCTTCACCTCGCCATCCGGTGTCACCGCGCGGACCGTTACCGTGGAAGGCTGGGTATCGAGGCTGCCAATGCTGAAGGTCTCCTCACCGGTGAGGCCGAGGCTTTCGGCATTCTCACCCTCGGCGAACTGGAGCGGGACAACACCGAAGCCGACCAGGTTGGAGCGGTGGATGCGCTCGTAGCTCTCGGCCAGGACGAATCGAACGCCCAGCAGCGCGGTTCCCTTGGCGGCCCAGTCCCGGCTCGATCCGGTGCCATACTCCTTGCCGGCCAGTACCATCAGCGGTGTCGACTCCTCCTTGTAGCGCATGGCGGCGTCGTAGATGGAGGTCTGTTCGCCGGTGGGGAAGTAGGTTGTCCAGCTCCCCTTGGTCCCGGGTGCAAGCTCGTTTTTAAGCCGCACGTTGGCGAACGTCCCGCGCATCATGACCTCGTGGTTTCCGCGCCGCGAGCCGTAGCTGTTGAAGTCCTGCGGTAGGATGCCAAGTGACCGCAGATACTCGCCCGCCGGGCTGTCGGCCTTGATGGCGCCCGCCGGCGAGATGTGGTCGGTGGTAATGGAGTCGCCGACCTTGACCAGACAGCGGGCCTGCCGGATCTCGGAAATATCGCCGGGCTCCATATCCATACCCTCGAAGTAGGGTGGATTACGGACATAGCTCGAATCCGGCCACTCGTAGTTCTCGCCCTCCGGCGCCGGGAGCTCCCGCCAGGTCTGCGATCCATCGAACACGCTCGCGTACTGATCGCGGTACATCTTGGAGTTGATGTGCTCCTCGATGATGTCGGAGATCTCCTTCTGACTCGGCCAGATATCCTTCAGATAAACCGGATTGCCATCGCGATCGACATCAATCGGTTCGCTGGAAATATCCTTCGCGACGCTGCCGGCGAGGGCATAGGCGACCACCAGCGGCGGCGATGCCAGGTAGTT
Source organism: Spiribacter vilamensis (assembly GCF_004217415.1). Classification (NCBI taxonomy): domain Bacteria; kingdom Pseudomonadati; phylum Pseudomonadota; class Gammaproteobacteria; order Chromatiales; family Ectothiorhodospiraceae; genus Spiribacter; species Spiribacter vilamensis. The sequence goes on from NZ_SHLI01000001.1 coordinate 326,023, forward strand.
GGCGGGCACATCCGGATGGATGCGGCCTTCAAAGTTGCGGTTACCAGAGAGTACGCCGGCGACGTTGAGCTCTCCGTCACGGATGGCGTCGCTTACCGGCTCCGGCAGCGGACCGGAGTTACCGATACAGGTCGTGCAGCCAAACCCGACGACATCAAAGCCGAGCGCCTGGAGCGGCTCCATCAGGCCGGCCGCCCCCAGATAGGCGGGGACCACCTGTGACCCGGGGGCAAACGAGGTCTTCACCCAGGGCTTGCTGGTCAGACCCCGCTCGTGGGCCTTTTTCGCGACCAGGCCCGCAGCGACCAGTACCGCGGGGTTCGAGGTGTTGGTGCAGGAGGTGATCGCGGCGATGACCACATCGCCATGCTTGAGCATGAACTCCTGATCCGCGTAGTTCACCTTGACTGCGCCCTTTTCATGCCACAGCTCGTGACCGGCCGCAGTGGCGCCGCCTTCGCCCTCGAACCGGGCCTCCTCGTCGTCCGGCATGGCGCCGCGGGAGGTGAGTTCCTCCTCGAGATACTCGAGGAAGGCCGGTTTCGCGTGAGTGAGCGGGATACGATCCTGGGGCCGTCGCGGTCCGGCGATGCTGGCCTCGACCTCGCCCAGGTCGAGCTCGACCACATCGCTGTACTCAGCTTCGCGGCAACCGGTCTCGCGCCACATGCCCTGCTCGCGGGCATAGGCCTCGACCAGGTCGATGGTCTCTTCATCACGCCCCGAGACCCGGAGGTACTCGATGGTTTCGCTGTCCACCGGGAAAATCGCACAGGTCGCGCCGTACTCGGGAGACATATTGCCAATGGTCGCGCGGTCGGCCAGCGGCAGATTGTCGAGGCCGTCGCCGAAGAATTCGACGAACTTACCAACAACCCCCTTCTTGCGGAGTTTTTCGGTGACCGTCAGGACCAGGTCCGTGGCGGTCGCACCCTCGCGCAGCTCACCACTCAGTCGAAAGCCGACAACCTCGGGGACGAGCATGGTGATCGGCTGACCGAGCATGGCTGCCTCGGCCTCAATGCCACCGACGCCCCAGCCCAGAACGCCGAGACCATTCACCATCGTAGTGTGGGAGTCGGTGCCCACCAGCGTATCCGGATAGGCCAGGGTGCCGGTCTCGGTCTCCTTGGTGAATACCGTCTTGGCGAGATATTCGAGATTGACCTGATGGACGATGCCTGTCCCCGGCGGCACGACCCGGAAGTTGGAGAACGCCTTCTGGCCCCAGCGAAGGAACTTGTAACGCTCCTCGTTGCGCTTGAATTCGATCTTGCTGTTCAGATCGAGCGCGTCGCTGGTACCGAAATGATCCACCATGACCGAATGATCGATGACCAGGTCCGCCGGTTCGAGCGGATTGATCAGATTCGGATCGCCGCCCAGACGTTTCATCGCATCGCGCATGGCGGCCAGATCGACCACCGCCGGCACCCCGGTAAAATCCTGGAGCAACACCCGCGCCGGCATGAACGCGACCTGTCCGCCCGGGCCGCCGTTCGGATCCCATTCGCAGATCGCCCTGATCTGCTCCGGACCGACATTCTGGCCATCTTCCTTGCGCAGCTGGTTTTCGAGCAGGACCTTCAGCGAGAACGGCAGCCGATCGATGTCGTACTGGTCCTTGAGGGCATCGAGTCGGTAGATCTCGTACTGCTTACCCTTGACGTCCAGTGTTCCGCGGGCATTGTAGCTATTGGTCATGACTTCCTCCCGGAATCGGCGTGCGCACCATGCACGACCGTTGTATTAGGTCTATCGACCCGTCTGAGTTCTTCATTTTACATGACGCGACACCACAAGGGCATGCGCTTTACGAGCGACTGATAGCAGTTATCGCGCATTGAGTGCCGCCCGGGCGGATTCGACAATAGCCCGGCGGCCGAAGACGAGCCGCAGACGACCGCCACCATTCATCTGCCAGAGCCCCGCCGCGCGAATCGCGGCGAGCAGCAATGCACGAATGATGGCCGCGTTGCGCGTTTCCTGGAGATACGCCGCGTGGCCCTGGACGATAATCCGTGGCCGCAGCGGGCTGATGTGCTCGCTGTAGAGATCGGCGAGATGGTGGATGACGCTGTCATGGCCAATTCGGCCGAAATAGTCCGCCTGGTTCCGGGTGCGCTCGAGGCCGGCGGCCAGTGTTTGCAGGCGGTTCCTGTCGCGCCGGAGCCGGCGCTCGAGCTGCAGGACGCCAATCACGTAGCGGGTCAGATGCATGGACTCGGGCTTCGAGAGATGATCGGCCAGCGCCCTCAGGCCCGTGTCAAGGGCGCCAGGGCCGCCGTAGAGCGTTTCCACCGAGCCGGAGTAATCACCCAGCAAGCCGAGCAGGCAGGTTTCAGTGCGCGCCGGATCGTGCTGTCCACGCTCGGCAATCGCCCGGACTTCACCCAGGGCCTGGAAGACCGCGCCAAGTGCCTGTGTGCGCTCCTGCTCAGGCGACGCCACTGATCGGGCTCTCTGCCACCGGGGTACGGGTTTCGATGATGCCGCCGCCGAGGCAGCATGCTCCGCTATACACCACGACCGACTGTCCCGGCGTCACGGCACGCTGCGGGTGGTCAAAGGTCAGTCTTCGTCGACCTGCCGTGAGTGGCGTAAGCCAACCGGGCTGGTCGATCTGGCGATGACGGAGTCTGGCGGTGCAGCGAATCGGCGCATCGGGGCCATGTCCATCGATCCAGTGCCAGTGATCCGCGACCAGGCCATCACTCATGAGCGCCGGGTGGTCATGGCCCTGCACAACGATGAGCTGATTGGTTTCCATGTTCTTGTCCGCTACATACCAGGCTAGTCCCGGACGCTTCGCATCGCCACCCAGGTTCAGGCCGCGACGCTGACCGAGGGTGTAGAACGCAAGCCCCTCGTGCTGGCCCACCGTTTCGCCGTCGGGGGTCGCGATCGGCCCGGGACGGCTATCGATGTACCGGCCGAGGAAACCGCGGAAGTCGCGTTCGCCGATGAAGCAGATGCCGGTGCTGTCAGGCTTGTCGAAGTTGTTGAACCCGGCCTGGTCCGCCAGGCGCCGCACCGCCGGCTTGGTCAGACCGGCGAGCGGAAAGATCGCCGCCTCGAGCTGTTCCTGACCGAGCGTGTAGAGGAAATAGGTCTGGTCCTTCTCGGTATCGGTCGCCCGTCGCAGTGTTCTTGCGCCCGGTTCGCCCCCGACACTGGCGTAATGGCCCGTGGCGACGGCATCGGCACCCAGACGTCGGGCATGATCGAGAAAAGCTCTGAACTTGATACGCTGATTACACAGGATGTCCGGATTCGGCGTGCGGCCGGCGCGGAACTCGCGCAGGCAATGGTCGAACACCTCGGCCCGGTACTGTGCGGCGAAGTTGGCCCGATGCAGGGGAATGCCCAGGGCATCGGCGACCTGTCGGGCATCGGCATAATCGGCTTCGGCGCTGCAATGGCTCTCGGTGTCGTCGTCCTCCCAGTTCTTCATGAACAGGCCTTCGACCCGGTAGCCTTGCTCCCTGAGCAGCCAGGCACTGACCGCGGAGTCGACGCCACCCGAGAGGCCGACAATGATGTGTGATGTACGCTGCATGGTGGAATAATAACATCGGGGATCCCGGATGGACCTTTTACTCGACGGGAAGTGTCCTCATATCAGGAGATGAAGCCTTGGGGATAATCGGTTGATGAGCGAAGAGAACGATCCGAAACGCGACGACGATCTATCGGTCAAAGAAAGTGAGCCGAGTGTCAAGCAACCACCGCTGTACCGAGTCGTGCTCCTGAACGACGATTACACGCCAATGGAATTCGTCGTGGAGGTGTTGCAGACCTTCTTTCGCATGGACCGCGAGCAGGCCACGCAGGTCATGCTCCACGTCCATACCCGCGGCAAGGGTGTCTGCGGAGAATTCAGTCGCGACGTCGCGGAAACCAAGGTGGATCAGGTCAATGATTACGCACGTGAGAACGATCACCCGCTCATGTGTACGCTCGAACCGGCCTGATCGCTGTATTCAACCCGGTGCAGCCGGGTTTTCCCAACAAGATTGCAAGTGAGATATCGATGCTGAGCAAAGAGCTGGAATTCACGTTGAACCTCGCCTTCAAGGAAGCGCGTGACAAGCGTCATGAGTTCCTTACCGTGGAGCATCTCCTCCTCGCGCTGACCGATAACCCGGCAGCGCTCGAGGTGTTGCGTGCCTGCGAGGCCGATCTCGAGACCCTGCGACAGGATCTCGAGGCATTCCTCGACGAAACAACACCACTACTGCCGGCCAACGATAACCGTGAGACTCAGCCCACGCTGGGATTCCAGCGGGTGCTGCAGCGCGCGATTCTGCATGTCCAGTCGTCGGGCAAGAAGGAAGTGAGCGGCGCGAACGTGATCGTCGCCATGTTCAGTGAACAGGAGTCGCAGGCCGTGTATTTCCTCCATAAGCAGAATATCTCCCGGCTCGATGCCGTGAATTTCATCTCCCACGGCGTCTCGAAGGGCAGCAGTGAGGAAGGCGGCGGCGAATCCGAGCCGTCCCGCGAAGAGGGCGAGACCAGCGAGGATGGTGAGAGCACCAATCCGCTCGAGAGCTTTGCCACCAATCTCAATGTCCGGGCTCGCCAGGGGCGGACCGACCCGCTGATCGGGCGCAAGTTCGAGGTCGAGCGGACCATTCAGATCCTCTGCCGCCGGCGCAAGAACAACCCGCTCTACGTGGGTGAGGCCGGCGTGGGCAAGACCGCCATTGCCGAAGGGCTTGCCAAGCTCATCGAGGATCAAGAGGTGCCCGAGGTGCTCTCCGACGCCACGATCTACTCCCTCGACATGGGCGCACTGGTGGCCGGCACCAAGTATCGGGGCGATTTCGAAAAGCGCCTGAAAGGTCTGCTTGCGCAGCTGAAAAAGCAGAAGCACGCCATCCTCTTCATCGACGAGATCCACACCATCATTGGTGCCGGATCGGCCTCGGGCGGCGTGATGGATGCATCCAATCTCCTCAAGCCCATGCTGGCGAGCGGCGAACTCAAGTGCATCGGCTCGACGACCTATCAGGAATATCGCAGCGTGTTCGAGAAAGACCGCGCACTGGCGCGGCGTTTCCAGAAGATCGATGTCGCCGAACCCACTGTCGAGGAGACCGTGCAGATCCTGCGCGGGCTCAAGGATCGGTTCGAAAAGCATCATGGCGTTCGGTTCACGCATCCGGCACTGGAATCGGCGGCGGAGCTGGCGGCGAAGTACATTAGCGACCGGTTCCTGCCCGACAAGGCCATCGACGTCATCGACGAGGCGGGCGCCAACCTTCGTCTGCTGCCGCCGTCGAAGAAGAAAAAGACGGTCAGCGTGAGCGATGTCGAGACGATTATCGCGAAAATCGCCCGCATCCCCCCGAAGCGGGTGTCGACGTCGGACATGCGGTTGCTTGAAACGATCGAGAAGGATCTCAAGCGGACCATTTTCGGCCAGGACGAAGCGATTGATACGCTGGCTACGACGATCAAGATGTCCCGTGCCGGGCTGCGTGATACGGGCAAACCCGTGGGCAGTTTCCTGTTCGCCGGCCCCACGGGTGTTGGCAAGACCGAGGTCACGAAGCAGCTTGCCGAGACCATGGGCATCAATCTGATCCGCTTCGACATGTCGGAGTACATGGAGCGGCATACGGTGTCGCGGCTGATTGGTGCGCCGCCGGGATATGTCGGCTTCGATCAGGGCGGGCTGCTCACCGAGGAGGTGCTCAAGCATCCCCACTCGGTCGTGTTGCTCGACGAGATCGAGAAGGCGCACCCCGACGTCTTCAACCTGCTGCTACAGGTTATGGATCATGGCTCGCTCACGGATAACAATGGTCGGCATGCCGACTTCCGCAACGTGATCCTTGTGATGACCACCAATGCCGGCGCCGAAGAGCAGAGCCGGCGGACAATCGGTTTCACGCCGCAGGATCAGAGCAGCGACCAGATCGAGGTGATCCGCAAGCAGTTCACGCCGGAGTTCCGGAACCGGCTGGATGCCATCATCCAGTTCAACGGCCTGGCGCCGGAGGTAATCCAGCGGGTGGCCGACAAGTTCATCCGTGATCTGCGTCACCAGCTGGCTGACAAGCGGGTCACGCTGGAAGTGAGCGATCCCGCTCGCGACTGGCTGGCCGAGCAGGGCTACGACCCGAAGATGGGTGCTCGGCCGATGGCCCGTCTTATCCAGGATCGGCTCAAGCGTGAGCTGGCGGATGAGTTGCTGTTTGGCAAGCTGACCAATGGCGGGCATGTTGCGGTCGATCTGGACGAGACCGGCGAAGCGCTGGCCTTCCATATCGACACGCCAGAGCCGGTTGAGTAAACCGGTTCAACGCGCCCGGAAAACGATACGCCCTTTGTTGAGATCATAGGGCGTTAACTCGACGGTAACTTTGTCACCGCGCAGAATCCGGATGTAGTGCTTTCGCATTTTTCCGGAAATATGCGCGGTGACCACGTGGCCGTTCTCCAGCTCGACGCGGAACATGGTGTTGGGCATCACCTCGGTGATGGTGCCCTGCATGCGGATATTCTCTTCCTTCGCCATTCAGCCTTTCTCTTCCTGATTAAAACACTTAATTCTACCCGAGCCGGGTACGTTCACCAATCGCGAGGTTCTATTCAACCGCGATCCAGCCGTCAGGTGACAGCCGCTCGTGCGGCCGGAAGCCGGTCTTGTAGTCCATCCCCGGACACCCCTCGATCCAGTAACCCAGGTACAGCCAGTCACGCTGTCGGCGTTTCGCTTCCTCGATCTGTAGAAGTATTGCCAGAGTGCCCAGGCCACGTTCGGTCGCGGCCGGGTCGTAGAAGGTGTAAACGGCCGAGAATGCGGCTCCGGTATCGTCGGTGACCGCCACGCCGAGCAGACGATCATTGGTTGCCTCGCGGAGTTCCAGGAACTCCGTCGTGCACCAGTGCGAGGTCAGATACTGCCAGTAGAGGTCCGGATCCGCGTCGTCCATGCCGCCGCCCGGGTGGCGGGCCGAGACATAGCGGCTGTAGAGCTCGAAATGCTCGGGCCGATACCGGAATCCGACACTTGTCAGATAGACATCGGAATTGTCTCGCCGGCAGCGCCGGTGCCGGCGTCGCGGCTGGAATCGCGCCACCGGAATGCGGATGCTCTGACATAGCTGACAGCCGGGGCAGGCATTGCGGTAGAGATGTTCGCCCCCGCGTCGGAAGCCGTTTTTGAGCAGCTCGTCATAGAGTTCCGGTGTCGGCGTCAGCCGCGGGTCGACGAAGTCGAACTGCGATGGCCGATCATGGAGGTAAGGGCAGGGGCGATAGCCTGTCCCGAACAGCCGCAGTCGCCGGGTTGTATCGGCTTCGGTCATGACGGCCACTTGCGAGTGACGTCATCGCGCGTGATAGACAGTGACCAGGCCCCCGGGCGCGTTTCTCCGCGCTGACTGGCGGCCAGCCTGAGCAGGAAGCGTTTGCGGGGGACGACCTCGGCCCCCAGGCTGAGTAGATGTTCGGTGGGCATCTGGCAGTCGAGGAAGTCGAATCCCCATTCGCCGAGCTGGCGGAGCAGCCAGGCAAGGGCGATCTTGCTGCCGTTGGTCGCATGACTGAACATCGATTCCCCGAAGAAGGCTCGGCCGGTGGAAACGCCGTACAGGCCACCGATTAAACGTTTTCCGCGCCATACCTCGATGGAATGGGCCAGCCCGAGCGTGTGCATGTCGTAGTAGGCATCGGCCATTTCCGGTGTAATCCAGGTCTCCGGCTGATCCAGCCGTGGCGCGGCGCAGGCGGCGATGACCGCCTCGAAGGCCGTATCCAGCGATACCTGGTAGTCGGTCTTTCGCAGTTGCCGCCTCAGCGACCGACTCATGTGAAAGCCGGACGGAGTGATGAGCGCGCGTGGATCGGGGCTCCACCACAGGACAGGTTCGCCGGGGGAGTACCACGGGAAAATCCCGTTCCGATAGGCCGATTCCAGCCGTTGCGGTGACAGTGACGCGCCAATGGCGAGCAGGCCGTTGGGCTCGGCGAGCGCGGTTTCCGGGTCGGGCAGGGGCGTAGTCTCGTCATTCGGCGCGAGCCATGGAATCGGGAGCGCCGGCTCAGTCACGTGGCAGTTGCTCCAGCACATCGGCCCGATAGGGACCCTCCGCGGTCAGAGTCCGGGCGTATTCGGCGACGGCCGGGCGCTCGCGTGCCAGAAAGTCGTCGACGGCGGCGCGGAACTGCTCATCGCGCAGATAGTGCGCGGAATGCGTGAGCACCGGGAGGAAACCACGAGCCACCTTGTGCTCGCCCTGGGCACCGGGCTCGAACCGGTCCATGCCCTCGCGGATGCAGTAATCGATGCCCTGGTAATAACAGGCCTCGAAGTGCAGGTCGTCATAGTCGCGGGCCGCGCCCCAGTAGCGCCCGTAGAGGGTATCGTCGCTGCGCAGGCAGATCGCCGCCGCCACGGGATCGCCGTCCGCCTCGGCGAGAAATACCACCACTCGGTCACCGAGCCGCTCGCCCAGTTCGACAAAACAGTCCCGGCTGATCACCGGGAGGTTGCCGTGGGCATGAAAGGTGTCTTCGTAGAAGCCATGCAGCGCTGTCCAGAGCTGATGGCTGACCTCGTGGCCATGGAGCGTACGCATCTGCAGGCCCTGTTCGCTGACCCGGCGACGCTCGCGGCGGATATTCTTGCGCTTTTTGGCGCTGAGTCCGCCGAGGAAATCTTCGAAATCGCGGTAGCCGGCGTTCCGCCAGTGATACTGGCAACCATCGCGGCGGGCATAGCCCGATGTCTCGAGGGTTTCCACATCTTCCACCTGCGGGAACAGCCAGTGCACGGAGCTGATTTCCATCGCATCGGCCATCTGTTGTGCACCCGCCGCGAGGGCCTGGCGCAGGCCTTCTTCGGAGTAGTCGGCATTCAAAAGCATGCGGGGGCCGTTCACGGGGCTGTAGGGCACGGCGATGATGAGCTTCGGGTAGTAGTCAAGCCCGTTGCGCTCGTAGGCGTGCGCCCAGGCGAAATCGAACACGAACTCGCCCCACGAGTTGCCCTTGAGGTAGGCCGGTGCCGCGGCAGCGAGCGTGTCATCGTCTTCGAGGACGAGGTGATGGGGGATCCACCCGTTATTCCGGGACACGGCACCGTGACGCTCCATCGCGTCCAGGAATTCATGTCGCAGGAACGGGTTGTCCGCACCCACAAGGGCGTTCCACCGTTCGGCGGCGATCTCGCTGATTGCTGATATGGCTTTGAGTTGCATGCCTCGACAGACCGCAAAGGTTGCCCTGAAGTGCCCTGTCGCTCCCCGCTGCTAAAGGCCGGGTGCCTACTGTACACTCAAGCTTATGGCAGGCAAGACAACAGCGCGGCAACTGGTGGCGCCACGCACCCAGCACATCAGCCGGGTGATCCGGGAGGCGGCCCTGCTTTTGCTGCTGGCGGTGGCCGGCTTTCTCATGCTCTCGCTTCTGACCTATACCCCGGCCGACCCCGGCTGGAGCCAGTCCGGTCCGGTCCGGGGCGTTGGTAATGCCGGTGGGGTGGTGGGTGCTTACTGGGCGGATCTGAGCCTGTATCTGTTCGGTTACCTCGCCTACCTGCTGCCGGCTCTGATCGTATTACTGGCGACACTCGTGTATCGCTGGCAGCGCCATGGCGGCTCCGTTCACTGGGCGGTGATGGGGGTGAGGGTGATCGGCTTTCTGCTCACCCTGTTTGCCGGTGCCGCGGTGGCTCGCCTGCACATCCCGCCCGTCCCCGGCATCGTCCCGCTCAGCTCCGGCGGAGTGCTCGGGAACCTGGTCGGAGACTGGGGGCAGGAGGCGTTCAGCTTCACTGGCGCCACTTTGCTGGCACTGGCGGTGCTGCTGGCCGGCGTTACGCTTTTCACGGGGCTGTCCTGGATCCTGCTGATGGACCGGCTTGGGCAAATCGTCCTGGCCCAGGGTAAGTACCTGGTCGCATTGCAGGGCTGGATCCAGTCCTGCAGTGCGAGGCTGCGCGCGCAGGTCGCTCGACAAACGACGAAGTACGCCGAGCGCCGGCAGAACCGCGAGCGCAACCGGCCGGCCATCGCGGCACCGGCCCGCGGGAAGGCGGTTGCCGGAGAACCCGCACCTGCACCCGCACCGACATCGCCATCGCCGGCAGTGTTATCGACGCCAGCGTCACCGCCCGCTCCGGAAAAGGCCTCGCGGGCGGAGCGGCGTCGGCGCCCGGAGCCGACACCGGCGTCGGCGCCGGGTGGCCGCCCACCGGTTTCCCTGCTGGATGCACCCCAGGCGGAGCAACCCGGGTACAGCGAGGACGTGCTGGAGACGATGTCACGGCTGGTCGAGACCAAGCTGAGCGACTTCGGGGTGCAGGTCGAGGTGGTGGCGGTGCAGCCCGGCCCCGTGATCACTCGCTTCGAGCTCAGGCCCGCCGCGGGGGTCAAGGTGAGCCAGATCAGCAACCTCTCCAAGGATCTTGCCCGCGCGCTCTCGGTAACCGCGGTGCGGGTTGTTGAGGTCATTCCCGGGAAATCGGTGGTCGGACTGGAAATCCCCAACGAGCATCGCCAGGTGATTGCCCTGTCGGAGATTATCCGCGCCGACGCCTTTGACAAGGCGGATTCACCGCTGACCCTCGCCATCGGCAAGGATATTGGCGGTTTTACCCAGGTTGTCGACCTCGCGAAGATGCCTCATCTGCTTGTTGCCGGCACGACCGGCTCCGGCAAGTCGGTGGGCATTAACGCCATGATCATCAGCATGCTCTACAAGAACGATCCCGAGCAGGTCCGCATGATCATGATCGACCCCAAGATGCTGGAGCTTTCCGTTTACGACGGCATTCCGCATCTGCTCGCGCCAGTCGTCACCGATATGAAGGAAGCGGCCAACGCATTGCGCTGGTGTGTGGGCGAGATGGAACGTCGCTATCGGCTGATGTCGACGCTCGGAGTGCGCAATATCGACGGTGCGAACGCGAAGATTCGCGAAGCGCGGGGGCGGGGCGAGCCGATCACGGATCCCCTCTGGGACAAGGGCGATGGTCGAATCGAGCCGGGAATCGATGGCGAATCGCCCCAGGCCCCACTGCTCGAGCCGATGCCCTACACCGTCGTGGTGGTCGATGAGTTCGCCGACATGATGATGATGGTCGGCAAAAAGGTCGAAGAGCTTATCGCCCGGCTTGCGCAGAAGGCCCGCGCCGCCGGTATCCATCTTATCCTCGCCACCCAGCGCCCGTCGGTGGATGTGATTACCGGACTGATCAAGGCCAATATCCCGACCCGCATGGCGTTCCAGGTATCCTCCCGCGTCGATTCACGCACCATCCTTGATCAGATGGGGGCCGAATCGCTGCTCGGGCACGGTGACATGCTCTACCTCGGCCCCAGCAGTCGGGGTCTGCCGGAGCGGGTGCACGGCGCATTCGTCTCGGATGCCGAGGTGCACCGGATCGCCGAGCATCTCAAGCAGACCGGCTCGCCGGAATATGTCGACGGTATTCTCGATGAATCCGGCGCGGAAGGGGCCGGCGCCGGCGCCCTCCCCGGCGAAGCGAACGCCACGGGCGGCGAGTCCGATCCGCTCTACGACCAGGCGGTACGTATTGTGACTGAAACCCGCAAAGCCTCGATCTCGGGTGTTCAGCGGCGCCTGAAAGTCGGCTACAACCGTGCGGCGCGCCTGGTTGAGGAGATGGAGGCGGCTGGCATTGTCGGACCGCTGCAAGCCAATGGTTCGCGCGAGGTGATCGCGCCACCACCACCGGGGGATTGATGATCAAGCTGACAGGCAGTCTATGTGGGCGAATGTTCGTCCTGTTAGTCGGCGTACTCGTGATGTTCGGGGATGTCTCGGCGACGACGAAAACGGATTCATCGGCGTCGCAACCCGAGGCATTGCGGGAGCTCGAGCGATACTTCGTTGCCATCGAGACGCTCCAGGGCGAGTTCCGCCAGGTCACGATGGACGAGACCGGCACCGTCGTTGAGGAGGCGGAGGGCTCTTTCGTGATTGCCCGCCCGCAGCGGTTTGTCTGGGACTATCGAACGCCCTACGAGCAGGTAATCGTCGCCGACGGTGAGCAGCTCTGGGTCCACGATGTGGCGCTCGACCAGGTCGTTGTGCGTCCGCTGGACGAGGCGCTGGGCGTGGGCGCGGCGCAGCTGTTGAGCGGTGACTTCGCCAACCTCCAGGCGCAGTTCGATCTTTCCGTGGCGGATGATGGCCGGATTCTCATGAAGCCGACCGATCCGGCCTGGGATTTCCAGCGTGTCCACCTCACCCTTGATGACGGCGTGCCGACCGCCATTGAGGTGGCGGATGGCATGGGCCAGCGCATCGTCGTGGAGTTGCTCGATGTCGTGCGTAATCCGGCGATCGAATCGGAGCGATTCGATTTCGAGCCTCCCGAGGGCGTCGATGTCATGCGGGGTTCATGATCGACCGTACCCGTCCGCTCGCCGACCGGATGCGGCCTCGCAGCGCCGATGAGTTCGCGGGGCAGGGGCATCTGCTCGATCCCGGACGACCGCTGTGCGAGGCGCTGGCGGTGGGCCGGCCGCATTCCATGGTCCTGTGGGGGCCGCCCGGCACCGGCAAGACCACACTCGCCCGGATGGTGGCCGCAGCGGCGGATGCCGAGTTCCTGACGCTGTCCGCGGTCATGGCAGGCGTCAAGGATATCCGCGAGTGCGCGGCCCGTGGCAGCGCCAACCGTGAGGCCGGACGACAGACGCTGTTGTTTGTCGACGAGGTTCACCGTTTCAACAAGGCTCAGCAGGATGCCTTCCTGCCCTACATCGAGAACGGCACCCTCCTTTTTATCGGTGCAACGACCGAGAATCCGTCCTTCGAGCTGAACAACGCACTGCTCTCGCGGGTACGGGTCTATGTCCTCCGTGCCCTCGAGCCGGTGGCGATTGGTGAACTGATTGATGCGGCGATGAGCGATGCCGAGCGGGGTCTGGGTGACACCGACCTGAGCCTGAGTGAGGCGGCACGGGAGGCCCTGACCCAGCTCGCCGACGGGGATGCCCGCACCGCGCTCAGCCTGCTCGAGGTGGCTGCCGATCTCGCCGATGACGCCGGCGTGATTGATGTCGACCGGATTCGAGAGGCGGCAGCGGGAGGACGGGCCCGTTTCGACAAGGGCGGGGATGCCTTCTACGACCTGATCTCGGCGCTGCACAAGTCCGTACGGGGTTCCGCGCCTGATGCGGCACTCTACTGGTTTGCCCGCATGCTCGACGGCGGTTGTGATCCGCTCTACATCGCCCGCCGGGTGGTACGCATCGCCTCGGAGGATATCGGTAATGCCGATCCCCGGGCGCTGCAAGTCGGGCTCGATGCCTGGCAGGCGCAGGAGCGTCTGGGATCTCCCGAGGGTGAGCTGGCCATTGCTCAGGCGATCAGCTACATGGCGGCCGTCCCGAAGAGCAATGCGGTTTACCGCGCCTACAACACCGCGATGGCGGACGCCCGCTCCGAGGGATCGCTAGAGGTGCCGGTGCATTTGCGCAATGCCCCGACCCGGCTGATGAAAGCCCTCGGTTACGGTCATGACTATCGCTATGCCCATGACGAGCCCCATGGTTATGCCGCCGGCGAGACCTATCTGCCGGAGGCCCTGGCCGGGCGCCGTTACTATCAGCCCACCGATCGCGGAATGGAGCGGCGTATCGCCGACCGGCTCGCGTGGCTGGCCGAGCTTGACGAGGCGGCGCGCCACAGCTGATCGCTACGATCGTGATCGTGATTCGCGTACACTCTGGCCGTCTTGTGAGTCAGGGGGCGGATCAATGGCGTTCGTCGGTGAAGCTGCGGCCGTTGCCGCCGGCGGGGCGATCGGTGCCGTCATGCGCTACGGCGCCACGATGCTGGCGACCGGCTGGCTGCCGCGCGGTTTCCCCTGGGGGACGCTTTCCGTCAACGTGCTGGGCAGCCTTTTAATGGGTATCGCTTTCGTCCTGCTCGTCGAAAGGGGAATGCCCGGCTCCGGCTGGCGGCTTTTCTTCGGTGTCGGACTGATCGGGGCGTTCACGACATTCTCGACGTTCTCACTCGATGTCATCGCACTGTACGAGGCCGGCGCCAGCCTTCGCGCGGGGCTCTATGTGCTGGCGAGCGTGGCCACCTGCCTGCTGGCCACGCTCGCGGGCATTATTATCACCCGAAGTTTCTAGGACACGAGCCAATCGATGCTTGATCAGAAAACCCTTCGCCACGATCCCGACGCCGTCGCCAGAGAACTGGCCCGTCGTGGCCATTCCTTCGATGCCGGGCATTATGCGGCGCTCGAGGCGCGACGCCGCGAGCTGCAGTCGCGCACGGAGTCACTCCAGCACGAGCGCAATGCCCGATCGAAGGCGATCGGGCAGGCCAAACAGGCGGGTCACGATATCCAGCCCCTGCTCGACGAGGTCACCAACCTGGGCGATGCGCTCAAGGCCGCCGAGTCCGAGCTCGAGCGTGTCCAGTCCGAGCTGCGGGATTGTCAGCTCGGGTTGCCCAATCTGCCGCATGAGAGCGTGCCGCCGGGTGAGGATGAGGCCGGTAATGTCGAGATCCGTCGCTGGGGCGAGCCACCGGTGTTCGATTTCCGGCCCCGTGATCATGTCGAGCTGGGCGAAGCACTGGACGGTGGTCTCGATTTCGCCGCCGGGGCGAAGCTCTCGGGCTCGCGCTTCGTCGTTATGCAGGGCGGCGTCGCGCGGCTGCATCGTGCCCTCGCGCAGTACATGCTCGACATCCACACCGAGGAGCACGGTTACCAGGAGACCTACGTCCCCTACCTGGTTGGCGAAGAGGCGCTGGTCGGGACGGGTCAGTTGCCGAAATTCGAGGCCGATCTGTTCTCCATCGAGGGCTTCGAGCCCTCGCTCCGGCTTATTCCCACCGCCGAGGTGCCGCTCGCCAATCTCGCGGCCGGGGAGATCATCGAGGCCGATCAGCTGCCGCGGGGTTATGTTTGCCACAGCCCGTGCTTTCGCTCGGAGGCGGGATCCTATGGTCGGGACACGCGGGGCATGATCCGCCAGCACCAGTTCGACAAGGTCGAACTGGTTCAATTGACCCGGCCGGATGATTCCTATGCGGCGCTGGAGCGCCTCACCGGTCATGCCGAACTCATCCTGCAGCGGCTCGGGCTGCCCTACCGGGTGGTGACGCTCTGCGGTGGTGACATCGGTTTTGCCGCTGCCAAGACCTACGACATCGAGGTCTGGCTACCCGGCCAGGCGGCCTACCGCGAAATCTCGTCCTGCAGCAATACCGAGGCCTTCCAGGCGCGTCGGATGCAGGCGCGCTGGCGCAACCCGGAAACCGGGCGCCCCGAGCCGTTGCATACCCTGAACGGGTCGGCGCTGGCCGTGGGGCGCTGCCTGGTGGCGATTCTCGAGAACTGCCAGCAGGCCGACGGTCGGATCCGCATCCCTGACGCGCTACGGCCGTACATGGGCAATCGGGAGTGGCTGTCGCCGTGAACGGGGATATCGATGCCGCGATTCGCGCCTGGCGTGAGCAGACCACGCCGGTGGCCGCGGATCCGCAATCACTTCTGGCCTATCGGTGGTCGGGCCATGTGCGCGCGGTCGTGGAGGCGGAGTCGGCCTACCTGGTGCTCATGCGCATCGAGACCGACCCCTCCTGGCGCGGGCAGGGCGAGGCGAGCCGAGTGCTGGACTGGCTGACAACCCTCTGCGATCGTTATGGCGTCACGCTGCTTGGCCAGGCCAACGCGGACGACGCCAATGGGCTGAGCCAGGGCGATCTGCTCGATTGGTACGCCCGGCACGGCTTTCACATCGATGACAGTCGCCGCGGCGGGCCGCTGGTGTGGTATCCGCGGCGGCCGGAGACAATCGCCTAGCGGTGGGCGGTCTGCAGGTGGACACGGCCGTCCGGCCCGAGCACCCGGCGCCGTAGCCACCCCAGCAAGAGCCCGTAGGCGGGGATGAACAGCAGCAGCGAGATGGTGATCTTGAGGGCGTAGTCCACCGCTGCGATTTCCGGCCAGTTGGCGGCCATGAAGGCATCGGGGCCGCGATGGAATGCGATGCCGAAGAACGCGATCGTGTCGGCGAGATTACCGAACACGGTGGAAACCGCCGGGGCAATCCACCAGTGCGCCGCGCGTCGGAGGCGGTCAAACACGTGGATGTCGAGCAACTGACCGAGTGCATAGGCCATGAAACTCGCCAGCGCGATTCGGCCTACGAAGGCATTGAGCGACAGCAGCGCGTCAGCCCCCTGGAAGCTGCCCTGCTGAAACAGCACGCCGAGCAGGTAGGACACCAGCAGGGCGGGCCCCATGGCAAAGAAGATGATCCGCCGGGCCGAAACCTTGCCGAAGACCCGAACCGCAAGGTCAGTAGCCAGGAAAATGAACGGGAAGGAAAACGCGCCCCAGGTGGTCTGTACGCCCAGCAGCGAGACCGGCAGCTGCACGAGATAGTTGCTGGCGGCAATGATGACGATGTGCGCGCCCGCGAGGATGAGGAGGGCGCGACGATACTGTTCGGGGGTGATTGTTTTCATGGCGCCGGATTATAGCAGCCCGGCCAATGGTCGCACGGGATTGTCGCCACGCCGAAGGGTGTTCGCGCTCGCCTGGCCGCTGATCGTCTCCAATCTGACCGTACCGTTGCTCGGACTGGTGGACACCGCCGTTGTCGGGCATCTGCCGGATAGTCGGTTTCTCGGAGGCGTGACCCTGGGGGCGACGTTGTTCAGCTTCCTTTACTGGGGGTTCGGCTTCCTGCGCATGGGGACGACCGGGCTCGCAGCGCAGGCCTGCGGCCGCGATGACCTCGATGACCTCATCCGGTTGCTCGGGCAGAGCCTGATGCTGGCGGGGTTGATTGGCATTGTGCTGATCTCGCTCCATCCGTTGCTGATCCCGCTCGGACTTCAGTTGCTCGACGGCAGCGCCGCCGTCACCGCCGAGGCGGATCGCTATGCCCGGATTCGCATCCTGAGCGCGCCGGCAGTGCTTGCCAACTATGCCCTGATTGGCTGGTTCCTGGGACGTGGTTACAGCCGCATCACGCTCCTGCTCATGATCGTCAACAACGCTGCCAACATCGTCCTCGATCTGGCGTTCGTGGTCGGACTCGGGATGACGACCGATGGCGTGGCGCTGGCAAGTGTGATCGCGGACTACCTGACCATGGCCGTGGGAATCGGGCTGGCATTGCGGGCCTGGCAGGGATGGGCGTGGCGTCGTGTCTCCGGCGTTATCGCAGCGATCGGCGACTATCGGCGGCTGATCGGTGTCAACCTGGCGCTGTTCATCCGTACGCTCTGCCTGCTGTTCGCGTTTGCGTTCTTCCACTCCCGGGGTGCCCAGCTGGGTGATGTCACCCTGGCTGCCAACGCGGTGCTGCTTCAGTTTGTATTGCTCGCCTCCTACGGGCTCGATGGATTTGCCCACGCCACGGAATCACTGGTTGGTCAGCAGATCGGCGCCAACGATCGCGACGGCTTCCGCCGCGTGGTGCGTGCGGCCATTGAATGGTCGCTGGCAACGGCGGTGCTGGCGAGTCTCGGCTTCGCGCTGGGGGGTGAGGCCCTGATTGCGCTGTTAACGGATCTGCCCGATGTGCAGGCCGTGGCGGGCCGATTCCTGCCGTGGATGATCGCGATGCCGATCCTTGCGGTGGGGAGCTATCTTCTTGACGGGCTTTTCATCGGTGCCACCCGAACCCGGGCCATGCGCGACACGATGATTATCGCGGTTGCGGGCTTCTACCTGCCGGTCTGGTGGTTGACACAGGGCCTCGGTAACCATGGCCTGTGGCTCGCATTCGTGAGCTTTACCGTGGCGCGCAGTCTACTGCTGGGCGCGGTGTTCTGGCGATCCTGGCGGCGTGGCAGCTGGTTTGCCTAGCGGTTGAGCTGTACCCGTAGCGACTCGAGCAGCGCGTCGTTCTGTTCGGGCGTCCCCACCGAAATCCGCAGGTGATCCCGCAGTCGCGGTGTATCGAAGTGCCGCACCAGAATGCCGTCGGCCTTGAGTCCGGCATGGAGTGTCGCCGCGCTGGCGGGGGCGTCGGCAGGGACGCGGGCCAGGCAGAAGTTGGCCTCGCTGTCCGGTACCTCGAACCCTCGGTCGCGAAGCGTTTCCGTCAGCCGCTGGCGTTCGCGCCGAACCGCGATCCAGCTTGCCCGCGCCGTCTCCTGGTCAGCCAGGGCGGCGGCACCGAGTCGGTCGGCCACCGCATCCACGCTGTAGCTGTCGCGCGTCTTGGCGGCGATGGGGCGGATCAGGTCCGCCGGCCCGATACCGTAGCCCAGTCGCAACCCGGCCAGTGAATAGCCCTTGGAGAGCGTCCGCAGGATCATCAGGTTGTCGTGATTCGCGATCAGGCTCACGACATCATGGCCGGGATCAGCGAAGTCGACATAGGCCTCGTCCACCAGCAGGACACCCTTCAGGGCGCTCGCGAAAGTGGCGATCGTCGCTGCATCGAGGAGTCGGCCGCTGGGGGCATGCGGGTTGACCAGCAGTGTGAGGGGGACGTTGGCGTCATTCAGTTCTTCTGCGAATCCGCCGGGCAGCGACCAGTCATCGTCCAGTGTGATGCGATGCACGGGGCTGTCATGAATGGCGGCGAGCACCGGATAGAGCGAATAGCTCGGCTCGGCGATTGCGATCGGGCGGCCCGGCGGGACGAAGGTCGTAATCGCCAGGCGCAGCAGTTCATCGCCGCCGTTGGTAGCGACCAGCTGCTCGGCGCTGACGCCGTGCAGGGCTGCTGCCTCGCCAAGGAATGCCGCGGCGCTCGGTGACGGATACCGGCGCAGCGACTCGGCACCCACGGCGGCCAGTGCGTCGACGACATGCGGTGATGGTGGCCAGGGGTTCTCGTTGGTGTTGAGTTTGATGACGCCCGTATCGGCGGGCTGCTCGCCCGGGGCGTAGCCGGCCATGCGGCGGATGATGTCGCGTTCGTAAGTCATAACGATATGATACCGCCGCCGGGGGTGAGCGTCAGCGCCGAACCGGGCCGACGGGCTGAAAAAGCGGACTGAGGCGAGTATGATTCTGGACCAATAAGGTCCTCATCCAGCTTTCGGAGTAACAACCTTGGCGGCCTCTGCGCACTCGCTCTCCCTGCTCCCCCGGCTGCTGCTCGCCTCGCGGCGCATGGGCATCTGGACAGTCATCATGGCCGTGATTGCGCTGCTGGTAGCGCTTCCGGTCCTCACCGTCCTTGTGCAGGTCTTTGTGCCCGCCCCCGATATCTGGTCGCATCTGGCAGCGACGGTCCTGTCACGGTATCTCCTGAATACCGCGGGCCTGGTCCTGGGCGTGGGCGTCGGTGTTCTCGTGATGGGTGTTGGAACGGCATGGCTGGTGGTGATGTGCCGGTTCCCGGGGCAGCGTATCTTCGAGTGGGCGCTGTTGCTGCCGCTCGCGGTGCCCACGTACGTGATCGCCTATGCCTATACCGACTTCCTGCAGTTTGCCGGACCGTTGCAGAGTTTTCTGCGCGACATGTTCGGGTGGGGTGCCGGTGACTACTGGTTCCCGCCGGTTCGCTCTCTCGGCGGTGCGATCGCGTTGCTGTCGCTGGTCCTCTATCCCTACGTCTATCTGCTGACCCGTGCCGCCTTTCTCGAACAGTCGGTCTGCGTGCTGGAAGTGGGACGGACGCTGGGGCGCGGACCCTGGCGACTGTTCAGTACGATTGCGATACCGCTGGCCCGGCCCGCGATTGCCGGTGGTGCGGCGCTGGCCCTGATGGAGACGCTGAACGAGTTCGGTGCGGTCCAGTTTTTCGCCCTCGACACCTTTACGACGGGAATCTATCGAACCTGGTTCGGCCTGGGAGAGCGCACCGCCGCGGCGCAGCTCGCCGGCGTGCTGTTGCTGTTCGTCCTGGCGCTGCTGCTGATCGAACGGGCATCGCGTGGCAAGGCGCAATATTTCCACACTTCGAGTCGCTATCGCGAACTGCCACAGTACGAGCTGGCGGGCTGGCGGCGATGGCTGGCGGTGGCCGGTTGCGGTCTGCCCGTGCTGCTGGGTTTCATCCTGCCAGCGCTGCTGCTGCTCGAGATGAGCATCACGAACGGGGATGCACAGTTCGGCGCGTCTTTCCTGCCCTACATTTTCAATAGTGTAAGCCTCGCGGCGGTGGCGGCGCTGGGTGCGGTCGGCCTGGCGGTCGTGCTCTCCTACGGGGTGAGGCTCGCGCCATCGCCACTCACCGAGGCGGCGGTGCGCGTATCGGCGATGGGGTATGCCGTGCCCGGTGCGGTGATTGCCGTGGGCATCCTGATCCCGCTCGGCTGGATGGATCAGCGGATCTACGGGGTTCTCAACGGTGAGTTCGGCTGGGATGTCGGCCTGGTGCTCACGGGCAGTGGGTTCGCCCTGGTCTATGCCTACCTGGTGCGTTTCCTGGCGGTGTCCTACAACACGGTTCAGGCGAGCATGAGCAAGGTGACACCGACCATGGACGCGGCGTCCCGGACCCTGGGAAAGACGGCCGGCGGTACGCTGCGCCGGGTCCATGCCCCGATCATGCGGGGCAGTCTGCTCGGCGCGGGCATCCTGGTATTCGTCGATGTCATGAAGGAGTTGCCCGCCACCATTATCCTGCGGCCGTTCGATTTCACGACGCTCGCGGTGCGCTCCTACGAGCTGGCATCGGACGAGCGCCTGAGTCAGTCATCGACGGCCTCGCTCACCATCGTGGTGGTCGGGATTATCCCGGTCATCCTGCTGAGCCGGGCAATACGACGCTCCCGTCCCGGATATGACGAAAACGGCTGATCAGGCGGGGAAGACGAACGCCTGGGTCTGATCGAGGTGGATATCGATCGGGTCGTCGCGCTGAGGCAGGAAGACCCCGGGCATGTGGGCATGCATGTGGTATTCGTCATTGCCCTGATGGACGCAGAGATGGATGAAGCTGGCGCCGCCTAGCAGACGCGACATCAACACATGGCTGTGGCGAGGGTCGACCGGGCCCGAGCGCCGCTCGACGCGCAGCGCCTCGGGTCGAATCAGGACCTGCGCATTGGTCCCATCGGCGAGGTGGCCGGCGTCCACGGGGCCCAGCGGCGTGTCGACGCGGCCATCGCTCACCACGCCGCGGACCTCGTTGACGTCCCCGAAAAAACGCACCACGAACGGGTCCTGCGGATTGCAGTAGATATCAGTGGGCGTGCCCTGCTGGACGATGCGGCCATCTCTCATAACGGCGATACGATCCGCCATGAACAGGGCCTCTTCCGGGTCATGCGTCACCAGTAGCGTCGCGGTTCCGTTGCGCTTGAGTAAATGCAATGTGTCGTCGCGAATGCGATCACGGAGCCGGGCATCGAGGCCTGAGAAGGGTTCGTCGAGGAGCATGATCCGGGGCGAGGGGGCAAGGGCGCGAGCCAGCGCGACCCGCTGCTGCTGCCCGCCGGAGAGGACATGCGGAAAGCTCTCGGCGAAGGGCGCGAGACCGAGCTGCGCGAGCAGTGCCCGCGAGCGCTGCTCGCGCTCGCGAGGCGCCACCTTGGGCAATCCGAACCCGACGTTATCGAGTACGCTCAGGTGCGGAAACAGAACGGCGTCCTGGAACACCAGACCGACCTGCCGCTGCTCCGGCGGCGTCCAGGTGCCGTCAGCGGCGTCGGACATCAATGTATTGCCGATGCGTACCCGCCCCTGCTGGGGTCGCTCCAGCCCCGCCGCGAATCGTAGCAGCGTTGTCTTGCCACAGCCCGATGGGCCCAGAAGGCAGAGGAGTTCTTCCGGTTCGACATGCAGGGTGACGTCGTCGGCGGCCGTGACGCTGCCGAACTGGTGGCTGATCGCCTCGAGCTGGAGTGCTTCACCGGAGGGCGCAGGGCAGGGTGCCCGGGTCGCCGATACGCCGCCGGCGGGGAAACGGGAAACCAGATCATGCTGCTGTGCGCTCATATTAGAAGTTTCCGTCATCGCTCCGGGTTTTTGCAAGCGATTCTCATTGGTGGTTGACGCGCCGTCATGTTTTCGCTGTAATCACCCAACAGTTGCGAATGATTCGCATCTGCAATCAATCGGACAACCAGGAGAAAACGATGTCCAGAATGATCCACAGTACAGCCCTGCTGATTGGCGTCGGTCTGACTGTCGGTGTCAGTGTCGCTGGCGCACAGAGCCTGAATCTCTACACGGCGCGTCACTACGACTCCGACGACGCCCTCTACGACGCGTTCGAACAGCGCACGGGTATCGAGGTCAACGAGCTGCAGGGCGATTCGGATCAGTTGATCGAGCGTATTCGCCGCGAAGGCGCCGCCAGTCCGGCCGATGTCTTCATGACGGTGGACGCCGCCCGTCTGCAGCGTGCCGAGGAGGCGGGCCTCTTTGCACCGACGCAGTCCGATGTGCTCGCGGAGCGTATCCCCGACCCGCTGCGTGATCCGGACAACCTCTGGTACGGCTTCAGCGAGCGTGTCCGCATCATCTTTTACGACACCGAGCAGTATGACGAGGCACCGCTGGAGCGTTACGAAGAGCTGGCGGACCCGCGCTTCAAGGGCGAGGTCTGTATCCGCTCGTCCAACAACGATTACAACCAGTCGCTGGTTGCCTCAATGATCGCCGAACATGGCGTTGAAGCGACCGAGGAGTGGGCCAACGGTCTGGTCAACAACATGGCGCGCTCGCCCCAGGGCGGTGATACCGACCAGATTCGTGGCGTGGCCTCTGGTGAATGCGGTGTCGCAGTCGCCAATCACTACTACTGGGTCCGTCTCTCGCTGTCGGACAGTGCAGGGGACCGGGCCGTGGCGGATCGCGCAGGGCTGATCTTCCCGAACCAGGACGGTCGTGGCACCCACCGCAACATCGGTGGAGCAGGCATGGTGGAGGGTGCGCCCCATCCGGACGCGGCTCAGCAGTTCCTCGAGTTCCTTGCCACGGATGAGGCGCAGAAGCTGTTCTCGGCCGGAAATAACGAGTTCCCGGCGGTTGAAGGCGTCGAGCCGGTCGCAGCCATCCAGCCGTTTACGGGCAACAAGTTCGATGACGTCAACATGAGCGTGCTCGGCGACAATAACGCCGAAGCCGTGCGTGTGATGGATCGCGCCGGCTGGCGTTAAGCTGGTCGACTTTCCCACCCCTTGATGACCTGGCCGCGGCGGGGAGAACCCTGTCGCGGCCTTTTTTGTCTTAATATATATGGGTGTTTTACAGGAAAGTCATATGCTGATTCCCAGTCTGATCGTCGCTGCCACGATCGCCATCATCCTTTTCGCGTCGTTCCGGGTGTTCCGGGAGTACGAACGCGGTGTCGTGTTCCTCCTGGGCCGTTTCTGGCGGGTCAAGGGACCCGGGCTGCGCCTCATCATTCCGTTCATACAGCAGGCGGTGAAGACCGACCTGCGGATAATAACGCTGGATGTGCCCTCCCAGGATGTCATCTCGAAGGACAATGTCACCGTCAAGGTGAACGCGGTGCTCTACTACCGCGTCATGGATCCCGAGCGTGCCATCATTCATGTCGAAGACTTCAATGCCGCGACCAGTCAGCTGGCACAGACCACGCTGCGCTCGGTTCTCGGCAAGCACGATCTCGATCAGATGCTCTCCGAGCGGGACAAGCTCAATTCCGATATCCAGGAGATCCTCGATGACCAGACCAATTCCTGGGGCATCAAGGTGGCCAACGTCGAGATCAAGCACGTCGACCTCGACGAATCGATGATCCGGGCCATCGCCCGCCAGGCCGAGGCGGAGCGTAATCGACGGGCCAAGGTGATCCACGCCGAGGGCGAATACGAGGCCTCGCAGCAGCTGCTCAACGCGGCCAACGTGCTGGCCGAGAATCCGCAGGCCATCCAGCTGCGATACCTCCAGACGCTGAGCGATATCTCGGTGGATAATGCCTCGACCATTGTCTTCCCGGTGCCCATGGAGATGATGAAGGCGTTGGGACCGGGTGGGCTGCAGACCGGTGGCGCCCCGTTCAATGTCGCGCCCACCACGGCCAGCACCGCCGCCGGTACGGATGGCTGAGTCGACCGGGGCCGAAGAAGATACCGCCATTATCGAGGCCTTTCTCGACGGTCTCTGGATGGAGCGCGGGCTTGCGAACAACACGCTCTCCGCCTATCGCAGCGATCTGCAGGCATTCGCCCGCTGGCTGCGAGCCGGTGAGAGACCAACGCTGCTCCGGATAGGGCGAGCCGACGTGATGGGCTATCTCTCGGCCCGGGTCGCGGCCGGCTCGAGTCGCCGCAGTGGTGCCCGGCTGCTATCGACGCTGCGGCGTTTCTACCGGTTCCAGGTCCGACAGGGGGCAATGGAGCATGACCCCACCGCTCGTGTCGATGCACCCAGGGCCGGTCGCCCCCTCCCGGCATCCCTTGATGAGGATGAGGTGGAGTGCTTGCTGGACGCACCGGATGGCGAGACAACGCTGGGGCTGCGTGATCGGGCGATGCTCGAGGTGCTGTACGCGACCGGCTTGCGGGTCTCCGAGTTGGTATCGCTTCGCATGGATCAGATCAATCGCCGACAGGGCGTTGTTCGGGTGACGGGCAAGGGGGGCAAGGAACGATTGGTACCTCTCGGCGAGGCGGCGCTGGCGGCTCTCGATAACTACCTGGACGGGGCGAGGGGGGTAACGCCCGCGGCCTCGACAACGTCGGCCGTTTTCATCACCGGTCGAGGCCAGGGCATGACGCGGCAGGCCTTCTGGTATCGCATTCGCGATCACGCCCGAAATGCCGGCATCCACAAGTCACTGTCACCGCATACGCTACGCCACTCGTTTGCCACTCACCTGCTCAATCACGGCGCTGACCTGCGGGTCGTCCAGCTTCTGCTGGGACACAGCGATCTCTCTACCACCCAGGTTTACACCCACGTGGCCCGGGCGCGGCTACAGGCGTTGCATGCCGGGCACCACCCTCGCGGTTAGCGCTCGAGGTGCTCGAGCTTGTTGGGTACGCCGTCCCACTGCTCGGCGTCCGCCGGCGAGTCCTTCATCTCTGTAATGACCGGCCACTTCTGCGCCAGCTCGGCGTTGAGACCGAGGAAATGGGCCATTTCGCCAGGCAGGTCGTCCTCCGAGTAGATCGCTTCGGCGGGGCATTCGGGCTCGCAGAGCGTGCAGTCGATGCACTCGTCCGGGTCGATGGCGAGGAAGTTGGGGCCCTCGTGGAAGCAGTCGACGGGGCAGACCTCGACGCAATCGGTGTATTTGCACTTGATGCAGTTATCGGTGACGACGTACGTCATGGTTCTCTCCGGCGTGTAAGCGTTGAATACCCACGAGACTAGGCGGGAGGTCGGGTGGCATCAACCTACGTGCGCTGGGGTTGGGCGCCCTGATCATCGCTTCCGCTTATCTCGTCGCAAAGCGCATATAAAAGCTCCTGTGCCTGGCGAGGTGTCAGCGCATCGGGGTCGATCGCTTCCAGGCGTTCCCTGACGGCGCTGGCCTGCGGATCCGCCGGGGCGGGTGCCGGGTTCCTCGCAGGCTCGGCGAACAACGAGAGCTGCGGAGCGGTCGGTTCACTGGCCTCGAGCCGGGCGAGCTTGTCACGGGCGGTGCGAATGACCGTGTCGGGCACGCCGGCGAGAGCGGCGACCTGCAGCCCGTAGCTTTGACTGGCCGGTCCGTCGCGGACGCTGTGCAGGAAAACGATCCGCTCGGCGTGCTCGACGGCCTCGAGGTGGACGTTTGCGGCACTCGGATACTGGTCGGGTAGTGTCGTCATCTCGAAATAGTGCGTGGCGAACAGAGTAAAGGCACGGATCCGCTCGCAAAGCGCCTCGGCGGTTGCCCAGGCAAGGGCCAGGCCATCGAAGGTGCTCGTCCCCCGGCCGATCTCGTCGAGCAGGACCAGGCTCTCGCGGGTGGCGTTGCGGAGGATGTTCGCCGTCTCGGTCATCTCCACCATGAATGTCGAGCGCCCGCCGGCGAGGTCGTCGGAGGCGCCGATGCGGGTGAAGATGCGATCGACCGGGCCGAATGTCGCCGTTGCCGCAGGCACGAAGCTGCCGATATGGGCCATCAGCGTGATCAGGGCGATCTGGCGCATGTACGTGGATTTGCCACCCATGTTGGGGCCCGTGATCATCAGCATCCGTCGTCGATCATCGAGCGCGATGTCGTTGGGGATGAACGGGCTCTCGGTGCTGCGCTCGACGACCGGATGCCGACCCTCGCTGATCGTGATCCCCGGCGTCTGTACCAGGGTCGGTTGGCTGTAGCCGAGACTGTCGGCCCGCTCTGCAAGGGTGCTCAGGGTATCCAGTTCAGCGAGCGCTGCGGCAAGATCAAGCAATCCGCCGAGATGCTCGCCGAGCCAGCGCACCAGTTCATCGTAGAGGGCCTTCTCCCGGGCCAGTGCGCGTTCGCGGGCAGACAGCACTTTGTCCTCGAACGCCTTGAGCTCCGGGGTGATGTAGCGCTCGGTACTCTTCAGGGTCTGTCGTCGTGTGTAGCGGGTGGGTGCCTCGCCGCTCTGGCTGCGGCCGATCTCGATGTAGTAGCCGTGGACCCGGTTAAAACCCACCTTGAGCGAGCTGAGCCCCGTGGCCTCCCGCTCGCGGACTTCCAGATCCGCGAGATAGTCGTCGGCATTGCGCGACAGATCGCGGAGCTCATCGAGGGTGTCGTCGTATCCATCGGCGATCACGCCGCCATCGCGGATCACCACCGGGGGTTGCGCGACGAGGGCCCGTTGCAGCGCATCGGCCGGGACCGGCAGCGGCGCGGCATCGCGGCCGAGTGCCTGCAGGCGCGGCTCTTCGAATCCCTGCAGGTCAGCGGCGAGATCCGGCAGCACCTCGAGCGTGTCGCGCAGTCCGGTCAGATCGCGCGGGCGGGCGGACCCCATCCCGACGCGGGCGCTGATCCGCTCGACGTCGGCGCAGCGTCGCAGCTGTTCGCGCAGCGGGGCGGGATCGTGCTCGATGAGCGCGGCAATCGCCGCCTGGCGATCCCGAAGCACGGCCTGATCGCGCAGCGGGCGATTGATCCAGCGCCGCAGGGTGCGGCCACCCATGGCGGTAACGGTGGTATCGAGCACCGCAGCGAGGGTGTGATCGCTCCCGCCGGCGAGGTTGGTCTCGAGCTCGAGATTGCGACGGCTGGCGGCATCAATGGTGATCGCGGCGTCGGTCTGCTCGACGCGCAGTTCGCGGATATGCGGCAGTGCCGAGCGCTGTGTATCGGCGACGTACTGCAGGATAGCGCCGGCGGCGCCGATTGCCCGGGGCATCGAGACGACACCGAAACCGCTCAGATCGCGAGTACCGAAGTGGCGGACGAGGGCACGCTCGCTGGCCTCGCGCTCGAAATGCCAGGGTGGCCGACGGGTCAGGCTCGCACAGCCGTCCCAGCCGGCCGGTGGCTCCGCCGTTTCCGCGACCAGTAGCTCGGTAGGTGAGAGGCGCTCGAGCTCGGCGCTCAGCTCGGCCGCTCCCCGCCCTTCGCTGACCGTGTACCGGCCGGCGGCCAGTTCCAGGCTGGCGACTCCCCAGTCATCGCCGTCGCGGGCGAGGGCGGTGAGCAGGTTGCTGCGCCGATCCTCCAGCAACGCCTCGTCGGTGACCGTCCCCGGTGTAACGACCCGGACTACCTGGCGCTCCACGGGACCCTTTGCGGTGGCCGGATCGCCTATCTGCTCGCAGATCGCCACGGATTCGCCCCGCGCCAGGAGCCGCGCCAGGTAGCCCTCGTAGCTGTGGATCGGTACACCGGCCATGGGGATCGGTGCCCCGGCCGACTCGCCGCGCTGAGTCAGGGTGATGTCGAGTAACGCCGACGCCCGCCGGGCGTCCTCGTAGAAGAGCTCGTAGAAGTCGCCCATTCGATAGAACAGCAGGATATCGGGGTGCTCCGCCTTGATGCGGAGGAACTGCTGCATCATCGGCGTATGTCTGGATGATTCGCTGGAAGCCATATCAGTACTACAGGTCGTCCGTGCCGGCAGCCAGCCACTGGCTGATTCGCTGGATCAGGACGGGATCCGCCCTGTGACCGAGTTGATCGAGCAGGCGGCGGGTCAGGGTATCGGCATCAAGGCGGGGCCGCGGATCGAGATAGTCGTTTTCCTGCAGCCATGATTCGAATGCGTTGATGTGATCCTGCTGGAGGCGGCGTACGGTACCTCCCCTCAGGGTATCGAGCAGCGCCGCCGGATCGCCAGCGAGCCTGTCCGCCTGTTCCGCGACTCGCTCGCCCATTTTCGCCGAGAAACTCCCGGCAGTCTCGATCACTGCCCGATCCACGGGATGATCGCGCCCCTCGCGCGCGAGCTCGTGCCAGGCGCGCGCAATCAGCAGACGCTCGCCGAGGCTGTCGCCCGATGCCAGTGGCTGGCGGCCCACCCCGCCAGCCGGTGTCTCCAGCCATGCCGCGAACGGTCCGAGGCGCGAAAGCCGCCACTGGCTCATGAGTGTATAGAGGCCCTCGAGGTCGTCGCGTAGCAGGTGAAACAGGTGAATCATGCCGGCTTCCTCGAGCGGATCAATCGCAGGTACCTGCAGCAGTTCGCCGTACTCCACCGCGTCGCAGTCACCCGGCGCCGGTGGCTGGCGGGAGGGCGATGCTGCGGACAGTCTGGGCGCCCGGTCGGTCACGCCACGCAGCACGCCCAGGTCGATACAATGCGGCGCCTCCCCGACGCTCTGTTGCCAGAGGTCCAGATCCTCGTGCCGCGCAGTCAGGTAGAGAATCTGTCGCCCCTCGTCCTGGGTAAGCGTCTCGAGATTCCGGGCAATCGCCGCGAACCGGTCGGCATCGGTGTTGGTGAGTGCTTCGTCGAGCACCAGCGGCAGGGGGGACCCATGACCCTCCTGATCCCGGGCCCACGCGATGCGGGCGGCGAGGAGCAGCTGCATCCGTGTGCCGGATGAGAGGGCCGTCAGTGGCCGGCGCACATCCCGGCTGAGGTCCCGCGCCACCGGTCGGTGCGCGGCATCGACCTCGAACGACCACTGATGATGGGTGAACTGCTCGAACCGCTCACGGGCGTCGCGGAGGAGGCCCGGTTCATGACGCTTGCGGTAATCCGCCTCGATATCCGTCAACAGCCAATCCCCCAGGCTCGCCTGCAGGTAGCCGTCGTACCGATCGCTCAGGGATCGGGCCAGGGCTTGCTCGCTGGCCATGGCCCCGGCCAGCGTGTCATCGCTGCCGGCACGCTCGAGTTCCGCGTCGAGATCGGCAAGCTCGCGGGTCAGCGGCTCGAGTCGCTCGGCTGTTTCCTGCTTTTCCTCGATGGCCGTGGCGATGGTGCCGGGCTCCGCGCGGGTGCACCATTCAACCAGATCGGGGTGGTTTGCCAGCGGGGCCTCCAGCTGCTTCTCCACTACCCGCGCCTGCTCGAGTGCCCGCTCGTTGTCCATGTAGCGATGCTGATCCGCGAGTCGTTCATTAAGGCCCGAGCGATCGTCACTGGAAAGCGCC
The DNA here is from genome assembly GCF_004217415.1 of Spiribacter vilamensis. NCBI lineage: Bacteria > Pseudomonadati > Pseudomonadota > Gammaproteobacteria > Chromatiales > Ectothiorhodospiraceae > Spiribacter > Spiribacter vilamensis. The sequence goes on from NZ_SHLI01000001.1 coordinate 355,386, forward strand.
GCTTTCGCGTAGATCGACGCCTTGCGGTTCCGGCAGTCGTCGAGGTCGGCCTGCAGGCGATCCTCTTCGCGGCGGGACTCGTCGATCGCTCGCAGGCAGTCCCGGGCGCGATCCAGCCGCTCGTCCAGCGATTCCAGGGCGGTCTGCAAGGCAGGTGTATCGGCGGTCTCCCCGACATCAATCCACGCGGCCAGCCGCTCACGAAGCCGGGCCTGCGTGGTTGCGATCTGACGATCCCGCTCCGCGACTCTTGCCGCCTCGCGGTCATGCTCGAGCCGTGCCCGATCGAGCGCGCTTACCAGATCAAGGAAGCGTGCAAGCCCCAGCTCGACATAGTCCAGGTGCGCCAGCCCGGCCCGGCCAAGCGTTGTATCGAGCTGGTCGCGCGCCTCGGCAGTCACCACCTCGAAGCCAGCGCTGGTGGTGCGTTGACTCAACCGTAGCCGGACGGCGGCCGCCGCCGCGGCGAGACCCGCGACCAGTGCGCCAGTGGCCGTCAGCAGTTGGCCGGTCAGGCCGTCCGCGATGCCAGCGCCCAGTCCGCTGGCAGTGGCGAGCGCCAGGCAAGCCAGGGTGATGCGATCCGTTGATCGCGCCGGCGTGCGTGTCCGCGCCTCCATCTCCCGGGCAGCGCGGTATTCGCGCAGGGCCTCGCCGACCGAATCCACCGTAGCGGGATCGAGGGCGGGTGCCGTGGCTGTGTCCACATTCAGTGCCGCGGCGGCATGGTCGCGTTCAGTCGCGGCCACGGCCTGCGCCTCGGCGGCGTGGGCACGGGTCTGTTCGGCGCTGCGCAACGCTTCGAGCCGCTGCCGGCAGTCACTGATCAGCCCGCGATCCGGCTGGCGCTCGGCGAGACCGGTGGCGGCCAGCGTGGTGTCTTGTCCCACCCGCGTGCGTGCCAGGTCGCGAAGCTCCTGCCGGAGGGTATCGATGCGCTGATCGAGGGCATCGATCTGCTCGGCCTCATTGCCCTCCAGCGCCCGCAGAACCGCCGGAAACTCTGCCTGGCGGGCCTCCAGCGCCCGGCGTTGATCCATGGCCTCCTTGAGCCGGTAACACTGGTTAAGGCGCTCGAGGCTGTCCCGCGCCGCTCGGGCGTCTGCCTGTTGCCGGGCAAGATTCGGCCGGCGTGCGCGCTGTTCCTCCAGATCACGGTAATGGCGTTCGGTATCCTCCCGGTGGCGGATTGCGGCCTGCCACTCGCTGCGCTCATTGCGCGGGAATGCCGCCGGGATCAGGCCGGCGTCTTCGCGCACGCGATCGAGGTCAATGCCGCCGGCCAGGGCCTCGCGCAAGCGTCGCTCGAGCGCCGGATCGCTGTCTCCGTCCGGCGAGATCAGTGTCTCCGCCCGCAGCCAGTAACAGTGCAGCGTGTCGGGGGTGGGCAGTGACGGCGGGTCGCCGGGCTCGTCGTCCCGAAGCCAGCGGCGGTGCTGGCCGTTACGCTGTGCCTGCCAGTGATGCTGCCCGTCGTTGAACCGGGCGCTGATCGAGAGCGCGGACGGATCGCCGGGACGCGCGTCGGCAAGCAGATAATGCAGGGCCCGGATGAGGCTGCTCTTGCCGATTGCATTGGGACCAGTGATGAAATTCGTGCCGGGGCGCAGGTCGGTGACTTGTATCGGGTCGATACCGGGAAGCAGCTCGATGTCGATGCGGGATAGCTGCATCAGTCCCGCTCCTGGGCAAGCATGGCGCGCAGCGCATTCTGCCCGCTTTCACGCAGCCATTCGGCGACGATGTCGGTCTCCGGCGGGCGGCCGGGCAGCTGCTCCCAGCGCGATCGGGTGGCTGCGGACTGCAGGTGTTGTGTCGCCGCTTCGAGCAGGGCGCGGCGATCCGCGTCGTCGGCGTCGCGCTGCAGGATCAGCAACCGTCTCGCGAGTAGCCCGGGCTGATCGTCCCGCTCGGCTAGGCGCGTCAGCGGCGTCACCGGCCGCGTGTCAATGCGCCACGATTCGATATACCACTGGATGGAGGACCCACCCGGCAGGCCCAGGCTACGGTCGGTTTCGGGCATTGCCGCACGAATGTCCGCTTCGGTCAGATCGCATTCGCCGATCAGGCGTAGCCGCAGGGCCACGAGGTCCGGCTGTTCCCGATCGTCGCCAAGCCGTGTTGCAAGCGCCGCCAGTGCATCGCTGAGCCGCTGGGTGACCTCCTCGCTCGTCGTGGCGTCACTGAGATCGATATCCATGCGCTCCCAGCGCATGGGAGCGATGGTGCGCTGATCGAAGCGCTGGATACGACCACTGCTGATCTCGATGAGCCAGGGACCGCGAGGACCGGCCTCGCCGGCATCCAGGCCGACCACCGTGCCCAGGTAGCCGGTCGGCCGGGTCGGAGTGAGCGGGTCGGGCTGATGGATATGCCCGAGGAGCCAGGCGTCGAACCGGGCACCGCGGAGCTCGTCGCTGGTGACCGGGGCATAGGGGCTTCCGGCCTGATCCCGATCGCAGTGAAGGAGCCCGAGCAGCGGCCCCGTCCCGCGGTCTGCTGGCAGCTGCGCGAGGGGGCTGGTGTTCACCCGATCGGTGGGAAAGGACCACCCCCAAAGCGTTGCGCTGTCACTGCTCTCGCCGGACGGGTCGGATAGCCGTACAGACTCCCACTGTCCGTCGCGACCCAGGAGCCGGGCCCCGGGGACACGCTCGAGTAGCTGTGGCAGGACGTTGACATCGTGATTGCCGCTAACGGCAAAGGTCTGGATACCGGCACTTGCGAGATCGGCGATCCCGGCCTGCAGACGCGGCAACGCCTCGAAATAGTCATGGCTGGATTCGGCGACATCACCGGCAAGCAGAACGGCTGCGACGTGCTCCCGGATTGCCAGATCGACCGTGCGTCGCCAGGCCGTGGCCGGTGAGAAGTCATCGCTGCGTTGCGCCAGGTCGTCGGGTAATCGGGTGGGCCGGTGGCCGAGGTGCAGGTCGCCTACGGCGAGAAGTTTGAGGGTCATGCACCCAATGCTCGAAGATCAGACCGCAATAAACAAGTCGACCGCCGGTGTTTTATGCCACCGGCGGTCGGTCGGAGCCTCGCAGATCGGGGAAATTAGTGGCGCGTATCCTGTACGCGGCGGCCAATGGTCCGATGCTGCTCCGCGGGGGCGCCACTCTGCCGGCTCAGCCGGATCTGTCCCAGCGGCTGGGAATAGATCCGTGTCAGCTCCCGCTCGCCCAGGCGGTGGTCGTCGCGGGTGTTGATGCCGATGTCGGCCTTCAGATGGCTGTTCAGCCGGGTCGGGTCGGCTGCACCGTGGTGCCGACGGCGGCCCCGCAGCCACTGCCCGATGGCCCGCGACAGGCCGACGGGCGGCATGGCCGGCAGGCAGAGCCCGATGTTGTTTTTCTCCGTCTGTTCACGGAGGTTAATGGTATGGGTGTTTCGATCGGTATTGTTGATCATCGTCGTAGACCTCCGTTGAGTCGTGTGACGGCTTTCATAAGCAGCCTTTCCGCTGCATTGACTATATTGTCCCGCCGAGCATTTGTTCAGACAAACGAATAAGAATAAACTTTCAATTGAATTTTAATGATCCACATGGACGGATAGGAGCTGTCGATGTCGACACCGACGTCACCGAATTCACCCCAGGGCCTGCCACTGCTGGATATGGAAATCCTGCGGACTTTTCTCGCCATCTCCGAGACCGGAAGCTTCTCGCGCGCCGCACAGCAGATCTATCGGACGCCGTCGGCGGTAAGCATGCAGATCAAGCGTCTCGAGGAGATGCTGGGGCGGGCCCTGTTCGTGCGCGAGCCGCGCCAGGTCCATCTCACGCCCGAAGGAGAGACGATGCTGGGTTTCGCCCGGCAGCTACTGGAGATCAACGACGAGGCGGTGGGGCAGTTTCTCTCGCCGCAGGTCGGGGGCACTGTCCGGCTGGGGGCGCCGGACGATCTGGGGACACGCGTTCTGCCCGGCATTCTGTCGCTGTTCAGTCGCAGCTATCCGGCCGTCCAGGTCAATGTGCGCGTGGGTCGAAGCCCGGATTTGATGCGGCGTCTCGATATCGGTGAGCTGGATCTGGCCCTGCTGATTGCCGAGGCCGGCAATCGCCCCCACCGGCTTGCCGAACCGGTCTATCGCGAACCGCTGGTCTGGGCGGGTCGCGAGGGCGGTGTCGCCCTGCAGCGAACACCTCTGCCCATCGCCGTCGCCGATCGTGGCTGCCCGTGGCGACGCATGGCGCTGGAATCGCTGAGTCGCAGCGGCCATCGTTACCGTATTGCCTACACCTGCGAGCACACCGCGGCGCAGGAGGCCGCTACCGGGCAGGATATCGCGATCACGCCGCTGCCCCGCGGACTCGTGCGGCCCCCGCTACGGGTGATCGAGGAAGATGAAGCCGGCCTGTCACCGCTGGGGGATTACGAGGTGCTCATGCTGCGTATGCCCGCCCGGGGGGCGGCCGTTGAGGCGCTCGCCCAGCACATCATGGATCACTTCGCGGGTACTCCCAACGGTGCGGCTGCCTCGGCGACGGGGTGATCAGCCCATCATGGGCAGGGATTGGGCGCCTCTGCATGAATCGCCTCGATGGCGTCGAGCACATCATCGTCGAGCCTGAGGTCGGCGCTGTCGATGTCGTTCTCGAGCTGCTCCATCGTGGTCGCGCCAATGATGTTGCTGGTTACGAATGGCCGTGAGGTCACCCATGCCAGCGCCATTCGGGCCGGATCAAGATTATGCTCCTGTGCGAGCTGGACGTAGGCCTCGGTGGCGCGAACGCCCGGGGCCTTCGTGTAGCGCGAGAAACGCTCGAACAGTGTAAGCCGGGCGTTCTCCGGCTGGCGGCCGTTCAGATACTTACCGCTCAGCACGCCGAAGGCGAGGGGTGAATAGGGCAGAAGCCCCACATTTTCCCGGTGCGATACCTCCGCAAGTCCGACCTCGTAGCTGCGGTTCAACAGGTTGTAGGGGTTCTGCACGCTCACCATGCGCGGCAGCCCGTGCCGTTCCGCGAGCTCGAGGAATTTCATGGTGCCCCAGGCGGATTCATTGGAGAGCCCGACGTGGCGAATCTTGCCCGCCTGCACCAGTTCCCCGAGAGTTGTCAGCACAGCGAGCATGTCCTCGGCCGGATCGCTCTCGTCGCCACGCGGCGTGTAGCCGAGTTTGCCGAAGAAGTTGCTGTTTCGGGCGGGCCAGTGCAACTGGAAGAGATCGATAAAGTCGGTCTGCAGCCGTTGCAGCGACTCATCCACCGCAAGCCGGATGTTCTCGGGGCTGTAGTCGCCCTTGCCACCGCGCACGGTGCTCAGGCCGGGGCCGGAGATCTTGGTGGCGATGACCAGATCGTCGCGACGGCGGCGGTTGGCAAGCCAGTGACCGATCATGGTCTCGGTATCACCCTGGGTTTCCGTTTCTGGCGGAACGGGGTACATCTCCGCGGTATCAATGAAGTTGATGCCGCGCTCTACCGCATAGTCGAGTTGCGACGAGGCGTCCTGCTGCGTGTTCTGCTTGCCATAGGTCATGGTGCCAAGACACAGCGCGCTGACCTCGATGTCGGTATGGCCGAGTTTGCGGTATTCCACTCATTGGCTCCTGTTGAACGGGGTTGGATAGATCAAATCACAGTTTGCGGCGCCATGCCGTATCAGTCGACCCGCTCAGTCCGGTTTCGCTACACTCGATTGTCTATGCTTCAAGGACAGATGCTATGGCCACTATCCACCCGTTCCGTTTCGTCACCTCGATGGCGCTCGCCCTCGGCGTCGGTGCGGCCCAGGCCCAGTCACCGGTCGTGGTGTCGTCGAAGATCGATACCGAGGGATCGGTGCTCGGCCAGCTGATCATCCAGACGCTCGAGGCCAATAACGTGCCCACCGAGAATCGCCTCCAGCTCGGCACAACGAGCATCGTCCGCGGGGCGATCAAGGCCGGCGAGATCGATCTGTATCCGGAATACACGGGCAATGGCGCCTTTTTCTTCGATCGCGCCGATCAGCCCGGCTGGAACGATGCCGAAACGGCCTACGAGACAGTCCGCGAGCTCGATGGCGAGCGCAATGACCTGGTCTGGTTACAGCCCGCTCCGGCGAACAATACCTGGGCGATGAGCGTGCGTCGCGACCTTGCCGAGGCCGAAGGGCTCGAGTCGCTGGATGACCTGGCCGACTATCTCAACGATGGTGGCGAATTCCGTTTCGCCGCCAGTGCCGAATTCGTGGATTCGGAATCGGCATTGCCGGCCTTCCAGTCCGCCTATGGCTTCGAGCTGACGGCCGACGAACTGCTCGTCCTCTCCGGCGGGGACACGGCGGCCACCCTGCGCGCGGCGGCACGTTCGGACAATGACGTCACCGGCGCCATGACTTACGGGACCGATGGCGGCGTAAGCGCGCTGGGACTGGTGGTCCTGGAAGATAACCGTGGTGTCCAGCCGGTCTATCAGCCATCACCGGTGGTCCGGGCGCCTGTGCTCGAGGCGCATCCGTCGATTGCCGATCATCTCGAGCCACTGTTTGCCGAACTTGATCTCGAGACGCTACAGATCCTCAATGCCCGCGTCGCGGTCGAGGGGCAGTCGGCCCACGCGGTTGCGTCGGGCTTTCTCGAGCAGTTGAAACGTTAAGTCGGTTGTTGTCCTGGCGCTCGTGCTGTATCCCGTGATCACCTCAGCGGATCCTGGCGATTAAAGCGCTCCTCGAGGAACCGGCCGTGGGCGGCCAGGTCCTGAGCATTGCCGAGATGAACCTCCTCCGCGATGGATTCAAGCTCCTCGGCAATGGTGCGTAACTGTTCGACCACCAGATCACGGGGCGTGGCGCCGTCGCGGATTTCGCGCTCGATGGCGAAGCGCCGGGGCAGTTTGAGATAGCGCTCGAGTGTATCCGGCACGTAGCGGGTGATTGTCGCCCGCAGCGTATAATCGAGCTCTGCGCCTGCCCCCGCCTGGTCCCAGACAGCAAGCACCGCATCGACACCCGCCACGATCCGGTCGAGCTCTTTTTGTACCGGGGCGGTTACCTGCTCGCGAACGGCACCGACACTCAGTTGCAATGCATTGCGGAGCGTTTCCGGATCATCGTCGGCGAGGTGGGGACGTAGCGGATCATCGAGTCCGAGCCAACGCTCGATGAGGCCCGGTCGTGTGGGCCACGCGAGGCGAATACCGACATAGACCGTGACGGAGACCGCCGCCTCCAGCGCCAGATCCACCGCGGGCAACTGCCAGTGTGGAAAGCCGAGAGAATAGTGGCTGAGCAGGAAGGCAGCGGCGGCCATCGATCCGGCGGAGAGTTCGCGAAGCCACTCCCGGCCGCTCAGGACGCCACCCACGTCACTCGCCTTCAATCCAGCCGCGGACCCGCTCGGAATGGGTATTGAGCCAGTCACGAATCGCCTGTCGGTGTCCGTTGCGCTGGGCATCGGCCATCAGCGCCTGGAGCTCATCGAGATCGAAGTCGATACGCTCGATCAGCCCGGCAACCCGGGGATGATCGGCGCTGAAACCGGTGCGAGCCATCGCATGAACCGACTCGACGCTGTCATAGATCCCCCTGGGGTCTTCGAGGTAGCGGAGATCGTACTCGGCCCATTTCCAGTGCGGCCGCCAGGCCGTCACCACCATGGGTTGATTCTGTTCGATCGCCCTGCCGAGCCGCTGCGCCATGCGCGGACCACTGCCCTCGCGCAGCTCGAAGCCGTCCAGCCCGTAGGCCTCCATCGCCTCCTCGGTGAGTCCCATCACCCCGGCCGTTGCACCAATGCCCTCGATGCGATTGTCGAATCGATCCGCATTCGCCGCCAGGTCACCGATGGTCCGGATGGACGGGTCAACGTAGTCCGGGACTGCCAGACCCACATCGGCTCCGTTGTAGAGGGTGCCGAGGTCTTCCAGCCGCGCCCCGTAGGCCTCCAGATATCGGGCGTGGGTCTGCGGCTGCCACGACATCAGCATCACGTCCAGATCGTCATTGGCGATGGCCTTGTACTGCGCCGACACGTCGGCCAGCGTCAGTTCGGCATCGAGCCCCAGGCGTGTGAGCATGAAGTAAGTCATCTTGCTGATTACTTCCGCATCGCTCCAGGCGGTCCAGCCGATACGAATATCCGGTTCACGGGCGTTTGCCGGGGCAATGGCGACCAGAAAGGCCAGAAAGAGGGCGGCAAAGGCGGCAATGCCCCGCCCGTGGCCGTGCCACTGACGATCAGTTCTCATGGAAATCCTCCAGGGGTTCGAACGCCGTGGACTCTGCCAGGACACGGGAGAGCCCCTGCGCCAGTTCCGCGGGATTGTTCGCTGACTGGTAATTAACCCAGCCGGGCCGACGCAGGGCACTGTCGTCGATGCAGAACCCGATCGTATGCAGTTCCACCGGGTTGGCCGGGTTGGTGACGATGGTTTCGATGATGGGAGCCGGATCCTCGCCGGAGGAGTGAGCGCCATCGGTGACAACGATCAGTTGATAGCGCCCGTACCCGAGCTGGCGTCGGCCCTGCGCCGCCAACAGCTCGTGGGCCTCCTGCAGCGACGAGCGCAGCGGCGTCCCGCCACCCGGTCGAGTCGTGCCGACAGCGCGCCGAAAGGCCTCGCGATTACCTGTCCCGGGCGATACGGCCACCTCCACGCCAGCGGCGTCGAATGTCACCAGCCCGAGGTTGGCATCGTCCGGTACCGACTCGATCCAGCGCCCCATCGCGACACGCGCGGCGGCCGCCTTGTCGCGATGCTCGCCGGCGCAGCGGCTTTCCGCCATCGAGCCGGACATGTCCAGCACCACGGCAATATTGACGCGCCCGGGGTTGATGTCGAGATCGGCCTCCGTTGCCGGTGCTTCGTTCCGGGGTGGCCACTGCTGCTCGGTAATCGCCGACCAGCCCATCTCCGATGGTGTGGGAGCGGGTTCCGGCGTATCCGGTTGATCACTGCAGGCGGCGATCAACAGCACGACGGGTACAAGCAATATGCGGGTCATCGCCTGTGCCTCACTTACCACGAGTTGGGCGGCGAGAAGCTCGAGCTCTCGGCCTCGACCTGCACGGCACGGAAGACGACCCGCATGTTCGATCGCCACTCCGCCTCCGTCTCTGGTGGGCAGGGATCGCCCCCGCAAATCCCGGTCCGCGGATCGGAAAAGCCCAGGCCCTCGGTGACGAACTGCGAGGCATCCAGACTGACGTCCTGCTGTTCGGCATAGTCGATAATCTGATCGCGCACCGAAACGGCGCGATTGCGGCTGAGATTGCGTGCAGACTGCCGGATCGAGCGCAGCGTACTCAGATCCGCGCCGTTTTCCTTGCGCCGCAGGTAGGCGAGGGGGTCGGCATGCCCTTCCACGGTAAAGACCGCGCCGCCGTATTCGGTCGCCGCCTCGGCGATCGTCGCGAACTCCTCCCGGTACTCGTCGATGGGGAACGTGGACTGGTTGGGCTCGAACTGGATGCGGAACTCCGCGATTGTGCGGGCCTCCAGATCGCCGGCGTCACGCTGCTCGCTGACCATGCGCGTTGCGGCATCCCGATTGAAGGAGGGCAGGGAGACGCGGCGCTTGTCGAAAACGCCCTCCGCCAGGGCGCTGTAGTCGTAGTTGGCCAGACGCACGGAGCGCGCGGTATCCAGCACGCCCAGCGGGACCAGGGTATTGGCGAGCCGGTTGTTCACCGCCGCAAACGCCCGCGGATGATCGTCGCTGGACCAGTCGCTGTTGCCCTGCATGCCGACGGTTTGCACCCGGCGCCACAGATCGGCGGCTTCATCCGCCACGGCCGGGTCGCCGAGGAGCTGGCCGGCGACCGCCTCCCAGTCAACGATCAGCTTTTTGACGTCCTCGCGCACCTGTTCCTCGGCGCGGAGCAGGCCGGTGATGAAGCGTTTGAGTTGCTCCCGGTTGGCCTCGAGATAATCGGCCCGCACCACGTAGACCTCGGACATCGCGCGGCTGGCGGCCTGGGTCGAAAACCGGATTTCCGCGCCGCGCACCGACCCCTCCGCGCCGGTGCCTGTCTCTCCGCCGCTGGTCAGCACGTCCGCGTCGGGCCGAGTGACCAGCGCGGCATCGATCGTGTCATCGGCGTAGAAACGCGCCCCGGGTGTGTCGCCGTCGAGCCCCACCTGGTCATCGGTGTAGACCAGCTCCGGATCGGTCCAGGATACGTTCGCATCCTCTGCCCGGTTTTTCGCCGCCTCGATCGTGCTCACCAGCAGGTCGAGCTGGGGGGCATACGACTGCAGCGCGATCGTGGCGCCCGAGAGATCGGCCAGCGAATCGACGCTGTCCCGCGTGACCAGCGCATCCGCCCCGCTCGAGTAGCCGTGCTGGTAGATCGCCACCATTTCGGTGCGTGGATCGTCACCGGTCAGCGCGCCTGCGAGCAGCATCTGGGCCTGGGTGAGGCGCATGACGGGTGTCTCGCAGCGCAGATAGGCGGCGAGCTGTTGATCCAGATCGTTTTCCAGCGCGAGGTCGACTTCCACATCCTGCTCGGCGAACGGACTGTTGCCGGCGGTTTCCTGCGCATAGCCATTGGCGTAGAGCGGGACCAGGTCGAGGCCGGACGTGCGCAGCGGCACGTTGAGCGTGTCGCTGGCGCTGCAGTCGCGGATCGCCACATCAACCGCCTGCCGGAGGGATTCCGTGTCGCCGGCATGCACCGTGCCCGCAAGCATCAGCGTAGCGCCCAGTGCGATAAACGATTTCCTGACCATGTACCACTCCGATCCCTTGCGTTTCACTGCAGTTGCAACCTCACCTCAGTGCGTCTGAGTCGGTCGCGGTAGGCACGATCCGTCTCATCGGCCTGCCTTTCAAGCGGCTCTTTACCGCCAACCGAATGCGTCGTGATGCGCTCGGGCTCGATGCCCGATGCTTGCAGCGCATCGCGAACCGTTCGAGCGCGGCGTTCACCCAGTGCGTAGTTGGCTTCAGCCTCGCCCCGGGTGCCGGTATGTCCGACGAGACTCGCCCGGTAGCCTGACTGTCGATCCATGGTGGCCGCGACCCGCTCGACGGTTCGCTCACCAGCGGCCGTTAGTGACGTACCGCGCTCGAATCCCACGGTATAGGTGCGCGGTGCATGATCGCGACCGATCCAGTCCAGTGTCAGGGCGGCGGCAATGGCGACCGCCAGCAGGGTCAGGCCGACGTAGCGTTTCGGATCCACCGCCGATCAGAGCTCCAGCCCGCTGGCGGGTCGACTGGCACTGTCCGACTCGAGGGCATCCTGCGCCTCTTCCTGCTGGACACGATCCATTCGCTCGCGGGCCTTGCCGATCTGCCCGTCGAGGGTGTCCACGGTCTGTTTCATGCTCTCGAGCGCCCGGCTCTTGTAATCGGACATCTCGTCCATGGTCGCGTAGATATTCGAGAACGCATTCTCGAGTTTGTCGAGCTCGATGGTCGAGTCGGCGGCCTGCTCGTGGATCTGCGCCGACTGATCGCGCATCAACTCACTGGTGCCCTGGATCACGTCGCCGGTCGTCTCATTGAGGGCCTTGATCTGCTCGAGGACGAGGCGCTGGTTGGTCAGTGCCTGCGCGACGATCGTCGCGGTGCGCAGCGCCGAAATCGTCACACTGGTGGCGCGTTCGACGCCCTTGATCAGTTCGAGGTTGTTCTTGCGGATCATGTCCAGCGCCATATAGCCCTGCACGGAGACCGCCAGCTGGCTCTGCAGGTCCTGCACCTTCTGCCGGGCGTAGAACAGGAGCTCCTCGCGAACCGCACGCGCCTTGTGCTCGCTATGCTTCTCGATTTCGGCGATACGCTGCTCCAGTCCGGCGTCGATCTGCCGGCCCAGGTAGACATACTCCTCGAGCGTCTGCATCAGCCCCCAGAGATTGCGTTTCTCCTCATCGATGGAGGCGTTATCGCGCTGGAGTTCGTCGCGCCCCTGGTAGAGCGACTGAATGATTGCATCGATATGGGACTGCGCCGACTGATACTCGCGGAAGTAGTCGTTCAGCTTGTTGCCCCAGGGGATGAAGCCGAGTAGCTTTTTGGGCTCGAACAGGTTGCCGCGCCGCGAGGGATCGAGCTCTTCGACGGTGCTGCGCAGCTCCAGGAGCGATTTGGAGACATCGCTCTCGCCAGACAGCGCGCCCTGATCCATCGACTTGACCGGTTTGTCGAGCAGCCGGTTGGAGACATTGGCGGCGTCGCGCATGGATGCGTTGCCCATCTGATGGGCGCTGCGTACCGCTTCCCTGAAGTCGTCGCTCTCCGGGTCGGATTCCACCACCCGCGTGACAAAGGCCGTCGCCTGCTCGGCCAGTTTGTCCTGGCGTTCCGCGGGCAGCGGCACCTTGCGCTCCGCCTCCTCGGGCTCGACGGCGGGTGCCGGCTCGGGTGGCTGGAGCGCCTGATCGGCGGAAGTGCTCATGATTCAAATCCTCTTGTCACTGCCAGGGCGGACAAGCCGTCGCTCCGGCTAAACCGTCATCGTAGCGGGAGACTGGCGTCATGGCGAGGAGGGAAGGCGCGGCTGCTAGACAACCAGGGGCGCCGTAAACGGCTCGACCTCAACGATTTCACCGGCCTCGACATCGCCACGCTCGACGGGCAGGACGATAAAGCAGTCGGCCTCGCTCATGGATCGCAGGACCCCCGAGCCCTGGTGCCCCGCGCTGACCACCTCGAGCGTGCCGTCGGCGCCCTCGACGAGGCGTCCCCGCTGGAAATCCTGGCGGCCGGGTTTTTTCCCCAGTGCGCTGCGGGTGGTCACGCTCAGGCGTCGAGCGGGGCGAGGGGCTTCCCCCGCCAGCCGGCGCAGGGCAGGCGTGGCGACCTGAGTAAACGTGGTCATCACCGAGACCGGGTTACCGGGCAGCCCGAAGTACCAGGCAGTGCCGAATCGCCCGACGGTGACGGGCCGCCCCGGCTTCATGGCGATGCTCCGGAAGCGTAGTTCGCCGTGGCGCTCCAGCAGTGTCGGCAGATGGTCGGTATCGCCGACCGAGACACCGCCCGAGGTGACGATCGCGTCCGCCTCGTGAGCGGCCTGCGCAAGCGCGCCCGCGAGGGTGTCCGGCTCGTCTTTGACAACGCCCAGATCGAGAACCTCGACACCCAGGTTGGTGAGCATGCCGTAGAGGCTGTAGCGGTTGCTGTCATAGATGTCCCCCGGCCCGAGCGGCTCACCGACCCCGCGCAGCTCGTCCCCGGTGGAGAAAAACGCCACTCGGAGCGGGCGTCTTACCTCCAGCTCGGCGCGGCCGGTGGAGGCGATCACACCCAGGTCGGCCGCGGTCAACCGGCGCCCGGGGTCGAGAATGCGATCACCGGCCTGTAGGTCCTCGCCCGCGCGTCGAATGTTATTGCCGGCCGCGGGCCACTGGGTGGGGGTGATGACGTCGCCATCGATGGTCACCCGCTCCTGCATGACCACGGCATCGGCGTCGGGCGGCACGACGGCACCGGTCATGATGCGCACGCACTCGCCCGGGCCGATTTCGCCCGGGTAGGGATGCCCGGCGGCGGCCGTGCCCACAATGCCGAGCCGGACATGGCCGGCATCGGCATGGCGCAGTGCATAGCCGTCAACGGCCGAGTTGTCATGCGCCGGCACCGAAACCGGCGTGCTCAAGGGTTCGGCCAGGATCTGACCCAGTGCAGCGCGCAGGGCAACACGGCGGTATCCGGTGATGGGCTCGATCGCCGTAACCAGATCGTGGAGGGCTGCTGCCAGTGAGCGGTCCGATCCGTGGGGGTCACCATGAGTGGCGTCCGTCATCTCGCTTCCTTTTGCCAGCCGAGCAGTCGTGCCTCCATCCGGGCGTGCTGCTCAGGTGTATTGACGTTGTCGAATGCGTCCCGGTGGTTGGAGAAGTCAACAGTTGCCGTATCGATGGCCGCGTACCAGTCATGCATTCGTCGCCCGCCACGGGCCAGGAATGTCTCGAGCCGATCGGCCGCCGAGGCCCTCAGCATGGCATGGGCGGGTTGCAGGCGTTGACCATCGTGGGCTACCGCTGCCTCGGCGCCGTTGATCCCGTCCGCCAGGCGCTGGATCAGCACGGCCGGGACACGGGGTGTGTCGCAGGGCATCGTCACCAGCCACTCGCTGCGGCACCCGATCAGCCCGGCGGCGATGCCGGCCAGCGGGCCGGCGGCCCCGGTGACGTGGTCAGTGATGACCGGGTAGCCGAGCGCCTCGTAGGCCTCGATGTTGCGATTGGCGTTGATGATGACGGCGTCGGCTTGAGAATCAATAGCCTCGATCACCCAGCTGATCATCGGCCGGCCGGCAAGGGGGATCAGCCCCTTGTCCTGGCCCCCCATGCGGGTCGCCAGACCGCCGGCGAGGATCATCGCGGTCACGGTCATTCCTGGCTGCCGGGCGTTGCGTCGGCCGGCTCCAGGATCTCGATCACCGGCTGTGCCGCGGTCATCGCCGTTAGCACGACCCGGTCGGGGGGATGGTGACCTGCGAACGCGGCCCGGGCCGCGCGACGTGCGGGGTCGAGCCGGCTGGCGTCATCCACCTTGTTGATCACCCCGATCAGGCGTGCCGTGCCGACATGCTGGCGGGCGCCGGCCGGCTCGCTCAGCAATCGACCGATGTGCTCGGGCGTGATCGGCTGGCCGGGCGCCAGATCCAGTAACGCCGATAGCTCGGGGATTCGATGTGCGATAGATGCATCCAGCGGCTGACCGATCACATCAGCGGAGACCAGGAAAAGCACCGTGCAACAGCCGGGTACCAGCAGAGGTTCATCGGGCCTGGGGGCCTTGATGCCCCGCATTCGTGCACCGTCGGCCTTCACCAGCGTGGCTTCGAACGCTGATCGGGCGTGGATCTCGGCGATGGCATCGGGCGGCACACCCCCATAACGGCCGGGCTTTTGCCCCGGGCAGGCAAATCCCACCCGCAGTGCGGTCCCTGCCGCCTCCGGGACATCGCGCATCAGCTCCTCCGGGGCTGCCACGTGTTGCGCGTCGAGCAATGCCGGAGGCACCGGCGTCAGCGCGGTAGTGGCGGTCAGGCCGACGCGGGCGGAGATCTGCTCGAGTATTCGGTAAAGCGTGGTCTTCTTGCCGCCGGCGCCCACCGCGCAGATGATGCCGGTTCGAGCCTCGAGGGCATCGGGTAATGCAAGGCTGGATAGGCTGGCCATAAGGCTATGCTCGGCTCACAATCGATTGCGAGACTTTACACGGGTAGCGGTTGATCCCGCCAAACCGGTATTTCGTTGCGGCAAAAGGTTGATAAAAATGGGCGATAAACTTCCGTCTCGCGCCGGCGATCTGGCAGATGACCACCCGGAGATCTGGGATGCCTACAGCAAGTTGGGGCGCGCCTGCGCCCATGCGGGACCGCTGGACGAGCGCGAACGCCGCCTCGTGAAGCTGGCTATGGCGATGGCCCGTGGCAGCGAGGGAGCAACCCATTCCCATGTCCGACGCGCCACGGGTGAAGGATTTACCGGCAATGAGCTGCGGCAGGTCGCCCTGCTGGGTATACCCACAATGGGCTTCCCGGCGTCGATCGCGGCCCTGACCTGGGTGGATGACATCCTTGGCGCGGCAGGCGGGACGGACAATGGCGATCAGGACGGCATCGACTGAAAAGGAGTTGATCTTGGCTACCAGAGACATCTTCAACCGGCCGCTGCAGGATCTACGGATCTCCGTTACGGACCGCTGCAATTTCCGGTGTGTCTATTGCATGCCCAAAGAGATTTTCGGTTCGGATTACCCGTTCCTGTCACGCCGGGAACTGCTCACCTTCGAGGAAATTACCCGGCTGACGCGCATCTTCGCCGATCTGGGCGTGCGCAAGCTGCGCATCACCGGCGGCGAACCCCTGGTGCGTAAGGATCTGCCCGATCTCATCGAGATGCTCGCCGGCATCGATGGCATCGACGACATTACCCTGACTACGAATGCATCTTTGTTGCCCCGGCACGCGCAGGATCTGGTCAATGCCGGGCTTAACCGCGTCACCGTGAGCCTTGATGCCATTCATGATGACGTCTTCAAGGCCATCAACGACGTCGACTATCCGGTGCAGCCGGTGCTCGACGGCATCGAAGCCGCCGCTCAGGCGGGCCTGAACCCGGTGAAGGTCAACATGGTGGTCAAACGCGGCATGAACGAGGGACAGATCGTGCCCATGGCGGAGCACTTCCGCCATACGCCCCATATCCTGCGTTATATCGAGTTCATGGACGTCGGCAACAGCAATGGCTGGCGGCTGGACGAGGTGGTCACCGCCGCGCAGATTCGGGATGCCCTCAACGCCACTTGGCCGATCGAGCCCCTCGACCCGAACTACACTGGCGAAGTCGCCAGCCGGTACCGCTATCGTGATGGCGCCGGCGAGATCGGCATCATCTCGTCGGTGAGCGAGCCGTTCTGCAGCACCTGCACCCGCGCTCGCCTGGCTTCCCAGGGGCAGCTGTTTACCTGCCTTTTCGGTAGCCAGGGCTTTGATCTGCGCACGCCGCTGCGCGACGAAACCGTCAGCGACGGCGATCTCGCGGAGATCGTCCAGGGTGTCTGGCACAAACGCCGGGATCGCTATTCGGAGCAGCGCACCAGCGAGACGGCACCCCTGCAATACAAAGTGGAGATGTCCCACATCGGCGGGTAGCGACCAAGGCCTTGTCCACCGTCGGGTTGTTCACGAAGTCCTCCAACGCTTTCAACCTACTGAGTCTTGATCCAGATCAATGCCGCGTTAAATGCAGCGAATATTTGATTTACGGCAGTTTGTGGCGACCGCTAGGTTGTCCGTGAACATGCTGTCAAATCACATTGGAGTCGTGGCATGGACATTTCGCGCAGGGAATTTCTTGGCAAGGCGGCGTCGGTTACTGCCGGCATTGCCGTAATGCCCCTCTCGGAGGCCGAGGCCGGCCTCAACGATCAGCCACCGCGTCGCGGCGGGGATCCCGGAAAGCGCTATGGCATGGCCATCGACCTGCGACGTTGCATTGGCTGTCAGGCCTGCACGGTCAGCTGTTCGGTCGAAAACCAGCCGCCGGTGGGCCAGTTCCGCACGATCGTTCATCAGTACGAGGTAACGGATAAGGCCACCGAAGAGACAGCGGCCATGATGCTGCCGCGACTCTGTAACCAGTGCGATAACCCGCCCTGTGTGCCGGTGTGTCCGGTGCAGGCTACCTGGCAGCGCAAGGACGGGATTGTGGTGGTCGACAGCGATCAGTGTGTTGGCTGTGGTTATTGCGTCCAGGCCTGCCCTTACGACGCCCGTTTCATCAATCACGAGACGCAGGTTGCTGATAAATGCAACTTCTGCGTCCACCGCCTCGAGGCCGGGTTGCTACCCGCATGCGTCGAGAGCTGTGTCGGCGGTGCCCGCATCATCGGCGACCTCAACGACCCCGACAGCCACATCAACCGCGTCCTCAACGAAAACTACGATGACGTCAAGGTGCTCAAGCCCGAGCTCAACACCCGTCCGCATGTCTTCTACATCGGGATGACGGACGCATTCATCGAGCAAATCCAGGGCGAAAGTGGTTTGTGGTTTGATTCCGAACACGGTGGTGTCATGGGGGCCACGTCATGAACATCGCTGAAATCATCGTCCCGCAGCAGGAGGTCGCCTGGCTGCCCTGGGCCGTTCAGTATTTCTTTCTCGTCGGGATAGCAGCGACCGCGGCCATCGTGGTCGGCATCGGGGAGTTTATCCGGGGGGGACGCTGGCAGCGTCTGCAGGCGCCGGCCCTTATCGTCGCCGTGTCGACCGGAGTGATTGCGCCCATTGCGCTGCTGGCGGATCTGCATCAGCCCGGACGCTTCTATCATTTCTATACCGATATAACGCCGTGGTCCTGGATGTCGCTGGGCGCGCTGATCCTGCCGGTGTTTCTGGTCGGCCTCCTCGGCTACTGGGTGCTTTGGCAGCGGGCCGTTTTCAAAGACGAAGGGGCGCCGCGCTGGCTCTCATTGTGGGCGGCAGGTCGCTGGTCCGGGCGGTCCCTCATGCCATGGCTGGCCGGCGTCATGCTGATCGGCTCGCTGGGGATCCTGATCTACACCGGCTCCGAGGTAATGATCGTAAAGGCAAGGGCGCTCTGGCACACCGAATGGATGATCGTGAATCTGGCCCTGACCGCTTTCATGGCCAGTCTGGCCGCCATCGTTTTTACCCAGGCGCGAATTGTCTCGGCAGCACCCGGTGATCAGCGCTTCACGCTGCGGCTTCTCGTGCTGGCGTTGATCGGTACGGGTCTCGGCGCTGTTGGCTGGGCGGTGAGTGGCTGGGTGAATGGTTCGGTATCGTTCCAGGAATTCCTGCGGCTTGTCGAACAGTTCGCTTACTGGCGAATCGTCCTTGCGCTCTCGGTAGCGGTGGGCGGCGGATTGCTGCTCGCGGCACTGTGGATGTTGCGCACCCCCCGGGGCGTAGCGCGGTCGTGGTGGCTGGCGCCAGTGGCGCTGCTGGCCGCCTGGTCATTTCGCTGGGCAGTCCTGATGGACGTTCAGACCGTCCCGAAATACGGGGCAGGGCTCTATCCCTACCAATTGCCGCTGGGCAGCGACGGGTTGCTTGGCATTCTGGGTGTATTCGGTCTCTGGGTCGCGGTGTTAATGGTCCTTCCGGGGATCATCGCCAACCGCGGTGCCGTTCACCCGACCCGAACAATGAGTGAGGTGGCTCATGGATAAAAAACGTCGCAACCTTCTGAAGGGAGGCGTGGCAGCCGGCGGGCTCGGCGTATTTGGCGCGGGCTACATGGGGCCGGTCAAAAAGGCGACCGAGGGGCTGCTCAGCGGCAGCGCCGGCGAGCCGACGATCGACCGGATCACTGGCAACGCGTTGACACCGGAATTCCGCATCGATGCCGATACCGGCAAGCTGACACCGGCAGACGGACAGGTCGTGAGTCTGACCCAGTGCCTGGGCTGCTGGACCCAGTGCGGCATCCGTGCCCGGGTGGACACCGTGAATAATCGCGTCCTGCGGATCGCGGGCAATCCCTACCATCCGCTGTCGCATGAAAACCCGCGCCCCTATGCCGACTCGGTGCGCGCCGCTTACACGGACCTAGGTGGTGATAAGGGAATCGAGGGTCGCTCCGCCGCCTGCGCTCGGGGAGCGGCCATGCTGGAGCTGCTCGACAACCCGCAGCGCATCACTCAGCCGATGAAACGTGTTGGCCCACGGGGTGCGGGCGAGTGGCAGACCATCAGCTTCGAGCAGTTGATCGAAGAGGTCACCGAGGGTGGGGACCTGTTCGGCGAGGGCGCCGTCGAGGGACTGCGTGCCATCCATGACACGGAAACGCTCATGGACCCCGACAATCCGGAGTATGGCCCGATTGCCAATCGGCTCCTGGTGACCGACGCCGGACCGGATGGCCGGCGAGACCTCGTCACGCGCTTTACCTTCAATGCCTTCGGGACACGTAATTTCGGTCATCACGGCTCTTACTGCGGGCTCGGCTATCGCGTCGGCTCGGGCGCACTGTTCGATGACATGAAGGGGTTCGCTCATGCCAAGCCGGACTGGGATCACGCCCGGTTCATCATCTTCATGGGCACGGCGCCGGCGCATGCCGGTAACCCGTACAAGCAGCAGGGGCGTCAGCTGGCAACAGCCCGCACCGACCGCAAATTCGAATACGTGGTGGTCACCCCCTCGCTGCCCAACTCATCGAGCCTGGCGACCCGGTCCAACAACAACTGGGTGCCGATCAACCCGGCCGGTGACTCGGCAATGGCCATGGCCATGATCCGCTGGATCATCGATAACGAGCGCTATGATCACCAGTACCTGGTTCAGCCCGGCCCGGCGGCACAGAAAGCCGCCGGCGAGCCCAGCTGGAGCAATGCCACTCATCTTGTGGTGACGACAGAGGACCATGAGCTGACCGGGCGTATCCTGCGTGGCCGTGATCTGGGCTGGGCGGATAATGCCGACGACTCGGTGGTGGTCGATGCCGACGGGGGTTCCTGGATGGCGCACACGGCACCGCGGCCCGCAACGCTGTTCGTTAGCCGCGAGGTAACGTTGGCCGACGGGAGCGTCGTGACGGTTAAATCCGCCATGCAGCGGTTGACGGAAGAGGCGCGGCGTTTGTCCCTCGCGGAATACAGCGCGGAGTCAGGCGTTCCGGAGGCAACAATCGAGGCGCTGGCACGCAAGTTCACGAGTCACGGCAAAAGGGCGGTTATCAACACCCATGGCGGCGTGATGAACGGCAGTGCCTTTTATACCGCGTACGCGATCATCATGCTCAATGCGCTGGTCGGTAACCTCAACGCCCCCGGCGGGACTTACGTCAAAGGTCAGCCGTTTACCGATACCGGCGCCGGAAAGCGCTACGACATGGCCAACTTCCCGGGCAAGGTCGGTCCGCAGGGGATTTTCCTCTCCCGCAGCCGCACCACGTACGAGGCGAGCAGTGAGTACCGTCGCAAGGTGAACGCCGGGCGCAACCCCTATCCCGCGAAGGCCCCGTGGTATCCGGTCTCGCCGCCGCTTTTCACCGAGCATCTGTGCTCGGCGCTCGAGGGTTATCCCTATCAGGCGAAAGTCTGGATTAACCATATGGGTAACCCGATTTACGGTCAGGCGGGGCTACGCAAGGCGATCGATCAACGCCTCAAGGATCCCTCCCGTATCGGCCTGATCATCGGCATTGAGCCATTCATTAACGAGACCAACGCCTACGCCGATTATCTGGTGCCGGACGTGTTGACCTACGAAGGATGGGGGTTTTCCACGGCCTGGGCGGGGGTTAAACAGCGTATGACCAGTGCGCGCTGGCCGATCGTCAAGCCACGGGTGGGTGAGACCCCTGACGGCGAGCCACTGAGCATGGAGGCCTTCCTGATCGCGGTGTCGAAGCGGTTGGGCCTGCCCGGCTTCGGTGACAATGCCATCCCCGATACGGAGGGTAATCTCCACCCGCTCAACAGTGCTGCCGACTGGTACCTGCGCGGTGCGGCCAACGTGGCCTGGGACGATGGAGTCGTTCCCGCAGCCGATGAAGACGATTTGCGCCTGACGGGTGTCGAGCGCATTTCCGGGACACTTCAGTCACATCTCAAACCCGAGGAATGGCGGCGAGTGGCCTATGTTTACTGTCGCGGCGGACGCTTTGGT
This sequence comes from Spiribacter vilamensis, assembly GCF_004217415.1. Classification (NCBI taxonomy): domain Bacteria; kingdom Pseudomonadati; phylum Pseudomonadota; class Gammaproteobacteria; order Chromatiales; family Ectothiorhodospiraceae; genus Spiribacter; species Spiribacter vilamensis. The sequence continues at coordinate 376,422 of NZ_SHLI01000001.1, forward strand.
GAAACGCCGGCAAAGGACGCAGGGCCCATTACGCTCTGGGATCGGCCGGTAACGCTCTGGAACGAGAAGGTCGGTAGCGAACGCCATTCAATGAGTGGCGCATACTTCACGGGTTGTCCTACGTTTCATCCGCCGCGATTTGCCGATGGCTCGCGCGTCGAGCAGCACTATCCACTGGATCAGTGGCCGCTTCGCCTGACCTCTTACAAGTCGCATCTGCAAAGCCCGCATTCGATAGCTGCCTCGCGGCTTCGTCAGATTCACCCCTTTAACCCGGTAGGGATCAACACGGGGGACGCCCACGCGGTCGGTATCGAGACAGGTGATCGGGTGCGCGTGATTACGCCCGGCGGGTCAGTCGAAGGCGTTGCGATGCTGCGTGATGGCGTCAAGCGCGGTGCCGTCGCGATCGAGCATGGTTTCGGCCATCGCGAGTTGGGTGCCCGTACCCATACCATCGACGGGACGGCCCTGCCCGGTGACGAGGAAATCGGGGCTGGCGTCAATCTGAATGATCTGGGGCTGGTTGATCCCACGCACAGTTCCGGCAATGCCTGGGTGGACTGGGTGAGCGGGGCATCGGTACGCCAGGCACTACCCGCACGAATCGAGCGGGTAACCTGAGCGACAAATCGGGATTGGTGGGCGGTGCTGGGATCGAACCAGCGACCCCTGCCGTGTGAAGGCAGTGCTCTCCCGCTGAGCTAACCGCCCAATAATCCGAAAGTCTAGGAATCGGTGACACTTCTGTCAATCGCGATTGACGGCGGCTGGCGGTCTGCCCCCGTCAATCGCTAGACTATAAGGACGATTCACAACGAAGGCCGATATGTCCGTCACGACGCGTTTTGCCCCCAGTCCCACCGGTTATCTCCACATCGGCGGTGCCCGCACAGCACTGTTCTGCTGGCTCTATGCCCGGCGACATGGTGGCCGTTTCGTCCTGCGAGTGGAGGACACCGACCGGGAGCGCTCAACGCCGGAGGCGATTAACGCCATCCTCGAGGGCATGAGCTGGCTCGGGATCGACTACGACGAAGGGCCGCTCTACCAGACCGAGCGCTTCGATCGCTACCGGGCCATGCTCAATCGGATGCTCGAAGAGGGCACGGCTTACCACTGCTACTGCTCGAAGGAAAGACTCGACAACCTCCGCGCCGATCAGCAGGCGCGCAAGGTCAAACCGCGCTACGACGGCCGATGCCGGTGCCTGACCGAGCGTCCGGCGGATGCCGTGGGTGACCCGGTCGTGCGTTTCCGTCAGCCCCACGAGGGGCACACCGTCGTCGACGATCAGGTGAAGGGGCGGGTCGTTTTCGACAACGCCGAGCTCGACGATCTCATTATTGCGCGCTCCGACGGGTCACCCACCTATAACTTCGTGGTGGTGGTGGATGATATGGACATGGGGATTAGCCATGTCATTCGCGGTGATGATCACCTCAATAACAGCGCGCGCCAAGTCAACATCCTCAAGGCACTGGGTGCCGAGCCACCGGTTTACGCGCATGTGCCGATGATCCTCGATGCCGAGGGCAAGAAGCTCTCGAAGCGCACCGGGGCCGCCGGTGTCATGGAGTATCGGGATGCGGGCTACCTGCCGGAGGCGGTGATCAATTACCTGGTCCGGCTCGGCTGGGCGCACGGCGATCAGGAGGTCTTTACTCTCGATGAGCTGATCGAGTATTTCGACATCGCCGACATCAACCACTCGGCGTCCAGTCTCAACCCGTCGAAACTGGACTGGCTCAACCAGCACTACATGAAAGCACTACCGCCTGCGCACGTTGCGCGGCATCTGGCCTGGCATCTGGGGGCGCTGGGGATCGACCCGGGTGCGGCCGGTGCACCGAGCATCGAGGCGGTGGTCTCCGCCCAGGCAGAGCGCAGCAAGACACTGGTGGAGATGGCGAAGAACAGCCGGTTTTTCTATCAAGCGCCTGAGGACTTTGATGAGAAGGCCGCCCAAAAGCATCTGCTTAACGCTGCTGAGGTCCTCGATGCGCTCTCGCGCGCCCTGGCGGCGGTAGAGGTCTGGCAGGCGGATGCTGTACATCAGGCGGTCGTCGGTGTGGCCGAAGAGCATGATCTGAAAATGGGCAAAGTGGCCCAGCCGTTGCGGGTGGCGGTCTCCGGCGGGCCGGTATCGCCGCCGATTGATATCACCCTGGAGTTGCTCGGGCGTGAGTCCGTCCTGCATCGCCTCGACACGGCAAGCGAGTGGGTGCGTGCCCGTTCGGACGCCTGAGGCGCGGCGCCGAATTCCCGTGTCTGTATTGACAGCGGGGCCGTCTGTTTCTAGACTTCACGCTGTTGGATTAAGGGGGCCATAGCTCAGCCGGGAGAGCGCCTGCATGGCATGCAGGAGGTCGGCGGTTCGATCCCGCCTGGCTCCACCATCATTGTCCCCATCGTCTAGACGGCCTAGGACACCACCCTTTCAAGGTGGTAACACGGGTTCGAATCCCGTTGGGGACGCCATTTCCTGCCTGTACCTATTCGAGTCGCCGGATTCCCCGGAATAATCCAGCCTCTTCCTCAGCGTTGTCCCGACGCCTATCCCTCTGCGCTTCATAAGTCCTGGGCACAACTCGCGTATTCGTTCGCTCCCCACGCTTGATAAAAGCGTTCCGGTGAGATCCACTGGAGTTACGCCTGAAAATAAATAAAGGGGAGAGGAATAATGAGCCCGAAAAGTTACATCATTGCCGGTCTGTTTGGGCTGGGCCTGCTCGTTCCCGGGCTATCGGCCGCTGCGGATATCCAGGCCGGCGAGGCACTCTCAACGTCGTGCGCCGCCTGCCACGGTAGTAATGGCATTGCTCAAATACAGGGCTATCCGAACCTCGCGGGTCAGAACGAGCAGTATCTCGTGTCATCGCTGAAAGCCTACCGGGGCAAGCAGCGCCGCGGTGGTCAGGCACTGGTCATGCAGGGCCAGGCGACCGGGTTGAGCGACGACGACATCGTCAACCTGGCGGCCTTTTATGCCGGTCTGCCGGCAGCTGGCGAATAATGATGAGGAGAGTGTGATGAAACTTTCAAGAAGACGGTTCCTTGCCTTTACTGGCACGACCGCCGCCAGTGCCGCCACTCTGGGCGACAGTCTATTGTTCAACCCGGCCCGCGCCGCGGAGAGCAGCCAGCAGCCCGGCAAAGTCAATCTGGATTACCCCACGATCCCTGTCGGCAAGGCCGGCGACCTGAGAGTCGGACAGGCGGTGTCATTCACCTATCCGGATTCCTCGTCACCCTGCAATCTGATCAAAACCGGTCGCGAGACCCGGGGAGGTGTAGGCCCTGACAGTGACATCGTGGCCTACAGCATCCTGTGCACACACATGGGCTGCCCGGTGGTTTACTCCGCCGAGGAACGGACGTTCAAGTGTCCCTGCCATTTCAGCGTGTTCGACTCCGAGCTCAATGGGCAAATGGTGTCTGGCCAGGCAACGGAAAGCCTGCCCCGGATTTTGCTGAGCTACCGGGCTTCGGATGATTCCATTGAGGCGGTTGGCGTGGAGGGCCTGATCTACGGCCGCCAGGCCAACATTCTGCCGAGCGCCTGAGGAGGGACGCATCATGTTTGAACACAAAAGCGACCGGATTGCGCTACCTCCGGCCAACGCCGAGAAAACCCAGACCTGTTGTCATTTCTGCATCGTTGGCTGCGGCTACCATGTCTACAAATGGCCCGTGGACCAGGAGGGCGGGCTGGCACCCCATCAGAATGCGCTCGGCCTCGATTTCCGCAAACAGATTCCGCCGATGCAGGTCACCATGACCCAGTCGATGACCAACGTGGTTCAGGATGACGATGGCAGTTATCACCGGATCATGATCCTGCCGGACAAGGACTGCGAAGTGAATGGCGGGCTGTCCTCGACCCGGGGCGGCCAGATGGCCTCCATCATGTATTCGCCGCAGACACCGGTCGGCAGCAAGCGGGTAAAGTATCCGAGGGTTTCCACCGGGGATGAATGGCGGGATACCACCTGGGAAGACGCCATCGGCCTCTACAGTCATCTTGCAAAGCGGATTCTGGACGATGCCGGCCCGGACCAGCTGATGTTCAACCTGTTCGATCACGGCGGCGCCGGCGGGGGGTTCGAGAACACCTGGGGCACCGGCAAGCTGATCTTTACCGGCCTCGGTACCAAGATGGTTCGCATCCATAACCGCCCGGCCTACAACTCCGAGTGTCACGCCACCCGTGACATGGGGATCGGCGAGCTGAACAACAGCTACGCGGATGCCCGGATGGCCGATTGCATCTTCTCGGTGGGTGCCAACGCCTACGAGAGCCAGACCAACTACTTCCTCAACCACTGGCTTGTCGGCCTCACAGGCCACGTGGACAGTAAGCGTGCGGTCTACGAGGATGGCGAGACGATCCGGCAAACCCGGGTGGTACTGATCGATCCCCGCCGTTCGCTGACCGTGGCCCTGCTTGAGGAGGCGGTTGGCAAGGAGAACGTCCTGCATCTGGACGTCGAGCCGGGCACCGATACCGCCCTGTTCAACGGTCTGCTGACCTATGTGGTTGATCAGGGATGGCACGACAAGGGCTTTATCGAGGCGCACACCACCGGTTTCGACGATGCGGTGCGAGCCAACCGCACGAGCCTTGACGAGGCCAGCCGCATTACCGGCATCAGCCAAGACAACATCATCAAGGCCGCGGAATGGGCCTACAAGCCGAAAGAATCCGGCCACTCGCCCCGAACCATGCACGGGTATGAGAAAGGCGTTATCTGGGGCAACGACAACTACCGCATTCAGTCGTCTCTGGTCGATCTGGTACTGGCCACCCACAACGTGGGTCGTCGGGGCACGGGCGTCGTCCGCATGGGGGGACATCAGGAGGGCTACTGCCGGCCGCCGTTCCCGGGGGGGCGTCCGGCGCCCTACGTCGACCGGGAAATCATCCAGGGCAATGGCCAGATGCTCACCGCCTGGGCCTGCAACGCCTTCCAGACGACTCTGAACGCCGAGCAGTATCGTAACGAGGTCCTGCGTCGCAGCGACATCGTCAAACAGGCCCTGCGCAAGGTCCGCGGTGCCGGCCCCGAGAAGAGGGCGGAAGTGATTCACAAAGCGGTAAAGGAAGACGGCGGCCTGTTCGTCACCGTTATCGACCTGTATGCCACCAAGTTTGCGGAGGCCGCACACATGGTGCTGCCCGCCGCGCATACCGGCGAAATGAACCTGACCTCCATGAACGGCGAACGGCGCCTGCGCCTGTCCGAGAGATTCATGGACCCGCCCGGAACCGCCCAGCCCGATTGCCTGATTGCCGCTGATATGGCCAACGCCCTGCGCAAGCTTTACGAAGCCGAGGGCAACACGGAAATGGCCAGGCGCTTTGAGGGCTTTGACTGGAAGACGGAGGAAGATGCCTATAACGACGGTTTTCGTCGTGCCGGCCAACCCGATGCACCGGTCATTCACAGCCAGGGGGGGCCGACAGGTCACCTGGCCACTTACGACCGGTTACGGGCTGCGGGCAATAACGGCGTTCAGCTGCCAATCAAGGAATATAAAAACGGCGAGTTGATCGGAACGGAAATGCTCTACACCGACAAGAAATTCGATACCGATGACGGTCGGGCGCATTTCCTGCCGGCGCCCTGGAATGGTTTTCCGGAGATGGTGGAGGAACAGCGCAGGAAGTATCGTTTCTGGATTAACAACGGGCGTACCAACCAGATCTGGCAAAGCGCTTACCACGATCAGCACGTCGAATTCCGACGCGGCCGTTATCCCGTCGCTCCGCTGGAAATCAATCCGGAAGATGCAAAGGATCTCGGCATTGAATCCGGTGACCTGTTGGAGTTGTTCAATGACTATGGCGCCACGACGGCGATGGCGTACCCGGAGCCCGACATCAAGAAAGGCCAGGTATTCATGATGGCCATGTACTTCAACTCCGTCATGGGTGACCTGGTCACTCCCTGGACCGACCGGAACCACATCCCCTACTACAAGGGAACCTGGGCGGATATCCGCCGGATTGGCAAGATTGACGACTATGCGGACAAGGTGAGCTTCAAGCGACGCCGCTACGTTTAGAACCGCGTCATATCAAGGGTCAGGGTCCGAACTCGGGCCCTGATTACTATGAGCCAGATCGATGCATGACGTTCATGTGGTGCGGGAGGCGGGAATCGAACCCGCAAGTCATTGAATGACGGCAGGTTTTAAGCCTGCTGCGTTTACCGTTTCGCCACTCCCGCCGTGCAGTCGTCGTTACCGCTCTGACCGGACATTACTCTAACGCATCGTGGTTGAGGTCGTCTCGTCACCCGAGTGGATGTGTATCACCTGGACCCTGCCCGTGTTCACACTCCTGTAACGATTCCGGGGCAATACTCCGGAAAACCACCAGGAGGTATCCCGTGGAAAGCAGAAACAATCCCCAGACCGTTGTGCTGCGCGGCGCAGAATTCCACCGCATTATCGGCGACAAGACACGTCTGCGCATGCTGACCTGTCTCCATCGGGCCGGCGAGCTCGAGGCCGATGATCTTGCCCGGGCGATGACCCAGGAACCGTCCCATACCCGGCAGATGCTCGGCGACCTGGCCGCACGTGGCCTGCTCGCCGCGAGGCACCAGCACCCCCGAATCCACTACCGGCTGTCCGATGACCTGCCGGTGTGGGTGACCATTGCCCTGGGTGCCGCGCGCGACTGGGATCGGTCCGCCGCCAGCTGATACGCCGGCGACGCCCCTGATCCCGTAATACACTCAGACGCCGGGCAGCCCCGACAGCGCCATCGACTGCTCGGCGGACGGGCCGGTTTCCGCCTCCAGTTTGCCGGCGAGATAGTCGGTATAGGCCTGCATGTCGAAGTGGCCATGCCCGCAGAGGTTGAACAGCAGCGCCTTTGACTCCCCGGATTCGCGGCAGGCAATCGCCTCGTCGATCGTCGCCTTCACCGCATGGTTGGCCTCCGGTGCGGGGATAATGCCTTCAGCCCGCGCAAAGGTCAGTCCCGCGGCAAAGCAGTCCAGCTGGCCGTAGGCGCGTGGTGCGATATAGCCCAGGTCGGTCAGATGACTGATCAGCGGTGCCATGCCGTGATAGCGCAGCCCGCCGGCGTGGAACCCCGGGGGCATAAATGCCGAGCCCAGCGTGTGCATCTTGGTCAGCGGCGTCAGGTGGCCGGTATCCCCCCAGTCGTAGGCAAACTTGCCCTGGGTGAGGGTAGGGCAGGCGGCCGGTTCCACGGCGATGAATTCCGTTGCCGGTCCGCCGCGCAGCCGCTCGCCAAGGAAAGGGAAGGCGACACCGGCGAAGTTCGAGCCACCGCCGGTACAGCCGATCACCTTGTCGGGATAGTCGTCTACCTGCTCGAGCTGGCGCATGGTTTCCAGGCCGGAGACCGTCTGATGCAGCAAGACATGGTTGAGTACGCTGCCAAGGGCATACTTGGTGTCGTCGCGCTGGGCGGCGAGTTCCACCGCCTCGCTGATGGCGATCCCGAGGCTGCCGGTGGCGTCGGGCTGCTCGGCGAGCACGGCCCGACCGGCCGCGGTGGTGTCGCTGGGACTAGCGATGCAGCTCGCGCCGAAGCTCTCCATGAACGCCCGCCGATAGGGCTTCTGGTTAAAGCTCACTTTGACCATGAACACCTCGATATCGAGGTCGAACATGGCCCCGGCGAGGGCCAGTGACGAGCCCCACTGTCCGGCACCCGTCTCGGTGGTGATCCGTTTGACGCCCTCCGCCTTGTTGTAGAACGCCTGCGGGATGGCGGTGTTGGGCTTGTGGCTGCCCGCCGGGCTGACGCCCTCGTACTTGTAGTAGATCCGCGCCGGTGTCCCCAGCGCCTTTTCCAGGCGCCGCGCCCGGTATAGCGGTGACGGTCGCCACTGCCGATAGGCGTCGCGCACCGGCTCGGGGATCTCCACCTCGCGCTCGGTGCTCATCTCCTGCTCGATCACGGCATTCGGGAAAATCGGCGCCAGATCGTCCGGTCCCACGGGCTCATAGTTGTCCGGCCGCAGGACCGGCGCCAGCGGCGCCGGCAGATCGGCGTTGATGTTGTACCAGTACCGGGGGATATCGCTTTCGGGCAGCGTGATCTTGACCGTCTCGTCCATTGCAGGGAGCGCCTCTCAGTGCGGGATGAATAATGGCGTAAAGATAGCATCTCACGCGCTCGATGCGCCCCATCGACCGCTTGAATCCGGGGCCCGCAGTCACCATCTCTTCCTGACAGGCCGGGCGATGACCGGCTACGCATGGAGGTTGCAATGCAGACAATTGAAAACGAGGGTGTCGAGCCATCCCGCAGCCTGGTGATTCCGCGGCTGCCGGATGACGCGATGATCCTGCTGCCGATCCGCAACATGGTGCTGTTTCCGAACATGTTGGTGCCGGTGGGTATCGGTCGTTCCAAATCGATTCTCGCCGCCCGCCAGGCGGTGCAGAACGAGCAGGCCATGGGCGTGATAACGCAGCGGGATGCCGACGTCGAGGATCCTGGGCCGGATGATCTCCACGGGATTGGCACCATCGCCAACGTCATGCGGTTCGTGAACGGGCGTGAGGGGCATCACCACCTCGTGCTTCAGGGCGATGAGCGCTTCCGGGTCATTGAATACCTCGAGGGCTATCCGTTCCCGGTGGCCCGCGTCGAGCGCATCCCCGAGCAGCAGCCGGTGGGGCAGGCCATTGATGCGAGTATGATTGCGCTGCGCGACAAGGCGCTCGAGGCGCTGGAGCTGTTGCCGCAGGCTCCGCAGGAGCTGGCCGGGGCGCTGTCGAACATCAAGGAGCCCGGGGTGCTGGCGGATACGGTGGCCGGTTATCTCGATCTGGGCAGCGAAGACCGACAGGAGCTGCTCGAGATCCTTGACGTCGAGACCCGGCTGGAGCGGGTGCTTACCCTGGTCGACTACCGGGTCGAGGTGCTCAAGCTCTCGCAGAAAATCAGTGAGCGGACCCACGAAACCATGTCCGAGCGCCAGCGCGAGGCGCTGCTGCGCGAGCAGCTGCGCTCGATCCAGGAAGAGCTGGGCGAGGGCGACGAGAAGGGCGAGGAGATCCGCGAGCTTGAGCAGCGCATCGACGCGCTGCAGCTGCCGGAGGCCGTGGATGAGCAGGCCCGCAAGGAGCTCAAGCGCCTCGAGCGTATGCCCGAGGGGGCAGGCGAGTACTCGATGGTGCGAACCTATCTGGACTGGCTGCTCGAGCTGCCCTGGACGGTGACGCGGCCGGAGGATATCGACATCGCCCGTGCCCGGGAGATCCTCGATGCCGATCACTACGGACTCGAGCCGGTGAAGCGCCGCATCCTCGAGCATCTCGCCGTCCGCAAGCTCAACCCCGACGGTCGCAGTCCGATCCTGTGTCTGGTGGGTCCGCCGGGCGTGGGCAAGACCTCGCTGGGTCAGAGCATTGCCCGCGCGACCGGGCGTGATTTCATGCGCTCGAGCCTTGGCGGCGTTCACGACGAGGCGGAGATCCGCGGCCATCGGCGGACCTACCTGGGGGCACTGCCCGGCAAGGTGATTCAGAGCCTGCACAAGGCCGGCTCTCGCAACCCCGTCCTCATGCTCGACGAAATGGACAAGCTCGGTGGCGGTATCCAGGGCGATCCCTCGGCGGCGCTGCTGGAGGTGCTCGATCCGGCCCAGAACGGGACCTTCCAGGACAACTATCTGGGCGTCCCCTTCGATCTGACCGGGGTGCTATTCATCGCGACGGCGAATGTTCCCGATTCGATCCCGGGCCCGCTGCGCGATCGTATGGAGATGATCGACATCCCCGGCTATACCCGGGAGGAAAAGGTCGAGATCGCCCGGCGCTATCTGCTCGATCGCCAGCGCGATTCGGCGGGCCTCTCCGCCGAGCAGTTCGAGGTGACCGATGCCGCCATCGAGCGGGTGATCGCCGAATACACCCGCGAGGCGGGCTGCCGTCAGTTAGAGCGTGAGCTCGGTGCCATTGCCCGCCACTTCGCCGTGCAGTTCGCCGAGGGCACCCTGACGCAGGCGCATGTCGATGCCGACGATGTCGCGACGATCCTGGGCGCGCCGAAATTCGAGGGCGAGACGGCCATGCGCACCAGCGTCCCGGGCGTGGCGACGGGGCTTGCCTGGACGCCGGTGGGCGGCGATATCCTGTTCATCGAGGCGAACCGCTATGCCGGCACCGGGCGGCTGGTCCTGACCGGGCAGCAGGGCGACGTCATGAAGGAGAGTGCCCAGACCGCGCTCAGTCTGATCAGGGCCCGGGCGGAGCAGATCGGTATCGACCCCACCACCTTCTCGAGCGACGACATCCATGTCCATTTGCCGGCCGGGGCGATTCCGAAGGATGGCCCGAGCGCCGGTGTCGCCATGTACAACGCGCTGGTGTCTCTGGTGACCGGGCGTTGCATCCGCGAGGACGTTGCCATGACCGGTGAGATCACCCTGCGCGGCCTGGTGCTGCCGGTCGGTGGCATCAAGGAGAAGGTGCTCGCCGCCCGTCGGGCCGGGATCTATACCGTCCTGCTCCCGGCCCGTAACCGCAAGGACTACGAGGACATCCCCGAGTCCGCGCGCCAGGACATGACGTTCCACTGGATCGAGCATGTCGAGGAGTCGACGGCCATTGCCCTCCGTGACGAGGCCTCGGGTGCCGCCCCTCAGGTGCTGGAGGGCGGCGTGGACAACGGCTGAAGCGGCATCGGTCGATAATCCTCGCGGGGCGTATCGCAGAGGGTGACCGCTGGGGGTGGGAGTGTCCGACCCACGGCGGCCGGGTTCATGGGAACCCGCCGCCGCGACTCCGCCGGCGTCGCAGGAAGCCAGGCGGGCGCGAGCAGACTCGTGACCTGGAGGAACAGGGGAAACAGCATCGGTCCGGCCAGTGCCGGCAGCAACCAGGGCAGTAATCGCGGCGCCGTGATGGCCACTACCAACGCCACCACCAGCGTGCCACCGGCAACCGGCCCGCCCAGCCGCCAGGCCTGGAGGGCCGGGATACGCCGGCGACCCCGCAGCGAGGTGTCCCAGCGGGCCGGTCGTCCGGCGAGGATGCGCAGGATGAACCCCGTATAGAGCACCATCATCAGCGGTGAGCGCAGGATCCCGAATCCCAGTTCGAGCAGGCTGCCGCGGAGTAGTGCGAGCCGGCGCCCGGCGTTGTCGTTATCGAGCACGGCCAGTGCGATGCCGATCAGGCGCGGCAGAAACAGGATGATCAGGCTGAGCCCCACCAGGTTGATTACCGACTGCGGTGCCGAGGTGGCGGCGCTCACCCAGCGCCCGTCGCCGGTTGTCAGGACTGCATCGAGGACACCGGCACCGATCATCATCAGCCACAGCGGCGCGGTCACGTAGGCTAGTCCACCGAGCAGGAAATTGAGCCGGGTGACCGGACGCCAGCCGCGACCGGTGAGGAGTCGCAGATGCTGGAGATTGCCCTGGCACCAGCGGCGCTCGCGCTTGAGGTCGTCGACGAAATTGCCGGGCATGCCCTCGAAGCTGCCGCCGATCTCGGGGAGTACGTAGACACTGCGTCCATGCCGGCGCATCAGGCCGGCCTCGACGTAGTCGTGGCTCATGATATCGCCACCCAGCGGCGGCCGCCCGGGCAGTGGCGAGAGCCCGCAGCAGGCCTGGAAATCGGCAATGCGAATGATCGCGTTATGCCCCCAGTAGTTCGTGCTGTTGCCCTGCCAGAAAGCCAGCCCGTTGGCGATATGACGGGCATGGAGACTGGCAGCGAGCTGCTGGAAGCGCCCCAGGACGGTTCGCTGTCCCACCGGCAACGGCACCGTTTGAATGATGCCGGCCTGCGGATTGGCCACCATTCGACGCACGAGGGTGAGGATCGCATCGCCGGTCATGCGGCTGTCGGCATCCAGCACGATCATGTACTCATAACCGGCTCCCCAGCGTTCGCAGAAGTCGCGGATGTTGCCGGGCTTGCGGCCGGTATTCTCGTCGCGCGCCCGATAGTAGAGCCGGGGACCGTCGGGGAAGTGCCGCTGCAGGCGCGCCATTCCCTCGCGCTCACGCTCACGTTGGGCGGGGTCGCTGCTGTCGCTGAGTAGAAAGCAATCGAACCAGTCGCTCTCACCGGTCTCATGCAGCGATCGGAGGGTGGACATGAGACAGTGAACGACATCGGCCATGTCTTCGTTATAGGCCGGCATCACTAGGGCGGTCTTCGCGAGCGGCGGGGCATCCGCCGCACTGGGCAGCTCGCGCCGCAGCGTGACGGGGTGCCGTCCGGCGAGACGCAACAAAATGCCCGCCAGCATGGTCCAGAACGCAACGCAGGAGACACTGAACGTGACCGAGAAGGCCGCAATGACCAGCCATTCCAGGCCGCCGACGCCGTTCGGCTGGAGGAGTGTCCACAGCCAGTGGATGCCCAGCATCGACGTTGCGATGGCGAGCGCACCCATTACCGCGCGGCGCAGCGGCAGCCCGGGCTCACTCAAGGCCCACGTGGATTGCTGGTCAGTTGGTTTCTTGTCCTGCATCAACACTCTCCTCAACATCGCGTCGACAATGCCACGGGATGGAAGTTGCAAGGGCATAATCGTGCGCCGACAAAACCGCGGGGTTGATTGATGCGTCCATTGTCTGCCGGTCTGCTGTTCGCACTGGTGCTGAATCTGCTCCTGGTGGTGCCGGAGTGGTGGATGCCTTATACCCGCTTCCCCTACCCCTGGCTTGCGGCGGAGACGCTTATCATCGTCGGTTTGATGATGGTGATACCGGCCAGGGCCGCGCGCTGGTTGTCACCGCCAGTCGCACTTGGGGTTCTGGTCGCGGTGGGGCTGGCGCTGTCCGACCTGGCCACCGGCTGGGCCCTGGGTCGTCCCATGAACCTCTTGATCGATGTGCCGCTCGCGACGTCGGTGGAGCATCTGCTGCGGGGCGCTATCGGCCGACCGCTTGCCTGGTTGACGCTGGCGCTGGCGGCACTGGGCGTTGTGGTGCTGTTGGTGGTCCTGGCGTGGCGGCTGTTCCGACTGGTCCCGCCGCGCGGCAGCGTGGCGGTTCGTGTGGCAGGGGTCTGCCTGCTCGCCGCCGGGCTGTTGTTGCAGCACTACCGGGATCAGCCGCCGATCGGGCTGGCGGTGGATGCGCCGGCGATCATCCGCTTCAACGATCAGACCGAGCGCGTGATCCGGACTGCGCATGAGCGCGCGGCTTTCGCCGATGCACTCGAAAAATCTCCGGTCAGCGTAGAGCGGGAGATGACCCGGCTGGCCGATCGCGATGTCATCCTCGGTTTTATCGAATCCTATGGCGTCACCATGCTGGACGATCCGCGCTACCGCTCGACGGGCGAGGCCGCACTGGCGCAGCTGGGACAGTCGCTGGATCAGGCGGGTCTACATGTGGCGACCGGCCGTTTCGAATCACCCGTGCAGGGCGGTCAGTCGTGGCTCGCCCATGGCACGGTGCTCAGCGGCCAGTGGATGAGCAATCAGATCCGCTATGACCTGTTTCTGAATGCCGACCAGCCGTCGCTGATCCGGGATTTCGACGCCGCGGGCTATGAAACCGTCGCGCTGATGCCGGCAATCACCGATCCCTGGCCCGCCGGTGCGCAGTGGGGCTATGACCGAATCGATGACCACGCGCGTATCGATTACGCCGGTCCGCCGCTGAACTGGGTAACGATGCCTGATCAGTACACCTGGCATTACCTCGAGAGCGCGATCCGGGAGGATACCGCCGCGCCGGTTTTCGCCGAGGTGGCGCTGATCAGCAGTCATGCCCCGTGGACACCGATCCTGCCGATCATCGATTGGGAGCGGATCGGCGACGGCGCGGTGTTCCAGCGCTGGGCCGATGCGGGCCCGCCCCCGGGCGAGGTCTGGAGTGACGGCGATCGCATCCGCGATCACTACCAGCGTGCCGTCGACTATGCGCTGCGGACTGCCGGCGAGTGGGCGGCCCGGTCGCTCGATGACGGGGTGCTGATTCTGCTCGGGGATCACCAGCCCGCGCCCCTGATAACCGGCGATTCGAGCTCGCGCGCCGTGCCGGTGCATATCATTGCCAGCGATCCGGATCTGGTAGGTCGTTTCGAGGCCGAGGGGTTCCGCGTCGGTGTCATGCCGCCACCGGACTCGTCGGGAACACTGGCCGATCTGCGCGGCCGGCTGCTAACCGTATTTGAATCTCAGTAAGGAGACGTCTGGATGAACAGCAATCATGTGCTCGTGGTCGGTGGCGGCATGGTCGGTGCCGCCGTTGCCGTGGATCTCGGCCGGCGGGGCATTCCCGTTCGTGTGCTCGAGGCGCGGCCGCCGACTCGACCCACCGGCGACGAGCCGCCGCGGCTGAGGGTGTCCGCGTTGAACGGTCGCTCCATCGAATACCTCAAGGCGCTCAGTGCCTGGTCGGCACTCGACCACGAGCGATTGCAGGATTTCGACGAAGTGATGGTCTGGGATATCGCCGCGTCGGGTCGATTGCATTTTACCGCCGATGACCTGGGATTCGATCGGCTCGGGGTGTTTCTCGAAAACGATCACCTGCAGGCGGCCCTGCTCGATACCGCATCGACCCTGGAGTCCGTCCAGCTGGATGCGCCCGCCGCGCCCCTGGATATCCGCCCCGGTCGCGATGCTCCCCGGCTCCTCCTCGAGGGCGAGGGCGAGTTGACGCCGGCCCTGATCGTGGCGGCGGACGGGGCGGCCTCGCCGATCCGGGACAGTGCCGGAATCGGTGTCTGGGAAGGGGATTACGGCCAGCATGCGGTGGTGGCAACGGTACGCCCGAACCCGCCGGCGGGGCGCCAGACCTGGCAGCGATTCACTCCGGACGGGCCCCAGGCGTTGCTGCCGCTGGCGGAGGGGATGGCGTCGCTGGTCTGGTATGTCTCACCGGCGAAGGCGCGACTCCTCAAGGCCATGAGTGAGGCCGATTTCATCGAGGCGGTGGAGGCGGCGTTCCCGACGGACCTGGGGCTCATCGATAAGGTTTACGCCCGCGGCAGCTTCCCGATCCGGCGGCTGCACGCGCAGCGTTACTGGCAGGATAACGTGGTGCTGGTGGGCGATGCGGCGCATGTCATCCATCCCCTGGCGGGTCAGGGCGTCAATATCGGATTGCGGGACGCGCGGGCACTGGCGGGACAGATTGCGGAGGCGTACCGGCGCGGCCTGCCGGCGTCGCATCCGTCAAGACTGGCCGCCTACGAGCGCGAGCGACGGCCGGATAATCAGCTCATGCAGTCGACGATGACTGCGTTTCATGTCGGCTTTACGGCCCCCATCGGACCGTTTGCGCCGTTGCGGGGGCTGGGTCTGCAGATCGCCAACCACGGCGGCTGGCTGAAGCGGCGGGTGCTGCGCTATGCCATGGAGGGCCAGTAGCCGAGCCCCGCCCCGGCGAGCGCGCATCCTGCAACAACCGCCCACGGCGGGGTGCGCGTTATCGACAGGAGGGCGAGTGCAATCAGCGCTATGGCGACATCGCCGGGTGCATGGATACTGTCGGTGATGACCGGATCCCAGAGTACCGCTGCCAGCAATCCGACCACGGCGGCGTTGATACCGGGCAGGGCGCGCCGTGACGCCGGATAACGGCTCGCTGACTGCCAGAAGGGCAGGAGACCGATTACCAGCAAAAGCCCGGGCGCGAATATCACCAGCGTGGCGATCAGGCCGGCGATCACCGGCGTCTCCGCCATAACGCTGGCGCCGAGGAAACCGCCGAAGGAGAAAAGCGGACCCGGCAGCGCCTGGGCGGCGCCATAGCCGGCGATAAAGCGGTTGTTGTCGATCAGCCCCGGGCCCACCACACTGGCGTCAAGCAGGGGCAGCACCACGTGGCCGCCACCGAACACCAGTGCCCCGCTTTGATAAAGCGCTGAATAAAGCGGCGCGGCGCCGAAGGGACCCGCCAGGGCGAGTAGACCGAGGGCGAAAAAGGCCAGCGCGGCGATGGCCTGCCATCGGCTGACTGAATCGCCGAGGTCGGCGTGGGGCACCGGTGACGGACGGAACAACGCCAGCCCCGCCACGGCGCCGCCGATGATGACCATGAATGGACCGACAGCTCCCGGGATGAGGCTGACCGCGAGGGCGCTCGCCGCGGCGACGAGTTGCCGTGATCGATCGGGGCAGAGCTGGCGCGCCGTGCCATAGAGCGCATGGGCAACGACGGCGACGGCAGCCAGCTTCAGCCCGGCGAGCCAGTCGGCGCTGTCGATGCCCCCGAGGCGACCGACCCCCACGCCCATCCCGATCATCAGTGCGGCGGAAGGGAGCGTGAAGCCGAGCCACGCCGCCAATCCCCCCGCCAGTCCGCCACGGTGCAGGCCGATGGCAAAGCCGGTCTGGCTGCTCGTCGGTCCCGGCAGCAACTGGCAGAGCGCCAGGGTCTGGGTGTAGGTCTCACTGTCCAGCCAGCGCCGATCCTCGACGAACCAGCGATGGAAGTAGCCGAGATGCGCGACCGGTCCCCCGAATGCGATGAGCCCGAGCTGCAGAAATGTGGTGGATATCTCCGCGATGCGGGCCATGGATGCGAACCCCGTCGTTAGCGCGAGTCAAGGTGTCCTGTTATAGTATCGACGCGGTGGCGCTGGTCCCCCCGCGACGATAAACCGCAAACCCCGTCAGGCCCGGAAGGGAGCAGCGGTAGCGGTGGATTCGGGCGCCGGGGTGTGGCTGGTGTCGCCGCCTTTCCTCTCTTGTCCGTATCCGCCAATGGTATACTCGAGCCATGGGTTATCAGGTACTCGCGCGGAAGTGGCGCCCCCATCGCTTCGATGAAATGGTTGGCCAGGCCCATGTGCTGCGGGCACTCGGTAATGGCCTCGCCAATGGCCGGCTGCATCACGCCTACCTGTTTACGGGGACGCGGGGAGTTGGCAAGACCACCGTTGCGCGCATCCTCGCCAAGTGTCTCAACTGCGAATCGAAGGGTATCACCGATATCCCCTGCGGTACCTGTGCGGCTTGTACAGAGATCGATGAGGGCCGTTTCGTTGATCTGATCGAGGTCGACGCGGCGTCGCGAACCAAGGTGGAAGATACCCGCGAGCTGCTGGATAACGTCCAGTACGCACCGACCCGCGGGCGCTTCAAGATCTACCTGATCGACGAAGTGCACATGCTCTCCACGCACAGCTTCAATGCGTTACTGAAAACGCTCGAGGAGCCCCCGGAACACGTCAAGTTCCTGCTTGCGACAACCGATCCGCAACGTCTTCCCGTTACCGTGCTTTCGCGCTGTCTGCAGTTCAATCTCAAGCCCCTGATGCCGGACATGATCGGCGGCCAGCTCGAGAAGATCAGCGCCGCGGAGGGCTTCGCCGCCGAAAAGCCCGCGATCGAGCGCCTTGCCCGCGCCGCTGACGGCAGTATGCGCGATGCGCTGAGCCTTACCGATCAGGCGCTGGCCTTCGGTGGTGGGCAGTTGGTGGATAGCGAAGTCCGCGACATGCTGGGCAGTATCGATCATGATTTCGTGCTTGATCTGCTCGAGCGCCTGAGCGAGGGCGATGGCCCCGGGCTGCTCGACACGGTCGGGCGCATGGCCGAGACCTCGCCGGATTTCGCCGAGGCCCTCGCGGAGCTGCTGGCCACCCTGCACCAACTCTCGCTCGCACAGACAGTACCGGCGGTATTCGACGCACAGACTGCCGAGGGCGCACGCCTCGCCGATCTCGCGGAACGGCTGGACGCGGCCTGGGTGCAGCTGCTTTATCAGATCGTCCTTCAAGGGCGTCGTGACCTGCCGCTCGCCCCTGATCCCCGGGCCGGCTTTGAAATGATCCTGTTGCGGATGCTGGCGTTCGAACCGGACAGCGGCAATGGCAATCCACGAACCACGACTCCATCGCGGCCATCGGCGAGCGACAGCCAGCCACCGCCGCCGCCGACCGCGGCGTCGCAGGCCGCCCCGGCGCAGGCCGAACCCACCGCGACAACGCCCGCCGGCAACGAGGACTGGCATCGGCTGGCGGCCGCCCTGTCGTTGAGCGGGATGGGGCAGGCGCTGGCCGATCACTGCGACTGGGTAGCACGGGACGGCAAGCGTGTCACGTTGCAGATCGACGAGGGTCATCGCCACCTGGTCAATGACAACGTGACCGCGCGCCTCTCGGAGGCATTGTCCGAGCACTTCGGGGAGGCACTCAGCGTCGATATCCGGGTTGGTCGGGTCAGCGCCGAGACACCGGCCGGGGCCGCTCAGCGGGTTGCCAGCGATCGACAGGCCCGCGCCCGGGAGACGATTGAAACCGATCCGAATATCGCGGCACTCAAGGCGACATTCGGTGCCGAAGTCATTAACGAATCCATACGTCCACGCGACCGGGAGTGAATCATGAAAGGCGGACTTGGCAATATGATGAAGCAGGCTCAGCGCATGCAGGAGGAAATGCAGAAAGCGCAGTCCGAGCTTGCAGAGATGGAAATCACCGGCCAGGCCGGCGGCGGCATGGTCAGCGTGGTGATGACGGGGCGCCACGAGGTAAAGCGCGTGTCGATTGACGAGAGTGTCTATGACGATCGGGAAATGGTCGAAGATCTGGTCGCGGCCGCCTTCAACGATGCCGCCCAGAAGCTCGAACAGGAAACCCAGGAGCGCATGGGCGGACTGACCGATGGGCTTAACCTGCCCCCGGGCATGAAGATGCCGTTCTAGAGCGGAACCAGATTCATGGCCTATTCTCCGGCGGTTCGGGAATTGATGGAATCACTGCGCTGTTTGCCGGGCGTTGGACCCCGGTCGGCGCAACGCATGACGTTTGCGCTGCTGCAGCACGATCGCGGCGGCGCACACCGCCTGGCACGGGCGCTGCAGACAGCCGCCGAATCGGTGGGGGAGTGCCGGCTCTGTCGCAATCTCACCGAGGCGGATCTCTGTCCGCTCTGCGCGAGCGATCGGCGTGATCCCGGGGTGCTGTGTATTGTCGAAAACCCCTCCGACGTCCAGGCGCTCGAGGACGCCACCGACTATGGCGGGCTGTATTTCGTGCTCGGGGGGCGTCTATCGCCCCTCGACGGCATCGGCCCCGGAGAACTCGGCCTCGAGGGGCTGGAGGCACGACTTGCTACCGGGGAGATCCGCGAGATCATCCTGGCGGTCAGTCCCACGGTCGAGGGCGAGGCAACCGCCCAGTATCTCGCCGGCATGGCGGCCGATGCCGGTGTCGAAATCGCCCGTATTGCCCACGGCGTCCCCCTGGGGGGTGATCTGGACTACGTCGATGCCGGAACGCTCTCTCACGCCTTTGCCGGTCGCTCGCAATATCGTTGATTTTTATTGACCGCCCCGGTCAGATTTTCAACAAATCGGTTGACCCCCTGCTCCAAACTCCCGCAGTCTTAGGACGCTATTACCGTGAACGATGATTGATTTCGGCGCCGTAAATACTACGGCCGGCCGTCCAAGTCGCTTCGTGCAGCGGTTATGCGCAAGATGCAAGGAGTAAAACGCATGTTTAGTAAAATCCTCGTCCCGGTGGATCTGGCGCATATCGATGCGATCCAGCGGGCGCTGGCCACCAGCGCGGACCTGGCCCGACATTACGAGGCGGAGGTCTGTTACCTGGCGGTGACCACTTCGACGCCGGGCAGCATTGCCCGCACGCCCGAGGAATACGAACAGAAGCTCAACGTGTTCGCGAACGAACAGAGCCAGGTCCACGGCCAGGCGACGTCGGCGCGTTGCGTCAACTCCCCGGATCCGGTGTCCGACCTGGATGATACGATCCTCAAGACCATCAAGGTGGTGAACGCCGACCTGGTAGTGATGGCGACGCATCTGCCCAGGCACCTCGATGCGGTCATACCCTCGCATGGCGATCGCATCGCCTCGCATACCGATGTATCCGTCTTCCTGGTGCGGCCGGCCTGAACGGGTCGTCGTCACCACAGACCGAAAAGGAGAAAATCGTGAGTAACGCAGACGTTGATGACGGAGCCTCCAAGGGCGTTCCGGCGCCGGATGGTCCATCCGGGCTGATCGATACCGACTACGTTATCGGCCAGGACAATGTTTCCGGCAGCAAATTCGGGGTTGATGTCGACCTTCATGGCAAGGTCTTTACCGTTTCCGGGCTGATCATCCTCGCCTTTGTCATTGTCACACTGGCATTCCAGAACGAAGTAGGGCCGCTGTTCGAGGGCACGCGCGAGTGGTTGACCAACAACCTCGCCTGGGTCTTCATCGGTGGCGCCAATATCCTCGTGGTCGTGGCGGTCGCGTTGATCTTTACGCCCCTGGCGAAAGTCCGACTGGGGGGGGCAGATGCGGTCCCCGATTTCACCTATGGCGGCTGGTTCGCCATGCTGTTCGCCGCGGGCATGGGCATCGGCCTGATGTATTACGGCGTATCCGAGCCACTGGGGCACTTCAGCAGTTCCATGGCCGGTACGACGATGGATGGCGGCGTGCGCACCGACTGGGCGCCACTGGGCGCGGCGGCCGGCGACCAGGATGCCGCTATCTCCCTGGGCATGGCGGCGACGATCTTCCATTGGGGGATTCACCCGTGGGCCGTCTACGGGATGGTTGCACTGGCGCTGGCGCTGTTCTCGTTCAACAAGGGCCTGCCACTGACCGTGCGCTCGATCTTCTATCCGATCCTCGGCGAGCGTGTCTGGGGCTGGCCGGGTCACGTGATCGACATTGTCGCCGTCTTTGCGACGCTGTTCGGGTTGGCAACCTCCCTCGGGATCGGTGCGACGCAGGCAACGGTCGGGCTGAACTTCCTCTATGGCGTTCCCAATACCGACACCACCATGGTGTTCCTGATTATCGGCATCACCATTATCGCGCTGGGATCGGTCACCCTGGGTGTCGACAAGGGCGTGCAGCGACTCTCGCAGCTCAACATGGGACTGGCGGGTTTACTGCTGCTGTTCGTGATTGTCGTGGGCCCGACACTGGCGATTGCGACCGGGTTCTTCCAGTATCTCGGGGATTACGCGACGAAGGTCTTTGCGCTATCCAATCCGGTCGGACGTGAGGACGAGAACTTCTCCCAGGGCTGGACGGCCTTCTACTGGGCGTGGTGGATCTCCTGGTCGCCGTTCGTCGGCATGTTCATCGCCCGCGTCAGCCGGGGCCGGACTGTCCGCGAGTTCCTGATTGCCGTACTAGTGATTCCAACGCTGATCTCGGTGCTCTGGATGACCGCGCTGGGTGGCACCGCCATCGATCAGGTCGTGAACCAGGGGCTCGATAGTGTCGCTAACGCCGGCACGGATACCCAGCTCTTCGAGATGCTCGGCAATCTGCCGCTGGGCCTGATTACCTCCTCACTGGCCATCTTCCTGGTAGTCGTGTTCTTCGTGACCTCGTCCGACTCGGGATCGCTGGTTATCGATGCGATCACGGCAGGCGGCAAGGTGGATTCGCCCAAGCCCCAGCGGATGTTCTGGGCGATCATCGAGGGGGCCATCGCGATCGCACTGCTGCTCGGTGGCGGGCTTACCGCCCTGCAGGCGATGGCACTGTCCGCGGGTCTTCCGCTGATGCTGGTCCTGCTCGTGGCTTGCTACGCCACGATCCGGGGGCTGATGGACGAGCCGCGCGCAGTCTAGACCCGGAGGTCGCCAATCGGCGTCGAGTTGCTGTAATGGTGCTGGATCTGCGCCTGCAGCAACTCGGCGGTACCGATGGCATCCACAACGGCCTGGTGTCCCTCGTACGGGGGCAGGCCATACCGCTCCCGACTGTCGGCAAGCCGGATCGACGCCGGTGTCCGGCCGAACAGTCTGCCCAGTCGCATCCGCCACGGCCGGCGATGGCGTCGCGCCTCGATTTCCATCGTGTCGATTAGCGGAAACCGGAACACGGTGCCGGTACGCTCGCGAACGGCTCCATCAAGGAATCGCCGCTCGATCGGATGGTAATGAACCACCGGCAGACGTCCCCGCAGGCTTTCCAGGATCTCCGGCAATACGTCACCCAGATCAGGGGCCTGCTCCACGTCGAAGTGCCGGATGTGGTGATACGCCACCGATTCGCCCGAAAACCCTCGCGGCGGCCGCAGTATCCAGTGCCGGCTGGCGCCGGTGGCAATACTCCTCAGGTTGAAAGGCACGATCCCGATGCTGAGGATGGCGTGTTTGCGTGGATCAAGGCCGCTCGTTTCCAGATCGATCGCCGCGAGGGGGGTCGTGCCGATCGGATCCGCCGGATTTCCCGGGAATGCCTCGTAGAAATGCCTCAGATCGGCCGTTTCGCTGCCTTGCGCCATGGACTCGAGCCAGGGCTGCCAGCGGTCCCGCCTCTCTCTGCCCGCCGCCATTGTCAGCGACTCGCGGTGCGAATGCGGTTGGACGGTCCCGGATAGCGAAAGCGCAGGAATTTCTGGGCATCGCTCAGTGCCCGGAAGGCCTCCTTGATCTCCGCGCGCTGCTTCGCAGGGACGTTACGCGGCTCGATGTTGTTATCCGGCTCACGCTCCTCCTCGATATCGAGGACCTGGTCGCGCAGGCGCGCCAGGCTCAGGACCTCGAGCGCATAACTGAGCCGATCGGCCACACCGGGCCCGAGCAGCGACGTCTCCTTGATATCCGCCAGACGCTCAAAGGAATTCCGTGCGCGGGACCCGCAGGCCAGCGCGTGGATCCGGATCAGATCGGTCAGCGGCGCGGTGCCGCGGCGTTTGACGTTGATGAACTCGTTTTGCTGTCCGTCCTTTTCGGTGACGAATTCGCGGAAAAACCCGATCGGTGGCGTGCGGTTGAGCGCATTTCGCGACATGGCGGCGAGCAGCGCCGGGCTCTGGCCCGCCTCGGTGGCAACCAGCTCCTGGAGCGTCTCGATTAGCCGCTCTTCGCCGTAGAGGTTGTCCAGGTCGAAAAAGATGTTGCTGTGGAGTAGTCGCTCGGCGTTGGGTGCCTGGATCCAGCTTCGGAAATAACGCTGCCAGACCGATAGCGGCTGTCGCCAGCGCGGATTGGTCGCCATGATGTCGCCCTTGCAGTACGCATAGCCACAGGCATCCAGTCCGTCACTGACCCGCTGTGCGAGTTTGAGGAAATACTGGTCATGCTGTTGCGGATCGAAGCGATCGTCGAGTACGAGAGCGTTGTCCTGATCGGTGACCAGGGTCTGCTCATTGCGCGCCATCGATCCCATCGCCATAAATGCGTAGGGCACGGGTGGCGGACCCAGCTCCGCTTCGGCGAGCTCGATCAGTCGGCGTGCGAAACTGCGGCCGATGGACGAGAGCGCGGTGCCAACGGTCCGCGAGTCGGCACCATCACGGACCAGTCTCACCGCCGCGTTGCGGACATCGGGCAGCAGCCGGGCGAGGCCGTTGGGATGGCGCTGACTGAAAACGCTCTCGATGAGATAGAGGCTGCTCTGCGTCTCGTAGCGAACGACATCCTCGAGTCGGATCACACCGATCGGGCGTCGGCGGTGAACCACTGCCAGGTGGTGGACGTTGTGCCGGAGCATGGCGAGCATCGCTTCCTGCACTGTCTCGTCCGACTGCACGGCGACCAGTTCTTCGCTGACGATTTCCCTGATGGGTGTTTCCACCGAGCGGCCCTCGGCGACGATCCGGGCCCGGAAATCGGCATCGGTGAGGATGCCCATGACCTGCCAGAGTTCACCATTGGCATCGGCATAGGTATAGCGGGGGTCATCGCCCCGGGCATCGACCACCAGGAGCGCTGCGGCGGGCTCGTCGGCAAGGCGCCGGGCGGCCTCGCGGGCACTCTCGTCGGCCTCGGCGATCAGCGGCCGGCGTTTGACGAGTTTGCGTATCCGTGTCGCCATCCGGTCGTTGCTGACGCGCTGTGTCTCGGTGACGCTCGGTAACCGGGCTCGCCCGAGCTCGACGAAATCGGCAAAGTCGTTGTCGGTCTCGCAGAGACGATCGAATACATCCGCGTCAATGGCGTAAATCAGTGTGTCTTCAATGGCGATGGCCGGGTAGTGCGAGCGTCGGCCACGCAAAAGCCCGTAGTGCCCGAAAATGCTGCCCTCGCCGAGGCGGTCGAACAGGTCACCGCTTCGCCGATAGACCTCGACGGCTCCGCTGCGGATGTAGAGCAGCGCTGTCAGCGGTTGATTGGAGGCAACGATCTCCGAGCCCGCGCGGTAGTAACTGATCTCGATGTGACGGGTGACGTCATCGAGCTGTTCATCCGTCAGTCCATCGAATGGCGGGTGGGCGCCGATATGACGCTGGATTTCGAGCAGTTCCGGATCCATGACTATTTCCCTGTCCTAGTAGTGAGTCGAATCAAGCAGCGGTTCGAGCGTGTGCTCCAGCGCTTCACGTTGCTCCGGCGTGCGTGCGTCAATGGCGTTCTGAACAACCGTTCGGTCGAGATGGGGCGCGAATGTCTCGATAAACGAGAACATGTAGCCGCGCATGTAGGCACTGCGCCGGAAACCGATTCGCGTGGTGCTGGCTTCGAACAGATGGCTTGCATCGAGGGCGACCAGTCCCTCATCACGCTTCGGGTCGAACGCCATGCTCGCCATGATGCCGACCCCCAGACCCAGTTGGACATAGGTCTTGATGACTTCGGAGTCGGTCGCGGTAAAAACTACATCGGGTGACAGCCCCCGGGCGGCGAACGCCGTATCGAGCCGGGACCGACCGGTGAACCCGAAGACATACGTCACGAGGGGGTGCTCGGCCACCGCCTCGAGCGTCACTTCGTCATGGTCGCAGAGTGGATGACCGCGGGGCACGATGATGCTCCGGTTCCATCGATAGCAGGGCAGCATGACGAGGTCGTCGTAGAGCTCCAGCGCCTCGGTAGCGATGGCGAAATCCACTTCACCGGCAGTGGCCATCTCCGCGATCTGCATGGGCGTGCCCTGATGGAAATGCAGGCTGACCCGGGGATAGCACTGTCGGAATCGGCGAACGGCCTCGGGCAGTGCGTGCCTCGCCTGGGTGTGTGTGGTGGCGATACTCAGGCTGCCGCTCTGATCATCCGCGAACTCGGCCGCGATCGACTGGATGCCCGCGGTCTCCGCCAGTGTTCTTTCGGCCGCCGCCAGTACCTGCCGCCCCGGACGGGTCAGCCCGGTGAAGTGCTTGCCGCTGCGCTCGAAAATGGGGATGCCGAGCTCTTCTTCGAGCATACGGATCTGTTTACTGACACCCGGCTGCGAGGTGTAGAGCGCATCGGCGGCCGCGGATACGTTCAGGCCACGGCGGGCCACTTCGACAATGTAGCGGAGCTGGGTGAGTTTCATGGCCGTTATTCAGTGATCGTCTTTAATATGATCATGATAGACCCTGAAGAAATAAAAAGCCCCGCCCGATCAACGATCGGGCGGGGCCTTGATGGCGCCCGGGCGCCGCGGTCGATCAGCGCTCGCCGGCGAACGCGGCGAGGAGCTGCAGGAGGCTGAGAAACAGGTTGTAGATCGTCACGTACAACGTGATTGTCGCCATGATGTAGTTCGTCTCACCGCCGTTGATGATCTCGCTGGTCTGGTAGAGGATCAGCGCGCTCATCAGCACGACGAATGCCGCACTCACGGCCAGCGACAGCGCCGGGATCGAGAACAGGATGGCCACGATGGAACCGGCGAATGCCACGAGCACGCCTGCGAAGATGAATCCGCGCAGGAAGCTGAAATCACGCTGGGTCGTCAGTGCATAGGCGGACAGGCCAAGGAAGATCATGCCCGTGCCACCCAGTGCCATCATCACCAGTTCCGCGCCGTTGCTGAATGCCCCGACATAGAGACTGACGATGGGCCCGAGCGTGAATCCCATGAATCCGGTCAGTGCAAAAACACTGGCCAGTCCCCAGACGCTGTTGCGGAGCCACGTGGTTAGAAACAGCAGGCCGAAGTAACCGCCAAGCACCATCAGCCAGTGCATCGGCGGTGCATTGGTGGCCATGGCGACGCCCGCCATGGCGGCGCTGAACACGAGGGTCAGCGACAACAGCGCGTAAGTGTTGCGCAGTACCTTGTTGGTTGCCAGCACCGAGTTGCCGGTCGAGCGATCACCGGCGATCGAGGTGCGAAAATCCTGAGCCATTGTTGTCTTCCTCCGTTGGGACAATGATGCAACTACCATCAATATCTCATTGGATAAGGGCGTTGTCACGGAAGTTCAATGCCTTGCAGCCCGGGTGGAAAAATCGTACCGTCCGCTAGCCTTTCGGTAGAGGAATAACCCCGCGTGAATATTGTTTGCCTGGATCTCGAGGGCGTGCTTGTCCCGGAAATCTGGATCGATTTCGCGGCATTGACCGGTATCGACGCATTGAGCGCGACCACGCGTGACGTCGCTGACTATGATGAGTTGATGCGGATGCGAATCGAAACCCTGGCGGCGCACAAACTCGGACTGCCGGATATCCAGGCGGTCATCGACCGGATGGCGCCGCTCGATGGCGCGCGCGCATTCCTCGATACACTACGGACTCGGTATCAGGTGATCATCCTGTCCGATACGTTCTACGAGTTTGCCTGGCCGCTCATGCGCCAGCTGAACTGGCCGACGCTTTTCTGCCATCGGCTCGAGACCCGCGACGACGGGCGGATCATCGGCTATCAGCTGCGGATGACGGATCACAAGCGCGCCGCTGTCGAAGCGCTGCGCGGGCTCAATTTCTCGGTGGTCGCCGCCGGCGACTCCTACAACGACACGAGCATGCTGACGGCCGCGGGGCAGGGGATATTCTTCCACGCCCCCGATAACGTCACCACGGCGTTTCCACAGTTCCCTGTCACCCGTGACTATTCCGCCCTGGCGGCCGCCATTGACGAGGGCTTTGCGCAGGCATGACCGGACGTACCGCCCGGATTGCCATTCTCGCGGATACGCACGGTTTCCTCGATCAGCGCATCGCCGATCGTATCCGCGACTGTGACATTGCCCTGCATGCCGGTGACGTCGGCGGTGCCGATGTTCTATTTGCCATGCACCCGAAACATGAGTCCGTCGCGATTCGGGGCAACAACGACGATGTCGAGCACTGGGCCGATGCCGAGCGCGATATGCTCGCCCGACTCCCGGGCGATGCCACCGTGGATCTGCCCGGTGGCCGGATCCGGCTCGTTCATGGCGATGATGGCGGGACCGTGGAACAGCGGCACCGCCGCTACCGGCGTCAGTTCGCGGATTGCCGCGCCGTGGTCTATGGCCATAGCCACCGCCAGTGTGTCGACCGGCGCGACACGCCCTGGGTGCTGAATCCCGGGGCCGCCGGTCGCACGCGTACCAATGGTGGCCCTGGCTGCCTTGTGCTCGCCTGCGACGATGACTCCTGGGAGATAGAGGCGTTGCGATTCGATCCCCGGTCGGCGCCTCGGACGCGGCGCCGATCCGGCGCGGGGCCATCAGCGCAGAACGATGGTGGGAATGGCTAGGCGCCGATCACGACCTTCGCCGCAGCGGCATGCACAGGCGCGGACCGCCCGCGAGTCCATCGAGCTGCGTCCCGACTATCAGCTCGATCTCCCGGTCCTTGAGCATGCCGAGGAGATCAAGGCTACGGTGCGCGATCACCAGGTGGTGGTCATCTGTGGCGAGACCGGCTCGGGAAAGAGCACGCAGTTGCCCAAACTGATGCTCGATCTGGGGCGGGGCATCGATGGCGTGATTGCCCACACCCAGCCCCGGCGTATCGCGGCCCGCAGTCTCGCGGCCCGCGTGGCCGAGGAATGCGCCACGGACGTGGGCAGTGGCGTTGGATACCGGGTGCGCTTTAGCGACCAGACCCGCCCGCAGACCCGGGTCAAGCTGCTGACCGATGGCATGTTACTGGCCGAAACCCAGGCCGATGAGCGCCTCGAGGGCTATGACACGCTCATCATCGATGAGGCCCATGAGCGCAGCCTGAACATCGATTTCCTGCTCGGCTATATCAAGCGGCTTTTGCCGCAGCGTCCCGATCTACGGGTCATTATTACGTCAGCGACGATCGACCCGGTGCGCTTTTCAAAGCATTTCGACGATGCGCCGGTGATCGAGGTCTCGGGGCGGACCTGGCCCGTCGAGGTCCGCTACCGCCCGCTGATCGAGCAGTCCGAGGACGAGCGCGAGCGTAGCCTGCGCCAGGGCGTGCTCGAGGCGGTCGACGAGCTGGCCGGGCTGGGGCGGGGCGATGTCCTGGTGTTCCTGCCCGGAGAGCGCGAGATCCGCCAATGCGCCGAGGCGCTTCGCAAGCACCATCCACCCCAGACCGAAATCCTGCCGCTTTTCGGGCGACTCTCCGCCGCCGAGCAGCAACGCGTGTTCGCAGCGCATCGCGGCCGACGCATTGTGCTCGCCACCAACGTCGCCGAGACCTCGCTCACGGTGCCGGGCATTCGTTACGTGGTCGACAGCGGGCTGGCGCGGATCAGCCGCTACAGTTTTCGCACCAAGGTCCAGCGCCTGCCGGTGGAGCCGGTGGCCCGGTCGAGTGCCGACCAGCGTGCCGGCCGTTGCGGGCGCGAGGGCCCGGGTGTCTGTATCCGGCTCTACGACCAGGCCGATTTCGAGGCCCGGCCGGCGTTTACCGATCCGGAAATCCTGCGTACCAACCTGGCCTCGGTGATCCTGCAGATGAAGCATCTGCGCCTGGGCGCCATCGAGCGTTTCCCGTTCATCGAGCCCCCCGACCCGCGTTATGTGAAAGACGGGCTCAAACTCCTCGATGAGCTGGGCGCCCTCGACCGTCGTCAGCATCTCTCGCCCCTGGGGCGCCGGCTCGCCCGGCTCCCGGTGGACCCGCGGATCGCCCGTATCCTTTTTGCCGGTGACCGCGAGGGGGCGCTCCGCGAGCTACTGGTGCTCGCCGCCGCCCTGTCCGTGCAGGATCCGCGTGAGCGACCCATGGACCGGCGCGAGGCGGCCGATGCCGCCCAGTCCGACTGGCAGGACAAGCAGTCCGATTTCGGCGGGCTGCTGCGGATCTGGGACGCCTATCGCGAGCAGGCCCACCACCTGAACCGTCGCAAGCTGCAGGCCTGGTGTCACGAGCATTTCCTCTCCCATGTGCGGATGCGGGAATGGGCGGATACACACTCGCAGCTACGTACCCTGGTTCACGATATGGGGCTGGTCGAAAACGACGCGCCGGCCAAACCGGTCGCGATCCATCGGGCGCTGCTAAGCGGTTTTCTGTCGAACATCGCGCGCCGCGAAGACGGTGAGGAGTATCGCGGGCCGCGCGGGCTGAAGCTTGCGATCCATCCCGGATCCGGGGTCGCGCGCAAGCGGCCGCGCTGGATCATGGCCGCCGAGCTGGTGGAGACCCGCCGGGTGTTTGCACGGGTAGTGGCCGAGGTGCGCCCGGAGTGGATCGAGCCGCTGGCCGGTCACCTGCTCAAGCACCGTTATCACGACCCGTGGTGGGATGCGGAGAAGGGCAAGGTCTTCGGACGCGAGGATGTCACGCTCTACGGCCTGCCGATCGTCAGCGGCCGCAAGGTTGACCATGCCCGGGTCGCACCGGAGGAGGCGCGGTCGATATTCATCCGCGATGGTCTGCTGGGTGACCCGCCGCCGGAGCCGCCGGCATTCCTCCAGGCCAACCGGGCATTGATCGCCGAAGTCGAGGCCCTCGAGGCCAAGGCGAGACGCCGTGATGTGCTGGTGGATAACGAGGCCCTCGCGGCGTTCTACGATGGCGCACTCCCCGCGGATGTCGTCGATGGCCCGAGCCTCGATCGCTGGCTGCGCCAGGGGGGCGACGACACCCCGCTGCGGCTCGACCGCGAGCAGTTGATGGCCCGGGGTGTGTCCGAGGGTGTTGCCGACTACCCGGACACCCTCGCCGTGAACGGCGTCCATCTACCGCTGCGCTATTCATTCTCGCCGGGGGACGAGGTCGACGGCGTCAGCGTCTGCGTTCCGGTGGCCGCCCTGAATGCGCTCGTCCCTGAACCGTTCGAGTGGCTGGTGCCGGGTCTGCTCGAGGAGAAAGTCGTTACGCTCATTCGGGCACTGCCGAAGTCGTTGCGGCGGCATTTCGTGCCGGTGCCCGACTTTGCCCGCGCCGTGCTGGAATCGCTACCGGAACGCACCGGGTCACTGGAATCGGCCGTACGCGATGAATTACGGCGCATGACCGGTATCGATATCCCCGGAGGTATCTGGGATGAGCTGGTCCTGCCGAATCATCTGCAAATGCGCTTCGAGGTGCTCGACGACCGGGGCGAGCGACTCGGCAGCGGCCGCGATCTGCCGGCGCTGCAGCGCGCCCATGCCGACGATGCGGCGGCGGATTTCAACGCCCCGGCGGACAGTGGATTCGAGCGCACCGGCATCACTGACTGGGATGTTGGTGATCTGCCCGATCGTGTCCCGTTCACGCAGGGCGGTATCGAGCTGCAGGGCTATCCGGCGCTTTGCGCCGAGGGTAACGAGGTGGCGCTGCGGCTGCTGGATGGGCCGGAGCGCGCGGCCGCCGCGCATCGGGGAGGGGTTCGTCAGCTGCTCATGAAGCGCTTTGCGCAGCAGGCGCGCCATTTGCGCCGGGGGCTGCCGGGGCTGGATCGCATGGCGATCGACTATCGCGATGTCGGCGATGCGGATGCCTTCAAGCGCGAGTTCGCCCAGGCCGTGTTCGACCAGGTCTTTCTTGCCGGGGCGGTGCCGCGGGACCGGGCGGGCTGGCTCGAGACCTGCGAGTCGGGACGCACGGCGATCCTCCCCTTTGCCGAGCAGCTGCGTGACCGCGTCTCTGATATCCTTGCACGCCAGAAGCAGGTGCGACGCGCGCTCAAGGGCGATATTCCGCTGGGGATGATGGACAGTTACCAGGACATCCGCCAGCAGCTGGACGGGCTGGTCTATCCGGGGTTTCTACTCGAGACCGAGCCGGCTCGACTCGACGATCTGCCGCGTTATCTGACCGCGATCCAGCGCCGCGTCGAGCGCCTGCAGCGTGACCCGAGCCGGGATCAGGCCGGCCTGGCCGCCATTCAGCCGCATCAGCGTCGCCTTGATGAGGCGTTCGCCCGGCACGCCCGACGCGCAATCCGCGATCCGGCGCTCGAGCAGATTCGGTGGCTTGTCGAGGAGTACCGGGTTTCGCTGTTCGCCCAGGATCTCGGTACCCGTGAGCGAGTCTCCGAAAAGCGCCTCGCCCGCGCCTGGGAAACGGTCCGCTAGGGCCCCATCGATTGACCGACAGACAAGAGGAATACCGTGCTCGACAGTAACCAGCTCGCCAGCCAGCTCGACGACCTGAAGGGACGCAATGAGTCCCTGAGGGGGTATCTTTGACCTCACGGGAAAGGAAGAACGCCTCGAAGAGGTCACCCGCGAGCTCGAACAGCCCGATGTCTGGAATGATCCGGAGCGCGCCCAGAACCTGAATCGCGAACGCGCGTCACTGGACCGGATGGTCAACCAGCTGCGCGGTCTGAACAGCGGCCTGGACGAGGCCGGCGAGCTACTCGAAATGGCCCGCGAAGAGGACGACGACGAGACGCTCGCGGCGGTGGAGGCGGATCTGGCCGCCCATGAGCGCCTGATTCAGAGCCTCGAGTTCCGGCGCATGTTCTCCGGTGAAATGGATCCCACCAACGCATTCGTGGATATCCAGGCCGGCTCGGGCGGCACCGAGGCCCAGGACTGGGCGGACATGCTGCTACGGATGTATCTGCGCTGGATCGAGCACAGGGGCTTCAAGGCCGACCTCATCGAGGTCTCGGAGGGCGACCAGGCGGGCCTCAAGAGTGCGACGATCCGGGTCGAGGGGGACTATGCCTTCGGCTGGCTGCGCACCGAGACCGGCGTCCATCGGCTGGTGCGCAAATCGCCCTTCGATTCGGGCAACCGCCGCCATACCTCGTTCGCCTCGGTGTTCGTCAGCCCGGAGATCGACGAGAACGTGGATATCGAGGTCGATCCCTCTGATCTGCGCATCGATGTCTACCGGGCGAGTGGTGCGGGTGGCCAGCACGTCAACCGGACCGAATCGGCGGTGCGTATCACCCACCAGCCCACCGGAATCGTGGTGCAGTGCCAGAACGACCGCTCGCAGCACAAGAACCGGGCAACCGCCATGAACCAGCTGCGCGCCAAACTCTACGAGCGCGAAATGGAGGCGCAGCGCGAGCAGGCCGCGGCGGTGGAGGATGCCAAGTCCGATATCGGCTGGGGCAGTCAGATCCGCTCCTACGTCCTCGACCAGAGCCGGATCAAGGATCTGCGCACCGGTGTCGAGGTCGGTAATACCCAGGCCGTACTGGACGGGGGCCTGGACCCATTCATAGAGGCGAGTCTCAAGGCCGGCCTGTAGGTCGGTGAAACGCCGGACGATTCGGAAAAAGAGAACAGCATGGCTGAAGAGCAGGACGAACACCGCCTGATCGCCGAGCGGCGCCGCAAACTCGACGAGTGGCGCGCCGGAGGGTCGGCATTCCCCAATGATTTCCGACGCGACGCGATGGCGGCGGATCTGCAGGCGGATTATGCCGGTCACGACGCCGAACAGCTGGCGGCGGCGCCGACGCGGGTGCAGATCGCCGGGAGGCTCATTCGCAAGCGGGTCATGGGAAAGGCGAGCTTTGCCACGCTCCGGGATATGTCGGGAGATATCCAGCTTTTCGTCCGCCGCGACGATCTGCCAGGGGACGTCTACCCGGCGTTCAAGGGCTGGGATGCCGGGGATATTGTCGGCGCGGCCGGTACGCTGATGCGTACGCAGACCGGTGAACTGTCGGTCCATTGCGACGAGTTGCGGCTGCTGACCAAGTCACTCCGACCGCTGCCGGACAAGTATCACGGCCTCGGCGATACGGAAGCGCGCTATCGGCAACGCTATCTCGATCTCATGACCAACCCGGAGTCGCAGCGGATCTTCACGATGCGCAGCCGGATTATCCGCACGATCCGGGATGCCTTCCACGAGCGTCGTTTCCTCGAAGTGGAAACGCCGATGATGCAGCCCATTCCCGGCGGTGCAGCGGCCCGGCCGTTCGTCACCCACCACAACGCGCTGGATATCGATCTCTACCTGCGGGTCGCTCCGGAGCTCTATCTCAAGCGCCTGGTGGTGGGCGGCATCGAGCGTGTCTACGAGATCAATCGCAACTTCCGCAACGAGGGCGTCTCGACCCGGCATAACCCGGAATTCACGATGCTCGAGTTCTACCAGGCCTATGCCGATTACCGGGACGCGATGGACTTCACCGAGGTGCTGTTGCGCCAGCTGGCCGGCGAGGTGGTGGGTCGCGAGCAGATCGAGTGGCAGGGCGAGGCGATCGACCTGGCGCCCGCCTTCAGGCGCGTCAGCGTTCGCGAGGCGGTCATCGAGCATAATCCTGCGCTGGGCACCGAGGTCGACGATCCGGCAGCCCTCGCGCGTCACGCCGAGTCACTCGGCATTGCGATCCAGCCGCAGTGGGGCACCGGAAAGATCCTGCTCGAGGTGTTCGAGAAAACGGCGGAATCGGCGCTGATCCAGCCGACCTTTGTGACTGATTATCCGGTGGAGGTCTCGCCGCTGGCCCGGCCCCGTGACGACGACCCGACCGTGACCGAGCGCTTCGAGCTCATCGTCGCCGGTCGCGAGATCGCCAACGGTTTCTCCGAGCTCAACGACGCCGAGGATCAGGCACGGCGCTTTCGCCGCCAGGTAGAGGAAAAGGCCGCGGGCGATGAAGAGGCCATGCACTACGACGCCGATTATATCCGCGCCCTCGAGTACGGCATGCCGCCGGCGGTGGGCGAGGGGATCGGTATCGACCGGCTGGTGATGCTGCTGACCGACAGTGCCTCGATACGCGATGTCCTGCTATTCCCGGCGATGCGTCCCCGCGACTAGGCCAGCGCCGCCCGCCATGCGGCCATTCTCTGCCCGATCGAGGCGTGAATCGAGAGCAGCGCCGGGATTACGAACAGCACCAGCAGGGTGGAGTAACCGAGACCGAAGGCGATGGAGGTCGCCATCGGGATAAGGAACTGTGCCTGTAGCGATGTCTCGAACAGCAGTGGCGTCAGCCCTCCGATGGTGGTCAGCGATGTCAGCATGACTGCCCGCAGCCGGCGAACGGCCGCCTCTTCGAGGGCCGCGTTGACACTCAAACCCTCGGCGAGCTGATCGCGGTAGAACGTGACGAGGATGATGGCGTTGTTGACGACGATGCCGGAGAGCCCGAACAGGCCGAACAGCGACAGGATGGTCAGTTCGATGCTCATTACCCAGTGCCCGAAGATGGCACCGACCAGGCCCAGCGGGATGACCAGCATGACGATCAGGGGCAGCGTCCAGGCGGAGAAGACCCAGACCAGGACGATCGACATGAGCGCCAGCCCGAGGTACAGACCGAATTTCATGTCTGCCAGGGTGTCGCGCTGGTCGGCCTGGCGGCCCTCGAAGCTGTACTCGATGCCGTGACGCTCCGCGAGCCGCGGCAGTGTCTCCCCGCGCAGGGAGGCACTCAGCCTGTCCGCGTTGGCGGTCTCGCGATCGAGGGAGGCGGAAACCTCTACCGCGCGACGACCCTCGGCATGGCGGATCGCCTCGAAGCCCCGCTGGGCACCCAGATCAACAACCTGCATGACCGGCACGAAACGCCCCCCGGGCGTTCGGATACTGAGATCGGCCAGCGAGGCGATCTGGCGCTGTTCCTCCGGCGGCAGCATTACCCGGACCTCCATCTCATCGGGTCCGGACTGGAAGATCTGGCTCAATACGCCGTCATAGGCGCCCCGTAACTGGGAACCGACCTCCTGCGTCGACAGGCCCAGGGCCCGACCCTGGGCGTTGACCGAGAAGGTGATCTGCTGTCGTCCGTAAGGGAGATCATCGTTCACGTCGACCACACCCGGTACGCCGTCGAGCGTCTCGGTGAGCGAGACGGCCGCCGCCTTCAGGGACTCGGTTCGGGGACCGGTCAGGCGTACTGTCAGATCGGCGCCGGGCGGGCCGCCCTGTCGGGACGAGATGGAGAAGTTCTCCATACCGGGCGGCACGTGGGTGTTGGCTTTCCAGTCGCGAATGAATTCCGTGTTGCGGGTCTGCCGGGCGTCGGGCGGCGTGAGCTCGATCAGCATTGAGCCGAGCTGGTCGCCCTGGGTGCCGCCACCGCCGCCGATTGTCCCGCCGGCCCGCGTTATGGCGGTCTGTATCAGCGGCTCGCCTGCTTCCGACTCGGTCTCCGCCAGGCTTCGCTCGAGTTCGTCGAGAAAGGTCTCCATTGTCTGGCGGTCGGTGCCCGCGACAAAAGTCGCGTTTGCGTAGATGATCTGTGATTCGGGCGTCGGGAAGAAGGTGAATCCGAGCCGGCCGCTCGCGATGAGCCCGACGGCGAGGACGACGCTCGCGGCCGCCACTGATAACGTCACCGCTCGATGGCCGACGGCGAAATGCACGGCGCTGCGGAAATAGCGCTGACGGAAGCGATCGAAACCGCGCTCGAAGGCCTCCCGCCAGACCCTCGGGTTCAGCACCCCGGTGGCGGGTCCGTCGCCGGTCCGGACGCGGCCCGTGAACGCGCCGCGCAGATGCCCGGGCAGGACGAGGAAGCTCTCCACCAGTGAGGCGGCGATCACGCAGATCATGACGATGGGGATGTCACGCAGAATCTGCCCCACCGTGCCCCCCACTACCAGTAATGGCATGAACGCGGCGACGGTGGTGAGCGACGACGCCATGACCGGCCAGAACATCCGCCGCGCGGCCCCCTCCGAGGCCAGCAGGGGCGGTTCACCGCCCCGGAAATGCGCATCCGCATCCTCGCCTACCACGATCGCGTCATCGACAATCACGCCCAGCGCCATGATCAGCGCAAACAGCGAGATCATGTTGATACTGCCGCCGATGAGCCAGAGGATCGCCAGTGCAGCCAGGAAGGCGGACGGGATGCCTACCGCGACCCAGAAGGCGACCCGTGCGGGTAGAAACAGGTAGAGGAGGATCAGGACCAGTACCAGTCCACCCAGCCCGTTGGTGACCAGTAGATTGATGCGATCGCGGATCAACTGCCAGGACTGGTCGTAGAGGGTCAGCTCCAGTGCCGACGGCATTTCCAGCCGGGTATCGGCTACCCACTCCTCGAGTGCACGCGCCGATTCCAGGCTGTCCCCGTGCTGGGCTCTCTGCAGCACCAGCTCGACGGCTGGCTCACCCTCGTGCCGCATGAGTACGGAGTCGTTGCGGGGCATTTCGCGGATCGAGGCGACAGAGCCCAGGGTGATCTCGCTTCGAGCGCCGCTGATAATGGGCAAATCGGCGAATTCCAGTACGTTGCGGCGCTGCTCGACGGCTCGCAGCTCGCGCCCGCCATCGGCACTGCCGAATTCACCGGCCGGGACATCCGCCGATCGGCTGGCGATGCGCTCGGAGATCTGTGGCAGGGACAGGTCGAGCTGGGGGAGGCGCTCGGATGGCACGGCGATGGCGATCTGCTGTTCGGGCACGCCGTTGACGGTGATGCGGTCGATACCGCTTTCAACCAGTTCGCGTTCGTACTGATCCGCCCAGGTTCGCAGGGCCGATCGGTCGACATCGCCGTGGATCAGGACACGGGCCACCGGATCGAACTCCGGTGCCCGGCTGATCCGTGGCGTTTCGGCATTCGCCGGCAGATTGCGAAAGCTGTCGACCTGCTCACGCACATCGGCCAGAGCGAGCACGGTATCCGTCCCTTCCACGAACTCGAGTGTGATGCTCGAGATCCCCTGCGCCGATGTGGAGGTCATCTTGCTGACGTCGGGGACCGCGCGCAGCCGCTCCTCGAGCGGTTCGGTGATGCCGCGTTCGACGTCTTCCGCCGAGGCGCCGCTCCAGACGACGGAAACCGTGACCACGTCGATGGAGAAATTGGGGAAGAACTGCACGTTCATCCGCGAGATGGCGAACAGTCCCCCCAGGATCATCAGGATCATGACGAGGTGCGAAGCAACCCGGTGTCGTGCGAAGCGTTCCAGCAATCCGGGGGTTTCGCTCACTGCTCGGCCCCGGCGCTGTCGTCGACCTGCACGCGCAGACCCGATACCGCATTGGGCAGCTGCGTGGTGGCGACTCGATCGCCGGCAGCCAGTTCATCGCTGCGTATGAGGACGCGCTGCATGCCGTTGATCTGCGTGGTGCCGAGATGCTCGACGCCGACGCGCTCGAGCTGGCCATCGCGCACCCGGTAGACCCGGTCGTTGCCGTAGAGGGCGCTGCGTGGCAAGGCGATCGCATCTTCAATCGCCGGCATGATTAACGACAGGCTGGTAACAATCCCCGGTCGCAGTTGATCGCCGGGCGATTCAAACGTGAACACGCCGGTGACACCACGACCGCTGGCCTCGCCGGTCAGCCTCACCAGCTGCAACCGGGCGCCGCCACCGAGCAGTGGTGCCTCGGCCCGAGGTGCTTCGCCGCGGACCAGCGCATCATGGATGACGTCGGCATATTGACTCGGTATCAGGGCGCGCACTTCGAACCCGTCGCGGGGCAGGAAGGTGAGCAGGGTCTCGCTGGCGTTGACGCGTGAGCCCACCGCCACCTGTCGGTCCGCGACCAGCCCCGCGGAGGGTGCCTCGTATTGTGACCGCCGAACATCGCGGCGAGCGCTCGAGACATCGGCGCGGGCGGCGTCACGGCGTGCGCGGAGGGATTCGAGTCGTGATTCGAAGGTGGCGACGCGTTCGTCTCTGGCGGTCACTGCGAGACGGGCCTGGTTAACTGCATCCCGCGCTGCTTCAACCTCCGAGGGGGAGGCGAGGTCGCGTTCGCGCAGGTCGAGAGTCCGCTCCAGCGAGCGCTGCGCATTGTTGACCAGCGCCTGTTCGATCTCGAGCGCCGCCTGATCGCTCTCGTGTGCGCGCCGAGCCTGGGTGATCTGTGCCTCGAGATCAGCGAGGTTCGCCTCGGCCTGCTGCAGGAGCGGCTCGTAATCGGCGGGGTCAAGGGCGAACAGCAATTCGCCGGACGCGACAGCCTGGCCATCCGCTACCGGCAGGGCCTTTACCTGCGCCTGGATCGGTGCCTTGACCGATACCCGGTCGGGATTGTCGACCTCGCCGGTCAGCGTCAGGCGCGGGTGATAGGTTGCGGGCTGGATTGTGGTCGTATCCACCAGCCATTCACGCTCGGCGACATCGGCCTGCGGGGGGGTGGGTCCGCTTTGTTTCAGCCAGACGTAGCCGCCGGCGGCGAGGCCGAGGATGATCACTGGCAATAACAATCGGAAGAATATCGACCGAAGCCGGTGTCGGGCGGGGGCATCGGATGACATGGGCAATCGCCTGTGGTCGCGCAGCGCCGTCAGTGGGGCGGCGCGTAGGGTAGATCGAGCAGCTGGAGTGATCGCGTTTCGACCCGGAGGTCGCTATCCGCCTTTTCGATGCGCAATACCGCGAGCAGTTCGCTGCCACCCCCGGATGCCGGCGCCGCATTGATGACGACACCGGCTTCAGTGCCCTCATTATCCTCCACGGCCGTTCCGGCAGCCGGGGGATCACCAGCCAGGGCAGCGCGATAGAGCCGGCGCTTGAGCTGGCCGCGATAGTGCATGCGCGCCACCACTTCCTGGCCGGGATAGCAGCCCTTTTCGTAGCTGATTCCGCCGAGGGGCTCGAGGTTGAGCATCGTTGGCACGAGCGACTCGCTCACCGGCAGGGTAAGATCCGGGAGGCCGGCGCGGATCGCCTGCAGGTGCCAGAAGTCCTCGTTGCCCTCGGTCAGGGCATCCCGATAACGGCCCCAGAATGCCGCGAGCTGATCGGTGGGGGCGATGACGAGGTAGCGCGTTGTCACTGCTCCGGGTAGGGCAACCACGTGAAGATCGCCGGCACGGACGACGCCCCCCGGTGAATCGGGTAGCGATCCCGCGCCCTCGGTCAACAGGCTCACGGCCGCGGGGCCGGCCATTCCCAGTGCCCCTTCCTCGGGCGCCAGGTCAGTCAGCGCCACCTGCGAGCGCAGAATGAACATCTGCAGGGTCGGGCGGATGGCCTCGAGCAATTCGGCATCGGCGAGCAGGATCAGCCCGGTATCACTGGGGATCACGCGGAACACGGCCCGCGTGCGGCCCTTGGCATTACACCAGGCGGCAAGCGTGCTGCGTGATCCATCGAGCCCGGCGACATCCTGGCTGAGCTGTTTCTGCAAAAAGGCGACGGCGTCGTCGCCGGCGACATGGAGCATACCCAGCGACGGCAGTGGACAGATCACGCCGCTGTCGCCGAGTGCCATTTCCATTTCGTCCGGCGTTGCCAGCGCGGTCACGACCGTCTCCGCTGATCGAGCGAGGAGGGTGTTCCAGGGTTCACGCATGATCGGCTCCGAGCTTGAAGGCGGATAGAATGATGCAATCCGCTGTCGTACAGGATGCCACCTGACGGCTTTTACGTGTACCTGGAGCAAAAGCGATGACCGATCAATCACCGGAAAAGAATCAGCATCAGGAACCTGAAGTGCCCTCCGAGTCGGCAGAGCAGGACGCCACCACCGAAACGCCCGATACCGAAGCGGTTGACTGGCAGCGTCCGGAGACCTGGCCGCGGGAAATTGGCGGCAAGCGGGGTCCCGAACCGACGCGCTACGGCGACTGGGAGAGTAACGGCCGCTGCACCGATTTCTGAGTGGCGTCGGGCCAGTTTGCTGCACTGCCGCGATATTGCGCGAAGCGCTGCTTGGGCGTAATTTACGGGAATAATTCCAATCACGGACTACCCCCCGGAGAGCGCTGAGATGAGTTCGGATAACCGTCCCCTGTCGCCACACCTGCAAGTCTACCGACTTCCCTTTACCGCTCTGACTTCGATCAGCCACCGCGTCAGTGGTGTGCTGCTCTCGGGCGGGGCGCTGGTTCTGGTCTACTGGGTGATTGCCGCGGCAGCCGGGCCCGAGGCCTATGCGACCGCCAATGCCTTCCTCGGCAGCCTGCCGGTCCAGGTGCTGATCTTCCTGTGGACATTTGTCCTGTTCTACCACCTGTGCAACGGGATTCGGCACCTGGTGTGGGATGTCGGCTACGGGTTCGATCTGAAAACCGCACATCGCTCTGGCCAGGCTGCGATTGGCGCCGCCGCCGTGCTTACATTGCTCGCCTGGCTCATCGCCCTGGTCTAAGGAGAAAAGCGATGGATTATCGGACTCCACTCAAACGCGCCCAGGGTCTGGGGGCTTCCCATCACGGCGCTTCCCACTGGTGGATGCAGCGTCTGAGCGCAGTGGCCATGGTGCCGCTGATGCTGTGGCTGGTTGTCGGCCTCGCGACACACACGGGCGGCGGGTACGAAGGCACGGTCACCTGGCTGGGCAATCCGGTCAACGCGGTTGTGCTGGTCATTGCCTTCGGCGTGCTCTTCTATCACGCGTCTCTGGGGCTGCAGGTCGTGCTCGAGGACTACGTCAGTCACAAGGGAGTGCGTATTGCGCTGGTGACCGGCGTGCGTTTCCTGGCAGCCCTGCTGGCTGTGTCGGCGATTTTCGCCCTATTCAAGATTGCGCTCGGAGGCTGACCGAATGAGCACCGATTACGAGATTATCGATCACAGCTACGACGTCGTGGTGGTGGGCGCCGGTGGAGCCGGTCTACGCGCCACTTTCGGCATGGCCGCCAAGGGGCTCAAGACCGCCTGCGTCACCAAGGTTTTCCCCACGCGGAGTCACACCGTCGCCGCCCAGGGTGGGGTCAGCGCCGCACTCGGAAATATGGGCGAGGATGACTGGCGCTGGCACGCCTACGACACGATCAAGGGCTCGGACTGGCTCGGCGACCAGGACGCGATCGAGTACATGTGCCGCGAGGCCATCCCCGCGATTATCGAGCTCGAGCACTATGGTGTGCCGTTCTCGCGGACCGAGGAGGGCAAGATCTACCAGCGGCCTTTCGGTGGCATGACAACGCGGTATGGCGAGGGGACTGCACAGCGGACCTGTGCCGCTGCGGACCGGACCGGCCACGCCATCCTGCACACCCTCTATCAGCAGTCGATGGCGCACTCCGCCGATTTCCACATCGAGTTCTTCGCCCTCGATCTGATTATGGAAAACGGTGCCTGCCGGGGCGTTATCGCCCTCGAGCTCGCCACCGGCAAGATCCACCGCTTCCGCGCCCATATCGTGGTGCTCGCTACCGGCGGCTACGGACGGGCCTGGTTTTCCTGCACATCGGCGCATACCTGTACCGGTGACGGCGGCGGTATGGTTCTGCGCGCGGGCCTGCCACTCCAGGACATGGAGTTCACCCAGTTCCATCCCACGGGCGTCTATGGCGCCGGCTGCCTGATCACCGAGGGTGTTCGAGGCGAGGGCGGCTACCTGACCAACTCGGATGGCGAGCGCTTTATGGAGCGTTATGCCCCCAACGCCAAGGACCTTGCATCGCGTGATGTGGTGTCACGCTCGATGACGGTGGAGATCCGCGAGGGCCGGGGTGTGGGGCCGAATGCCGATCACATCCATCTCCATCTCGAGCACCTCGGGCCGGAGGTGATCAACCAGCGGCTGCCGGGCATCGCCGAGACGGCGAAGATCTTCGCGGGCGTTGACGTCACGAAGTCGCCGATCCCCGTGCTGCCCACGGTGCACTACAATATGGGCGGCATTCCGACCAACTATCGCGCCGAGGTCGTGGCGCCACGGGACGGCGATCCCGACGCGGTGGTCCCCGGGCTGATGGCAATCGGCGAGGCCGGTTGCATCTCGGTGCATGGCGCCAACCGGCTCGGCTCCAATTCTCTGCTCGACCTGGTGGTATTCGGTCGTGCCGCTGCGATCCGCGCAGCAGAGATCGTGGCCGAGACCGGTGAGCACAAGCCCTTGCCGGCGGACAGTGCGGACTATGCGCTGTCTCGCCTGGACCGGCTGCGTCATGCCGATGGCCAAAACCCCACCGCGGATATTCGCGACCAGATGCAGAAGACCATGCAGGAGTACGCAGCCGTCTTCCGCACCGACGAGACGCTCGTTACGGGGCATTCGCGGATTCACGAGATCCGCGCCATGCTCGACGATGTCAAGCTGACCGATCGCTCACTGATCTGGAATACCGATCTGGTCGAGACGCTCGAGCTCGAGAACCTGCTCGGCAATGCCGTGACCAGCATGGACTCGGCACTCAACCGGCAGGAAAGTCGCGGTGCCCATGCCCGGGAGGACTACAGCGAGCGTGATGACGAGCACTGGATGAAGCATACCGTTTCCTGGCTGCAGGAGAACGGTGACGTCCAGCTTGATTACCGGCCGGTACACATGACGACGCTGACTGACGAGATGGAAGTGATTCCCCCGAAAAAGCGCGTGTACTGATTCCAGGAGAGATTTGCCATGGCCCAGTTCGTACTACCCCCCAATTCCCGAATCAAGAAGGGCGAGCACTACGCCGCCCCCACCGGAGTCGATAACACCCGGACATTCAAGGTCTACCGCTGGGAGCCCGACGGTGGTCAGAACCCGCGTCTGGATACCTACGAGGTGGATCTGGATACCTGCGGACCGATGGTGCTCGACGCCCTCGTGAAGATCAAAAACGAGATCGACCCGACGCTGACCTTCCGGCGATCCTGCCGCGAGGGGATCTGCGGTTCCTGTGCGATGAACATCGATGGCCGCAACACGCTGGCGTGCATTCAGTCGATTGACGAAATCGACGGCGACGTCCGTATCTACCCGCTTCCGTCGATGCGGGTGGTGAAAGACCTGGTCCCGGATATGACGCATTTCTACGCGCAGTACGCCTCGATCCGGCCCTGGTTGCGCACGGAGACACCCACGCCGCCGGACCGCGAACGGCTCCAGAGTCCGGAGGATCGCGAGGAGCTTGACGGTCTCTATGAATGCATTCTGTGTGCCTGCTGCCAGACGTCCTGCCCGAGTTACTGGTGGAACCCGGATCGCTATCTCGGACCGGCGGTGCTGCTGCAGGCCTACCGCTGGATCGCCGACAGTCGCGACGAGGATACCGCGGGGCGGCTGGACGATCTGGACGACGCCTTCAAGCTCTATCGTTGCCATACGATCATGAACTGCGCATCCGCTTGTCCCAAGGGACTCAACCCGGCGAAGGCGATTGCGGAAATCAAGCGCCTCATGGTGGCCCGGCAGTAGGGCCGGGCGGGCGAATGAGCGAGTTGTCGAGACTGCGCTGGCGCTGCCGGCGCGGGACGACGGAACTGGATCGGTTGCTCACGCGGTTCCTCGATGATCCGAGCCATGGCTACGAGGAGCTCGATGCGAACGGCCGGGCAGACTTCGATCGGCTGCTCGCCTGCGAAGATGATCATCTGATCGATTGGCTGGTTAACGGCCATCGGCCCAGGGAGGGCGCCTTCGTTGATATCGTTAACCGGGTCCGGGGCGTCTCCGGCCTATCGACTCACACCTAGCCGGGCGTTATGCGGCTTCCTGCTTGCAGTTCCCGCTTGCACGACCGGCGTGCTGGTATCGACTCCGGGGGTGCCACTGCCCGTGCGATGGGCGCTCGGAGTGATAACACTCCTCGTAGCCGGTCAGTCGGCGCGCTTACACTGGCCTGGCCGTTCTCACGCGGTCATTGACTTCCTGATACTTCCCGACGGCATCGTGCACCTGCGGCGAGGCGACGGCATTGAAGAGCGAAGACGGCTCGAGGATGCGTTCGTCTCGCCGATCCTTGTTGTTCTGTCACTCGGCGGGTCACGGGGACGCCGGACACTGGTTGTTCCTGCCGATGCACTGAATGGCGAGAGTCATCGTCGGCTTCGCTGCGAGGTTCGCCAGCGGTGATGCGTTTGCCGGCTGTTCCGGTATCCGATAGCCTCTTGGCGTTCCTGAACTTCTACCAGACTCGAAAGTCTACGCGGAGGGTTAATGAGTACCGCTAATGCGGACAAGGAGTTGGTAGAGCGTGTTCAGGCGGGCGATAAGAAAGCCTTCGACCTGTTGGTTCTCAAATACCAGCACAAGCTCGTCAAGCTCATATCCCGCTATGTACACGACCATGCCGAAGCGCTGGACGTCTCGCAGGAGGCGTTTATCAAGGCATACCGTGCCTTGCCCCGCTTTCGCGGTGATAGCAGCTTCTACACATGGCTCTATCGGATCGGGATCAACACCGCCAAGAACCACCTGGTTTCGCAGGGCCGGCGTCCACCCGACAGCGATATTGATGCCCAGGACGCTGAACGATATGACATCGAATCGCGTCTGAAGGATCAGGAGTCACCTGAAGCGCTCGCGCAGCGCGATCAGGTGCAGGACACAGTGATGAGCGCCATTGGCGATTTGCCGGATGATCTGCGAACAGCGATCACACTCCGCGAATTCGAGGGGCTCACCTACGAGGAAATTGCAGAGGCGATGGATTGCCCGATAGGAACCGTGCGGTCGCGGATATTCCGCGCCCGAGAGTCAATTGATAAGCGGCTGCGGCCGCTGGTATCCGGCACAGAT
Source organism: Spiribacter vilamensis (assembly GCF_004217415.1). Taxonomy (NCBI): domain Bacteria; kingdom Pseudomonadati; phylum Pseudomonadota; class Gammaproteobacteria; order Chromatiales; family Ectothiorhodospiraceae; genus Spiribacter; species Spiribacter vilamensis. The sequence goes on from NZ_SHLI01000001.1 coordinate 420,667, forward strand.
GGGTGACAACGATGCAGGATGATATTTACCAACAACTCTCTGCCTACGTAGATGAAGAGCTCGGTCGGGACGAGCGCCGTTTCCTCGAGCGTCGTCTGGAGTCGGATGAAGAGCTGCGAGCGGCGCTGGCTCGCTATTACGCCATTGGCGCCGCGGCGCGCAACGAATCGGCTCCCGAGGCCGCCGGTCTTGCGGACCGCGTCCGCCGGCATCTCGAGGCCGAGGCCCCCCATGAAAGAAGCGAGGGCGATACCTCGGGTAAATGGAGACGGGTCTTTTTCATGGCCCAGCCCATCGGCGGCATAGCGATCGCCGCCAGTGTAGCGCTCGCCCTGGTTGTCGCCTGGCCCCTGGTGCCCGACCCCACCCGTCCTGATAGCACTTCCTCGACTGTTCAAATCGCCGCCGAGCCAACCGTGGGAACACTATCCCGTGTCGGCGGACAGGCTAGCCAGGACCCGGTAGCGAACGACTCGCTGGATGAGCAGCTACGCCGGCAGCTGCAGCCGTATTTCATGGACCACAATGATCAATCCGCCACGCGGCCTATCGGTGGCACTTTGGAGTCGGTACGAACCATTGGTCATGACGCCGAGCGCTAGTTCGGGCAGCCTATGGCGGCAGGTGTGCCGGCGCGCTGTCCTGCCGACGCTCGCGCTGGTTGCCTCCGTCGGTGCTGCTGCACAGCAACCGCAAACCGCGTCCGGCTGGATCGAGAAGGCGAGTGGTGCCGGAGAGCGCCACAGCTTCGTAGCCGATGTCGTCTACGAGCAGGGTAGTCACATCGAGGCGCTGCGGCTGTGGCGTGATGTTGCGGAAGATTCCCGCCTCCGCGAGAGGCTCATGACCTTATCCGGGCCGCAGCGCGAGATTCTGCGCACCTCCGAGACGACAACCTACCTGATGCCGTCCGCGTCCGGACGGCTGGCGCAACGATATTCCGGCCGCTCGATCGGACTGCCCGGCCCCGACGAGATCGAGCGGCTTGACGAGCACTATGAGCTCAATGTCGACGGTGATGACCGGATCGCCGATCGCCCGGTGCAGCGGATTCGGCTGGCCCCTCGGGACGAGTTCCGCTACGGCTACGCCCTCTGGCTTGACCGAAAGACCGGCCTGGTGCTTCGCGCCGATGTGATCGATCAGGATTCAACGTCCGTGGAGCGCTTTTTAATCGTCGATCTCGAATTCCGCGATCGCCTTGCGCCGGAGGCGCTCGATCCCGTTCTGGCAGAGGATGGGACGTCATTCGATCGGCTGACGCAGCGTGTCGAGGGCGATGACGAGCAAGTCCCCGTTCAGGTTGCCTGGTCCGTGACGGACTTGCCGGAGGGTTTCACGCTGCAGACCGACCGCGCTCAGACGCTCTCCAACCGCGAGACGCCCGTTCGTCACATGGTGTTTTCGGACGGCATGGCGACCGTATCCGTCTATATCGAGCGACACGACGCACCGAATCCCCTCGAAGGTCCGATGAGCATGGGCGGAGTGAACATCCACGCGCGCACTCTTGATGGCGTGCAGACGCTGGTGGTCGGGCAAGTGCCCGCGGCAACCGTCCGCCGTATATCGACGTCACTGGTGCGCGAAAGCGACAGCAACGCTACAGGCCAGTAATCCTATGTCTATTTCAACGCCGACTTCGCGACCGCTCCTTCGGCTGATCACCGCGCTGGCGACAGCGTTCATGGTTTTCAGCACCGGCGCACTCGCACAGAATCTCCCCGAATTCACGGATATGGTCCGTGAAAACAGCCCGGCGGTCGTGAATATCAGCACGACGCAGTCCGTTCAGGGCAATCGCGGCGGGATGCCCGATATGCCCGGGATGCCTGATCCCGACGACCTGCCGGAAGGGCATCCTTTTCGCGATTTCATGGATCGCTTCAGGGATGACGACGGGCAGCGCTCGCCGCGTCGTGATGCCCGATCGCTCGGCTCGGGATTCATCATTTCCGAGGACGGTTACATCCTCACCAATAACCATGTCGTCGAGGACGCAGACGAGATTATCGTCCGCCTGAATGATCGTCGCCAGATGGTCGCCGAGCTTGTCGGCGCCGATGATCGGGCGGATCTGGCGCTGCTGAAGGTGGACGGCGAGGGCATGCCGACGGTCAGGACCGGCAAGTCTTCGGAAGTCGAGGTCGGTGAATGGGTGCTCGCCATCGGGTCGCCGTTCGGCTTCGAATACTCGGTAACCGCCGGGATTATCAGCGCCAAGCAGCGCAGCCTGCCGATGGAAAACTACATCCCCTTCCTGCAGACCGATGTGGCGATCAATCCGGGTAACTCCGGTGGTCCACTGTTCAATCTCGATGGCGAGGTGATCGGGGTCAATTCCCACATATACAGTCGGTCGGGCGGTTTCCAGGGTATTTCGTTCGCGATTCCGATCGAACTGGCGATGGACGTCGCCGATCAGCTCCGCGACGGCGGCGAGGTGAATCGTGCCTGGCTCGGAGTCGTTATTCAGGATGTCACACGTGATCTCGCCGAATCGTTCGGCATGGATCGTCCCGAGGGTGCGTTGATCGCGCAGGTGCTGCCAGACAGCCCGGCGGGTGCGGCGGGGCTTGAGCCCGGTGATGTGGTGCTTGAATTCAACGGCAACGACGTCGCGACATCCGGGGCGCTGCCACCGATGGTGGGTCAGGCGACAGTCGGCTCGACGGTGCCGGTGGTCGTGATGCGCAATGGCGAGCGTGAAAAGCTGGAAGTCGAGCTGGCTCAGCTGCCTGACGACATGGGTCAGCAAAGCAACGAGCAGTCGCGCGCCCAGCCCGGTGTTTTCGAGGAACTTGGCCTGGCGGTCGAGCCGCTGAACGCAGAACGGCGAGACGCACTGGGACTGGATGATGACGTGACGGGGCTGGTCGTCGCCGGCGTTAGCGGCGGGCCTGCCGCTGATGCCGGGATTGAATCCGGCGATGTCATCACGAGGGTGAACAGTGAGCCCGTCGATGGCGTCGAGCCGTTTACCAGCATTATTGACGGCCTCGAATCGGGGCAGAGTGTGCCGCTGCTGGTCCTGCGCGATCAGAGTCAGCGCTTCCTGGCACTGCGCATCCCCTGAGGTGACACTCCGGTCGATCTGCATCGTCCGGCTGTCGGCGCTGGGCGACGTCACCCATGTCATTCCGGTGGTGAAAAGCCTCCAGGCGCAGGTTCCCGATGTGCAGATCACCTGGGTGATTGGACGACTAGAGGCGAAGCTGCTCGGTGATCTGCCCGGCGTCGAATTCATCGTCCACGACAAACGCTCGGGGTTGTCGGGACTGGTGGCCCTGCGTCGCCGACTGCGCGGCCATCGCTTCGATGCCCTGTTGCACATGCAGGTCTCGCTGCGCGCCAACCTGGTGGCCGCCATGGTCCCTGCCCGCATCCGGGTCGGGTATGACCGAGCCCGGAGCAAGGATCTGCATGGGCTTGTCGTCAACCGGCGCATCCCGGCCCGACGCCGCGAGCATGTTCGTGATGGCCTGGCGAGCTTTCTCGAGCCACTCGGCCTCGATCCTGCGCCCCCGGTCTGGGAGATACCGCTACAGGTGGCGGATTACGGCCTTGCCCGTGCCCATCTGGCGGCGGATCGTCCGAACCTGGTGATCAGTCCCTGTTCAAGCCATCCGCTGCGTAACTGGATAACCGATCGTTACGCAGCGCTGGCGGACTACGCGGCCCATCACTATGGCGCGAACGTCGTGCTGGTTGGCAGTCCGTCCACGACAGAGCGGCGAATCTGCGAGGCAATCGAATCACTCGCGCAGATGCCGGTCGTCAACATCTGCGGCCAGGACACGTTAAAGCAGCTCGCGGCCCTCCTCGAGTCGGCGGATTTGCTGATATCGCCGGATACCGGGCCCGCCCATATCGCCAACGCCGTGGGTACTGACGTCCTCGGGCTCTACGCGGCGAGCAATCCGGCACGATCCGGTCCGTATCACTCGCTTCGCTGGTGCGTCGACCGTTATCCCGAGGCCCTTGAGCGGTTCACGGGCAAGACGGTGGATACGGCGCGCTGGGGGGCGAAGGCCGAGTTCGCCGGGGCGATGGCGATGATCTCGTTCGATGACGCCCGCGAGCGTCTCGATGCCTGGATGGATCAGTCCGGCGTCGTGTAATCGCGGTAGGATTTCTCCTCGATCAATCGCGAGCCCAGTCCCTCGTTCACCGCTTTCTTGATCGCCGCGCGGCGATCGTTGGTGAAATACACGGATCTTGCCAGCCTGACGAAATCCTCCTGGAATGATTGCCGCGCCTCGAGATCGCGGATGCCGTCTTCGATCTCCCACAGGGCCTCATTGACCGTTTTCAGCTGCGTGCGCAGCTCGGTGATTTCCGGCGTCATGCGGACTTCGTCGTGCCAGATGCGGTTGAGTGCCTCGAGCTCGAAGCGCACGTTCTTCAATTTGCCCGGATCGGTGATTCGTTCCGACTTGATCTCGAGGATGGTGATCTTGTCGAGCACCTCCCCGAACGAAAGCGGGACCGCGATGCTGTCTTCCATTGAACCCCCTGGTCACCTTCACGTGGAAAGCGCCTTATTATCCACTGTCTGATGGATGCTGGCGACATTCACCGCGCCGCCCTGTATCCTTTGAATGCATGAGCAGTAGGGATAATCGCGGTCGTATCGACCACATACGCAATTTCTCGATCATCGCGCACATCGACCATGGCAAGTCGACACTCGCTGATCGACTGATCGAGCGCTCGGCACATCACCAGTCCCGGAAATCGAGCGAGCAGATGCTTGATTCCATGGACCTCGAGCGCGAGCGTGGTATCACCATCAAGGCGCAGAGTGTCTCGCTCGACTACACCGCCGCCGACGGCCGGACCTATCAGCTCAACTTCATCGATACCCCGGGGCATGTGGATTTCTCCTACGAGGTGAGTCGCTCGCTGTATGCCTGCGAGGGGGCCCTGCTGCTGGTCGACGCCTCGCAGGGCGTCGAGGCCCAGAGCGTTGCGAACTGCTACACGGCGGTCGAGCAGAACCTCGAGGTGATTCCGGTCCTGAACAAGATCGATCTGCCCTCCGCCGAGCCGGAACAGGCCATCCAGCAGATCGAGGAGATCATTGGCCTGGACGGGTCAGAGGTCGTCCCGATCAGCGCCAAAACGGGCGAAGGCGTCGACGATCTCCTCGAGGCGCTGGTCGCGCATGTGCCGGCACCGCAGGGCGATCCCGAGGGGCCACTGAAGGCGTTGATCATCGACTCCTGGTTTGACAACTACCTCGGCGTCGTCTGCCTGGTCCGGGTTTTCGATGGTGTGATTCGCAAGGGAGATCGGCTGCGAGTCATGTCCACGGGCCGGGAGTTTCACGCCGACAACCTGGGTATCTTTACGCCCCGGCGGATGGCGTGGGATACGCTGGAAGCCGGCCGGGTCGGTTTCGTGGTGGCCGGTATCAAGGACATCGATGGCGCACCGGTCGGCGATACGCTGACTTACGCCAAACAGCCCACCGAGACGCCGGTGCCCGGTTTCAAGCGCGTACAGCCCCGGGTGTTTGCGGGTGTCTTTCCCACCAGCTCGGATGAATACGAGTCGTTTCGTGACGCCCTTGGCAAGCTCCGTCTCAATGATGCAGCCCTGCATTACGAGCCGGAGAACTCCGAGGCGCTCGGGTTCGGTTTCCGCTGCGGTTTCCTGGGGATGCTCCATATGGAAATCATCCAGGAGCGTCTGGAGCGCGAGTACGGCCTGGATCTGATCACGACGGCGCCGACGGTAGTGCACGAGGTGGTGGACAATGAGGGCGCCACGTTCCTCATACATAACCCCTCCGAGCTGCCACCGATCAATGACGTGGAGGAGATCCGCGAGCCCATCATCCACGCCAGCATTCTCGTGCCCCAGGAGTACATCGGCGCGGTCATCAAGCTCTGCGAGGAAAAGCGGGGTGTGCAAAAGGGCATGCAGTATGTCGGCAATCAGATCTCGCTCGAGTATGAAATGCCCATGGGCGAAGTCGTTCTGGACTTCTTCGATCGGCTGAAATCGGCATCGCGCGGATACGCCTCTTTCGATTACGAATTCCGGCGCTTTCAGACCGAGCGTCTGGTCAAGCTGGATATCCGCGTCAATGGCGACAAGGTCGATGCACTGTCGGTGATCGTTCACCGTGACCAGGCGGAGTTCCGGGGGCGCGAGCTCACCGAGAAGCTCAAGGAGATCATTCCCCGCCAGATGTTCGAGGTGGCGATCCAGGCCGCGGTCGGCTCGAAGGTGATCGCGCGCTCCACGGTCAAGGCGCTGCGCAAGAACGTGACGGCGAAATGCTACGGCGGCGATATCACCCGGAAGCGCAAGCTCCTGGAGAAACAGAAGCAGGGCAAGCGCCGCATGAAACAGGTCGGTCGGGTCGAGATCCCGCAGGATGCGTTCCTCGCGGTCCTGCAGGTCGATCACGACAAATGAGCCGGCGTGCGGACCGTTAACAATGCTTGATTTCGAACAGTTACTGGTTCTTCTCACGCTCGTGAGCGGCGTGATCTGGATTATCGATCGCTTTCGCCGCCGACGTCGTTCGCCCGATGCGGCGGTATCGTGGTGGGTGGATCTTGGCCGGTCCCTGTTCCCGGTGATCCTCGCGGTGCTGATCATCCGCTCGTTCATTATCGAGCCATTCCGGATCCCGTCCGGATCGATGCTGCCGACCCTCGCAGTCGGTGATTTCATTCTCGTCGATAAATTCAGTTATGGCCTGCGGTTGCCGGTGGTCCATAACCTGATCGTGCCGGTGGGCGACCCGGAGCGGGGTGATGTCACCGTATTCCGTTATCCAGAGGATCCCTCCCAGGACTACATCAAGCGGATCGTCGGCCTGCCCGGGGATACCCTGACCTACGCGGATAAACGCCTCGCCATCAACGGTGAGCCGCTCGACATCGAACGGCTCGGCGAGTGGAGCGGCGACGACGGCTTCCGTCTGTTGCGCGAGCGCCTCGGCGGGGAGTGGCACGAGATGCTGGTCCACCGCTCGCCGGATGACCGGCAGTTCACGTTCACGGTCCCCGAGGACGAGTATTTCGTCATGGGCGACAATCGCGACCGCAGCAGCGATAGCCGCTTCTGGGGCACGGTGCCGCGAGATCACCTCGTGGGGCGCGCCTTTTTTATCTGGCTCAGCTGGAACGGAGGCCCCAACTGGTCGCGGATGGCCGACGTGATTGAGTAATGACCGGGAGCAAGACGTGACGAACAGCCGTGACCGACTTGTTGAGCGTATCGATTGGACATTCAATGATCCGACGCTCCTCGACTGCGCGGTGACGCATCGCAGCGCCGACGGCCCGAATAACGAGCGTCTCGAGTTTCTGGGCGATGCCATTCTCAATTTCGTGATCGCCTCCGAGGTATTCGAGCGCCGTCCGGAGATGCATGAGGGCGAGTTGAGCCGGCTGCGCGCCGCGCTGGTCAACAAGAATGCGCTCGCGGAGATTGCCCGCGGCATTGATCTCGGTGCCCACATGATCCTTGGCAGCGGCGAGCTGAAAACCGGTGGTAGCCGCCGTGATTCGATCCTCGCCGACGGGCTTGAGGCGATCATCGGTGCGGTCTACCTGGATGGCGGGTACGAAGCGGGTCGTGCGCTGGTTCGGCGGCTGTTCGATGAGCATCTCGAGCGTCTTCCGGACATGGAGGCGCTCAAGGATCCGAAGACCCGACTGCAGGAGTACCTCCAGGCGCGGCACCTCGAGCTGCCGAGTTACGATGTCGAGCACGTCAGCGGTCGTGCCCATCAGCAGACGTTTCGAGTCGGATGTCGCTGCGAATCCCTGCAACTCGTCGGCGAAGGCATCGCCGGCAATCGACGTCAGGCGGAACAGGCCGCGGCTGGCGACTTACTGGAACAACTCGCCGCCGCAGGCACGGGACAGACCCATGATTGATTCGCAAACCCCACCGGATGACGGCTTCGTCGCCGGCTTCGTGGCGCTGGTCGGGCGCCCCAATGTTGGCAAGTCGACGCTGCTCAACGCACTGCTTGGCCAGAAAATCAGCATCGCAACGCGCAAGCCCCAGACCACCCGCCACCGCATCCTGGGCATTCACCAGCGCGACGACGCCCAGATCGTCTACGTGGATACACCGGGGCTCCACGAGAATGGCCGTACCGCCATGAACCGCTACATGAACGAGGCAGCGGGTAGTGCGTTGGGCGATGTCGATGTGATCGTGTTCCTGATCGAGGCAGGCCGCTGGACCGAGGCCGACGAGCAGGTGCTCAGGCGGTTGCAGGCCGTTGATACGCCGGTGATCGCGGTCATTAACAAGGCCGACCGGCTGCGCGACAAAAATTATCTGCTCCCGGAGATCGAAGCGATGTCGAAGCGCTTCGAATTCGTGGCGGTGGTTCCGATCTCGGCGCTCAAGAGCGATAACCTGCAGGCGCTCGAGGGCTCGCTTATCGAGCAACTGCCGGCGGGCCCACCACTCTTTCCCCGCGACCAGGTGACCGATCGCGACGAGCGCTTCATGGCGACCGAGCTCGTGCGCGAGCAGCTGACGTTGATGCTGGGTGACGAGCTGCCCTACGCCAGCACCGTCGAGATCGAGGCCTTCGAGCAGGAGGGCCAGCTCCGGCGTATCGCCGTCATCATCTGGGTCGAGCGTGTCGGCCAGCGTCGCATCGTCATCGGCGAGGGCGGCGAGCAGGCGAAGCGCATCGGTGCGGCGGCGCGTCGGCAGATGGAACACCTGTTCGGGGGCCGGGTCTACCTCAAGCTATGGGTCAAGGTGCGAGAGGGCTGGTCGGATGATGCACGGATGCTGAAGTCGCTGGGTTATAGCGCTGATCAATGACCATCCACTCGCGGGATGCCAGCCTCGAGCCGGGGTTTATCCTGCACACCCGCGCCTATCGTGACACCAGTCTGCTACTCGAGGTGCTGAGTCGCAGCCACGGACGGGTCGGGCTCGTGGCGCGTGGCGCCCGCGGCCGCAAATCCCGCACGACCGGGTTGCTTCAGCCCTTTCAGCCGCTGGCGCTATCATGGCGCAGCCGCGGTGAGATGGGGTCGCTGCGCGAGGTTGAACCGGCCGGCCGGCCCTTTGCGCTAAAGGGCCGGCGGCTGGTCAGTGGGCTCTACGCCAACGAGCTCCTGATGCGGTTACTGGGCCGGGAGGATCCCCATCCGGGGCTCTTCGAGCACTACCTCAACCTCCTCGAGGCGCTCGCCGAGGCCGTTCCCGAAGCGGTGGTCCTGCGGGGGTTCGAACGGGATCTGCTCGGGTTGCTCGGTTACGGGCTACCGCTGGCGCGGGATACCGAGGATGCCCCGCTGGAGCCGACGCGATGGTATCGTTACGACCCGGTGCGCGGGGCGATGCCGGTAGCAGGGCCGGAGACAACCGGCCTGGTCGTGAGCGGCGAGACCCTGCTCGGGCTTGCCGAACCCGTGATGACCGAGTCGACCGCGCGCGCCAGCCGCGATCTGATGCGCGCGGCACTGCACCCGCATATCGGTCACCGTCCACTCAAAACACGCGAGCTCTACGGCCGCTATACAGCCAGGAGAGATTCCGATCATGGCCCACCATCAAGGCAGTCTTGAGCCACTGCTCGGCGTCAATGTCGATCATGTCGCGACACTGCGCCGCAAGCGCGGTACACGCTATCCCGACCCGGTTCATGCCGCCCAGATCGCCGAGCAGGCCGGGGCGGACGCCATCACCGTGCATCTGCGCGAAGATCGGCGCCATGTAACCGATCGCGATGTCGAGATCCTCGCGCAGACCCTGCAGACCCGCATGAACCTGGAGCTTGCGATCACCGATGAGATGCTCGCCATTGGTGCCCGAGTCCAGGCTACCGACTGTTGTCTGGTGCCCGAGCGCCGCGAGGAGCTGACCACCGAGGGCGGACTCGATGTGGCGGGTGATCCATCGCGTTGTGCTGATGCCTGTCGGATGCTGACCGAGGCCGGATCACGTGTATCGCTGTTTATCGATCCGGAGCCGGCGCAGTTACATGCCGCGGTGGAGGTCGGGGCCCCGGTGGTGGAGCTGCACACCGGGGCGTTCGCCGATGCCCGCACCGATAGCGATATCCATGCCGAGTTTCAGCGTATCCGCGAGGCGGCGAGCCTGGGCGCCTCGCTGGGGCTGCAGGTCAACGCCGGCCACGGCCTCCACTACCACAATGTCGCTCCGATCGCCGCGTTACCGGAGATTACCGAATTGAATATCGGCCACTCGATCATCGCCCATGCGATTTTCGCGGGGCTCGACGGGGCGGTTCGCGAGATGCGGCGGCTGATCCGCGAGGCGCGTCATTGAGCATTATCGGTATCGGGACCGACATTGTTCGGGTCGCGCGGCTTGAAAAGCTCGAGGAGCGCTATGGTGATCGGCTGGCGAGCCGACTACTCGGTCCGGCCGAGTGGAGGGGATATCAATCCATCGCTAATCACAAAGGCCCTGCGGCGGCCTACCTGGCGCGGCGCTTTGCCGCCAAGGAGGCTGCCGCTAAGGCGCTGGGCTGCGGTATCGGTGCCAGGGCCCGACTGACGGAGCTCCAGGTCGAACATACCTCTGTCGGAGCGCCGTTGCTGGTATTCACCGGCGCTGCACGCCGCCGGGCGGACGCCCTTGGCGTCGCCCGGAGTCACTTGAGTATCAGTGACGAGCACGATCAGGCGCTCGCCTTCGTGATCCTCGAGCGCTAGCGCGGCTCCGCCTCGGGCAGGACCTGTTCGAGCCACTGCGAGTTGAGGCGATCGCTCAGGCGATTCTGCTGCTGACGCGCCGACAGGTTGTCGAGATCGATCCAGGTCAGGGGCTGATCCTGGCCAGCGCAGGAGAAGACGGGCCGGGTCCGCTCGCCGGTCTCGGGGTCGATCTGCCACTGCAGGCACTGGGCGCAGACGCCCTGCATCATGCACTGCATCGGGCTGCCCACGGTCCCGAAGGCATCACAGCCACTGGCGACGCGTTCCGCCAGCTCGCCCCGTACCGCCGACTGGAATCCCTTGAGTAGCCCGGTACCGCCCATGACCATGATCCGGTCGACATCCGAAATCGGGATCCCGCCCTCACTCGGGCCAATGTCACCGTCATCGTAGCGCTTGACCACATCGATCATGTTCGTGGCCTGGATGCTGACATCCTGCGGCCGACGGGCCTCGATACGGTCATCCTTCGCCGTGCACCAGATGATCTGATCGGCGCCGGCCTCGAGCTCGTCCTGATGATCAACGTCACCGGCACCCCCGAAGGCGGCGACATACAACACGCGATTACCGGCGGCGCGAAGGGCAGCGCCGATGTCCAGCATCACCGCCGCCCCCCAGCGGCCGGCCACGACCATGATGGTGCGGCCGGTGGGCATGTCGGTCGGGGCGCCGGTGGGGCCCATGAGCACCAGCGGGTCACCGGGGCGGAGCCGGCCGACCAGCCGCGGTCCGGCACCCCACTGGAGCACCATCAACCGGATGCAGTCGTCCTTAACACCCGTGCCGGACACCGTGATCATCGGTATCTGCAGGCGGGTGTTGTCGACCATCGGCGAGAGCGACTCGAATGTCTGCAGTCGGTAGAACTGGCCCGCCCTGAAGTTGCGCGCCGCCATCGGTGCCTTGACCCAGACCTCCACCATTGCGGGGTTGTCGGTTTTTACCTCGACCACCCGGGCGGTAAGCAGATCGTCCATCCGGGCGAGGAAGTCCGTGTGGGCCTCGTCACTGCCGGGGACATCATGCGCCATCGCCGCCATGACATAGGGATAGGTTCGCATACCCGAGGCGATCGCGTTGACAACGCTGCCGTTGAAGGCCGGATGCGTATCGCCGATGAATGTGACCCGACGCCCGCCCTCTTTGTAGGAGGTAAACGGACCGAATACACGCGACTTGCAGTGCTCGGCGTCGGCCACCGGTTCCAGGCCCTGGTCGGTCGGCGTATGCGCCAGGAAATGATTGCCCTCTAGCCGGAAGGTCTCCGGGTATTCCCGCTCGTAAATGGTGTTCGGTGCGGTGCCGGCGGCAATGAAGATCGCCCGCGCGGGAAGGCGGCGTTCGGCGCCCGTGGGGGCCCACTTGCCATCACGGCGATCGAATTCGCGGCAGACCAGCGCGCTGACATGTTCGTACTGATCGACCTCGGCATGGAGCGGCTCCAGACCCTGGGCGTAGTAGAGCCCTTCCTCCGTGGCCTTGATGACTTCCTCGTGATTCCGCACATAGGCGGGCGAGTCGGTCATGCCCTTGCGATAGGCGACCGTGACGCCGCCCCAGGCGCGGATCAAGGGATTGAAATCGGGCTCGCGGGCCTCGGCGGCTGCCTGTGCGCGCTCCGTCCGGATCGCCCGGCCGTGCTCGAGGAATTCCGCGAGTGTCGCCTGGTCCTCGTCATTCATTCCTTCGGTGACGGCGGCTTCACCGAGCCGTTCGGACAGCCGCTCGTAGCGCTCGAGAATCTTCTCGACCTGCTTGACGTAATAGGCCTGGACCTCGGTTGCCGTATCGATGCCGGTCAGTCCGCCACCGACCACGACCGCGGGGAGTCGCACCTGCAGGCTCGCCAGGCTGGAGGCCTTGGCTGCGCCGGTGAGCTGAAGCGCCATGAGGAAGTCACTCGCCTGGCGCATGCCACGGGCGAGGCTGTTGCCCATGTGCACGACGCGCGGCAGTCCGGCGCCGGTGGCGTTGACGACGTGGTCGAATCCGAGCGCCCACGCGTCCTCCAGGGTCACCGTCCCGCCGAGTCGGGCGCCCCCGAATACGCGGAAGTTCTGCCGTCGCGCGAGGGTCAGGTAGATGAGTTTGAGGAAATTCTTGTCCCAGCGAACGGTGATGCCGTACTCGGCGACGCCACCAAAGCCCATGAGGATGCGCTCGTCGAGATCTTCCTGCAGATCCGCCCAGCGTTGCACCGGTGCCTCGAGCAGGGACTCGGGCAACGGCTCGATCTTGAGGCCGTCAACGCCCACGACCGCCGTCCCGTTCATGGTGAGGTGATGGGCCATGGTGAATCCGGCCGGTCCCATGCCGGCGACGAGGACGCGGCGGTCGTTGTCCGGCTGCTGGATATACTGCTCGCGTCGCAGCGGGTTCCAGCGCGTGAGCAGGTGGTAGAGCTCGACCCCCCAACTCAAGTCCAGGCTGTCGGTGAGCACCCGGGTCTCGATCTGGGGGATATCCACCGGATCCTGCTTTTGATAGATACATCCCTTCATGCAGTCGTTGCATATCCGGTGACCGGTGGCGGGGACCATGGGGTTATCCACCATGATCATCGCCAGCGCCGCCAGGTTGTAGCCATCACGGCGCAGCACGTGCATCTCGGAGATCTTCTCCTCGAGCGGGCAGCCGGTGAGCGTTACGCCCAGCGGATCTTCCTTGAAACCGAGCTCGGGCTGGGTCTTTTTCTCGGGAAACCCGCGCGAGCAGAAATCGCCCTCGTGGTCGTGACAGTAGATGCAGTAATGGATCTCGCTCTGGACGTGGCGGGAATCCATCCGATAATCGGTGAGCGAGAAACCGTCGCGGGCACGACGCCGATCGGGTTCGGCCTGCAGACGCTCGACGCCATCAACCTCGACCCGCTCGGCGGGAACCCGGTCGAAGTGATCGACGCGCTCGGGGAGTTTGAAACTCGCCCAGCCGCGTACGCGGGCCTGGCCGGCAGCGGTCTGGCGGGCGAGCTTGCACCAGGCGGTGAGGGTCTCGATGGCCTCGGCATTGGCTGCCTCGTCCTCGAGCAGGGCCATGCCGAACTCGGCGATGGCGCGCTCCTCGTCATTCTGCCGGACATGACCGAGGCTCGCCCGTACCGCCGCATCCAGTGCTTCGAACGAATGCTCGACCGGCCGGCGGTGACGCTTGACCCGGCGTTGCACAAAGGCCTGCTTGAACTGCATGACCACGTCGTCGTCGAGGATCGAGGTGCGCAGGTTGTCGAGCTCCGACTCGATGCCGAAGAGCCGGCCGATGAAGGCCTCGACGTAGGGGCCGAGTTCGATCAGCAACTCGCTGTTCTCGGTGCCGGGCAGATCCGCGGTGCGGCCGCGATAGTCTTCCAGGCGTGCGGCCAGATGCGGTGCTGCGGTTTTCAGCTCGTCAAGGAACGCCGCATCGACACGTGTGAGTCCGGCCGGCGTCTGCAGAGCGGGGAAATCAAGGCCGTACTGGCCGAGGCTGTGATCAAGATCCATAGAATTCCAACGGACGGGGTGGATGATTCCTGCAGCATGCGCCGGACTCCCCGGGGCAACAAGCCAGCTGAAATGGGGTTTAAGTCGTCTCGTCGTGCCCCTCGACCCGCGCGATGAGGATGCCTTCGTTGAGCCGGGCGCGGATCGGATCTCCCACGGCGACATCCGTCGCCCGATGAATAACGGCACCACTGTCCACGGGCTGGACGATCGCGTAGCCACGCGCAAGGGTGCCCAGCGGGCTGAGACTCTCGAGCGTTCGCGCACTCGCCTCCAGCCGGGCCCGTTCGCGATTCAGTCGCTCACGCAGGCCGCGCTCGAGTCGTTGATTCAACCGCGCGGTTGAATCCGCCAGTCGCTGGAGGCCGGGAGTCGGGTTCTGGGCCTGCACGCGTCGATCGAGCCGCTCAACCTGTCGCGAGCGTGTCTGCAGGTGGGCGGTCATGGCTCGGCCGAGGCGCTGATCAAGCTCGTCGAGCCGCTGGGCCCGATCGCGGAGCCGGCGGCCCGGATGCTGCGCGCTTAGCCGACGCTCCAGCCGATTGATCTGCTCACGGCGCTCGCCGAGTTTGCGTGCCAGTCCCTGTTGCAGCCGCTCCCGACCCTGCCGCAATGCGCGGGAGAGGGCCTCGCCGTCGGGTGACAGACGCTCTGCCGCAGCCGACGGGGTAGCGGCACGCTCGTCCGCCACCAGATCGGCAATGGTGATATCCACCTCGTGGCCGACTGCGCTGATTACCGGGAGGGTGCAGGCGTGGATGGCACGTGCGACCTGCTCGTCATTAAACGCCTGCAGATCCTCGAGCGAGCCACCGCCGCGACCGACGATCAGCGCCTCCACTTCCTGGCGGCGATCGGCGGTCCGGATGGCGTCGACGATTTCCCCGACCGCCCGTTCGCCTTGTGCAGAGACCGGGTAGATCAGGATCGGCAGCGCCGGAAAACGCCGCCGCAACACGCTCACTATGTCGCGGACGGCGGCCCCGGTCGGCGAGGTGATGACGCCGACCCGCCGCGGCAACGTCGGGATTGGCTGCTTGCCGGCCGGATCGAACAGGCCCTCGGCGTCGAGCCGGGCCTTGAGCGCCGCGAAGGCGCGTTGCAGGGCCCCGTCACCCGCCGGTTCAAGGTGCTCGGCGATGAGCTGGTACTCGCCGCGCGGCGCGTAGAGACCGATCCGTGCTCGGATGCGAACCTGGTCACCATTCTCCGGCGTCGTTCGCAGGCGCATGGCGCGGTTGTGGAAAAGCGCACAGCGGACCTGGGAATCGGCATCCTTGAGCGTGAAATAGATGTGCCCGGAGCGGGGGCGCGCCAGGTTGGAGATCTCGCCCTCCACCCACACCAGCGGGAGGGCCTGCTCGAGCAGGGCGCGCACGGTCTGGTTGAGCCGCGAGACGGTGTAGATGTTGTCCGCAGTCGGTGTATCCATCCCGAAAGCCTAGCAGCTGCATCCGTGAACGCCAGCCAGCGTATTTGACATTGGCGTTCAGGTCCGATTCGGCTTATAATTAACGGTTAATTATCGCGCCAGAAGAGGACGTCACCATGCAAATCACCCAGGAAGCCCTGACCTTCGATGACGTCCTTCTGCTGCCGGATTACTCCGAGGTGCTGCCGAAGGCCGTTGATCTGACGACGCGCGTAACGCGGGATATCCGGCTCAACATCCCGCTGCTCTCCGCCGCGATGGATACCGTCACCGAATCGCGGCTCGCCATCCGGCTCGCCGAGCAGGGCGGGATCGGCATCGTTCACAAGAGCATGAGCGTAGATGATCAGGCCCGCGAGGTCCGAATCGTCAAGAAATTCGAGAGCGGTGTCATTAAAGAGCCGATTACGGTTACCCCCGAGGCAACGATCCGCGAGGTGCTCACCCTGATGGGGCAGTACGGCATCTCCGGCGTGCCGGTGGTCGAGGGCCGTCAGCTCAAGGGGATCGTGACCAGTCGCGATCTGCGCTTCGAGACCCGGCTCGACATGAAAGTAACCGATGCCATGACCCCCGAGGAGCGGCTGGTGACGGTGCAAGAGGGCGCTGAGCGGGGCGAGATACTGACACTGCTCCATCGCCACCGCATTGAAAAGCTGCTGGTGGTCAATCCCCGCTTCGAGCTGCGTGGAATGATCACCGTCAAGGACATCCAGAAGGCCGAGGATTTCCCCAACGCCTGCAAGGACGAGTACGGCCGGCTGCGTGTCGGTGCGGCGGTGTCCACCGGCGAGGGCACCGAGGAGCGCGTCGAGGCACTGGCCGAGGCAGGCGTGGATCTGCTGGTCGTCGATACCGCGCATGGCCACAGCAAAGGGGTCATCGATCGGGTCGGCTGGATCAAGCGGCATTTTCCGGCAGTCCAGGTGATCGGCGGCAATATCGCCACCGGCAATGCGGCGCGGGCCCTCGCGGATGCGGGCGCCGATGCCGTCAAGGTCGGTATCGGGCCCGGCTCCATCTGCACCACGCGGGTGATCGCCGGCGTGGGCGTGCCGCAGGTAACGGCCGTGGACAACGTCGCGACGGCGCTGGCCGACAGTGACGTGCCGGTGATTGCCGATGGCGGGATCCGCTTTTCCGGCGACATGGCCAAGGCCATGGCGGCCGGCGCCCATTGCGTGATGATGGGCAGCATGTTCGCCGGCACCGATGAGGCCCCGGGTGAGGTCGAGCTCTACCAGGGCCGCAGCTACAAGTCCTACCGCGGCATGGGTTCCATTGGCGCAATGTCGGGCAAGCAGGGGTCGTCGGACCGTTACTTCCAGGACAATGCCCGCGATGCGGACAAGCTCGTCCCCGAGGGGATCGAAGGCCGCGTGCCCTACAAGGGGCCGATGAACGTCATCATCCATCAGCTGCTGGGCGGTCTGCGCGCCAGCATGGGCTACTGTGGCTGCGCCGATATCGACAGCTTCCGCAACCGGGCAACCTTCGCGCGGATCACCAATTCAGGAGTCCGCGAGGGGCATGTCCACGATGTGAGCATCACCAAGGAAGCGCCCAACTACCGGAGCGACTGAGGCATGACCGGCGATATCCATGCCGAGCGGATCCTGATCCTCGATTTCGGCTCACAGTACACCCAGCTCATCGCCCGTCGTATCCGCGAGGCGGGCGTCTACTGCGAGATCCGCCCCTGGGACGTCGATGTCGAGCGTATCCGCGACTTTGCTCCCCGAGGGGTGATCCTCTCGGGCGGCCCGGAATCGGTACACGAGGATAGCGAGCGGACGCCACGCATGGCACCGGTGGTGCTCGAGCTGGGCGTGCCGATCCTGGGGATCTGCTATGGCATGCAGACCCTCGCCCATGAGCTGGGTGGCGGTGTCGAGGCGTCCTCCACCAAGGAGTTCGGCTACGCCGAGGTCCGCGCCCGGGGCCATTCCGCATTACTGCGCGATATCGAGGACCGCACCAACGCCGAGGGCCATGGACTGCTCGATGTGTGGATGAGTCATGGCGACCGTGTCGCCGCGCTGCCGTCGGGGTTCAAGGTTATTGCCAGCACACCCTCGGCGCCCATCGCCGGCATCGGCGACGACGCGCGCGGCCTGTACGGCCTGCAGTTCCATCCGGAAGTCACGCATACCGCGCAGGGGCAGCGCATTCTCGAGCGCTTCGCCCACGAGATCTGCGGCTGCAGTGGCAAGTGGACCGCGGGTAATATCATTGATGATCTGGCTGCCCGGGTACGCTCGACGGTGGGAGACGACAACGTCCTGCTCGGGCTCTCCGGCGGCGTCGACTCCTCGGTGGTGGCGGCGCTGCTGCACAAGGCCATCGGTGATCAGCTCACCTGCGTATTCGTCGACAACGGCCTGCTGCGTCTGGGCGAGGGCGATGAGGTCATGCGGACCTTTGCCCGGCATATGGGTATTCGCGTCATTCGGGTGGACGCCGAGGACCGGTTCCTCGATGCGCTGGCCGGCGAGGCCGACCCCGAGGTCAAGCGCAAGATCATCGGCCGAACCTTCATCGAGGTGTTCGATGAGGAGGCGGGAAAGCTGGACAACATCCAGTGGCTGGCGCAGGGCACGATCTACCCGGACGTCATCGAATCCGCCGGGGCAAGCACCGGCAAGGCCCATGTCATCAAGTCGCACCACAATGTCGGCGGCCTGCCGGAGCGCATGAACCTCAAGCTGCTCGAGCCGCTGCGCGAGCTCTTCAAGGACGAGGTTCGGCGCATCGGTCTCGAACTCGGTCTGCCGGCGGAAATGATCCACCGGCATCCGTTTCCGGGGCCGGGCCTCGGGGTGCGTATCCTCGGCGAGATCCACAAGGTCTACGCCGACTGCCTGCGGGCGGCGGACGCCATTTTCATCGAAGAGCTGCGTTCGAGTGGCTGGTACGAGAAAACCAGCCAGGCCTTCGCGGTTTTTCTGCCGGTGCGCTCGGTAGGGGTGACCGGTGACGGACGGCGCTATGAGTGGGTCATTGCCCTGCGCGCCGTGGAGACCATCGATTTCATGACCGCGCGCTGGGCCCATTTGCCCTACGACTTCCTTGATCATGTCTCGCGTCGGATCATTAACGAAATCGACGGTATTTCGCGCGTGGTCTACGACATATCCGGCAAACCGCCTGCGACTATCGAGTGGGAGTGAACGACGCGGCGTTCATGGAACGGGCGCTGGCGCTCGCCGGCGTTGCGGCGGCCAGGGGCGAGGTGCCCGTGGGGGCGGTGCTCGTCCAAGACGGCGAGACGATCGGAGAGGGCCATAATCAACCGATCGGAACCCACGATCCCAGCGCCCATGCCGAGATCATTGCGCTGCGCGCGGCGGGTAGGCACCTCGGGGCCTATCGCCTGCCGGGGACAACGCTCTACGTGTCGCTCGAGCCCTGCTCGATGTGTGTCGGCGCCCTGATCCACGCCCGCGTCGAGCGAATCGTCTTCGCGGCATCGGACCCCAAGACGGGCGCCTGTGGCGGAGCGATCAGTCTGCACAACGATGCGACCCACAACCACCAACTCTCGGTCGATGGCGGGCTTATGGCGGAACGATCCGCGGAACTGCTGCGAGGCTTTTTCCGGTCGCGGCGTCGGTCGACGCCGTCGCCCTCAGGCCTGATCCAGGATCCAGTCCGGGGCGATGCCGGATGACTCGATGGCTGCAGCGATGTCCATGCCGGCGAGCACGCCCGTCCGGGTGACAAGCGCGGTCCGGATCCCCGCAGCCTGGCCGCCTAGGATGTCGGTGTGCAGTGTATCGCCGACCATCAGTGTTCGATCACGATCGATTCCGGGGCCAAGGCGTTCCAGGGCCAGATCGAAAATATTCGCGAAGGGCTTGCCGTAGAAGGCCGGTTCGACGCCGGTTTCATCCTGGACCTGGTGGGCGTGCGTGCCGGGCTCGATGGAATCGCCCCCCTCCTGGGGTGCCAGCAGATCGGGATTGGCGACCAGGAGCCGACGCGGATGCGCCCTCAAACTCTCGATCAAAAGCCGCTGCCGCGCTGCCGTCCACTCCGAGGCGCCCACGAACAGAAATCCATCCACGGCGTGATAGTCGTCGATGTCATCGGCAAGCATGCGATAGTCGAGGGGCGGGAATTCTTCGGGCCCGAACTGCTGCCCGGCGATGAGCCCCCAGTGCCGGGGTGGCTCCTGTTCGAGTTGGCGCACGAGCGTCTTGCGACTAGTGACGACATCCTCCGGGTCGAATTCGTAGCCCAGGCGCTGATACCGCGCCATCAGTGTCGAGTGCGAGAATCCGGCCGCGTTCGAGACCACCATCACGCGCTTGCCCGCCGCCTGCAGATCACGAACCCGTTCGGGCACACTGGGGATCGGGTCCTGCCCCCGGTTGAGGACGCCGAATGCATCCAGCAGCACGGTATCGAAGTCGTCGGCAATCTCGCCGAGGTGAGCGGCGTCGCGACAGGCGCCCGATCCGTTCGAGGCCGGCAGCCGATGCCGGATGGCCTCGTAGGCGCTAAAAGCTTGATTCATGGGTTTCCTGTTACGTGACTGTCAGATGACCGCGTGACGCATCTTCGCGGAGATCGATTCGCTCACCACAACCGTGGCGAGAATGAGCAGCAGTATAACGCTTACCTGTCCCCACGCGAGGGTATTCAGCGAGCCCTGCAGCTGCAGGCCGATACCGCCTGCACCGACCAGACCGAGAATCGTGCTCTCGCGGATGTTGATATCCCAGCGGAACACCGAGATGCCCCAGAACGCCGGCATAATCTGCGGGACAATCCCATAGCTGATCGTCTGCGCCCGGCTGGCGCCGGTGGCCGCGACCGCCTCGACCTGCAGTGGATCGGTTTCCTCGATAGCCTCGTAGAGGAGCTTGCCGACAAAGCCGATGGAGCGAAGTGCGATCGCGACCATACCGGCAAGGATGCCCGGGCCGATGATGGCGACGAGCAGCAGGGCCCAGATCAGGGCGTTGATCGAACGTGAAGTGACGATCACGAAGAGCGCGATGGGCCGCAGGATCTTCGTCGACGGCGTGGTGTTGCGAGCCGCGAGAAACGCCACGGGTATCGCCATTAATACACCGGCGACCGTCCCGATGGTCGCGATGTTGATGGTGTCCCACATCGGCTCCCAAAGGCTGGGCAGATACTCCCACCTTGGTGGCCACATCCGGCCACCGAGGTCTGCCGCCTGGGCGGGCGCATCGAGGACGAAAAACCACATGGTCTCGCTCGTCATGAGCGTCCAGCAGAAAATGAACAGGGCCACCAGTGCCAGCCAGCCGACCCAGAGCGCCCACTGCTGGCGACTGGTCCGGAAATGCCAGACCGGCGTCTCCGAGTGCGAGTCTTTCATTGCAACCTCCCACGGATGGCGCCCGAGGCGTATTCGGCGGCCATAACGATAGCGATGATCACCAGCAGGATTGCGCCGGCGCTGTCGTATTCATAGCGGTCGATGGCGGTGTTGAGCGTTGCGCCGATCCCGCCCGCACCAACGATTCCGATCACCGCGGATTCGCGGAAGTTGATGTCGAGCCGGTACATTGAAAGCCCGATCAGCCGCGGCATGACCTGCGGCTGGATGGCGTAGTTAACCAGCTGGAACCACGACGCACCCGTGGCACGGATGGCGTCCGCCTGTCCCGGCTCGATCTCCTCGATATCATCGGCAAGGAGCTTGGCGAGGAATCCGATGGTGGCGAAACTCAGGGTGAGGAAACCGGCAAAGGGTCCGAAGCCGAACATCGCCACCAGGAAGATCGCGATAATGATCTCCTGCAGGGACCGGCTTACGGCCACGATCGAGCGGCAGACGAGATAGACATAGCGCGGCGTGAGGTTGCGGGCAGCACCGATTCCGATGGGAACCGAAAGGATAATGCCTACCACGGTCGAGGTGAGCGTCATGGTGAGGCTCTCGATGATGCCGCGCACGATGGCGTCCCCGCGGCTCATGAAATCCGGCTGCAGAAAGCCCATTGCGAACTGCTGCCCCCGTTCCAGACCGACGACGACTCGCTGCCAGTCGACCTCGACGGAGTTCCAGGCGAGGACCATGTAGGCGAGGATCGCGAGCTGAATGCCGATCCGCCAGCGCCGGTCCGTGATGATCTGCGGCGGGCGGCGCCAGGTCGCGGGATAGGTGGTTGTATCGATCCCGGCCATTACGCCGAGGCCTCCCGAGCCTTTTGCAAGGACGCCGGTGCGCGGGTGCCGGTCTTGGTGGTGTCCGTCGTCACGTCCTCATCCTCACCGTCATTACGATCCGGGTTCCAGTCCTCTTCGCCGTAGATATCGGTGAGTGTCTGCTCGTTGAGTCCCTCCGGCGGACCATCAAAGACGACCCGACCGTCCTGCAGCCCGACAATGCGCTGCACGAACTGCTGGGCCAGTGGTACGTCGTGGATGTTCACGATGGCCGGAAGCTGACGCTCGGCGCAGATCTCGGTGATCAGGCGCATGATCTGGCGCGATGTCTTGGGATCGAGGCTCGCGGTCGGCTCGTCGACAAGGAGCAATTCCGGATCCTGGGCCAGAGCGCGGGCGATGCCCACCCGCTGCCGCTGCCCACCGGAGAGGGCGTCCGCGCGCTTGTTGGCCTGTTCGTAAAGTCCAACACGATCCAGCAGCCGGAAGGCACGCTGGATATCTTCGGCGGGAAAACGTCGTGTCCAGCTGCGCCAGAAAGACACGTAACCGAGCCGCCCGGAGAGGACGTTTTCCATCACCGTGAGTCGCTCTACCAGTGAGTATTCCTGGAAGATCATCCCGATCCGCCGGCGTTGGTGCCGCAGTTCACGGGCGCTGACACGGGCGAGGTCGACATCGCCCAGCCTGATTGCCCCCTCGGTCGGCTCCACCAGTCGGTTGATGCAACGGATCAGCGTGGATTTGCCGGCCCCGGAAGGACCGATCAGGCCCAAGATCTGACCTTTGGGGACATCAATGCTGACGTTGGCCAGTGCGGTGTCGCCGGTTGCGAAAGTCTTGCCAAGGTTGTCGATCTGCAACATGGGAAGGTCCTGTTTTTATCTGGAAACGCCTTACTCGCAGGTATAGCTCACGTCGTTCGCCTCGTTGATGGTGCGGATGACGGCCCAGTCCTCTTCGAAGGTGATCGGGATGAACTGATCCTCTCCATTCCGCCCGAATTCCTCGGCAAGCGCCGTACCTTCCCAGTCAAAGCTGAAGAACGCCTCCTTGATTTTCTCCTGCAGCTCCGGCTTGAGGTTATGAGCAACACCGTAACCGGTGGTGGGGAAGGTCTGTGACTGGTAAACCACTTCAACCTGATCCTCGCTGATCACGTCGCGGTCGAGCATGCGGCCCTTGACCGAGTTGGCGACGGGCGCGACCAGGTAATCGCGATTGGCTACACCAAGGACAGAGTTGTCGTGGGCGCCCGAGAAACTCGTCTCGAAGTCCTCACCCGCTTCCATATCGAATTCGGCCTTGAGGATCGCAGAGGGCGCTTTGAAGCCAGAGTTGGATGTCTCGGCGGTGAACGTCAGTTCCCGGCCGCGGATATCCTCGACCGTCTCGATGCCCGAGTCGGGATGGGTGATGATCTCCATCTCGTAACCGAAGGACCCGTCATCGGCGGCCATCATCGCAAACGGACGGAATCCGGCGCAGGCAACGGCAATGGGGTTGGACCCGGTGTTGAACCCGGCGACATGGAGCCGTCCGGCCCGCATCGCCTCGATCTGTGCCGAATTGGACTGCACCGGGAAGAAGCGCACGTTCTTGCCGGTTACCTCTTCCATGTGATCCAGAAAGCCCTGGAAGACGTCGGCATAGACGGCTGGGTCCTCGACGGGCGTATAGGCGAAAACAAGCGTGTTCGGATCGACCTGGTCCGAGGCCGCTTCGGGGATGTCGGCAACAAGGTCGTTGTCTGCATCGGTATAACGATCATCAAGCTGGAACTCGGCATTGGCCGATGTGGCAAGTGCCGCGGCAGCGAGGGCGGTGAGGGCAGCGTTCTGGATCTTCATCGTTTACTCCAACTAGCATTGTGATCTTGTGCTGCCAACGCTAGTCGATCTTGATGACGGAAATATGACACCCGAGTATTTTTCCGCGACCCATCGAGTGTTGTACACTTGTAGTTGTTGGAGAGGTGGCTGAGTGGTCGAAAGCGCCGCACTCGAAATGCGGTGAGTCCGAGAGGGCTCCGGGGGTTCGAATCCCTCCCTCTCCGCCAGACATAAAAAAGGGGCCGCAGGCCCCTTTTTTATGTCTGATGCAGCGCGGGGTTCGAACCCCCGGCGCAGATAAACGGGGTTCGACCAATCGCGCGAGCGATTGGGACGCGTCGCGAAGCGATGCGCCCGAAGGGTGAGGCCGCAGGGTGTGGCCGCGGACCGAATTAAGGCTTCTCGGCTCCTCCACTGTCAGTTCTTTCGTAAGCGTCCGCCGAGGACCGTCTTGTCAGCGGGTTCCAACGAAGACTAAGTGTTGATCTCGTCGGTGAACTCGCCGTGTTCGAGGGCGGTTGCGACCGCCGCGTCGAGTCGACGGAGAACCGCGGCGAGGGGCTCGTCCGGACGACGACGCAGCATGGCCAGTGCCTGGTGGGGATCGCTGGCGATGGCGACCTGACCGACGGGGCGAAGGTAGCCGACGTTGATACTACCCTCGTCGGCAAGCAGCGCGGCGAGGTTGGGCAGGTCAGGGTCGGCGATCTGTGCCATCACGCCTCCGGCTCAGGCGGCCGCAGCGGCCGCTTGAGGCTGCGGGTCACCGAGCGCGATGTGCCACGGCAGCAGTTCATCGATGCGGTTGATCGGGTGCGAACCGATGCGCTCGAGCACGGCCCGGAGGTAGGCGTATGGGTCGACGCCGTTCAGCCGGGCAGTGCCGATGAGGCTGTAGATCAACGCCGCACTGTCCCCGCCCCGGTCGGAGCCGGCGAAGAGGTAGTTCTTGCGTCCCAGCGCCACGGTACGAAGCGCCCGCTCGGCGGCGTTGTTGTCGATCTCCACCCGACCGTCATCCCGGTAGCGCGTGAGCGCCGTCCACCGCTCGAGCGCGTAGCGCACCGCCACCGCGAAGGTCGACTTCGCCGAGACGCGCTGGAGCGTGTCGTTGAACCAGGTACGCAGGTCGTCGAGCACGGGACCCGCCCGGGCCTGGCGCTCACAGCGACGGCGATCCGGCGGCTGGCCGCGGAGGTCGGCCTCAACGGCATAGAGCGAGCCGATGCGCGTTAGCGCTTCGCGAGCATACGGCGAGTCGTTGGCCTGGGCGACATCGTGGAACTTGCGTCGCACGTGCGCCCAGCACGCCGCCTCCTGAACGCGGCCCGTCTCGTAGAGCGCTCGGAAGCCCGGGTAGCCGTCGGCCTGGAGCACGCCGGTGAACGCCCGCAGGTGACGCTGCGGATGCAGCCCCTTGCGATCCGGTGAGTAACGGAACAGCACCGCCGGCGGCGTCTCGCCACCGGCAGCCCGTTCATCACGTACATACGTCCATAGCCGAGCGGTACGGGTCTGGCCGCGGCCCGGTGCGAGCACCGGCACCGGCGTGTCGTCGGCGTGGACCGTCGCGCCACCGAGGATGTGACGCTGGAGTGCGTCGCCCAGCGGTGCGAGCAGCGCACTGCTCGCCCCCACCCAGTCGGCGAGGGTCGAGCGCGTGAGCGGCACACCCTCACGGGCATAGATCGCCGACTGGCGGTACAACGGCAGATGATCACAGTACTTCGCGACCAGCACCTGGGCGAGTAGCCCGGCGCCGGCCCGCCCCCGCTCGATGGGCCGCTCGGCGGCGGGCGCCTGGTCGATCGTGCCGCACTGCCCACATCGATGCTTGGGGCGGATATGGCGGATGATCTTGAACGACGCCGGGACGTACTCCAGCACCTCGCTGACGTCTTCGCCGAGGTAGGTCAGCGCCGCGCCGCAGTCCGGGCAGGTGCAGGCAGCGGCGTGGTGCCGGTCTTCGCGGGGCAGATCCTCGGGCAGGGACGGGCGTGTTGAACGGGCTGTGGATGCCGATGACCGGGGCGGTGCCGGTGCGGGGGCCTGCGCAGCCGCACTGGCCGACACGGTCTCCATCGCTTCGATAGTGAGTTCGAGCTGGGCGATCTGTGCATCCAGCCGCTCCGAGGAGCGGCCGAACCGCCAGCGCTTGAGCCGGGCGAGCTCGAGCTTGAGCTTCTCCAGCTCGCAGTCGCGGTGGTGGAGACGGCTACGCAGCTCCGCCAACGCCGCACGGCTCGCCGCAAGTTCGGCGCGCAGGGCAGCGACATCCTCGGGCGGTTCCAGAGGGTTGGCGGGCGTTGTCGGCATGGCTGCATTATACCGATCATCGCATCGCCGAGCACGACTCAGGCGGCGTATTGCGGATCGAACGTGCGCTGCGGCGTGCGCCAGTCGATCCCCTCGAGGAGCATCGCCAACTGCGCGGCGGTGAGGTACACGGCCCCGTGGTCCACACGTGGCCACACAAAGCGACCCCGTTCCAGGCGCTTGGCATACAGGCACAGCCCCTGACCGTCCCACCACAACACTTTGATGCGATCCCCGCGCCGGCCGCGGAAGACAAAGATCCGCCCCGAGAACGGATCCCGGCTCAGCCGATGCGCGACCATGGCGGCGAGCCCGTCGAAGCCCTTGCGCATGTCGGTGACACCCGCGACCAGGTAGACACGCGTGCCCGTCGGTGGCGCGATCATCCGCTCAACACCTCTAACGCCACGCGAAGCGCCGCATGGTCGGCGTCACCGCGCACCACCACTCGGTGACCGCCACTGAGGTGGATCTCCACCTCGCCACCCGCCGACGGCGGCCGCGGAGAACCCGGCGGTTCGGCCGTCGCAGCAACCTGCGCATCGGCGACGTGAACGGGCATCAGCGCCGCACCCGAGTTCGCCGTCTCCTCGAGCAGCCCATTGCGATAGTGCCGGCGCCAGTTGAAGAGCTGGTTGGAGTTGAGGTCGTGGCGGCGGGCAACCACCGACACGGAAGTGTCTCCGGTCAGGGTCTCCTCGACCACTTGCCGCTTATAACCAACGGTGAACCACCGGCGTCGGTCCCCACCGCCAGCTCGCGTGTGTTGTTCGTCGGTGTCCACTTTGCCTCCCGATGGACACCTAACCGATGCCCACTTAACTTATGGAGACGTGATCATCGATCATCACCGAGCGGACCGGAAGGCGGTACTAGCCGTACGCTTACGTTCTTTCCGACTCCTTGCACACGTCCTATACACATCAATGAGTGTGTATACGGAGTGTGCGAGCGGTTAGGAAAGGCTGACAATCCGCCGCCAGATACCTAAGCGGGCCCAATCGCGTCAACGATGCAGGGGCGTCTGCCGCCGCGGTTAAAGCGTTTCCAGTGCCAGCGCAATGCCCTGCCCGCCGCCAATGCACAGGGTAACGACGCCGCGACGTTCGCCGTTGCGCTGCATGGCATGCAGCAAGCGGGTGGTCAGCACTGCTCCGCTCGCGCCCACGGGGTGGCCGTGGGCGATGGCGCCGCCCTCCACGTTGACGATGTCTTCCGGTAGCCCCAGCTCGCGCTGACAGGCCAGGGCGATGGCGGCGAAAGCCTCATTGATCTCGACCCGGTCGAGATCACCCACCGACCAGCCGGCCCGCTCAAGCGCCTGCTTGACGGCAGGTACCGGGCCGATGCCGAAGTAGTCCGGCTCGACGGCGCCGACGCCGAAGGACACAAGTCGGGCCATGGGGGTGAGGCCCTGTTGTTCGGCCCAACCACGCTCGGCGACGATCATCGCTGCCGAGCCGCTGTTGAGTCCCGGGGCATTGCCGGCGGTGATGGTGCCCTCCTTGCGGAAAGCGGGTTTCATCTTGTTGAGCGATTCAAGCGACACATCGCTACGATTATGCTCGTCACGGGCGAAAGTCGTGGTGCCCTTGCGGCTGGTGAGTTCCACGCCGGCGATCTCGGCGTCGAAGTGCCCAGCCTCCTGGGCCTTTGAGAAGTGCTGTTGGGAGCGCAGCGCCCACTTATCCTGATCCTCTCGAGAGATGCCATAGCGGCTTACCAGATCCTCGGTATGCCAGCCGGCATGCCTGTTGCTGAAGGCATCGTTGAGACCGTCCAGCAACATGGCGTCGAACATGGTCACATCGCCCATGCGTGCGCCCCAGCGGCCCTGGGGCAGCACGTAGGGGGCGCGGTCCATGTTCTCCATGCCGCCGGCGATGGTGCAGTCGGTCATGCCGCTCCAGATCTCCATGGCGGCGCTCGCTACTGCCTGAGCTCCGGAGCCACAGACCCGGTTGACGGTAAGCGCAGGCACGTCTACCGGCAGGCCGCCGCCAATGCCGGCCTGGCGACCCGAGTTCATGCGACAGCCCGCCTGGATGACATGCCCCATGATCAGCGACTGTACTTTGTCGGCGGCCAGGCCGGATCGAGACAGGGTTTCCTGAATGACCCGCGCGCCCAGATCCGTGGCAGGGGTGTCCTTCAGGCTACCGTTATAGGTGCCGATGGCGGTACGAACGGGATGGCAGATAACGACATTGCGTGATGACATGATGAATTCCTCGCGTTGACAAGGGGACGGTCCCGAAGGTCTGTCTCCAAGTACAGCACACCAACAGTCGTGTTGTCGCGACAGGCGTCAAGCCAGGGCGGCGGCCCGCGAGCGTCATCATTCCGCCCCTGGATACATCCGCCCCGCTGTGTTCGAGTCAGATAAACGCGAAACGCAGCACGAACAGCGCGGCAATCAGCCATACGGCCGGGTGGATCTGCATAGGCTTGCCGGCCAGTGTCTTGCCGAACACGTAGGTGATAAACCCGAGCCCCATGCCATCGGCAATGGAGTAGGTGAGCGGCATCGCAATCGCCGTCACCACGGCCGGCGCGGTATCGGTGATGTCATCCCAGTCCAGCTCGGCCAGACCGCGGACCATCATGCATGCCACAAACAGCAGTGCTGGAGCCGTTGCGTAGCCCGGGATCGCGCTGACCACCGGCAGGAAGAACAGCGACAGCAGAAAGAGCACGGCGATAACGACTGCAGTCAGGCCGGTGCGACCGCCGGCGTTAATCCCGGATGCGCTCTCGATGTAGGTTGTTGTCGTTGAGGTCCCGAACAGGGCGCCGCCGATGCTCGCCCCCGAGTCGGCCACCAGGGCACTGCGCAGCCGCCCGAGACGGCCATCGCGATCGAGCAGGCCGGCACGGTGAGACAAGCCAACGAGCGTGCCGGTACTGTCAAAGAGATCGACGAACAGGAATACCAGCACGACAGAGACAAGGCCCAGTTCCAAAGCCCCGGCAATATCCATCTGCAGGAAAGTCGGGCTCGGATCCGGCGGCATGGACACCACGCCATCGAACTCCGCGACGCCGAGGGGCACGCCAATCAGGCTGACCACGAGGATGCCAATCAGGACAGCGCCCGGGATCTCGCGGTAGCTCAATCCCACCATGATCACGAAGCCGAGCATGGCCAAAAGGGTCGGAATGGCTGTCAAATCACCCAGAGTCACGAGCGTCGCGTCGCTGTTGACCACGACACCGGCGTTCTGGAGTGCGATGATCGCCAGGAAAAACCCGATCCCTGCGGAAATCGCCATCTTGAGTGACAGCGGAATGGCGTTGATCAGCCATTCGCGGATCGGTAGCACCGAGATGATCAGAAACAGGATGCCGGACAGGAAAACCGCCCCGAGAGCGGTCTCCCAGGCGATTCCCATACCCAGCACCACGCCATAGGTGAAATAGGCGTTCAGCCCCATGCCGGGCGCCAACCCGAATGGATAGTTGGCGTAGAGCCCCATGATGAGGCTGCCGAGTGCGGCGGCGAGACAGGTGGCGACAAAAACGGCGCCCCAGTCCATGCCCGTCTCGGAGAGAATGCTCGGGTTGACGACCACGATGTAGGCCATCGTCAGGAAGGTGGTCAGTCCGGCCAGCAGCTCCCGACGGATGTCCGTGCCGCTCTCAGCCAGTTCGAAGAAGCGATCCAGCATGGTGAAAACCCCCGCAAATCGAAAAATGCGAGTATACCCGTTGAGCGGCTATTCGCCACGACACTGTCCGGTCCGGCCTACTGCGTAAGGCGGATCAAGCGATCGGGAAAGTTCGTGAACATCCCGTCGACACCCCAGCCCAGCAACTGCTCCATCATCGGGATACCGTTGACTGTATAAACATGGACCAGCAGATCGTTGTCCTGCGCCTGTGTCACGAAAGCCTCGTCAATCACCGGTTCACCCTGGTAAGTCATATTGGTTCCGATGGCTACCGCGTAATCACGTACCTCCTGAAAATCGGCATCGGTAATGGCCTCGGGGCCAGGTGTAACACCCGTCCACTCGGTCAATTCCTCGCTGTCCTCGTTTTCCGGGTAGTACCAGACGAGCTGTACCAGCGGGACATTCGGGTTGATGGCCTGTACCTTGCGCAGACTCTCCTGCGAGAACGACTGGATGGTCACCGCACCAGCCTCAATCAGCCCACGCCCCTCCAGCGCTTCCATTAATTCCGCTTCGAGCGTGGGGTCGCGTTCTGCAGACTTGGTCTCGATGTAATAGCGGGTCTGCGTGCCAAAGCGATCGATGACCTGATCGAGGGTGGGTACCTGCGTGCCGGCGAATCTCGACTGGGCACGGCTCGGGTTGGTCGTATTGAACCAGCTCCCGGCATCAAGCTCCTGAAGCTCGGCAAGCGTGTAGTCCTGAAGGGGACCTTCGGCATCGGTGGTGCGGTTGAGGGTCTCGTCGTGCAGGACGACGAGTTCACCGTCAGCCGTCATCTGAATATCGAGCTCGAGGTAATCGGCACCCATGTCATACGCCATCTGAAAGGCAGGCAGCGTGTGTTCGGGCGCATGCCCGCTGGCGCCGCGATGGGCAACCACCTGGAAGTCCTGGAGCGCTGTAAGCTGGCGATCAAGCGTGTTCGCCGACGCATTGGGCGCGCCCGTGAGTATCGTGATGGCGAGGATCCCCGTGAATTGACGGATCGGACGGCTCAGGGAAATTTGGCAGCTCATATGCTTCCTTTGATTGAGTGTTCAATCAAAACGCTACAGCTCGTTCGTGCCCGAGTGCAAGCAGAGTTCGGCTCCGGCTCCTCCCTTGACGCCCCCCGGTAACTTGATCATAATTCGCGCTCGTTAAGGCGCCTGTAGCTCAACTGGATAGAGCACCTGACTACGGATCAGGAGGCTGGGGGTTCGAATCCTCCCGGGCGCACCAAGACCAAAGGAAAACCGGCGTTCAGCCGGTTTTTTTTATGGACACCCGGGAGGGTTCGAACCCCTGAGTTAATCCTCCCGGGCGCAGCCTTTCCTCCTGAAATCGTCCGTTAGCGATATCGCCCGGACTAGCCGTGCTGCTTCAACCTGGCAGCGGTCGCGACCCAGGCTTCGACCACCGTGCTCAATTGCTCCGCCTGCTTCGGATCGGCAAGCTCGTCTGCGTCATTGAAGGCATCGAATGCGCCGGCGAGTGCGAATTGATCCGGGATAACATGAACCCCGATGTTGCCAAGCATCATCCGCAGCGGGACTAATCCGCGCAGACCGCCCAGGCCACCGGGTGATGCGGCCACCAGCGCTGCAACCTTGCCCCGATAGGCCGCGAGAGGTGGCTCATCCGCGTCCTTCCGACGCGAGATCCAGTCGAGGGCGTTCTTGAGCACTGGCGACAGTGAACTGTTGTACTCCGGCGACGCAATCAAAAACCCGTCGCATTGACGCAAGCGGGCCTTGAGCTCTTGCGCAGCGGCCGGAATCCCCTCGCGATCTTCCAGATCTCCGTCGTAGAGCGGCAGTGGGTAATCGGCGAGATCGAGGAACTCGACGCTTGCACCGGCGTGGCGGGCCCGGTCCCTTGCCAGTCGAGCGAGCTTCTTGTTGACCGATGCCTTTCGGGTACTACCGGCGAGCGTGATCAGGTCTAATTGTTGGTCAGTCATATCAAGCCGTTAACCTTGTCGAAGGAGTTGTTGGTGAGGTGAATTTTGATAGTTTACCAGCGTGCCATCAGTAAAGTTGATGCTGGGGCTCATTAATCATCGCGCCGTAAGCCGTTGACACTGGAACCCTTGACCGCAACATGTGTCCCCTGAAGGTCACCGCAATACATACCCTTTCAGCGGGTGACCGGGGATCACGCCGATGTTGCTTCCAATTGCGCTTGTGATGGCCGCCGCGTTCCAGTGGGGGCTCGCCGGAGGTCTGGCCGGCCAGCTGATGACCTCGGGCTGGGAGCCCGAGTTGCTATCGTTCTGGCGTTTGCTGATCGGCCTCTTTTGTATGCTCGCATGGGTGACCGTGATCCGCTTGCAGGGTTACAGCCTCAACCTGACGCGGCCCCTGGTCGGGTGGTCAGTGTTGGCGGGGCTGGGCGTTACCGGCAATCTCACTTTCTATTTCATCAGCATCACGGAGGCCAGTGTCGCGGTCGCAGTGACGCTGATGTACAGCGCGCCGGTCATGGTCTATTTCGTGTCGTTCGTGCGCGGGACAGAACGACCAACCTTGTTAAAGCTGAGCGTTATCGCGGCGATTATGGTGGGGGTTGTGCTGTTAACGGGGCTTTACCGTACAACGCCGGGCGCGTTCAGCCCGTGGGGCGTGATCGCCGGTCTCCTGTCCGGAATCTCGTATTCGGTGTTTATCTTTGCCTTCAAATCCGCCGGACCGCATGGGCGCACACCGGTCTCGCTGATGATTGCGTTTCTCGCCGCCGTCCTGGCGCTGGTGTTCCTGGTCGATCCGCAACAGGCGATCAGTGTGCCGCTATCACCCGATGCACCGTTATTTCTCCTGTTCGGACTGATCGGGGCAGGCTTGTCGTTCCTGTGCTACTTCATCGGCCTGCGGGGTGTATTGCCCACAATGGCGGCGGTAGTGGCGATGATTGAGCCGATCACCGCCACGCTCTATGGCGTGATCGGGCTCGGAGAGGCGCTTTCCATTGCCGAGGTGGTGGGGATGTTGATTATCCTGTCCTCGGTGACGGCGCTCACCATCATCAGTCAGCGGGAGTCGACCTGAAAGCGGGTTTGATCCGCTCAGATGGACTGGCCGGTGGTCCGCCAGTCGCGGGTAAACTGATCCAGCCCCTGATCGGTCAGCACATGGTTCGCGAGGCTGCGGATGACGCCAGGCGGGATGGTCGCCACATCGGCGCCGGCAAGCGCGGCGTTCTTGACGTGGTTGGCGTTACGGATCGACGCCGCAAGGATCTGCGTGGGGAAATCGTAATTGTCGTAGATCGCCCGCATCTCGTTAATCAACGTCATGCCGTCGACATTGATGTCATCAAGCCGACCAATGAACGGCGAGATGTAGGTCGCACCGGCCTTGGCTGCCAGTAGCGCCTGATTGGCGGAAAAGCAGAGCGTTACGTTGGTGGCGATACCATCACCGTCCAACCGACGACATGCCTTGAGGCCGTCCAGTGTCAACGGCAGCTTGACGACAACATTGTCCGCGATCGCCGCGAGCGTGTGGGCCTCGCGCAGCATGCCGTCAAAATCGAGGGCCGCTACTTCTGCGGATACAGGACCGTTGACGATCTCGCAGATCTCGCCGACCACGGCCTTGAAATCACGCCCCGATTTCGCAATAAGCGACGGGTTGGTGGTAACGCCATCAAGCAGTCCGTAATCGTTGAGTTCACGGATATCGTCGGCCTGCGCCGTGTCGACAAAGAATTTCATATCAGATCAGTTCCCGGGCCAGGGTGGCCAGCCCATGCTGCGCCCACCCATCAAATGGAGGTGGATGTGCCAGACAGTCTGGCCGGCATCGCGTCCGCAGTTGAAGATGCTGCGAAAACCGGTTTCCGCGATACCTAGCGATTCAGCAAGCGTTTTGGCCGTTAGATGCATGTGGCCGATGAGCTCGGCGTCCGCCGCCTCGATCTCGGTCATGCTCTCTATGTGTCGGCGCGGGATGATGAGCACGTGAGTGGGTGCTTGCGGGTGGATGTCGCGGAATGCGACCACCTGATCATCCTGGTGGATGAGCTCGGCGTCCATCCGTCCCGCAGCGATCTCGCAAAAAATACAGGGTTTATTCATAAGCTGACATTAAGGCCCAGTTCCCGCGCAACGCAACCGCTGAGGCGGTTAATCGGACAGGGCATCGACACGGGCCCGAAGGCTTTCCGCCAGTGCCCTGGCCTGCTCGTTGTCCGCCGCATTGACCGGGGTCAGGCCCTCCCGCGTCAGAAAAATGTCCGACCAGTGATCTCCTCCCGCGGCAAAGGTGCTGAAGTCCCCCCACCAGAGGATCTGGTAATGCGCTGACGTGATGGCATTGTGGGCGACGCGGCTCTCTTCCTCGAGCCCGTAGACGTCGACACGCGTGAGGATCGGCTCGAGCTCTGCCTTGATCGCGATCAGGGCGGGGCCGCGTATGGCCCAGCGCTGAGGCTCCATGCGCCGGAGCCACTGCGAGATCTCGGGCATATTGCGGAACCACTGGAGGGCGAGATGTGTGCCATCACTCGTGGCGCAGCCGACCTGGAAGCGCCGGGGGTCGCGGCGCTGGGTGAGGAGGTGTACGTCGTTGAAGCTCTGGCCTTCCCATGCATGCATAGTATTCGATCCAGTTATATAAAAATAATGAATAATTCTTTTAAATGATGGGTCTTGGGCTCTACGCTCTTTTCATTATCGTTAAACAGAAGCCACTGGAGCGTTTCGATGGGACTGCGTATAGGAAGCCTGGCGCCGGATTTTACCGCCAAAACCACAGAAGGCGAGATCCGATTCCACGACTGGATCGGTGACGACTGGGCGATCCTGTTTTCACATCCGAAGGATTTTACGCCGGTCTGCACCACCGAACTCGGCTACATGGCACAGCTCAAGCCGGATTTCGACAAGCGCGGTACAAAGGTCATCGGGCTCTCGGTGGATCCTGTCGAGAACCACGCAACCTGGGCGCGCGACATCGAAGAGACGCAGGGCACGGCGCCGAATTATCCAATGATCGGCGACACGGATCTCACCGTCGCCAAGCTCTATGACATGCT
The DNA here is from genome assembly GCF_004217415.1 of Spiribacter vilamensis. Taxonomy (NCBI): domain Bacteria; kingdom Pseudomonadati; phylum Pseudomonadota; class Gammaproteobacteria; order Chromatiales; family Ectothiorhodospiraceae; genus Spiribacter; species Spiribacter vilamensis. The sequence continues at coordinate 455,254 of NZ_SHLI01000001.1, forward strand.
GCCCGAGGACGATGGCGAGAACTACGAGGGCAGGACCGCCAAGGACAATGCCACTGTTCGAGCGGTTTACGTCATTGGTCCGGACAAGCGCATCAAGGCGATGCTCATCTATCCGATGACCAGTGGTCGCGATTTCAACGAGATACTGCGCCTGCTCGATTCGCTGCAACTGAACGCGCGGCACACGGTCGCGACCCCGGTCAACTGGCGTGATGGCGACGACATCATCATTCCGCCGGCGGTCACGGACGAGCAGGCAAGAGAGAAATTCCCGGAGGGGTGGGATACCCTCAAGCCCTATCTGCGTGTCGCTCGTCAGCCCACCGACTAAATCAATCATGGCCGGGGCGGGCTCATCGTCCCGGCCGGGTCCTGCCATCGCGTCACGGCGCCGGAATCCTGTGCCGTGTTAGGCTTATCGCCATAAATAGCAAAGACCGGCAGGGTTGCATGGCGTATTCAGAGCGCATTTACCGAGTGATATTTCACAACCAGGGCAAGATTTACGAGATCTACGCGCGCAATATCTCCGACGGTGGGTTGCTCGGCTTTGTCGAGATCGAAGAGCTCACCTTTGGCGAGCGTACCCAGGTTGTTGTCGATCCGGCGGAAGAGAAGCTTAAAAACGAGTTCGAGGGCGTAAAGCGCACCTATGTCCCGATGCACTCCATCGTCCGCGTGGATGAAGTCGAAAAGGAAGGCGCTCCCAGGATTTCCGATGCCGACGGTAATGTCACTCCCTTCCCGACCTCGGTCTACGGCCCGGGCCGCGGCACTGATTGATCCACAGCCCGCCGTGAATTACCCTGCATGCTTATTGGAGAGGTGTCCGAGCGGTCGAAGGAGCGCGCCTGGAAAGCGCGTGTACGGTAACCCCGTACCGAGGGTTCGAATCCCTCCCTCTCCGCCAGACATAAAAGAGGGGCTGCAGGCCCCTGTTTTATGTCTGAAGCAGTGCCGGGGTTCGAACCCTCCCTCTGAAGTTGTTCCATGCCCATGAATTTCCTTGTATTCCTCGGATCGGTCCGCGACAGTACACCTCCGCGCCCTGCACGACTTGGTCTCAGAGTCGCGCGCGCCTGCAAGGGCTGGCTCGAGACTGACGGCCACGAGGTCGAGCTCGTCGATCCGCTGGCATTCGACCTCGGTGGTTCGTTCAAGCCGCAATTCTCGTATCCGCAGGGCAAAGCCCCCGTGGCGCTGGATGACCTGGCGCGGCGGATAGAAGCCGCCGATGGCTACGTCATGGCCAGCCCCGAGTACAACCACTCCATGAGCCCGGCGCTCGCCCATCTCCTCAACCACTTTGGCAGCTCGCTCTTCTCCTACAAGCCGAGCGCGATCGCCACCTATTCCGCCGGGCAGTGGGGCGGGGCCCGGGCGGCCGTCAACATGCGGACGTATCTCGCCGAACTCGGGTGCCTGCCCGTATCAGCGATGATCCACGTGCCCAGGGCACAGGAAGTATTCGAGGAGGAGGGGGGCTACCTGTCAGGCGTCGACGGCGACCGCTGGAGCGATTACCTTGGCCGAACCCTGGCACAGCTCGTCTGGTGGGCCGAGGCGACCCGCCGTCAGCGCAGAGAGGGAAGCGCTGAACGTCCCGCTGCCTTCACCCGCGATCCGTCGCAGCGAAACGCTCCGTGACCACGCTGCCCTATCCCTGGTGCTCGCCGCCGATACTGTCGAACATTTTACGCAGATTGACCGTTGCCCGTGTGCCGATATGCGGGACGGTCTCATCAAGCCAGCGGTCGGCCGTCTCCCGGCCCATGTCGCGCAGCTTGGTGAGGAATGCCCATTCGGTATTGAGCTTCGACGAGGCGCCCAGGGGCTTCATTTCGGCCTGGTTTTCGATGATATGAACCCGCACCTGGCGGTAGTCTTGCGTTGACAACTTGCCCTGGCGAATCAGCCGGTCAACGAAGTCAATCGCCCGCAGTTCGTTCAACAGGCTGCTGTTGAAGTTGATTTCGCTCATCCGGTCCTGGATATCCTGCGGCGTTGTCGGTGCGCCTTTGCGCTCGACGGGATTGATCTGGACAACCACAACGTCGTCGCTGCCGGTTTTGCCGTAGAACGGAAACAGCGCCGGGTTACCCATATAGCCGCCATCCCAGTAGGGGACCCCGTCGATTTCGACTGCTTGAAACAGGGTCGGCAGGCAGGTCGAGGCCATCACCATATCCGCGGTCAGGTGCTCGCGTGGAAACACCTTGACCTTTCCGGTCTCGACATTGGTTGCCGAGATGAACAGCTTGAAGGCGGTGCAATGGCGCACCCTCTCGAAGTCGATACTCTCCTCGAGCAGATCGCGCAGCGGGTTCATGTTCGCCGGGTTGAGCTGATACGGCGAGGCGATCCGCGACATCGCGTCCATCGCGTAATAGACGGGGTTGCGATCCAGACCCCAGTAGCCCGTTAGTGTGTCGAGGGGAGTGCGTTTCAGCGGGCTGCCCCTGGCGCCTTCGCTCATGCAGCGCCAGAAGTTGTCGAGGGCGGCGCGTGCGCCTTCCGGGCCATCCCGCGTGTAGCCATCAGCCACCGCGACGGCGTTCATCGCGCCGGCCGAGGTGCCGGAGATGCCGGCGATTGCGAGGCGTTCGTCCTCGAGAATACGGTCCAGCACGCCCCAGGTGAAGGCGCCGTGCGCGCCGCCGCCCTGCAGCGCCAGATTGACGGGCTTGGCCGATGTCGCCATCAGTCCATCCGCCAGCCGTGGCTGACCACGATGCTCTGCCCGGTCAGTGCGTTACTCGGGAAGGTTGCGAGGAAAAGCGCTGTGTGTGCGACGTCTTCAACCGTGGTGAACTCCTTGTCCACGGTTTCGCCCAGCATGACTTCATTGACGACTTCCTCTTCGGAGATGCCCAGATCTTTCGCCTGCTCGGGGATCTGCTTGTCCACCAGCGGTGTCCGGACAAATCCGGGGCAGATGACATTGGTGCGGACGCCATGCGGCCCGCCCTCTTTGGCAATGGTCCGCGCGAGTCCCATCAGGCCGTGCTTGGCCGAGACGTAGGGCGCCTTGAGGGCCGAGGCCTCCTGCGAATGGACCGACCCGACATAGAGGATCGTTCCGCTGCCCCGGGCATACATATGGGGCAGCACAGCCTTCGATGTCAGGAATCCGCCGTCGAGATGGATCGCGACGACCTTGCGCCAGTCGGCGTAGCTGAACTCCTCGACCCGCTTGACGATCTGGATGCCGGCGTTCGACACCAGGACATCGATCCGGCCGTGCTCCGCGATAACCTTCTCGACGCCACGCTGCACGGCCGCTTCGTCGGTGACGTCCATGTCGACGCCCGTGTGTCCCTCGCCCAGCGCCCGCGCGGCGTCATTCGCGGCATCGACGTTGATGTCGGCGATGACGACCTTGCCGCCGGCCTGCGCAAAGGTGCGGGCAATCTCGAAGCCTATGCCGCTCGCGCCGCCGGTGACGATGCAGATCCTGTCGGTCAGTTCCATTGTTATCTCCACGGAAATTGATGGCTTATAATGGTGTGCGCTGCATCACTGTCGGGCGAACGCCCCCAATCAGTATGATCCCTTATGGCACATCACCACAGTCATGCCCACGTTCACGCCGATTTCGAAAGTGGCGACCGGCGCGTGTTCCTCGCGATCGTCGTCAACGGCCTGCTGACGGCGGCGCAGGTTGTGGCCGGCATCCTCTCCGGGAGCCTGGCGCTGATCGCCGACGCGTTGCATAACCTCTCCGACATGGCGTCGCTGGTGATTGGTTTTACGGCCCGCAAAGTTGCCCGGCGCCCGGCGGATGCCCGCATGAGTTTCGGCTATGCGCGGGTGGAAGTCGTCGCTGCGCTCGTCAATTACACAACGCTCATCCTCGTCGGCGCCTACCTGATCTACGAGGGGATAATGCGGATTGTCGAGCCGACTGAAGTGACGGGCTGGGTGGTTGTCGTTGTTGCCGCGCTGGCGCTTATCGTCGACGCCATTACAGCCCTGCTGACCTATTCAATGCAGAAGGGCAGTGTGAATATACGCGCGCTTTTCCTGCACAATCTCTCGGATGCGCTGGCTTCAATCGCCGTGATGGTGGCCGGGACACTGATCATCCTGTTCGATGCGGTCTGGGTGGATCCGGCCATTACCATTGGTATTGCCGTTTATATCCTCTACCTCGGGCTCACCGAGATCGGAGGGCCGATTCGGACATTAATGCTGTGCAGCCCGCCGGATATCGACGGTGAGGCCGTCATCTCGACGCTCCGAGAGGTCGATGGTGTGCAGGACGTCCACCACGTTCACCTCTGGCAGATGCAGGAGCACGAGGCTTCACTGGATGCCCATGTCGTGCTGACAGAGGTCGGATGGCAGCGGCTGGAGGCGGTCAAGTCCGAGCTCAAGACCGCGCTTGGTAATGGTTTCGGGATACTGCATTCAACACTGGAGTTCGAACACCCGGAGCATGCTCACACCGGCGCGAATACATTCGGTCACGTAACTTCCCATTGAAAATATCCAGGAGACGATGATGTACAAGGACTGGTCAAAAACGACCGACGAACTCACGGCACTGATGCAGCAGTTCGGTAAGGGTCATCCCGAGGTTGCCAAGGGGTTCTCGCAGCTCGCCAAGGCGGCTGAAAAGGATGGCGCGATGAGCGCCAAGGACAAAGAGCTGATGGCACTGGCTATTGGCGTCTCAATCCGCTGCGAAGGCTGCATTGCATTCCACGCAAAAGCGGCCGCCGGCTACCGTGCGACGCGGGCCGAGGTCCTCGAGACCATCGGTGTCTGCCTGTACATGGGCGGCGGTCCCGCCTTTGTGTACGGCGCACAGGCACTCGAGGCCTTTGACGCCTTCGCGGAAGAGGCCTGATCCGGATCTCTGAAGACTTCCCCAACGAAAAGGCCCCTCCAGTGAGAGGGGCCTCTTAGTGTCGATGAGCGTAACGGTACGGTTCAGTACTTACCGCGAGCGCCATCCTCCGAGGCACCGGTCGGTACCAGGGCCTTCATGAGCATGCGCATATCGATGACGCCGACCTGCTCACCATCCCGAACAACGCGGTAGGTCAGCTCGGTATTGCCCTCCGAAGCGGCAATAACCGATTCAAGGTTGGTGTCCTCATCAACATCGCCGGCGATGGGTCCTTCGATCGCCTCACGCTTGTACTCCATCACTGAACGTACCCGCAGAACGCGAGCGCGGTTGATGTCGCTGATGAAGTCGATGATGTAGGGATCGTTCGGCCGTATCAGGATCTCCTGCGGTTCGCCCTGCTGGACGATGTAGCCGTCCTTGAGGATGACCAGGTGGTCGGCGAGCTTGAGCGCCTCATCCAGATCGTGAGTGATAAACACGATTGTTTTCTGCAGCTCGTTCTGCAGATCGAGCAGCAGATCCTGCATGTCCGTACGGATCAGAGGATCGAGTGCCGAAAAGGCCTCGTCCATGAGCATGATGTCGGAGTTGGATGTCAGCGACCGGGCGATACCGACACGTTGCTGCATCCCGCCGGAGAGCTGATGGGGATTCTGGTTGTCGTTGCCCTCGAGGCCGACGCGTTTGAGCCACTTGCTCGCTTCCGCCAGCGATTCCTGCTTTTTCCCGCCCCGCACGATGAGCGGCATGGCCGCGTTCTCGGCAATGGTGCGGTGGGGCAGGAGCCCGAACTTCTGGAACACCATCGACATGTGCTCGCGACGCAGTCGCCGCAGGTTGTCCTCGTCATAGTCAAGGACGTTCTCGCCATTGACGGTTATATTCCCCGCCGTGGGCTCGATCAGGCGGTTGAGATGGCGGATCAGGGTGGATTTCCCCGATCCGGACAGTCCCATGATGACGGTGATCTTGCCGCTGTCTATATCCACGTTGATGTCCTGCAGCCCCAGGACATGGCCGTACTGATCCAGCAGATCGGTCTTGTTGACCCCGGCCTTGACGTGCTCTAGCGCCCAGTCCGGGTCATCACCAAAAATCTTGTAGAGATGCTGAATCGAGATCTTGACCTGATCGCTCATGTGATCGACCTCCCTTTACTGCTGCTGCGACGTGTTGACGCGGGCCAGGGCGGCCTTGGTCACACGGTCAAGGATGACGGCGAGGAGGACGATGCCCAGTCCGGAGACCAGCCCCACACCCAGCTCAAGGTTGCGGATACCACGCAGGACCAGCACACCCAGGCCGGGGGCCGAGACCAGCGACGCGATAACAACCATGGCGAGGCTCATCATGATGGTCTGGTTTACGCCCGCCATGATGTTCGGCAACGCCAGCGGGATCTGCACGCCGTAGAGCTTCTGCCGATCGGTCATGCCGTAGGCATCGGCGGCCTCGATCACGTCCTTGTCGACCAGCCGAATCCCCAGGTTGGTCAGCCGGATGACCGGGACGATGGCGTAGAGGATAATGGCAATACCGTAGAGCTTCGGCTCGGTGACCGAGAACAGGAAGATCAGCGGGATCAGGTAAACGAACGGCGGCAGTGTCTGGAGCATGTCCAGGACCGGTGTGATTCCTCTTTGCAGATTGTCGCTCCGTGACATAGCGATGCCGATGGGCACGCCCAGTAATACGCAAAGCAGCGAACACACTACGATGATCGCCAGCGTCTGCATGGCATAGGTGTAGTGATCGATAAACGCGAGGAATAGCAGCATGATCGCGACCATCGCCACCAGCTTCATCGATTTGGACGCGATAAACACAACGGCAAGCATCAACGGGATCATGACGAACCAGGGCATGTTCTGGAACATGCCCAGTGCGCCCTCGAGGAACCAGCTAAGCGGCGCGGTGAGAGGGTCAAGAACGAATTTCAGGCTGTCCTTGACACTGAGAAAGCCACTCTCCAGACCACCCGTCAAATCCCGGGTCTGGGCAATGGCCGGACAGGCATCATGCAAAGTATCGAGAGACGGAAAGGGTGTCTCCCAGAGCGAGGGCTCCGTTGTCTCCTGGCTCTTGAGCAGATCGGCCATGCTCGTATTGCCGCCCCCGGGGGTACCACACCAGTCTCGAAGCCCCAGGCTGTCAAAGATAAAATCATAAGTCGCCATTGGCGGATTCCTTCTCCGGAACTAGAAAAGGCGCCGGAACACCATGGCCCCGACGCCTGAGTTTTCCCTGACGGTAGCGGTTTAGAACATGCCCTGCAGGTTCGCCTTCGCGTCCTCGCTGATCCAGCTCATCCACTCTTCCTGATTGTTCTGCAGGTAGCGGACAACAGCCTCGTCATTGGTCGCCTCATTGTCGGTGTACCAGGCGAGCAGCTCATTCATCGTCTCATTCTCGACCGTCATGTTCTGCAGCATCGCAAAAGCCTCGGGCTCGCGCTCGGCAAAGTCAGTGGTGACGATGTTAAAGACGCTTGCGGACGGGAAGGCCGAAACGCCAACCTCATCAGACTCCGGATCCTGGTTGTTGGCATGGACCTCGGGCTTGTACTCGCCAAGGTCGATGCTGACCATGTCGTACTTGCCGAGAGGCGCCGTCGGACCCCAGTAATAGCCGAACCAGGGCTCTTTATTCTGGTAGGCGGATGCCATGGACGCCTTCAGGGTCTGACCCGAGCCGTGGTTGAACACCTCGATGCCATTCCCTTCGAGATCAAGCGCCTCGATGAGGGAGTCGTTGACGATTCGGCAGCCCCAGCCGTCCGGACAGTTGTTGAAGCGACCGACGAGCTCGGGGTTATTCAGAACCCCCTCGATGGTTCCAAGCTCGGGATGCTCCTCGACGAGGTACCTCGGCAGGAGCCAGTGCTCCGTGCCACCTTTGGTATAGGTGTCCGAGGCCTTCTGGACCTTGCCCTGCTCTGCGAGATCGAAGTAGGACGGTGCGGAATTCACCCACATATCGGGGACGATATCGGGTTCGTTGTTCTCGGCGAGGGATGAAATCGCTGCCGTGGTCTGCGATGGCACGACCTTCACATCACAGCCGTAGCCCTGCTCGAGCAGGAATTCGGTGATGCCGGTCATGATGCCGCCGGTCGTCCAGTTCATTTCGCCGACGGACACCTCGCCACACTCGGCGTTGGCGGCCATCGGGACCATTGCACCGGCGAGGGCCAGGGCGTAAAGGGGACGCTTACTCATGGTTAGCTCCATTCTCTTGCGTTATTGAAAACATTTGCCACTCGACTCCCACACGCCAGCTGACCCGTCTGAGGACCAGTGGCGCAAGGAAGCCGCAGTGGGAGCGAAAACTGATTGGCACGTGGCGTGCGGTTTTCTGTGGATCGGTCAATCGGGATTCGAATTACCCGGTCTCCGTTTGGAACATGATTCAACTATAGATCAACTTTTCTGACGAGCGCAAATAGTTGCGCCGCGTCACAGGATCCAGAGCGTCATCAGACCGGCCAGCGGGGCGAGGAGGAGACTGACCAGCCAACGTCTCCAGACGAAGGGCCAGCCCAGCGTCGGCAGCTCGAAGACGAGTGTCCGATGCAGGGCGAAACAGGACCATCCGGTCAGTGCGGCCACGAGCTGCGGCAGGCCGACGCCGGCGCGCTCGAATACCAGAATCAGCGGGAACGCCACCACGGGTCCGCCCGGCAGGATACCGCCTAGCAGCGACGCGATGAGGATCCCCTGTATACCCGAGCTTTCACCCAGCCAGCGGCCGAACAGGGCCTGCGGGATGAGTTCGCCGATAAAGCTCGCGGCAATCAGCGCAATGGGTAGGCGAATCAGCAGCGGTGCGAGCTGCTGCCATGCCCCCTGCAGGACTGTGCGATGCCGCACCGCGGCGTGGCGATGCCCGAGCACGCCGAGTGCCAGCGCCAGCACCAGCACACTGAGATAGGCATACAGCATTCAGCGACGGACCGGATCGCCCAGCCACTGTGCAGCGAGACCGGCGATCAGGGGCAGGGGGAGCGAAACGGCAAGGCGCAGGATGACGAAGTCGAGGCCAAAGAACGGTAGCTCCCAGATGAGGATGCGCTGGATACCGAGCACGGACCAGGCCGTGAGATAGGTGATGCACACGGGGAATGACGCCCCGACCGACCTTAGTCCGACCACCAGCGGGAACGCCATGAACGGCCCGCCGGGTGTGATTGCGCCGGCGGCGATCGCAATGAAAAGACCGCGCCATCCCGCATCGCGCCCCAGCCATCGCTCGACCACGGCCCGCGGTAGCAGGGCCTGCGCGTAGGCGGCCATGACAATGGCGATAATGACCAGCGGCACCACCAGCACCATGAGCTCACCGGCGGAGAAAAGCGCCCCGGTCACGGCATCGAAGCCTTGCCGATAGCCTAGTAAAGCCCCGGCAACAACCGCGAGTATCGCGAAAAAGATTGTCATCGGGCGGTTTCCTCGCGCAGGCGTTGCCAGCGTTTCAGCGCCTCCGGATCGATGCAGCCGGCGGCGATGCCCTCGCGAATGCCGCAGTCGGGCTCGGTGCCGTGGCGGCAGTCATTGAATCGGCAGTGTCGGGTGGCCTCGGCGATCACCGGATAGGCGGCATCAACAGCGCTCGGGTTTAGGTGATCGAGACGTAGCGTCCGGACGCCGGGGGAGTCGATGAGCGCACCGCCGTCGGGGCGATCGAACAGCGTCGTCTCGCTGGTGGTATGCCGGCCCTGACCGCTGCTCGCCGATATCTGTCCGATCCGAAGGCTTGCCGTGGGAACGAGCGCCTGGGTAATCGATGACTTGCCGACACCGGACTGTCCGACGAGGATGAGCGTCTCGCCGCCCGTGGCGGCCTCCAGCCGGGTGAGTGCGTCCGGATCGTGCGTGCTACCGGTCATGATCGGGATCGCCATATCCTCGCAACGTTGCCGGATCGCCTGCATCGGCATGGATCCGGCGGCCGATGCCAGATCCTGCTTGTGACACCAGAGGAGTAACGGGATATCGAGTGCCTTGCCAAGGACGATATAACGATCCACAAGCAGGGCGTCGGGTGCAGGCTCGGGCGCGATCACCAGGACCATTCGATCGACGTTCGCCGCGAGCCCGCGGGGTCGTCCCCGAAAGTCGCCGCGCTCGATCAGGTTGCGACGGGGCTCGATCGCATCGATCCAGCCGTCCGGTGCATCGGCGCTCCACTGCACCCGGTCACCGCAAACCGGTCGCGGGTCGCGTCGACGGCGGGGGCGGCAGCGGTTAAGACTGCCGTCGCTGTCGGCGACGAGGCAGTGATCGCCGCTAGCCATGACGACGCGAGCCATTGATTCATGCATCTACGGCGTCATCCTGCGGGCAAGGGGCTTTGATAGACTGGACAGCCCATTCATGTAATCGGAATCCGTACCTATGCTCTACTCGGCGAATAATCTCATCTGGATCGATCTGGAGATGACCGGTCTTGACGTCGACAACGATCAGGTCATCGAAATCGCCACGATCGTAACCGATGCCGAACTCAATATCCTCGCCGAGGGGCCCGTTCTGGCGATTCACCAGCCCGAGACGGTGCTTGATGGAATGGATCAGTGGAATCAGAGCCAGCACGGCGGTTCGGGGCTCATCGAGCGGGTTCGCCAGAGCAGCGTCGACGAGGCGGAGGCCGAGCGACAGACACTGCGTTTTCTCGAGCAGTGGGTGCCGGCCGGTGCGTCGCCCATGTGTGGCAACAGCATCTGTCAGGATCGTCGCTTTCTCCACCGGGTCATGCCCGAGCTCATGCGCTATTTCCACTATCGTCACATCGATGTGAGCACCCTCAAGGAGCTCGCGCGGCGCTGGATGCCGGCGGCGGTTGAAAGCACGCAGAAGAACGCCTCGCACCTCGCGCTGGATGATATCCGCGATTCCATCAACGAGCTGCGCCACTATCGGTCGCGGTTTCTCTGTGAGGCGGCGCGCGGCGGCTGATCCGCGTGCGGTTTCAGCCGTCCGTCGGTGTGCTCACCGGTCGAGCGGGATCGTTTCCCCACTCGGACCATGAGCCGTCATACCCACGCACCCGCTCGAAGCCGAGGTATCGAAGCACCACATAGGTCAGCGCCGATCGGTGATGGGTCTGGCAGTGGGTGATGACCTCGTGATCGGGGGTGACGCCGAGCTCGGCATACTCCTCGGCCAGCGCCGATGCCGCGCGTAGACGGCCATTGCGGTCGGGATCGAAATTGTCGGTCCACTCGAGATTGACTGCGCCGGGGATATGGCCGTTGCGACGGGCACGCATAACCTCGCCCCGGTATTCACCCGGTGATCTTGCATCAACGATCACGACATCCGGATCGTCGAGGTGGGCCTGGATATAATCGGCGCCCACGCGGGCAACGGCATCGTCCGTTACCGCCGGGTAGGCGGGTGCCGGTTCGGTTGTACTCGAAGCGCCTTCGACAAGCGGCCGCCCATCGGCCTGCCAGGCGCCCAGCCCGCCATCGAGAAGCGACCAGTGCCGGTGGCCAAGACAGTCAAGAGTCCAGAGCAGACGCGAGGCGGCGCCACCGCCGCTGGCATCGTACGCCACCACATGGGTGGCCGGCGTGATGCCTGCATCCCCCAGCACACCCGCCAGATCCGATGCCGGTGGCAGAACACCACCGGCCGGTGGTCGCGCGGTGACGAGGTCGCTGTAGCGGATGCAGGTGGCCCCCTCGATATGGCCCTGTGCAAAGACCGCCCCGTCGCCGACAAAGACCACTTGCAGGTGACTGCTGTTCGCTTGCGCGGCGAGATGCTCGGGCGCAATCACCAGCGGCATGGCGTCGGCGATCACGCGGTCTCACCACCGAGGTACAGCCAGGTCTCGACCACGCTGTCCGGGTTGAGGGAGATGCTGTCGATGCCTTCTTCCATCAGCCAGCGGGCCAGGTCGGGGTGATCGGACGGACCCTGGCCGCAGATGCCGACGTATTTGCCGGCCCGGTTCGCTGCCTGGATGGCCATGTGCAGCAATGCCTTGACGGCGGGATCGCGTTCCTCGAACAGGTGAGCGACCAGCCCCGAATCCCGATCCAGCCCCAGGGTCAGCTGGGTGAGGTCGTTGGATCCGATGGAGTAGCCGTCGAAGATCTCCAGGAACTCGTCGGCGAGGACGGCGTTCGAGGGCAGTTCGCACATCATGATGACCTTCAGCCCGTCCTTGCCCTTCTCGAGGCCATTGCGAGCCAGCATCTCCACGACCTTGCGACCCTCATCGGGGGTCCGTACGAAGGGGATCATGATCCAGACGTTGGTCAGCCCCATTTCGTTGCGCACCTTGCGCAGGGCCTGGCACTCGAGCTCGAAGCACGGGCGGAAATCCTCGGAGATGTAGCGCGAGGCACCGCGGAACCCGATCATCGGGTTTTCCTCTTCGGGCTCGTAGGCCTCACCGCCGATCAGATTGGCGTATTCGTTGGATTTGAAGTCGGACATGCGCACGATCACCGGCTGATCGGCGAAGCTCGCGGCCAGTGTGCTGATCCCCTCGGCGAGCTTGTCGACATAGAAGCCGACCGGCGAGTCATAGCCGGCGATCTGATTGTCGATCACGGCCTTGAGGTCGTCCGACTGCTGATCGTATTCCAGCAATGCACGGGGATGGATGCCGATCATCCGATTGATGATGAACTCGAGCCTGGCCAGCCCCACACCGGCGTTGGGCAACTGGGCGAAATCGAAGGCGCGGTCCGGATTGCCCACGTTCATCATGATCTTGAACGGCAACTCCGGCATGTTGCCGAGCTCGATATCGCGTATCTCGAAATCCTGAATGCCGCGGTAGATGTAGCCCGTATCGCCCTCGGCGCAGGAAACGGTCACCTCGGTACCGTCGGTGAGGCGATCGGTGCCATTACCGGTGCCGACCACGGCGGGGATGCCCAGCTCGCGGGCGATAATCGCGGCATGGCAGGTGCGTCCACCGCGGTTGGTAACGATCGCCGAGGCGCGTTTCATGATCGGTTCCCAGTCGGGGTCGGTCATGTCGGTGACCAGCACATCGCCGGCCTCCACCATGTGCATGTCGTTGAGGTCGTCGACCACGCGCACGCGTCCAGCGCCGATACGCTGCCCGATGGCGCGTCCCTCGACCATTACCTGACCGCGCTCGTGGAGCTGATAGCGCTTGAGGCTCTGGCCGCCATCGCGGCTTTTCACGGTTTCCGGGCGGGCCTGGAGGATGTAGAGCCGACCGGTTTCGCCGTCCTTGCCCCATTCGATGTCCATCGGGCGACCGTAATGATTCTCGATGGTCATGGCCTGCCGGCCCAGCGACTCGACGTCTTCATCGGTCAGACAGAACCGCATCCGGTCCGCTTCGGGGTTCTCGACGATACGGACCGTTTCCTGACTGTCTGGGTCATCGTCATAGACCATCTTGATGGCCTTCTCGCCCAGTGTCCGTCGCAATACGGCGGGGCGCCCGGCGGCAAGCGTGGCCTTGTGGACGTAGAACTCGTCCGGATTGACCGAGCCCTGAACAACCGTCTCGCCGAGGCCATTGGAGGCGGTGACGAACACCACATCGCGGAAGCCCGACTCGGTGTCCATGGTGAACATCACCCCCGAGGCCCCGATGTCGGTGCGCGCCATCTCCTGGATACCGGCGGAGAGTGCGACCTTGGAATGCGCAAAGTCGTGGTGAACGCGGTAGGAAATGGCCCGATCGTTGAACAAGGAGGCGAAAACATCGCGGATCGTGCGCATGACGTCATCGAGACCGCGAACGTTGAGGAAGGTCTCCTGCTGTCCGGCAAAGGAGGCATCGGGCAGGTCCTCGGCCGTGGCCGATGAGCGCACCGCCACGGACAGGTCGGTTTTTTGTGACCGTTCGACCAGCTGATGCCACGCCGTGGTGATTTCATCATGCAGGCGGGCGGGGAAGGGGGTTTCGACAATCATCTCGCGAATCCGGGCGCCAACCCGGGCGAGTTCCTGGACATCGTCGATATCGAGCCCCTCCAGCGCCGCCTCGATCCGCGGCCGCAGCCCGCTCTCGTCGAGGAAGTCCCAGTAGGCCTGTGCCGTGGTCGCGAATCCCCCCGGTACCTGCACTCCGGCATCGGACAGATTACTGATCATCTCCCCGAGGGAGGCATTCTTGCCGCCAACGCGCTCGACATCATTCATGCCGAGCGACTCGAACCAGACTACGTATTCGCTCACTACCGCTCTCCCGTTAAAAGTTCTGTCCACACCGGTACACTGGTTGCCGATTGTGGTTCATCGAGTTGAGTTCTGCCATGTCCGACGCGCGCAGCGTTTTCTATATCTCCGACCGCACCGGCATTACGGCCGAGACGCTTGGCCAGAGTCTGCTGACCCAGTTCGCACTCGACTGTTCACCGGTCAGCATCCCGTTTACCGACAGCCCCGAAGCGGTGGATGCGGCGATCGAGCAGATCGAGGCGGCGGGGCGACGTAACCAGTCGCGGCCGATCGTTTTCAGCACCATTATTGACGCCGGCCTGCGCAATCGCCTGCGGCGGGTCAATGCCGTCGTGCTGGATTTCTTCGACACGTTCATCGGGCCGCTGGAAAGCGAACTGGGCATGGAATCGAGCCACACCATCGGGCGAAGCCACGGCATTGCCGACCCGGGCGCGTACAAGCTACGCATTGATGCCATGAACTACGCCCTCTCCGCCGACGATGGCGCCGCCGTACGCCATTATGAACAGGCCGACGTGATTCTGGTGGGTGTTTCGCGCTGCGGCAAGACGCCGACCTGCATCTACATGGCGTTGCAGTACGGCATCTATGCCGCGAACTATCCGCTCACCGATGATGATTTGCTGAGTGGTCGGTTGCCGGAGGTTTTGCGCCCCTATCGTTCTCGAGTCTATGCGCTCACGATCCGGCCCGAGCGGCTGGCGCAGATAAGGGCCGAGCGACGCGCCAACACCCGCTACGCATCGCTGCGTCAGTGTCAGTACGAAACCGTCCGCGCCGAGGGGCTCTTTCACCAGGAGAAGCTGCCTTTTTCGAACACGACGACGATGTCCATCGAAGAGATCGCCGCCATGATCATCCAGTCCCGTCAACTACGGCGGCGACTGTATTAAATTCGCCGCTGCATTGCCAGCCGGGGGCGTCGCCCGTTCGGTGCCTGTGCTAGGATTACGGCATGATTATGCAGACCGGTACTCTCGTCGCCGAGCGGGCGCCAGATGGCAGTTTCGCGGCGCTGATGGAGCTCTACGAGAGCAACTACATTTACCTGCGCCGACTCGTCCCGCAGCTCGACGGCCAGCGCGATGCACAGGTCTCGAGCGTGGATCGCGGGCCCGACCTGCATCTCGAGGTAATCGAACGCTGTCCGTATACAACGACGCTTATGCTGACGCACCGCTTTCCGCGACCGGAGGGTGACGAGTCGCTGCCCGATCTGCAGGTCCGCATCTATCATGATGCCCGGGTGGCCGAAGTGCTGAGGACCGAAGCCGAGGCCCCGACCCCGGCACAAGAGATGCTCGCATGGCGCTGGGCCACCAACCGCTTCCTTATGCGCTGGCTGTTGTACTGCCTGGGCGAGGGGCATGGGTTCCCTGCAACCGACGGCCATGCGGTCGTTCTGCGGCCGGCCGCAAGGCGCTGGTCGGTCTAGGCGTCGCGTCCGGTGCGTTTGTCCACGAAAGGGCGCTACGCGGTCACCACCATCATGGATCTCGCCCTCCATCAGGAGAATGGTCCGGTGACGCTCGCCAATATCTCTCAGCGCCAGGAGCTCTCGCTTTCCTATCTCGAACAGCTCTTTGCCCAGTTGCGTCGGCATGGACTCGTCCATGGCGTGCGAGGCCCCGGTGGCGGTTATCGGCTGGCCCTGGCAGCTGATCGCATCAGCGTCGCGGCGGTGATCCTCGCGGTGGAGCAGCGTGTGGATGCCACCGCCTGTGGCGGTGAGGAAGACTGCGCTGACGGGACCCGCTGCATTACCCACGACCTGTGGGCCGAGCTCTCCGATCAGATAGAGGGCTTCCTTGGCAGTATCAGCCTCGCGGATCTCGCCGCTGACCCGGCGTTAATTGCCGCTACTCAGTAAGTCGCTCAGTGCTCAAGGTCGACGAGACCCAGCTTGACCGCCGCAAGCGTTGCCTCGGCGCGGGTAGAGACATTGAGCTTGAGATAAATCGACTTGATGTGACCGGCTACCGTGGAGCTCTTGATCACGAGCGCATTACCCACGCGATGGCGATCCCAGCCCCGCGAGAGAAGCGAGAGTACCTCCACCTCGCGCCGGGTCAGGCCTGTCGACTCGGCACCGGGTCGCACGAGTGAATCACCCTGGTCGGAATGCGGCGGGCGTTCTTCGAACCGCTGCATCATGCGCCGCGCAATCTCCGGTGACAGCCCGGGGTCACCATTGCCGATTGCCGCCATTAGCTGCAGGGTCCCGTCGCTTCCCTGATCCTTGAGAATATAACCGTCCACACCCTGGCGCAGTGCCGCGAGGAGGTGGGGATCATCATCGTGGCGGGTGAGAATCACTCGGGGCGAACCGGGGTAGAGCATCCGGGTCTGCTCAATCAGTTCCAGCCCGGAGCCATCGGGCAGGTAGAAGTCGGTGATGAGCAGGCCCGGCATGGAACCACCAAAATGACCATAAGCCGCCTTGAGGCCGGGTGTGGCTACCAGGTCAATCTGCGGCCAGATCGTCAGCAGGATGTCGCTGATGCGGCGCTGTTCACCCGCATCGGGGTCGACGATCAGGGCCCGCTTCATCCAGTCATCCGTTCCCTCAGTGCTGGAGAATCTGCTCGAGAAACTCCCGGGTGCGTGGCTGTTCCGGGTTCGTGAAGAACTGATTGGGTGGCGCTGCCTCCACAATCTGTCCACCGTCCATGAAGATGACGCGGTCGGCAACCGTTTTGGCGAAGCCCATCTCGTGTGTGACGCAGATCATGGTCATACCGCTGCCGGCGAGCTCGACCATGACATCGAGCACTTCCTTGATCATTTCCGGATCGAGTGCCGAAGTCGGCTCGTCGAACAGCATGATCTTGGGCTCCATGCACAGTGCCCGGGCAATCGCGACCCGTTGCTGCTGACCGCCGGACAGCTGGCCCGGATACTTGTCCGCCTGCTCGGGGATCTGCACCCGCTCGAGATACTTCATCGCCATCTCGATTGCCTCCCGGCGGGGCGTTTTGCGCACCCAGATCGGTGCTAGCAGGCAGTTCTCGAGCACACTCAGATGAGGGAAGAGGTTGAACTGCTGGAAGACCATGCCGACCTCGCGACGGATGGCCTCGATATTCTTGACATCGGCGTTCAGGGATACGCCATCAATGGTGATCTGCCCGCGCTGATGGGGCTCGAGGTGGTTCAGGCAGCGGATGAGCGTCGATTTCCCGGATCCGGACGGGCCACAGACGACGATTCGCTCGCCCTTCTGCACCGTCAGGTTGACCGAATTGAGCGCATGGAAATCGCCGAACCACTTGTTCAGGTCGGAGACTTCGATGATGTTCTCGTTGCTGACGGCCGAGGCGACCGGAGTGCCGATGGCATCGGTTTCCGGCGCTGCACTGTTGTTTTCCATGTCGCGGTTCTCTCCGATTATTTGGCGTGTCCGGTATCGAGCTTTTTCTCGATGCCATGACTGTAGCGGGACATTCCGAAGCAGAAGACCCAGAAACAGAAGGCGACAAACAGGTATCCCTCCGCCATGACATTGTCCCATGCCGGATCACTGATGGTGGATTTGACGGCACCGAGCAGGTCGAACAGCCCGATGATGAGCACCAGCGTTGTGTCCTTGAAAAGGGAAATAACGGTGTTGGCGATCCCCGGTATCACGATCTTGAGCGCCTGCGGCAGGATGATCAGCCGCATCCGTCGCCAGTAGCCCAGTCCCAGTGCCTCGGCGGCCTCGTACTGTCCCTTGGGAATGGCCTGTAGCCCACCGCGTACAACCTCGGCCATATAAGCGGCCTGGAAGAAGACAATCCCCACCAGCGCCCGCATGAGTTTGTCAAAGCTCACGCCGTCCGGGAGGAAAAGGGGCAGCATGACGGATGCCATGAACAGGATGGTAATCAGGGGGACAGAGCGCCAGAACTCGATGAAGATGACGCATATCCCGCGTATGACCGGCATTTCCGAGCGTCGACCGAGGGCAAGCACGACGCCGATCGGCAGGGCCGCGATGATACCCACGTACGAGAGGATGAGGGTGAGCATCAGCCCGCCCCACTGAGAGGTCCTGACCGGCTCGAGGCCGAAAAAGCCCCCGGCAATCAGGATATAGGCACCGATTGGCAAACCCGTGAGTCCGAAAATCCCGATCCATCGACGCAGGCGCGGCGGAGAGGGGAGAAATGGCGGCACAACGGCCAGGGCAAACAGCACAAAGGCCAGGGTGGGGCGCCAACGCAGCTCCTGTGGATAGAACCCGTAAATGAAGAAGCCGAAGCGCTGTTCAATGAATACCCAGCAGGCGCCGTCGGGGTTGCAGGCGTCGGCACCCGCGCCCACGAACACGGCGCTGAAAAAGGCCCAGTCGATCATCGGTACCAGCGTGGTAACCAGGAAGTAGCCAACGATCAGCGTGACCAGGCTGTTGAACCAGGTCGAGAACAGATTCTCGTGCAGCCAGCGGAAGATACCGCGTTGGGTCACCGGTGCCGGCTGGCTGGGAAGCGGCTGATGGGCTGCCATGCTTCAACGCTCCTTGAGCGCGACTGCGCGGTTGTAGAAATTCATGAGTAGGGAAATACTCAGGCTGATCGCCAGGTAGACCGACATGGTCATGGCGACGATCTCGACGGCCTGGCCGGTCTGATTCAGAGACGTCCCCATGAATACGTTCACCAGGTCGGGGTAGCCGATCGCCACCGCGAGCGACGAATTCTTGGTGAGATTCAGGTACTGGCTTGTCAGTGGTGGGATAATGACTCGCAATGCCTGTGGGATTACGACAAGCCGCAGTACACGCCGCGGAGGCAGTCCCAGTGCCAGCGCCGCCTCGGTCTGACCGCTACTGACCGATACGATGCCTGAACGGACGATTTCGGCGATGAATGTGGCGGTGTAGATCGTCAGCGCCATCAGCAGGGCGCCGAGCTCCGGGATGGCGGTGACGCCGCCGGAAAAGCTGAAAGTGCCGAATGTCGGGACATCCCAGCCAACCGGTTGCCCCATCACGAAGTAGGCGAGGGTGGGCAGGCCTGCAATCATTGCGAGTGAAACCGGGAAGGCGGGAAAGATCTGTCCGGTGGCCGCCTGGCGGCGGCGGGCCCAGGTGACGAGCGCGATGGAAGCCGCCAGTGCGAGCAGCACGGCGATGCCAATCCAGCCGGCGCCCGCTTCAAAAACGGGTTTCGGTATAACGATACCGCGGTTGCTCAGGAAAGCCACATCGCCGACGTTCACCGCGTTACGGACGCCGGGTAATGAGCCCAGTACCGCGAAATACCAGAAGAAGATCTGCAGTAGCAGCGGCACGTTGCGGAAGATTTCGATGTAGGCCAGCGCGACCTTGGCCACCAGCCAGTTGGTGGACAGTCGAGCGATGCCGACGATAAAGCCGACGATCGTAGCGAAAAGGATGCCCAGCCCCGAGACGAGCAGGGTATTACTCAGTCCGACCAGGAAGGTTCGGCCGTAGGTCATGGTCTCGTCGTACTCGATGAGACTCATGATGATGCCAAAGCCCGCGGTCGCATCGAGGAATCCGAAACCGGTGCTGATGCCGCGGCTGGCAAGGTTGTTGATCGTGTTCTGGAACAGCGAGTAACCCACCCAGGCAACCGCTGAAACTGCCAGGATCTGGAACACCACGGATCTTACCCGCGGATCATTCCATGGTTTGGGGTTGTCCGGCCTCAGCGGCCCGCGGTCGCTACTCATGGGTACCGGCCTGTCCCGTCATTATGAGTTGAAAGGGGCCCGGGGCGGCCGGAGCCCGCCCCCGGGCGTCATGGCAGTAAGGCGTCCGCCTTACCGGAACGGCGGTGCGTAGAGCACGCCACCCTCGGTCCAGAGCGCGTTGGTCCCACGCTGCAGGCCCAGCGGTGTATCGGGTCCGACGTTACGCTCGAACATCTCGCCGTAGTTACCGACCTGGCTGATCACATCGACCATGAAGTCATCATCGAGGCCGAGGATTTCACCCATGTTGCCCGACGTTCCAACGATCCGCTGAACGCTGGGGTTGTCGGAGTCCATCATGTCGTCGACATTCTCGGAAGTGACGCCGTACTCCTCGGCGTTGATCTGGCCGAACAGGACCCACTTCACGACGTTGAACCACTCATCGTCACCCTGGCGTACCACGGGGCCGAGCGGCTCCTTGGAAATCACCTCGGGCAGGATCTCCGCGGAATCGGGGTCGCTCAGCTGGGTCTTGAGCGCGGCGAGCTGTGACGTATCCGAGGTGAGGACATCGCAACGGTTGTTGTCAAAGCCCTGGGCGCTAGCCTCGGAGGTATCGAAGACAACGGCTTCGTATTCCATGTCGTTGGCACGGAAGAAGTCGGCGAGGTTGAGCTCGGTCGTGGTACCCGCCTGGATACAGATGGCGGCACCATCCAGGCTGTAGGCACTGTCAACGCCCAGGTCCTTTTTGATCAAAAAGCCCTGACCGTCGTAATAGTTGGTCCCGGTGAAGTTGAGTCCCAGCGAGGTGTCGCGGGTCGTCGTCCAGGTCGTATTCCGCGTGAGAACATCAATCTCACCCGACTGCAGCGCAGTGAAACGCTCGGCAGCGGTCAGCGGGATAAATTCGACAGCGTCCGCGTCACCCAGCACCGCAGCGGCGACCGCCCGGCACGTGTCGACGTCAATACCGGCCCAGTTACCGTCGTTGTCGGGCTGTGAAAAACCGGGCAGTCCGTTACTGACGCCACAGCGCAGTTCGCCGTCGTCCTTTACGTCCTGCAAAGTCGCGGCCTGCGTCGTGCCGGCGAATGCCAGCAATCCCGACGCTGCGAGGCCCATTGTGATAATCGTCTTTTTCATTCCTGCTTTCCTCTCTTTTCTCGAGGGTGTGCAAAGCCAATATGGCACTAAATACAAAGCAAACTTTATGCCAGTGTCGCCATACTCTCCTCCGTCGGCATTTTCCGCGAAATACGCCGCACCTCTTTATGTCATGAATGCACCAGTCTGGACAAGGGCGGTGAAACCTGCACCATGGGCGAGCGTAACGATTTGTCTATTGCCGGAGATCACCCATGGAGCCCGCCTTCGATCTGCATCTGCCCCGTCATATCCGCTTTGGCCGGGACGCCGCAGCCCACGCCGTCGAAGCGGTATGCGCGCGGGGCAAGCGACCACTGCTCATCCATGGTGCGAATCCTCGCCGGTCGCAATGGCTCATCGATGCACTGATCGCCGCCAACTGCCCGCCGACCCGTCATGCCTGTCCGCACGAGCCCGATGTCGCGCTCATCGAGGCCGGCGTCGTGGCCGGGCGCCATGACGACGTGGATGTCGTGATCGGGCTCGGGGGTGGTTCGGTCATTGATACGGCGAAGGCCGTGGCCGGTCTGATTCCCGCTAGCGGCGATGTGGTGGATTATCTCGAGGTCGTCGGTGATAACGCCCCGCTGGACGCGACACCACTGCCGTTCATCGCGCTCCCCACCACGGCCGGCACGGGGACGGAGGCAACCTACAACTCCGTTATCGATGTCCCCTCTGCGCGTCGCAAGGTCTCGCTGCGCGATCCGCGACTGTTGCCCGACGTGGCGATCGTCGACCCGGCGCTCACCGATAACACGCCGGCCGCGGTGACACTCGCAAGCGGCCTGGATGCCATCACCCAGGTGATCGAGCCGTTCATCAGTTGCCGCGCCAATCGCTTTACCGATGCCCTCTGCCGCGATGCGATTCCGCAGGGGCTCGCTGCGTTGCGGACACTCATGGCCACGGAGGATTCCACCGCGCGCGACACCATGGCCTGGGTGAGCCTGTCCGGTGGTCTCGCCCTCGCCAATGCGAAACTCGGCGCGGTCCATGGACTCGCCGGACCCCTGGGCGGTGTCACCGATATGCCCCATGGCGCGATTGCCGGCGCGTTGCTGCCGGAAGCCCTGCGCGCCAATCGAGAAGCGACCCGCGGACGGATTGCCGGGCGCATTGTCGAGGTCGAGCGGTGGATTGCCGAAGCGTTCGGATGTGAAGCCGAAGTCGCGATCGACCGGTTGGCGGCGTGGTCCCGGGCACAGGGACTGCCCGGACTGCGCGAGGCCGGACTGGACCCGGCTGAACTGCCGCCGATCGCCGCCGCGGCCGAGCAATCGTCATCGATGCAGGGCAACCCGGTTGTACTGCCCGCGGACCGACTGGTGCAGATGATGGAGCAGGCATGGTGACCCTTGCTTGTCGACAGATCACCGCTTCGCCATACTCCGCGACCTGATGCGTGTACTGCTGCGTTTTTCCCGGGCCATCGATGCCCTCAGCGACTGGATCGGCGTCGCCCTGCGCGGCGTCGCACTGCTCCTCATAGCGCTCGGGGTGATTAACGTCATTGGTCGCTATCTCGGTGCGAGGCTGGGGATGCAGCTCTCCTCCAATGCCCTGCTCGAGGCGCAGATCCAGGCCTTTGCCATTATCTTCCTGCTCGGCAGTGCCTACCTGCTGCGCCACAACGGGCATATCCGGGTCGACATCCTCCAGACCCGGTTCACCCCCCGGCTGCGGGCGTGGGTGGATCTACTCGGTACGATGCTGGCCCTGGTCCCGTTCTGTGTCGTCATGATCATCTACAGCATCGACTATGTCAGCGTCGCCTGGTCGCGGCTTGAAGTCAGTCCCAACCCGGGTGGGCTCCCTCTCTATCCCATCAAAACCGTCCTTTTGATCGGCTTCGCCCTACTGCTGCTCCAGGGGCTCAGTCAGGCCGTGAAGGCCGTCGCCACGCTGCGCGGGCTCGAGCAATGATGCTCGTCGAACTCCTGCCCCTGGCGATGTTCCCCGTGCTGCTGCTGTTCCTGCTGACTGGTTACCCGGTGGCATTCGCCCTCGCGGGGACGGGGCTGCTGTTCACGGTCATCGGTAGCGACTGGTTGCCGGGCCTGGGTATCAGCCTGCCCTGGGAGCCCCTGTTTCGGGTTGCGCGGCTGAATATCCTGCCGCAGCGGGTTTATGGCTCGGTGATGAATAACTACACCCTGGTGGCGGTGCCGTTTTTCATCTTCATGGGCAGTATGCTCGAGCGCTCGGGCCTCGCCGAGGACCTGCTCCAGACCATGGGACGCCTGTTTGGCCGGCTGCGGGGCGGCCTTGCCATCTCGGTGGTGCTGGTGGGCATGCTGCTGGCGGCGGCCACCGGCGTGGTCGGTGCCTCGGTGGTGACGATGGGGGTGCTGGCGCTGCCGGTGATGCTCAAGTACGGCTACGACCAGCGCCTCGCCACCGGGACCATTGCGGCCAGCGGCACACTGGGGCAGATCATCCCGCCGTCGATTGTCCTGATCATCCTCGGCGATCAGATGGGCGTGAATGTCGGTGACCTGTTTGTCGGGGCGCTGATTCCCGGCCTGATGCTGGGGGTGGCTTACATTCTGTGGATTGCCCTGGTGGCCTGGCGGCGCCCGCTGGCGGCACCGGCGTTGCCGGATGGGGCGGATGATCGCGGCGCCGCCGGCCCGCTGTGGCTCGCGGTCCTGCGTTGCCTCGTACCACCGCTCGCACTGGTGGGCGCGGTGCTGGGTACGATCTTTTTCGGCATCGCCACGCCCACCGAGGCCGGTGCCATGGGCGCTTTCGGGGCCCTGTTGCTGGCACTCGCCTACGGCAAGTTGTCGTGGCGCAACCTGTTCTCGGTCTCCGATACAACGGTTCGACTGACCGCGATGGTATTCACGATCCTGGTGGGGGCAACGGTCTTTGCGACGGTCTTCAGCGCCATGGGCGGTAAGTGGCTGGTGGAGGACTTCCTGCTCGCGCTCCCCGGTGGCGAGATGAGCTTCATCCTGTTCGTGATGCTGACGATCTTCGTGCTCGGCTTTTTCCTCGACTTTATCGAGATTACGTTCATCGTCGTCCCGCTCGTCACCCCCATCGCCGAGAGCTTCGGGCTCAGTCCCCTGTGGTTCGCCGTCCTGATCGCGATGAACCTGCAGGCCTCGTTTCTGACGCCGCCGTTCGGGTTCTCGCTGTTCTACCTGCGCGGGGTAACGCCCGAGGCGGTACCGACCCGGGCGATTTATGCGGGGATCCTGCCCTATATCGCTATTCAGGTGATGATGCTGGCGATCATCGTCGCCTTCCCTGGCCTCGTAACCTGGCTACCGGGGCTCGCCGACTGAGCGATCAGTCGGCGTCGCGGTAGATGAACTCGCGATAGCGGTAGCTGTTCATCCGGTCCCAGCCGCGCAGCCGATCCCGGAACGCCGACCAGTCCTCATAAATGCGGGCGTAGTCGGCGCGCTCCATATCCTCGGCATGGACCTCGTCGGCCCCCTCGCGGAACGCCGCCAGGACCGGGTCCGGGAAGTCGCGGACGCTCACGCCGCCGGCCTCGAGTTCCTGCAGGGCAATCGGGTTTTTCGCCAGATACTGCGCGGCCATCCAGTTGTTGGCCTCGGCACAGCAGGCGCGAATCTGGGCCTGGATATCCGCGGGGAAGCGGTTCCAGACATCGAGGTTGAAGTAGAAACCGAGCATGGCACTGGGCTCCGCCCAGCTCGGCAGGTAGTAGTACTGCGCCACGTCCTGCATCCCGAGGATCTGGTCATCATAGGGGCCGACCCATTCCGCGGCATCGAGTGCGCCGCGCTCCATGGCGGTGAATACCTCACCGCCCGGCAGCTGCTGGATATTGACGCCGGCCTTGGCCATCGCCCGCCCGCCGTGGCCCGGGAAGCGCATCCGCAGGCCCTGGAGATCCTCGGGCGAATTGATTTCGACGTTGAACCAGCCGCCGCACTGGGCACTGGTATTGCCTCCGGGGAAGGCGATGAGGTTGTCCTGGGCGTTGAGTTCGTCCCACAGCGCCTGCCCGTTGCCCGCGGTCATCCAGGCATTCTGCTGCTCGAGGGTCATGCCGAAGGGCAGGGACGTGAAAAAGCCGTGGGCGGGGTTTTTACCGATGAAGTAATAGGGCGCCGTGTGGCAGGCCTCGAACGCACCGCTGGAGACGGCATCGTAGACCTCGGTCGGCCCGACCTCGGCGCCCCCGGGGGAGGTGCGGGCGCGCACCTCGCCATCGGTCATGGCCTCGATGCGGCGGGCGAAATACTCCGCCGTCCCGTAGAGGTTATCCAGTGATGCCGGCCAGGAAGTCAGGAGGTTCAGGCGAAACCGCTGCGGCTGCGCGATAACGGCCGGTGCATTGATGCCGCCCGCGGCGACCAGCCCCGTTCCTGCTCCCTTGATAAAACCGCGACGATCCATAGTGCCTCTCCTCCAGTAGAAAATGTCAGGTTAATGTGGGCCTTCCCCGGTCGCAATGGTGTCGGGATCGCGGATGCGTTGTACGGCTTGTTGACCTGTACAGACATTTGACACACACTCCGGACATTGCCTGCGCAACGCCCGCAAACTTCCAGGGGATGATCATGGATGCTGTCAATCATACGCCCGAAACCGATCGTCGGACGCAGCGCCTCGATGCTCGTGTGACTGCCGAGGACAAGCAGCTGCTCGCCCGCGCGGCCGAGCTCGCGGGCATGAATGTGTCAAGTTTTGTGGTTTCGCACGCGCGTTCCGCGGCCCGAGAGATCATCCGCGAGCACGAGACGATGGATCTTACCGACCGCGATCGTGAGGTTCTGGTTTCCGCTCTGCTTGAGGAGGATCCGCTGCCGAACCCCGCGCTGCAGCGTGCCGCGCGAGCGCATGACGCGTACACGGGGCGCACCTGATCGCATTGTTCGGGTGATGAGCTCGGGAACGGCGGCCGACTCGCTCTGGGCTACCCAGCCGCTCGACAAAAAGCGGCATGATCGGAATCGCTTCGATTGTGGCGTGCCCGCGTTGGATACCTACCTGCAGACACAAGCTGCGCAGGAAATGCGTCGCCGTGGAGCCGTCACCTATGTGCTC
This sequence comes from Spiribacter vilamensis, assembly GCF_004217415.1. Classification (NCBI taxonomy): domain Bacteria; kingdom Pseudomonadati; phylum Pseudomonadota; class Gammaproteobacteria; order Chromatiales; family Ectothiorhodospiraceae; genus Spiribacter; species Spiribacter vilamensis. Next base: position 481,123 of record NZ_SHLI01000001.1, read on the forward strand.
GAAGACCCGACCGATCCGGGCCGGATCCGCGGGTATTATACGCTAAGCTCGAACAGCGCCGCGCTAGGCGCCCTCCCCGAGGAGACGGCACGCAAGATGGCAAGCTATCCGAGGGTTTCGGCTATTCTGCTGGGCCGCCTGGCCGTCGATGAGCGCGACCGCGCACAAGGCCTGGGTGGGCTCTTGCTGGTTGATGCGCTCCGGCGCGCGCGCACCCATTCGGCGGCGATCGGTGCCGCCCTGGTGGTCGTTGAGGCCAAGGACGAGACGGCCGTGCCTTTCTACCAGCACTACGGATTCCGCACCTTCCCCGATAACCATCACCAGCTATTCTTGACGATGCTCGAGGCCGGCAAGGTCTAATTTGCTCTGGTATCGGCGGCGGCGATCTTGCTGATGATGAAGGCGTCAGCCAAACCGGATAGCGAATCCGCTACAAACGATGGCTGACGACGGCCCCGGGGTTTGCTACCTTCAACGTCCAACTGATTCAGGGGGTTCACGATGACGACTTATACACCGTCCCTGGTGTCCGACTGGGCACGGGGCAATCGCCTGCGCCAGGTCGTGTCGGTGCTGGCGGGTACCGTGCTGCTTGCGCTGTCGGCACGGGTCGAAATCCCGTTCTGGCCGGTACCCTTCAGCATGCAGACCTTCGTTGTGCTGGCGCTCGGTATGGTCTACGGACCGGTGCTGGGTGCCGCGACCGTTCTGACCTATCTGGCGGAAGGGCTTGTCGGGTTGCCGGTCTTTGTCGGCGGCGGCGGTCCTGCGTACCTGGCCGGTCCCACGGGGGGGTATCTGCTGGGGATGGTCGCCGCGGCATGGCTCGCCGGTTACCTGGCGCTCCGTGGCTGGGTGCGCCATCCGCTGACGGCGATTGCCGCCGCGGCGCTGGGTAACCTGCCGGTCTATGCGTTGGGGATCCCCTGGCTGGCCGTGTGGGTTGGCAGTATCGAGCAGGCCATCGTTGCCGGGTTCATGCCGTTTATCCCCGGGGCGATTCTGAAGGTCATCGGCGCCGGGCTTGTGGCCTGGGGCATGGCCCATATCTCGCGCCAACGCTAAGGGGCCCACGCATGCCGGCAGAGGCGGTCGATCCGGCCGGCGTTACCATCGCGTCGGGTCTCATACAGGTCGATACCGGGTATTTGCGTGCCGCACACACGGCCGCCTACCTGGTGATCGATAACGGCCGCGCCGCGATCATCGACACCGGCGTCGGGCACAGCGTGCCGCGTATTCTCTCGTGTCTTGATGCAAACGGTGTCGATCGTGACGCCGTCGACTGGGTCATTCCCACCCATGTGCACCTTGATCATGCCGGTGGGGCCGGCGGGTTGATGGCGGCGCTGCCCAGCGCCCGCCTGGGGGTTCATCCCTCCGGCGAGACCCACATGATCGACCCGACACGTCTCGAAACCGGGGTCAGGGCGCTCTACGGTGATGAATTCTTCGATCGCGAGTATGCACCGCTGACACCGGTATCGGCGACGCGCGTAGTCTCACTCGATGACGGCGAGAGCGTCACCGTGGGCGCCCGGCAACTCGATGTGATCCACACCCCTGGCCATGCCTGGCATCAGTTGAGCTTGCATGATCCGCTGTCAGCGGTGCTTGTCGCCGGTGATGCCTTCGGCGCGAGCTATCCGGGCTATGCCGAGGGAACATCGCCGTTCCTGGTACCGGTTGTCCCCCCGCCACAGTTCGATCCCGATGCCTACTACCGGACGCTAGCGCGGATCCGGGCACTGCAACCCTGCCGCGTGGCGCCGGCCCACTTCCCCGTGATCGATGTTCCGGGAATCGCCGCCGATCGGTTGCGGGCCATGCTCGAGGCCGCGGTCGACTGGACCGGGCAGGCGGACTCCAGCGAGGATCTGCTGCGGCGGCTGGTCGAGGGCTGGGCGCAGTGGCTGCCTGCGGGGATCGAGTCGGCGGCATTCGAGCGGGATTTCGGCCTCGACCTGTGGCTGACGGCCGAGGGGCTGTGGCACTGGCGGCAGAAGCAGGCAAGGCGGGCCACGCGCTAGGGTCCGGTGACGCCCAGTATCCACCCCTCACAGGCCGCTACCGCCCGGGTCCGGGTATCCAGTGCCGGCTGCAGGTAACTCGCCAGTTCCCCGTTCCGATCCGCCTGCTGGAGCGCCCGGGCAACGACGTAGGCATCGTGTTGATCCTGTGTCCGTTCGCCACGCGGATAATCGCCGGCCCAGATCGATGGATAGATCTCGGTGATGGCTGAACAGCCGCGCGGGATGCTCCAGCCATCGAACGGCCAGGCATGGAGGCGCTTTCCGATGTGACGTCGAAGATGGTCCAGCCAGGGCAATCCGGCATGGGTCGATTTGGCGACCGACCCGGGTACATCGAAGTGGAAGACGGATTTCGCGCCCACCGGTCGCTCTGCCAGACGTCGCCAGCGCGCATCGCCGGGTTCATTGCGTCCCGCTCCGAGAAGACCGCGGCGGATCTGCTCGACCGTGGAGTCGGGTCGATCGGTGGGCCAGCGGGCACGAAAATCCGCGAGGAACGCGTCCCAGTCCGCTGGATGTTCGTAGTACTCGAACCACGCGATGGGAAAGGAAAAGCCGTGATCAATGCCGACCAGCACCCGATCATCCCCGGCGAGTCGCCTCTGAAGCCACCCGGCGATGGCGCGGCGGCTCCAGTGACGCCGACCCGGGTTATCGACCCTGACCTCACGGACTGGCTGCGTACCCTCTGCCGTGTAGACCCTCAGCCCGGTCAGTCCCCGATCGGGCGTCGCCGCACCGGAGTAGTCGATTCCGATGTAGGCATCGAACTGTGCTTTATCACCGCTCACGCGGCATTCGGGCGTTGCGCCAGTGCCGCACTGGCGGCGTTCTCGCCGGCTACCAGTGCGCCCTCGATCAGCCCGGGGCTTTGATCGGCAGTCTCGGCGCCGCAGAACCACAGCCGGCCGTCGAGGTGCGGCGATCGAAGGATCGCTGGCCCTACGGACGGATGGGCGGGCGGTTCGTTGCGATCGGCCGTCGAGCAGATCGCCGGATCCAGCGCCCAGTCGCGCAGCACGACCGCATCGGGTCGGGCAGCGTCCGGGCCGAGACAACGCGTCAGTTGCTCGACGATGGCCCGGCGCAGGGTTGCCGGATCGCGCTCGCTCAGGGGGGTTGATACGAAGCCGAATAGCGCCGCGTCGCCATCGGCACTGGTGTGGTCATGCGCCTCGAACAGCGGTCCGATACGGCTGGCAATCCGTCCGGATAGCCCCTGGTCGCGCCAGAACGGGGACGAATAGCGGATCACCGCCTTGGCCTGCGCCGCCATCCAGGTCGGCAGTTGGGCGAGTGCCTGAACAACCGCTCTGTCGATGCCGGCCGGCAATGTGATCCGCTCCGCAACTAGTCGCGGGGGCGCTGCGATCAGCACCTGATCGGCGATGACCGTGGCGCCTGCCTCGGTGTCGATCTGCAGTCGTCCGTCCGCGCGCGTCGCGATCGACTGCACGGTCTGCCGGTAGCGGAACCGGTCGGCGGCGAGCGGCGCCGCCATCACCTCGACCAGGCGGCTCGGGCCGCCGACGATCCGCGCCATGCCGTATTGCCCCGGCAGCTGGTGTCGGAATGGCTCGGCGGCGAAGCCATCCAGGACGGCGTCACCGCGCTCGTATTGATCGAAGACCGGTGTCTCCAGCCGCTCCAGCCAGCGCTCAATAACAGGCTGGAAGGGCGGCCAGACCCAGGAGGGCCCGAGGTCGCCGACAAGCCGGCCATCATCCGTACGCAGTCCCTCGATGCGGCCGCCAATCCGGTCGCTCGCCTCGAGGATCAGGGGCGTGACGCCGTTTTCCCGGGCAACCCGCGCCGCTGTCACGCCGGCCAGGCCGGCTCCGATTATCGCCAGCGATGTTTCAGTCATGGTGCGAGTCTCTAGCGAATGGGCTGGATGTCTGTGCCGAGGGATTCATAGCGCAGCGCGCGCAGGAGGCTGACGCAGCAGATAACGAGAATGACCGCCACCGGAAGCCCTGCGGTGAGAGCACCGGTCTGCAGGCCCTGCAGGGCGGTTTCACCCCCAACCAGCAGCAGTGTTGCTGCAACGGCCCCCTCGGTGATGCCCCAGATCACCCGCTGGCGCCGCGGGGAGTGCTTGGCACCCCGCGAGATCAGTGCGTCGACCACGAATGTTCCCGAATCCGACGAGGTGATGAAGTAGGTAGCGATGAGCAGCGTTGCCAGCGCCGAGGACAGCGTTGTCCAGGGGAGCTCGGCGAGTGTTCGGTAGAGCGCGACGGTTGTGTCCTCGCTGACCGCCGCCGCGATGCCCGCGTCGCCGCCGAACACCTCCATATGCAGTGCCGTGCCGCCGAACACGGTGAGCCAGGCGAATACGAACAGGGTCGGCAGGGCGAGGACGCCGACAATAAACTCTCGAATCGTCCGCCCCCGGGAAATCCGCGCGATGAATATGCCCACGAAGGGTGACCATGCGATCCACCAGCCCCAGTAGAACATGGTCCAGTCCTTGTGCCACTGGGCGCCCTGCATGGCGCCGGTGGAAAGACTCATCCCGACCAGTTGCTGGAAGTAACCGCCGATGGAGTCGAGCAGGAATCGGGTCAGAAACAGCGTCGGACCGGCAACGAAGATAAACGCGAGTAGCACCAGTGCCAGGCTCAGGTTGAAGATGCTGAGCCACTTGAGCCCCCGGTCGAGCCCGGAGATCACCGACAGGACCGCAAACCCGGTGATACTGGCGATGATGCCGACCTGCCAGATCGGCGCGACGGGCATGCCGACCAGCTCGTTGAGGCCCGTATTAAGCTGCATCGCCCCGAATCCGAGGGAGGTGGCAAGGCCGAAGAGGGTGCCGAAGACGGCGAGCACATCAATGGTGTGTCCGATGGGCCCGTAGATCCGGTCGCCGATGAGCGGATAGAACACCGAGCGGATGGTCAGCGGCAGTTGATAACGAAAGCTGAAATACGCCACCGACAGACCCAGGACGACATAGACCGCCCAGGCATGCAGCCCCCAGTGGAAGAAACTGTAGATCATCGCCTGGCTGGCGGCCTGTGGGGTGCCGCCCGGGCCCGTCGGCGGGTTCTGGTAGTGGAGGATGGGCTCGGCGATACTCCAGAAGACCAGACCGATCCCCATGCCGGCGCTGAACAACATCGCGAACCAGGCGGCGAAGCGGAAATGCGGTCGATCTCCCGGCTGGCCGAGGCGGATGGTCCCGTACCGGCTCAGGCCCAGCCAGATCAGAAAGCCGACGAAAAACGTCACGACCACCAGGTAGCCCCAGCCGAGGTACTCGGTGATGAAGCCGTTCATGTGCTCGAACAGCGTTGTTGCCTGGTCGGGCAACAGAACGCCGAAGCCAACAAAACCGCCGATCACCAGGGCCGAGGCGGTGAAAACCGTCGGGTTGACCGTGGCGAAAAAGTGATCCTCTCGGGCTTCCCCCCGCACTGCTGGCCCCGTCGGTTATCCGGTTCCGCCGCCGTGTGCGGCGTAGGCGGCCAGGGTCTCGAAGTCGATCACTGCGAGTGTCTCCTCGTGGGTGGCCGCCAGGTCCACCGGCGGAGCAACGCCGGCGCGATGGGCCTCGAGCCAGCGCCCGGCGCACAGGCACCAGCGATCGCCGGGACTGAGCCCCGGGAAATCCGCGAACGGCACTGGCGCGGTCAAATCGTTGCCGCGGCTGCGGGAGAACGACAGGAAGGCCTCGGTGACAATGGCGCAGACCGTGTGCATGCCGCCGTCGGCGTGACCCGTGCTACAGCAGCCATCGCGGTAAAAGCCCGTCAATGGATCCTGCCCGCAGGGCGTTAGCGTGTCGCCAAAAACATTGGTGTCGTTGAATTTTTCCATGTTCCCACTATACCCGCGCAGTGGACGGGTTGCCTACGCGGGGACTGACGCTTAGGTTAAATCGGGTAATACTCAAGGAATATCGAGGATCTCCCATGCTTTTGATTCGCAGCCCGATTCGTGCCCTCGTGCTCGCACTCGCAGCGGTGCTCGCATTGGCCAGTGGCAGCGCGGTCGCTCACTCCATGGTCGCCTCGAGCGAGCCCGCCGACGGGGCGACGATCGCCGAGGCACCGACGCGCATCAGTGTCTCGTTCGACTCGCCCCTGCGCATCGTCAGTGTGTCGCTCACCGATGGGGCAGGGGAGAGCTATGCGGTCGACCCGCTTGCCGGACGGTCTGCCGCGGAAACGCTTGCCGTTGAGCCGCCAGCTCTGCCTGCCGGGCGTTACGAGCTCGAGTGGCGGGGTCTGTCCGAGGATGGTCATACGCTGACGGATACAATTACTTTTAGCGTCAGCGGCGATTGAATGGTCGAGGTGATCGCCGGGGTTAACGGCTTCGATGGTCTCGCGATTGCCGTCAAAGCGGCGAGCTATGCTTTGCTCCTGATCGCCTCGGGGTCCGTTCTCTGCCCGTTGACCGTCGATGGTCTGCCGTTGAAAGAGCGTCGTTCCCTGTATCGGTTCGCGGCAGCGATTGTCCCGGTGGCGCTGGCGCTGATCATTGCCCGGCTGATGCTCGAGGCGGTCTTTCTCGCTGGGGATGACTGGGCCGCCGCCCTCGATCCGGGGCTGCTGGCGCTGGTGGCGAACGGCGCCCTGGGTCAGACCCTGGCCCTCCAGGCCGTCGGGGGGGTGCTGATCGCCGGCGGACTGATACGCGGCCGAACCGGGACGGCCTCATCCCTGATCGCTGTGGTGTTGATCGCGGTTTCATTCACGCTGAGTGGTCACGTCAGTGGCACCGCCGAATGGCACGACGAAGTGCTGCTCGTCGTGCACATGCTGTGCCTGAGCTTCTGGGTGGGCGTGTTACTGCCGCTCTACCGGCTAAGCGGCCAGCCCGGTGATGCGGCGGCAATTGTCGCGGAGGATTTCGGTCGCAAGGCCATCGGCGTGGTGGCCGTTCTGGTGGTTGCCGGCCTGATTACGCTCAACACCCTGACCGGTGGGCTGCCGGCCGCGCTCCAGACCGCCTACGGCCAGCTCTTTGCCGTCAAGCTCGGCGTGTTTGCGCTGGTATTGTTACTTGCCGCCATCAACAGGCGCGCGCTCACGCCGGCATTGATAAGCGGTCGGCCCGGATCAGGTCACGCGATGCGCCGCTCGCTGGTCATCGAGGCGTCGGCGATTGGCCTGATCGTGGTCGTCAGTGCGACATTCACGACGCTGACGGGGCCTGGCGGTTGATATAGGCCTCGATCCCGTCGAGGGCATCGCCCATGTGCTCGAAGCGGTGTGACCCGCCGCGAAAAACCAGTGCCTCGCCCAGTCCGGCGTAGGCTTGCCGGGTGGCCTCCGCGTCAAGCAATTCGTCGCCGCTATCCAGCACCAGCAGCGGGGGAATCGGATAGTCCGCAGGATCGGCCGACAGGGCCGTACCCGCATAAGATTCGATGGTTGCCGCCGTCAGTGCCTGCGGTGGCTGGTCGGGCAGCTTGTAATTCTCGAGGGTGACGCCGCGATAGTGCGCCAGGGCCCAGTGTGGATCACAGCTCGGGTTCACCATGATGGCGGGCAATCCCAGCCGCTGTCCCATGAGCGCGGCAAAATATCCCCCCAGCGATGTGCCGATGAAAGCGGTGGACGGCGCAGCCACGCGCTGGGCGTCGATCATTTCGACAATGGCATCATGCGAAGCGAAGCTGTCGTAGTTGATCAGATTGACGTCGAAGCGGGTGCGCAACTCGCTGACCTTGCCGTCGGTATCGAGGGCGGCGGAATTAAAGCCGTGCAGATAATTAAGCACAATCATTGAGTTTCTCTGGCAATTGCATTCATTGGTAAAAACCGGGAAACTCAAATTCTAGCGCAGGTGGGAGAGTCCGGCATTCGATGCCGGCGCCGAAGGAGCAACCGCCCCGGAATCTCTCAGGCCACCGGACCGTCTGCGCGGTGACAATTCCGAAAAGTAGTCGACCCCAGGGGCCGACTCGCCGAAGGAGCAAGCGGAGTGGCCGACGCCAGCCCGTCAATCTCTCAGGCACCAGGACGGAAGGGGCACGGGTCGCCATGGGCGACGGGTGCACACAACCTGACTGGGAGTACAACGATGAGTCATTTTGCAGTCATCGGCGGCGGAATCACCGGTATCACCACAGCCTACGCGCTGATCAATCGCGGCTTTGACGTAACGGTCTTCGAACGCCATCGCTATGCGGGTATGGAGACGTCGTTTGCCAACGGCGGCCAGCTTTCGGCCTCCAACGCCGAGGTCTGGAACCACTGGCCGACCATTCTCAAGGGTCTGCGCTGGATGCTGCGCGCGGATGCACCGTTGCTGGTGAATCCCAAGCCCTCCTGGCACAAGCTCAGCTGGTTCGCCGAGTTCATCAAGGCGATCCCGCAGTACGCCGACAACACCACCGAGACGGCCCGGCTCGCCATCGCCGCTCGCGATTACCTCTTCGACTGGGGACAGCGTGAGGGGATCGATTTCGATCTCGAGCGCCGGGGCATCCTCCATTTCTACCGCACCAAGGCCGCGTTCGATCACGCCACGGAGGTTACGCGGCTGCTCGCCGCCGGTGGACTGGAGCGGCGTGCCGTATCACCCGAGGAAATGCGCACGATCGAGCCGAATCTATCCGGCGACTATTACGCGGGCTATTACACCGAAAGCGATTCCTCCGGTGACATCCACAAGTTTACTCACGGCCTGGCGCAGGTGATCGAGCGGCGTGGTGCGACCATGCGCTATGACTGCGACGTCAAGGATGTCGGCACGGCGGATAATGGGGTCTGGGTGCAGACCGCCGATGGTCGTGAATCCTTCGATGGCATCGTCGTCTGTGCCGGCGTGGCGAGCCGCCCGCTGGCGGCGCAGCTGGGTGACCGCGTCAACGTCTATCCGGTCAAGGGTTACTCCATCACGGTGGATCTGGAAGATGCGGCCTCCCGCGATGGCGCGCCGTGGATGAGCCTGCTGGATGACGAAACCAAACTGGTTTCGAGCCGGCTGGGGGAGGGGCGCTTCCGGGTCGCCGGTACGGCCGAGTACAACGGCTATAACCGCAATATCCGCCACGACCGGATCCAGCCGCTGCTCGACTGGGTCCAGGACTGCTTCCCGGCGGTGAGCACCCGCCATGCCGTGCCCTGGGCCGGCCTGCGGCCGATGATGCCCAACATGATGCCGCGGGTTGGCGAGGGCCGCCGGCCGGGGGTGTTCTACAACACCGGCCACGGTCATCTCGGCTGGACGCTGTCGGCGGTTACCGCCGAGCAGATTGCAGAGACGGTCGAGGCCGCATCCGTCGGGTCGCTACAGGCGAGCCCGGCGCGCTAGGCCGCCTCAGGGGCGTCGGTACCAGAACCAGCTCAGTCGCTTGAAACGACCGGCCCAGGGGAACAGCACGAACGTGGCGAGCACGAGTGCATGTTGCCAGGGCCGGAACCAGTCCATTTTCCGCGCCGAGCTGATCACCGGTGGAGCATCGATGATCACGAAACGCCGGCCCTGCCGCCGGCCGAGGCGGTCCAGCTGGCGCGAGTAGCCAATCTCGTCGCCGGCATAGAGGTGCTCGCTGAATCCGCCGATCGCGGCATGCAGATCGGCCCTGGCGAACACGAAGCAACCGGCGGCTAGCCGAAACCGACGTGACAGGGCATTCCAGGTGGCAAGTCCCATCCGCTGCGGCACCGACTGGACCCGATCGAATCCGATGGAGGCACCACCCCCGGCGCAGGACTCCTCGATCGCTGTAAGCATCCGTTCGAGATGCGCGATCTCGACACGGGTGTCGGCGTCGACGAACAGTAGCCACTCGCCACTGGCCGCCTCGGCCCCCGCGTTACGTACCCGGGCGATGCGGTGTTCCGGCTCGTGCACGACGCGGACGCCAGCGGCGGCCGCAATGCTTGCGGTGTCATCAGTGGAGTCGTTATCGACCACGATGATCTCCGCCGGCAGTGACAGGGCCTGCAGCGATGCCTGCAACGTTGCGAGTGTCGTTGGCAGATAGCCGGCCTCATTCCAGGCCGGGATGATGATGGAAAGCTCAGGCATGGTCGATCTCCAGCGTCGAGCGCAGCCAGCGCTCGAATGTCTCGAGCGGACCGATGAGTGGCGAGTCGGGGGGGCGGACCCACCAGTAGGACTGCGTACCCGGCACGACGGTTTCAAGGAGCTGCACGAGCCGGCCGGCAGCGATATCACCGGCGACCATATGCCAGTCGGCAATGGTCGCCCCCACGCCGGCGATGGCCGCTTCGATAGCCAGATCCAGGGTATCGAACTCGAATCCCCGCGCCGCATCCACGCCGTCGATGCCGGCCGCGTCGAGCCAGTGCGGCCAGGACAGGTATCGCCCCTCGCGCTTTAATACATGCAGCAGAGTCGCCTCGGCCACTGACACCCGACCATCGTCGCGCACCAGCGAGCTGCGGACCGCCGGAGACGCTACCGCGACATGCCTTTCCTGGAACAGATGGCTGCTGTGCAGCGCCGCCCAGTCCCCGGTCCCGAAGCGGATCGCCGCATCCAGCCCATCGCGCTGCGATAGTCGGTCCTTGGCCTCGGTTCGGATGGATATCATCAGCGCCGGGTCGATTGCCCGCAGATCGTGGAGGCGCGGCATCAGCCAGCGGCTCGCGAGCGTGCTGGGGATGTTCAGTGCCAGGCGACGGCGGTGCTGACCGCCGCGGAGGTCGCTCACTGTCTGGCGCACCTGATCGAGTGATGACGACACCGTTTCCATGAGGAGCATGCCGCTCGGAGTAAGGCTTGTCTGGCGTGCTCCGCGGATTACCAGTGTCTCGCCGAGCTCGGCCTCGAGTTGCTTTAACTGCCGTGACACGGCCCCGGGGGTGACATGAAGCACCGCCGCCGCCCGCGTGATCGATCGACAGCGCGCCACCACTTCGAAGGCCTTCAGGGCATTCAACGACGGCAGGTCAGTCGCCATTATTCACGCTTTCCTCGATGCAGGTTGAGTAAAATGCAAATTTCGACTGCGATATTATCGATTGAATGGCCATAGTGCTAGTTGATAAACCTTGCGGTGTTTACTTAAGCGCAAGGGAAGAATCGACATCATGGCCGTATCCGAGACCACCGACTGGCACGCCGCTGCCGCCTCGATCGAGTGCCCCACCCGGGCCTTCGTCGACGGCGCCGAGCGGGCGCCCCGTCATCACGCCACATTCACCGCCGATAACCCCGCCACCGGCCAGGCCCTCGCCGCAGTGGACGAGTGGACGGCGGGAGATGTCGATGACGCCGTCGCAATCGCCGCCGCCCGCTTCCGGGCAGGCGCCTGGGCGGATCTCGACCCCGCCGAACGCAAGGCGATCATGCTGCGCTTCGCCGACGGGATCCGCGCGAATGCCGATCGCCTCGCCCTGCTTGAGACACTCGAGACCGGCAAGCCCATCGGCCAGACCACGACAGTGGATGTCCCCGCCTTTGCCGGCACTATCCAGTGGTACGGCGAGGCCATCGACAAGCTCTACGACGAGATGGCGCCCGGCGGCAATGACGCCGTGATCAGTATTCGCCGCGAGCCGGTAGGGACGGTGGCGGCCATCGTGCCGTGGAACTACCCGCTGATTATCGCCGGCTGGAAGATCGGACCGGCACTCGCGGCGGGCAACAGCGTCATCCTCAAACCCGCCGAGGAATCCACGCTGGCCAGCCTTTTACTGGGTCGCATCGCCCACGAGGCCGGCGTGCCGGCGGGCGTGTTCCAGGTCCTCCCGGGCCGCGGTCATGTCACCGGTGATGCGCTGGCGAGCCATCCCGGTGTGGATGCGATCGCCTTTACCGGCTCCACCGAGATCGGCAAACACCTGCTGGTGCGCAGCGGCGAGTCGAACATGAAAAAGGTGGGGCTCGAGTGCGGCGGCAAGTCGGCGCAGATCGTCACCCGGGACTGTGAAAACCTCGATGCCGCCGCCGAGGCCATCGCCTGGAGCATCTGGTATAACCAGGGCGAGACCTGTCATGCCGGCTCCCGGCTGATTGTCGATCGCGCCGTTGCCGATGACCTGATCGCCCGGCTCGAGGCGATGATGGGCGGCTTCGAGCCCGGCGATCCGCTCGATGAGGCAACCGTCATGGGGGCGATGATCTCCGCGCCACATCTCGAGCGCGTCCAGGCGTACCTCGATGGTGTCCATCAGGCGGGCGGCCGGGTGATCGGCGGCGAGCGCGTCGAGCGTCCCGAGGGGGGTGCGTATATGCGCCCCGCGATCCTGCGCGACATTCATAACGGCCTCGATGCCGCCCGCGAGGAAATCTTCGGCCCCGTGCTGGCGGTGATCGAGTGCGACGGCCTCGCAGAGGCGATCGACATTGCCAACGACTCCGATTACGGGCTGGCGGCGTCGGTGTGGACCGATCGGCTGGCCGATGCCCATCGTGCGTCGCGCCGCCTGCGCGCCGGCACGGTCTGGGTCAACTGCTACGACATGGCCTCGGTAGCCACTCCGTTTGGCGGCTACAAGCAGTCGGGGATCGGTCGCGACCGCTCGCTGCACGCCTTCGATAAATACACCGAAATCAAAACGACATGGATCGCCGTATGACCGCCCTTGATCTCGATAGTCCCGCGACGCCCCGCATTGTCGCCGGTGTCGATGCCCTCCAGCGTCTGACCGAGGTGCTGCCCGCCACGCCAGCGCCGGTGATTGTCATTGCCGATGCAGGCATGGAGTCGGCCGGTCTGGTTGACCGGCTCGAGACGGCCCTGCCGCCGGGGCGACCCTGTCACCGCTTTATCTGTCCCCACGGTGAACCCACGCTCGCCACCATCAACGCCGGGGCAGGCTATGCCCGCGAGCTCAGGGATGCCGTGATTGTCGGCCTCGGCGGCGGGAGCGCGCTGGACAGTGCCAAGCTGGTGGCGAGCCTGGCCGCGACAGCGCTGCCGGCGGAGGACTTCGTCCTCGGGCGCAACGTCCCGCCGGCGCGCTGGCCCGCGGTCATGATTCCCACGACATCGGGGACCGGCTCCGAGGTCACCCATACGGCGATCGTCAGTGACGACGGCGGCCGGAAGCTGTGGGCATGGGCGCCGGACATGGCCCCGGATACGGTCATCCTCGATCCGACGCTCACCGCGAGTGTGCCCCCGGGGATGATCGTCGGCACGGGCCTCGATGCCTTTGTCCACGGCCTCGAGGCGTTGACCGGACAGGGCGCCAACGTATTCACCGAGGCCTATGGACTAGCAGCGATCCGCCGGGCGCGGGGTGCACTGTCGACCTATCGGCGTGACCCGTATGACGTCCATGCCGCGGCGGACATGCAGTTCGCCGCGACGCTGGCGGGTCTTGCGATCGACGCGGGTGGCACTGGAATGGCCCACAATATCGGCCATGCGTTGGGCAGTCTCTACCACGTCCCCCATGGTGTCGCGGTCACGGTGGGCCTCCAGGCCAGCCTCGGCTGGAGCATCGATGCCGACATCAGCCGCTATCATGCGGCTGCCGACGCGTTCGGCATTGGCGATGACGATACGGCCGGCCTGGTGCCGGCATTCGATGACTGGCTGGCAGAGGTGGATTTCCCGGCACTCGCGCGCGGTGTTCTGCCAGCGAGTGTGGACGCGGCGGCGCTTGCCGCCGAGATGGCGGCGGAACCCAACCGGCCGATGATTCGTAACAACGCCCGCGTGGCGCAGGAGGATGAGCTGACCATGCTGGCCGATCGCGTGGCCGCGTGCTGCCTGGATCACGCCGCCACCGGCGAGGTCGCGTCATGATGATTCGCGATATCCGCATCAGTCATCATCAACTGCCCCTCGATCCGCCGTTTCCCGCCGCCTGGGATACCCGCCCGCGTCGCCGGTTCGGGGCCACGATTGTGCGTGTCGAGGACGACGAGGGGCGTGTCGGCATCGGATCGGGGGATCCGATGCATGGCCTGTCCGGGTATCTCGATCTGTTCATCGGCGAGGATCCGTGCGTACTCGAGCGTCATGCCGAAGTCCTGAGCAATATCGGCTTCCATGCCGGGCGGCCCTGGGCACTGGATGTCGCGCTCTGGGATCTGGTCGGCCAGATCGAGGGACGATCCGCCTGGCGGATGGCCGGTGGTCAGGGTGGGTCGATTGCCTGCTATGCCTCCAGCGGTGTCCACCGCTCGCCCGATGCCATGGCGGCCCAGGCACGTCGGATGCAGGCCGAGGGCTTCGCGGCGATGAAAATCCGCTTCGGGCGGGCGACCCTCGAGGAGGATTTCGCGGTCCTCGAGCGGGTTCGCGCGGCGGTGGGTAACGCCCTGACACTGATGGTGGACTGCAACCAGGGCTGGCGTATGCCCTGGGATACCCAGCCGCCCTGGGCGTATGAGCAGGCACTTGAGGTGGCCCGTGAGCTCGAGCGTCATGACGTCTACTGGATGGAGGAGCCGCTGCACCGCGGTGATTACGCCGGCATGAGCCGCCTGCGTCGGGATACGCGGCTGCTGATCGCCGGCGGCGAAATGACCCGCGAGTGGCATGAGTTCCAGACCCTGCTCGAGCGCGAGTGCCTGGACGTCTATCAGCCCGATGCCGTGTGCTCGCTGGGGATGACGCACCTGCGAGCGCTGGCCGAACAGGTCGCGGCCGCCGGGTGTGTATTCACTCCCCACACCTGGGGCAACGGGATCGGACTGCTTGCCAATGCCCATCTGACCGCCGGCAGCGTGGGGACGACGTTTATCGAGCTGCCCTATGATCCGCCGGAGTGGACGCCGGAGCGGCGTGACTTCCCCCTGGTGACACCGGTGCGGCCCGATGATCAGGGCGTTCTGGACCTGGGTGACGCCCCTGGCCTGGGGATCACGCTGGACGAGGATTGGCTGGCGCAGACACGGGTGACGTCCTAGCGCGGCGGCTTGCAGTGCAGGCGGCGCAGGCGCCATGCCGCCCAGCGGTTGTAGGCCCAGTTGCCGCACTGGAACAGCCCCGGCAGGGCAAGCACCCGCGCCAGCCAGCGGAAACCGCCGCCGGCCCGATGCCAGTAGCCCAGCGACGCGCTCAGGCCCACGTGCATGCGCTGGCCGTCATGAAAGTGCAGGTGGGCCATCATGTCCCCCAGCTGATAGCCGGTCGGTGGGCGAAAGCCGGGCTGACTGATGTCCACCAGGTCGATCTGGGGCGCCAGGCGCGGACGCAGATGGTCAATCTCGCGGCGGCACATGCCGCAGCTGCCGTCGTAGTAGAGCGTGGGCTGTGTCATCTACTCATTGTGCCTGCGGATGGGCAATCACGGCACCCGTCCGGGCGCGGGTGACCGCGGTGTAGAGCAGCTCGGGCCGTGTCCGGCCGGGCCCGCCCTCGGGCAGCACCACCAGCACATGGTCGAATTCCGAGCCCTGGGATTTGTGCACGGTCATGGCGAAAACGCTCTCGACGGCATCAAGCCGGCTGGGCAGGACCAGGCGAATGCGATGGTCGGGCCATTCAAAGGCTACTCGCAGCCGTGCCCCGGATTCGCCGGGCAGGCGAGTCATCAGACAGGTACCGATATCCCCGTTCATTAGGCCCAGTTCGTAGTCGTTGCGCGTGATCATTACGGGACGCCCTTCAAACCAGCCACTGGCCCGATCGATCAGCCGGTTTTGTTGCAGCGCTGCGGCAATGCGCTCGTTGAGTCCGCTGACTCCCAGCGGACCGTGGCGGACCGTGGTCAGCACCTGGAAGCGGCTGAATGCCGCCAGCACGCCTCGAGCCCACCGCTCGGTGGCATCGCGGTCATCACCGGCGGGGCGCGTGGTCTGCAATTCGGTGAGATACGCCTGATAGCCCTGACAGGCCGCCCTCGCGATCCCCGCATCGTTGGCGCCGGCCAGTTCGAGGCGCTGGATATCGGCCGCGTCGCTATCCAGCAGGGCGTTAGCCCGGGCCGAATCGCCGCGTCGAATGGCCTCGGCCAGCGCCCCGATGCCGCTGTCCGCTCCGAATCGGCGACTGTCGCGCAGTCGAACGATCTGCTGTTGCAAGCGGCTGCCGCCCGCCTGCCAGTCGGCAATATCATCACCGCTGTTGGCCTTCACCCAGGCAACGGTCTCGGCGGTGTAGTGGGGCTGCTCGGTGCCGGCGCAGAGCTCGCCCAGAACGGCGCCGGCCTCCACCGATGCCAGCTGGTCCTTGTCCCCGAGCAGTACCAGCCGCGTCTCGGGGCGCAGGGCATCAAGCAGGCGTGCGGTCAGCTCCTGGTCGATCATCGAGGCCTCGTCCACCACCACCAGGTCGGCGTGCAGGGGGTTGTCGCGATCATGCCGGAAGCGCCGGCTGCCGGGGCGCGGGCCCAGCAGCCGATGCAGCGTGCTGACCGATCGCGGAATGGCGTCGCGCACGGCGGACCGCAGCGGCAAGGCATCCACCTCGCCGCTGATCGACTCGCCAAGCCGGGCGGCCGCCTTGCCGGTGGGGGCAGCCAGCCGAATGCGCAGGGGCTCCTCGGGGTGGGTGTCCATGCGCTCGGCCTGCAGAAGCCCCAGGAGCCGCAGCACGGTTCGCGTCTTACCGGTCCCGGGGCCGCCGGTAATCAGCGTGAAGCGCGACCGCGTGGCGAGGGCGCCGGCAACGCGCTGCCAGTCCGGGTGGCGATCGGTGCGCGGGAAAAGCCCGTCAAGGCGCTCCGTCAGCCCCGGTAGCGCGGGCAGCGTTTCGGCAAGTCGGGCCTCGAGGGTCGAGTGGATGAGTCGTTCATTGGCCCAGTAGCGGCGCAGATAGAGGGCATTGCCCTGCAGCACCAGCGGGGTGGCGGTGTCACTGTCAACGGCCGTATCGCCCGCATCGCCCGCATTGACCGCCTCGACGCTGCGCGCGACGGTCAGACGGACGCGCAGGGTATCGAGCGCCAGGGCTCCGAGCCATTCGATGGGCGTCTCGGCGTCGCTGTCGGTGGCGGGGCTTTCGCTCCAGAGCATTGCCGGTGCCTCGATCAGCTCGTCGAGGCGCAGGCGGGTGTGCCCCGCGCCGACCGTGTAGCTCGCCAGAGCGGCCAGTGCCAGGACCACTTCGTCGGTCTCTCCACCCTGCTCGGCGAGCAGGGCGGCCAGGGCCAGGTCGGTGGACCGGATCCAGCCATCGTCGAACCAATGGTGGAGCCGCGCCGGCAGCGTGGTAGCTCGAATGGGTGCTATCTCAGACATGCTCGGGCTCCTCGTTGAACAGCGCATCAAGGGATTCCACCAGGGCCCGGTCGGGTCGCTCGGCATGGATCCCGCGGCCGCTCTGGCTGATGCCGCGCAGGAAAAAGCACACCGCTCCGCCGACATGGATGTCGTAGTCGTAGGCGTCGCCGAGCCGCGCCCGCAGCAATCGATGGAGCGCCAACAGGTAGAGGGCGTACTGGGCGTCGTAGCGCTTTTCGCGAACGATCTGCTCGAGGGCCTCCGAAGGACGGGCATCGGCGGAGGGAGGAAGGCGATTGGATTTATAGTCCATGACCCAGTAACGGCCCTCGTGGCAGAAGATCAGGTCGATATAGCCCTTGATCATGCCATTGAGTTCATTCTCCCCCAGCGCGGGACGGCCAACGCCCCCCAGGGTGTGGCGCTGAATGATCGCGTCGATGCGGCTGGCCCGGACCCGGCCGATGGCCACCAGGAACTCGAGCTCGGCAACAAACGCTTCTGCATCAAGGGTGCTGAGCCGGACGGGTGCCGCGCCCGGCAAGGGCAGATCGGAGTCGGTGACGGCGGCCAGCCAGTCGCGAATGGCGGGCACCCAGGGCCGCCAGCGTTGCCCGCGCAGACCGCGATCGACAATCGCGCTGAAGGCGGGATCGTCCGCGCCCGGAAACTGCCGACTGGCGAGCGCCTCGAGTTGCGAGTGGATCACGGTGCCAGTGGCCGGGCCGGCCGGGATGGCCGCCAGGGCATCGGTCCTCGAGTCCGGTGGTGCGGCAGGGGCCAGCGGCGCGTCACGGCTTTCCTCGGCGAGGATGTCCGCCTGAGCGGTGCCGGGGATCGCCGCCCGCGGGCCGTCTTCGACCAGGGCGCTGTAGCTCGCGATCCACCATCGCGCCTGGCCCGGGGCAGGGCTGGTGTAGTGGCGAGCAATGGCCATGGCCGGTAGCGGGGCCACCGCGGACGTCGCGGCTGCTGCGGGTACCGACGCGGGCTGGATGCGCTCGCGGGTCACTGACTGACTCCGGCGCGCAAGGGCCTCGAGGCAAGGACCCAGATCCATGGGCGTGGCCGCATCGGGCCAGCCGAGCAGTCGGCCAATCGCGGAGCGTTGCAGGTGAACCGTTCCCGGCCTGGTCTTCGCGCTCTCGCGCACCGGGGCCAGGCCCAGCCAGCAGGCATGGACGGCGCGGGTGATGGCGACGTAGAGCAGACGCATGTCCTCGGCCTGCTGACGGTCCTGGGCGGCGGCCGTGTCGTCGGGGCCGGCCTCGAAGGCGATCTCGGGGCCGTCGTCGCCGGTCCGCACGAACGGCGGCTCCGCCCTGGCGCTGCGGTAGCTGCAGACGAACGGCAGGAAAACCAGCGGGTACTCGAGGCCCTTGGATTTGTGGATGGTAACCACCTTGATCAGGGCCGCGTCGCTTTCGAGTCGCAGGATACGATCATCGGCGGGGGACTCGCCCCTGTGCTGCATGGCTTCATCCAGCCATCGGATCAGGCCGCCCGAACCGTCCAGGGTGGCGGCCGCTTCCTGGAGCAGTTCGCTGATCTGCAGCAGGTTGGTCAATGTGCGCTCGCCACTGTCCTGCATCGCCAGTCGCGACGCCAGGGAGTGATCATGGATAAGCTGGCGTAGCGCGGGCAGGACGCCCTGGCGCTGCCAGCGCTCGCCATAATCCTGGAACTGCTCGAGCGCGGCCTCCCAGCGCGCGTCGTCGCTGAACAGGCCATCCAGCGTCGCCCAGTCGTAACCCATGCTGGCGGTGCCTAGCGCGGTGCGTACCCGGCGCTCGGATTCCGGTGTGGCCATTGCCTGCAGCCAGCGCAGCACATCGCTGGCCTCGGGGGTTTTGAGGACGTTGTCGCGATCCGACAGATAGACCGATGCCAGCCCCCGTCGCCGCAGAGCCGCGCGGATCAGCCCGGCCTCCTGGCCGCTGCGGACCAGGATGGCGATATCCGCCGGCTGCACGGCTCGAGGCGCTCCGCCGTTTTCGAACCGGGCGTCGCCCTCCGCGGCGCGGTCGAGGAGCTGGCGGATCTGCTCGGCACCCACCTCGGCCATCTGCTGGCGATAGACCGGCAGGGGCAGGCTCTCGTCGGGGGTGTCCTCCTGCTCGAGCTGCCAGAGCGTCATGGCGCTCGCCGGCTGATCGCCGATCCACAGCGTCTCGCTCCGGCCATTGGCTGCCACCGGCGCGAAATCAATGGCATCGGGATGGAACGGGCCCGGCGTCAATGGAGACTCGCCGAACAGGGTGTTGACCGCCTCCACCATGCCGGTGCTTGAGCGATAATTGCGGTCGAGCGTGTAGCGCTGTCCGACGGGGACATGCGCCGCCGCGCTCAGGTAGGTTGCCAGGTCTGCGCCGCGAAAGCCGTAGATGGCCTGTTTGGGGTCGCCGATGAGGATCAGGCTGGCCGGCGCATCGGCGGGGTAGATGGCTTGCAGGATCCGGTACTGCACCGGATCGGTGTCCTGGAACTCGTCCACCAGGGCCACCGGAAACTGCTGACGGATTGTTGCCGCCAGGCGGGCACCGGCATCGGGTTGATCCAGTGCATCGCGCAGGCGCGTCAGCATGTCGCTGTACCCGAGGACCCCGCGCTGATGCTGTGTGGCCTCGACACGCCGGGCCACCCAACGAACGGCATGGGCGTAGAACGGCCCCGCGGCGCCCGCCAGCGCGGTCTGCGCGGCCTGCAGCTCGTCGGCAGCCGTTGCAATCGGATGCTCGGCCAGCGCTTCGGGCAGCGTACGCCCGCGGGGGGTGCCGTTGCGCAGCGTGCTGAGACTGACCTGACCGACATCGATGCCCGGGCGCGGCTGAGCGGGGTTGGCCACCCACTCCGCCAGTGCCGGTTTGAGGGTGCTGGCCCAGGTTTTGGTGGTGGGCTTGCGGTTGCCCGGTAGACAACCGCTGGTTCGCGCGTCGCCGAGGGCCTGGTCAAAGCCCTCGAGGTCGCTCGCAACCGCCCGTCGAAGGGCGTCCACTGCCCGTGCGGCGCGCTCGGCGCCGGGTCTGATTGACGCCATCGGGTCATCGTCGGCCGGAGAGGGCAGGGAATCGCACCGGCTCAGCAGCGGTTGGAGGTTGGCCGCGAAGCGCTCCACCGAGGGGCGCGGATCCTCGGACTTGCCGCTGAGCATGAACCCCAGGGCGTCGAGCTGCGCCGCGTCGAGGGGGTAGACGGTCTCACGCCAGTAGTCCTCGATGGCTTCGCGGGTGATCAGGTCGGTATCCTCACTGAGCTCGAGCGCAAACGCATTGCCGGCCTCGAAGGCATGCTGCTGGAGCATGCGATGGCAGAAGCTGTGGATGGTGTAGATGGCGGCCTCGTCCATCCAGTCGGCTGCCGCGCGCAGGTGATCGGCATGGCGCTGGCGGATATCGGGATCCGGATAGGCCGCCAGTAGCGCGCCGAGGATGCCGTCGTCCGGGTCCGGGTCGGCCGCGCCGGCAAAGCAGCGAGCGGCGGTGGCCAGCCGCGCGCGGATCCTGTCACGCAGCTCCCTGGTCGCGTCGCGGGTGAAGGTCATCACCAGGATCTCGGGCGGCAGCATGGGCCGGCGCTCCGGGTCTGCCGGATCGTGTCCCAGCACCAGACGCAGATAGATCGCGGTCAGTGTGAAGGTCTTGCCGGTACCGGCGCTTGCCTCGATCAGGTGGTGGCCCTCGAGGGGGGCGGCGAGGACGTCGAGGGGTTGTGGATCAGTCACGACTCATCCTCCCGGGACAATGCATCAATGAGGGGCTGGTAGAGCCGGTTGGCCCAGACAACCAATAGGGGGCCGGCGTCGGTACGCGGCTCGAACAGCGAGGCGGCATCGGGAAAGCATCGGCGCAGTGCGCCCTTGCCCGCGAATGTCATCTCGCCGGGCTGGTGGGTCGAGCCCTCGTAATGCGCTAGCGCCGTTTCGGCGTTGACCGGTTTGCCGCTGGCCTGCCCGAGCAGCGCGAAGACGGTCCGCACCGGTAGCGGCAGGGGGCGTTCAAGCCCCGCTCGCCAGCCCCGCAGGATGTCATCAAGGGGCCTTGCCGCCGATTCGGGGGCCATGGCCGGGAGTTGATGGGTGGCGTCGTGAGCGATGATCACGCTGCGGGCATGAAGGCCGGCGGCGTTGATCGCCAGATGCTGCACCCAGTCGGTGAGCAGGCGCGGGTAGTGAGAGCAACCTTTCTTGACCGTGTCGCCGGCCTTGAGGACCAGTCGCAGTCGCTCACCGTCGTCGAGTCGATAAAGATCGGCAGTCCAGTCTTCGATGATGAAGGCCTGACCATCGACATCGCGGTTCAGTCGCAGCTCTTGAGGGGGTTCCGGCTGAGGCCCCCTGGCCCGCCAGGCCTGCCAGCGCCGGGCCGCGCGCAGCGCCTGGGCGACGGACTGATCGAGGGCGATCCGGCCCATGCCCGCCACCGGCAACTGGCCGCTGCGCTGCAGTCGCGCCCCGGCGGCGGCGATGGCCGATTGCGGATCGTCGGGCGGGTTTTGCCGGCGCAGTGGCGCCAGCAAGGCATCCTGAACGCCGTAATGGTCGAGACCGGCGAGCTCGAAAGGCTCGCTATCGGGCGTGGCATCGCGGGTCTCGTCAAAGCGCAGCTTGAGCCGCTCGCCGGTGAAGTGCCCGGCGCTGTCGCCGAGGAACATTGCCAGATCGCGCAGGCCGAGCGCCTGCGGCGTATCCAGCAATGGCGGGGCAAGTACCGGCGACTCGCCAATGGGCCGGGTGTCGCTCTGCCACTCGGTGGCATAGGTGAAATATTCCCCCTCGCCGTTATAGCGGGTGCTGAAAGGCTGCAGCGGATGGTCGACCGTCAGATGCGGGGCTACCGCCGTGCCACCGTCCCCGGGTTGATCGAGCGTCCAGCCGCGATCGAGGTGGTCGCGCAGTTGGCTGACCAGTACCGACGGGGGCAGTTCGCTGTCGTCGTGCGGGTTGCGCCCGATCCAGCTGATATGCAGGTGATCGCGGGCGGCGAGTAGTGCCTCCAGGAACAGATAGCGGTCATCGTCGCGACCGGATCGATCGCCGGGCCGGTACTGCCCGCCGGCAGCCATCAGGTCAAAGTCGACCGGCGGTTTGGTGCGCGGGTATTCGCCGTCGTTCATACCCAGCAGGCAGACCTGGCGGAACGGGATGCTGCGCATCGGCATCATGGTGCAAATGTTGACCCGCCCGGCGAGAAATCGCTGGCTGGGGCCCTCGTCTTCCAGCGCCTCGAGCCAGGCATCGCGGGCCACCGACAGCGGGATCGGATCATCGAAGGCAGCCTCGTCACAGGCGTTCAGCCACTCGGTCATGGCGTCATCGAGCCGCGACTCGAGTGCCAGTTCCTCATTGCCCTGCAGGGTCAGGCAGTCATCGATAAGCGCACTCAGCCGGTCCGCCCATTCGCCGGGTCGACCGGGCTCGCGCAGCGCCTCGGCATGGTGCTCGAGGGTGTCGAGGAGAGCACGCAGCGGACCCAGCAGTTCGGCATCCAGGCTGCCCACTTCCGGGTAGGGCTCGATGCCCTGCCAGGCGTCACCGGCCCCCACGGCATAGCCCAGCAGCATGCGCCGCAGCCCGAATCGCCAGCTGTTCTGCTCGAAACCGCGGGCGAGATCGAGGGACTCGCGACGCTCGGCATCCAGTCCCCAGCGCACGCCGGCCTCGCGGCACCATTCACGCAGGATGACCAGGTCCTCCTCGCCAAGCCCGAAGCGCTGCCGAAATGCCGGTACATCGAGCAGGTCGAGCACCTCGCCCAGGGTGAGTCGTGCATTGGGCAGGTCGGTGAGTCGTTCGATGGCCGTGGCCACCGGTGCCTCGCTGCGCGTGTGACGATCGCCGATGGTGTAGGGAATATAGCGGCGGTCGTAGCGGTCGAGTCGGCCGAATACCGCCTCGACGGCCGGGGCATAGGTGTCGATATCGGGCACCATCACGATGATATCCCGCGGCCGCAGCGGCCGATCGGTGCGCGCGGCGCGCTCGAAGGCGTCCAGCAGCCGATCATGGAGGACTTCCACCTCGCGCTGCCGACTGTGGGCGCGGTGAAAGCGAATCGAGTCGTCCGCGGTCAGCAATCGCTCGTCACCGGGCGAGGGCAGGGGGGTGAGGTCGAAGATATCCTGCTGGATCTGCTCGAGAAGCGGATAGTCGCCAATGGATGCCGTTGACGGGATCGGTGGCTCGAAGGCGTCGATGGTCTGGAACCAGTCGCGATATCGCTCGGGTTGGTCGATTTCGTTGAGGAGCGCGATGAAGTCGCGGCCCTGCTTGCCCCATGCCGCGAGCAGCGGCTGTCCCGGCGTACCGAAGTGGCGTTGATGGCGGCGCTGATCGAGCTTGAGCAGGTCACGGTCCTCGACCAGATCGGCCCAGAAATAGCCCGACGGGTTCTGCACGAGCTGCAGGATCTGGCAATGCCGGGACAGGGCATGCAAGGCATCGAGGACCGGGCGCGGCATCGAGGTGACACCAAACACGGTCAGGCGCCGCGGCAGCGATGGCCATTCGCCCGGTTCGGCGTCGTCCAGCGCGGCGATTAACTGCGCCTGAATGGCCGGCCGCGAGAGGGCCTCGGCACCGGCGCCGATGTCGGCGTGGATGGCCCGCCACAGCTGCGCCTGCCATTGCAGGGCGGCATCCATTGGCGTGGTCTGCCCGCGTCCGTCGCGCAGGACGTCGTTGCCGGCGAGCCAGTCGGTCAACCAGTCCGGCCGATAGACCTGGTACTGGTCGTAGAGATCCGCAAGCCGCCGAGCGAGCTGGTGGCGCTTGCGCGGGTCGGGATCATCGCCCAGGTAGTGACCCAGGGCGGCAAATGTCTGCGGGTGGGCCTGCAGCTGATCGGGGATGAGTCGATAGATCCGCCACTGCAGGCGGGTCTTTTCGAATGGCGACGTCTCCGGGATTCGGCTGGGGCCGAGCACGGTGCGGCAGGCCTGCCAGAGGAATGACTGGGGCAGCAGAAAACGCTGGGCAGCGGCGATGCCCACGCCGCCCCCGGTGGTGTCGGTGGACGCGGCGAAGGCATGCTTGAGCCACTGCGCCATGCCATTCGACTGCACCAGAAAGGTTTCCGTCTCGAGCGGCGCGGGAGGATTCGCCTGCAGGTGACTGACGATCAGATCGCGCAGCGTTTCGAGTCGGTTACCGTGGATGGCCGCCAACCCCGGCGTGAATGTCTCTGTCATGAAAACGCGTTCCCGGCCGATTCAGTTAATAGTCGCTACTCGGAGTGAGCGGTATATAGCGCTCGATTGTGGCGCCCAGTTCGGTGGCGTCGACCGGCTTTTTGACTACGTTTTGCATGCCGGCATCCAGACAGCGCTGCTCGTCTTCGTCCATGGCATTTGCCGTCATCGCGATAATCGGCAGCGCCGCGCCGCGCGCCCGCAGCTCCCGCGTGGCTTCCAGTCCATCCATGACCGGCATCTGCATGTCCATGACCACCAGGTCGAATGTCTCGGCCTCGAACTGCTCGAGGGCCTGGCGACCATTCTCGACAACGACAACCCGGTGTCCCATCTTCGAGAGCATCGCCCGGGCCACCAGCTGATTCACGGGGTTGTCCTCGACCACCAGGATTCGACCGATCCGAGTCGGTACCGTCGGCGCCTCGGCCGAGTCACTGGCCATGGCGTCGGCTGTCGATGACGCGGCGATCGGCAGTCGCAGGTGCACCTCGAAACGGCTGCCACGGCCGGGCTCACTATCAATGTGGATGTCACCGCCCATTTCGTCGATCAACTCCCGACTGATGACCAGACCCAGCCCCGAGCCCTGGTGCGTCCGGGTCAACGATGTATCCACCTGCGAAAAGGCCTGAAAAAGCGTTGCCTGATCCTCGAGACCAATCCCGCAGCCGGTGTCGGCGACATGAAAGCGCAAATCGAGGCGATCCTTGATCTGCTCGGCCTCTACGGACAGCGCGACATGGCCTTGCTCGGTGAACTTGAACGCGTTGTCGATCAGGTTCATCAGTACCTGGCGGAGCCGATCGGGGTCGCCGCGCACGTCACCAAGGTCGTCGGGGTAATGGCAGTGGAAGGTGATTGGGCCGTGCTGTGCCTGGATTCTGTAACCCCGGCAGAGGGTCTCTAGGAATTCGTCCAGGCAGAACGGTCGATGCACCAGCGAGAGCTTGCCGGCCCGGATGCGCGAGTAATCGAGGATATCGTTGACCACCGTGAACACGGCATCGGCGCTGGCGCGCAGTGTCTGCAAATAGCGATAGGCGCGGGACTGCGGAGTGAGCTCCTGCTGAATGATATCGGTCAGCCCGAAGATGCCGTTCAGCGGCGTGCGCACCTCGTGGCTGATAACGGCGAGGAACTCGGTCTTGGCCTGGCTGGCCTGTTCGGCTTCGGCCCGGGCGGTTTCCAGCTCGCGGTTGGAAGCCTCCAGTGAGGCGCGTTGACGGCGCAGCTGACGGACCAGCATCAGGCCGGCCAGCATCGCCAGCGCGGCGAGAACCAGCACCGTCTGGATCATCCGGATCTGGCCTTCACGGCTTTTCTGGCGCTCGCGGGCGAAATGTCGGTTGGTGGCGAGGAGCAGGTCGCCGGTTCCGACCTGAATCCGCTGTAGCGTCGCCAGAAGCGGTTCACGACGCTCGTTGAGGTTGCTCGCGCTCAATGTGCTTATGCGCCCGTCCAGCGCTTTGATGCGCTCGAGCAGCGAGTCGACGTTGTAGTCACGAACCTCCACCGACTGGACCAGGTCGGCGACCTGACCCCGCTGGAGTACATTGATACGGCTGTAGAGGATGTCGTAGTTGAGCTTGACCTCGGCAACCGTCTCGGGCGTCGCACGCAGCAGGGAAATCCGCAGACTCTTCAGTTCGCGGTCGAGCTGGAACGTGGCCCAGACCGCATCCTCGAGCAGCACATCATCGAGCGCCCGCTGCTTTTGCAGCGTCAAAACTCCGACCGCCATCAAGGCAAAGAACAGCACGCCCAGTGGGATCAGGGTTGAGAAGCGTTTATGAAACGTCAGGCCCACATGAGCATCCTGCCCGGCGTCTATTCGACGTGAAGTCGGTTGACCTGCCAGACCGAGCGGCCGTAGATGGTTTCGCGGTGGAGCTCGGGGTGGCTGTCGAATGAGTAGATGACAAAGATCGGGCCTCGCTCACGCACGCTCATGCGCTCGCCGTCCTTGTGGGTGGCAAGGATGACGTCGTAGTCCCGCAAGTCGTCCACCGGGATCTCGGCGCCGTAGTCGTTGAGGGCGGTTGCCGTTATCTGCACACCCTGCGCATCCACCGCATCGAGTACTGCCCGGGCCAGGGGGCCACTGAAGGTCTTGGGTCCATCGTGCCAGGGCGTTTCGGTCTCCAGCCTGCGGCCCTCGAGTTCGGCGAGCATCTCGGCATCGAATACCGCCTGATCGCCACGGTTGGTGGTTCCGATGTCGCCGCCGACAGTGAGGATGACCCGACCTTCCGGGGCCTCCAGTGCGCTGGAGGCGGTGCTCCAGAGTGCCAGCAAAGCAGTGATGGCGATCAGTGCGGCGGTAGATCTACTGTTGGCCATTGGGAGGTTCCTCATTGATTGGCCAATCGAGGGCTCTCTGTCGGACCCGGTCGATCTCGGCCTTGAGTCGATCGGCATTGAGCGGTTTGGTGACGTAACCTTCCATTCCCGCTGCCGCATATTGGGCCTGGTCGCTCTGAATGGCATTGGCGGTCACGGCCACGATTGGCGTGGGAGCGCGACGATATCTCTTTTCCTGGTCACGGATATGACGGGCTGCCTCCACGCCATCCATACCGGGCATCATGATATCCATGAGGATGACGTCAAAATGCGTCTCGTGGAAGCGCGCCACGACCTCTTCGCCGTTTGCGGCAGTCTGGAACGACATTGCGTTTTTCTCGAGCAGCTTTTCGGCCATTATGCGATTGACCGAGTTGTCCTCGGCCAGCAGGACATGCAGGCCGGCAAGGCGCTGATCACGATTTCTCACTGAGTGGGTTGGCTGCGCCGGGGCAGGGTCGAGTGTCTGCAGGAGTGTCCGAATTGTGCGGATCGATAGCGGCTTGGACATCGGCTGCGGAACACCCAGCCGGTCCGCCTGGTGGGCGGCCTCGGCACCCAGCGTGTCAGTGACCAGCCGCAGCGGGGTTCCGGCTGCCTGCAGGGCATGGATCGGGCCGAGGGCGGCGTCATCATGGGCCATTGCGCTCAGCCGGGCATCCATGAGGATCAGATCGAATGCGGAGGCGCAGGCACTGGCTTTCTCATTCTGCGACACGGCTTCGGCGATGTCGGGGACGATAACCGCCTCGACGCCGAGGGTTTCAAACAGCGTTCGCGCCAGGGCGCCATCGCGGACATCGTCATCGATGGTCAGTACGCGTCGTACGTTCGTCCCGGCGGTTACGCTCTTCTCGGCCATGGGCGCAGGGCCCGAGCCAAGGAACAGATCGACCCGCATTACGGTTCCTTTGCCCTCCTCGCTAGTCATCGAGATCTGGCCGCCCATCAGTTCCGTCAGCTGCCGGGTAATGGCGAGCCCCAGTCCGGTACCTTCAAAGGGGCGATCATTGGCGTTGCTGGCCTGTTCAAACGAATCGAACACATGACGCTGGCGATGCGGCGAAATGCCCACGCCGGTATCCAATACCGTGAATGCGATCGGCAGCATACCGTCAGTGCCGGGGCCGGATGCCCCGGCCATGGCGACTTGCAGCTCAACATGGCCCTCATCGGTAAACTTGAGTGCGTTACTGAGCAGGTTGTCGATGATCTGCTGCAGGCGCACCGGATCAACCACCAGCGACCCCGGCAGTTGCGGGTCGAGGGTGCAGTACAGACGTACCCCGCGAGTCATTGCCCGGGGAGTATGGGCCTGGACAATCTGCCCGATCAGGGCACGGACGTCACAGTTCTGGGGACGAAGCTCAAACTTGTCGGCCTCGATTTTCGACAGATCAAGAACCATGTTGACGATTTCAAGCAGATGATCGGCACTATTGCGGGCCAGATCGATATACTGGCGCTGGTCAGTCTGCAACGAGGTCTCTGCCAGTAGGTCGAGCATGCCGAGGACGCCATTCATGGGCGTTCGGATCTCGTGGCTCATGTTGGCCAGAAACTGGCTCTTGGCCCGGCTGGCCGCATTGGCCTGGTCGATCTGGTACTGAAGCTCGCTTTCGTACAGGCAGGCGCGGGCGGCGTTGGCCAGTTTTTCCATCAGTCCTGCCAGCGACATCAGCAGGCTATGGGTGAAACCG
Source organism: Spiribacter vilamensis (assembly GCF_004217415.1). NCBI lineage: Bacteria > Pseudomonadati > Pseudomonadota > Gammaproteobacteria > Chromatiales > Ectothiorhodospiraceae > Spiribacter > Spiribacter vilamensis. The sequence continues at coordinate 509,447 of NZ_SHLI01000001.1, forward strand.
TTGCCCCGCCGCCGCAGCAGCAGGATTCCGAAATTGGGCAGGTCAAAGACGTAGTCTTCACCGTCACTGGCGGGATCGGGGAGTCGGGCCGGCAGGCGCCTGGCCAGGCGGGGCAGCTCGGTGTCGCGATCGGGCAATTCCAGCCAGTCGATGAGCTGCTGAAAATCGCACTGTCGAGTCAATGTGCGTGGCAATGCCAGTGAATAGCGCCACTGCAGCGACGATGCTTCGCGATCATCGTTGTCAGCTGACTGCGTGTACTGCAGCACGCACCCGCTGACGCAGTTGAGAACGCGCAGCATCTTGCGCAGGCTCTCGGTGAGCATCTCGTCGAGATTAAGACTCTGGCCGATCGAGATGGATATCTCGTAGAGCAGATCCGATTCGGGGATGGAATGTGTGAGAGGCGGGCGCTGATCGCTCATCAATCGAGAATCGCGTAGACGATGCTTTTATTGAGGAAGTCGAGATAGTCGCGCCCGCTATTGGCAATCTCGCCCAGCGTGAACGCGCCATGGATCGGTGTGCCGGCTCCCACGGCATACAGTTCGCGTCCCAGTTCGTCACCCAGAAATAGCACGCGCGAGATGCAGTCAAACATCAGCGCAGTGTCGATCGCTTCCTGCGGACGAGTCGTGATGGCCTCACGTCGAGCATTACCCGCCGCCGAGAGCAGGGTATCTACGTCGCCGTTCAGCAGCCGAATGGGGCACCCGGCGGGTACCTCACCCACGCAGACGATTTCACCGGCCTCGTTCATCATCAGCGGGTCGCGGACCACAACCTCCGCCCCGTACCGCGCGATCCCCAGGGGATAGGATTTGGCGATCGAAAAGAAGTTGTCCGCATCGATCTGCTGGCCGCCGTGGGCGAAGACCTCGCGGGCATAGAGTTCGGCCGCCGGTTGCCAGTCGATGGTCCGTACCCGGTTACCCTCGCTTTCGGTGACGGTCATTGCCCTGCTGATCGGATGCCATCCATGGCTAACGCCAATGGCACTGCGAACCGCCAGCCGGGCGACCAGGGCGCCATCCTCGTGCAGCCCTTCAGGGGTGATGATGCAGGGCGACTGACGAAAACTGAGCGAGCCGGCGCCCCCTCCGATAAAGTTCTGCTCCAGGCCAAGACTGAAGAACAGGGCCTCGATCAGGTCACTGATCCGGGCGGCGAGACCGTCAACAACCACCAGGTAGGTGGTGTCCCGGGGCTTGTCGGGCCAGTCGTCCGTGAACGCCGAAATGGATCTCTCGAACGCCGTATTGGTGGCGCTCAGGTTGCCGACAACGCCATAGTCGGGGAGTTGGTCAAGCCCTACAACGAGGGTTCCTCGCTCGTGGCTCTTACTGCGATAGGCAACCGCCGGGAAGATGCCGCCCAGCAGGGGCAGAGGCGACGCGGTGATGGCCGCATGCATCGCTTCCGTCGGCAGGTTGTTACCGTCCGCGGCAAACACCAGAGCCGCATGCACAGTCGGGTCAACGTGGAGTCGTCGTACAGCCTCGACAAGCCCCGCCACGGTGCCGGTCGGATCGAATTCGGCGCGCATTACTCCTCCTCTTTGGAGGAGGCGGTCAGCAGACCGGTGCAGGCGTCTGCTTCCATGGGTCGATGAATGAGGAATCCCTGAATGGCATCGATTTCGAGGGCATGCATGTAGTCGCGCTGGCGCTGGGTTTCGACACCCTCAGCAATCGTCTTGAACCGGAGCCCGTCGGCGAGGGAGTTTATCGACCGGATCACTGACCGGTTACGCCGATCGCCCGTCACCGCCTCGATAAGGCTTCGATCGATCTTCAGCGTATCTATCGGAAACCGCAGCAATGATTCGTAGGACGCATAACCGGTCCCGAAATCGTCGATGGCAAGCCGGAATCCGGCGACTCGAAGTTGCTCCAGGATGCGTTGGCTGGCGTCCGGGTTATGCATGGCCATGCTTTCGGTGATCTCGAGTTCAATTGTGCGCGGATCGACCCGGTGACGACGGGCAATTCGGGTAACGCGGTCGGCGAGATCACGGCGCTCGAATTGCTGTGCCGAGATATTGACGCCCAACACCAGTGTCGCGTTCGCCTCGTGCCAGATCGCCAGTTGCCTGCAGGCCTCATCGAGGACCCACTCGCCGACATCGCCAATCAGCCCGATTTCCTCGAGCATGGGGATGAACCGGCCAGGGGAGATAACGCCATGAATGGGATGGCGCCAGCGCAGCAGCGCCTCTACGCCGTTGAAAGACCCGCCGTCGGCCGGTTGCTGGAATTGGTAGACAAGGAAGAATTCTCCCCGCCCCAGGGCTTTGCGAATATCGCTTTCGAGGCTCAGGACACCGCTTTCTTCCAATCCTTCGGTTTCCGGGTAAAGCATAACGTGCCGATGACCCCGGCGGTCGCGATTCGACTGCTGCGCCCACTGCGCGCGATTGATCAACGTTTCCGCGTCGCTGGCATCGCTTGGATAGAGACTCGCGCCTGCGGAGAAATCGACGAACACCTCTTCGCCCGCCACCGACAAGGAGCTGGCTAACGGCGCCAGCCATTCCTCGTAGTCTGCGATTGGGATATCGATGGTGTCGACGGGTGAGGCGATTGCAAAGGTATTGGCTTCAAGGCGTCCCGCCACAGCATTCGCGGAGAGAACATCCCTTAGACGCTGGGCAAAGGTGGCGATTATTTGATCGCCAGCGCTGATGCCAAGCATTGCGTTGATCCGGCTCAATCCGATGATTTCGATCACCGTGACCGACCAGGGTTGCCCGCCCTGCTTGCTGATGTGGTCGCGGAGTACTCGGTTGAAATGCCGATGTCTTGGCAGGTCCGTGAGTTCGTCGTATTCGGCCCGATAGCGCGCGCGATCCTCGAATGCGCGCAACCCGGTGACATCCTGGAAGGCGCCAATCAGCCAGGTCTGGTTACGGCTTGCCTCGCTCTGTAGTCGCAGGATGGTGGGCTGGTCATCAAGCAGCCACAGGGTGCACTCGACATCCACGCCTCGTTCGCCGGCAATCGCCGAGTCAAAAGCTGCCTCCAGGCGGTAGCGATTGTTGTCGGCGGCGCGTTCGATCAGCGCCTCGCGGGTCTCGGGTAGGGTGGCACAGCCGAGCAGCTCGGCTGCCCCGGCCGACCATTGCAGTCGGCCGGTTACGTGATCAAGTCGCCATGAGCCCAGCCGCGCCATTCGACAGGCGACGGCCTGCTCTATCCTTGCGTCTGCAAGTGCCTGTGCCCGCGCCGCGGCCGCCAACGCATACTCGACCCGCACGACCAGCAGCGCCAGCTTGGCGGGCTTAGTGATGAAGTCAGTGGCGCCCACGGCGAATGCCTGATGGATGGATGCGGTGTCGTCCTGGGCCGTGAGAACCAGAATAGGGATGTCCCGGTCGCTCGAGCCGGCTTGCCCGAGGCGAACGGTTTCAATCAAGGAAAACCCGTCGCCGTCTGGCAGATTGATGTTTACCAGCACCAGATCCGGCGGGTCGGCCTGCATCGAGGCAAGTGCCTCGTCGGCGCTGTTTGCCTGCCTTATCGCCCAGCCATTCTTGCCCAATCCGGCGGAAGTTATCGTTTGGATGACCGGATCATCCTCCACGATCAGGATCGTCTGCGACTGCGACTGCGACTGCGACATTGGGCTTTTTCGTTCGACGCTAAACTCGGCAAGGAGTGTATCCTGCTGAAGAGGTTTTGTAATACGTGTAAAGGCGACAAGGTGGTGCAAGCGGATGGTGCCCAGAGACTTTGATCGTGAGGCAGGCCTCGCCTGTGTCGATGGCGATGAAACGCTTTATGAATCGGTACTCGCGATATTCCATCAGCAGCTGAGGGATCACTTTGCCTCGCTGCCCGATTCCCTCCGTGGGCCCTACGATGAGGTTGTTGTGCGTCAGGTGCACTCGTTGAAGGGATCGGCGGGATCAGTGGGAGCGAATCGCATCGAGGCCAGTGCTGCGGCGATCGATCGACGTCTGAAATCAGGTGATGGCGACATCGACGAGGCACTGATCGGAAAACTGGCCGTGGCACTGCAATCCGCCATCAATCATTCAGTAGGGCATATCAACGGGATAGAACTGCCATTCGGCATAAACGCAAAAGGGTATTCGAAACGTGTGATCGCCAGAGACTTTGATCGTGAAGCAGGCCTTGATTGTGTGGACGGCGACGAAGCGCTTTATGAATCAGTACTCGCTGTGTTCCATCAGCAGTTGATGGATGACCTTGTCTCGCTGCCCGATTCGCTCCGCAAGCCCCGCGACAATGCCGTTATGCGTCAGGTGCACTCGCTGAAAGGATCGGCCTTATCCGTGGGAGCGAAGCGCATCGAGGTCAGTGCTGCGGCGGTCGATCGGCGTCTGAAATCAGGCGATGGCCATATCGACGAGGCACTGATCGGGGAACTGGCTGCGGCACTGCAATCCGCCATTAATTCGCTCGAGTCTTCGCATTGAACGATGCCCGCACCTGCAGGGCCATCAGATCCAGCGCCGCACGCCGCGACAGTAAGCACGATAGCGCTCGCCGAACCTCGTCGCGAGGGCACGTTCCTCGGGCCGGATCTGGAAGCGGGTGATGAAGACGACGAACACCGCCGCCATGATCAGGCCCGCGGGATTCCCCAGCCACAGTATCCAGGCGACAAGTAGCAGTGCATCGCCGAGATAGATCGGGTTGCGACTGTAGGCATAGGCGCCGCCCACAATCAGATGACTGGCGCGCTCGGGATGGATCGGGTTGATCGTTGTGTGTCGCGCGGCGAAGCGGACGGCGGCCATGCCCATCAGCACGATGCTGGCAATGACCAGCAGCCCGGCGGCAACGTCCAGCCCCGGGATCGATACGCGTAGCGCGGGTAGCGATCGATCAATGAGCCAGACGAGTGCCGCGGCGATCAACAGGACAGCGGGCGGGGGGAGGCGTGTGTTCATGGAGATGGATTGTACTGCCATCCGCCCGGCCAAGGGATATCAGAAGCCGTAACTGGCTCCGATCGTGATGCCGGTCGCCTCGTAGGCATCCTGATCCAGATAGCTCGCCCATTCCACATAACCCGATATCGCTTCGGTCAACCCGGCTTGAGCCCCCACACCATAGGAGAATCCGGTGTCATCCCTGGTCAGACTGCCGCTCAATCCCCCGGCGCTTGCGGTGATTTCCGCCTCGGCGTAACTGAAACCGGCGAGTCCATAGACCGACATTGCCCCGGTGACCGGCAGGTGCGCGACCGCATAGGCGCCTGCAAGCCGTTCGATATCAAGCTCGCCGGTCACATTCATCCCATTCAATCGAGCACTCGTTTCGTCGCTCGAGAGCCCGAAGCCGAGGCGGCCCTCGACCGCGATATTGTCCGTCACGTAATAGCCCAGGCGCCCGATCAGCGCGGATGGATTGAATTCCGGAGCGCCCTGCTCATCGTAACTGGTCCTCGTGAATCCGCCGCCGACGTAGGCATCTCCGGCGTTCGCAGCCATCGTCGGTGCGGTTGTCGTCATCAGTGCAAGGGCGAGGGGTAAATGCTTGGCGCTTGGCATGGGTTTATCTCCGTTTGCTGTTTGGACATGACGGAGATTAGTGCTCGACAGGATGCCGAATTGCGCACTCATGCGCATAATAACGAGCCGTCGCCAGCCGCTGATCAGTGATGTACCGCGTACCCGCAACAACCGGCACCGCCGAGATCACCGTCAAGCGCAGTCGCTTCATCGCCACTGCCGTGCCGGCAGCGGACCGCGACGCGGCCCTTGCCGCGGTCGATGAGTCGCGTTGCCAGCATCCCGAGGCGCGGCATCACTGCTGGGCCTGGCAGGGGCGAAACAGCGCGGCATCGAGCGACGATGGCGAGCCCGGCGGTACGGCGGGGCGGCCAATCCTGGGCGTTATCGGTCATAAGGGACTGGTCGATGTCGTCGTCGTTGTAACGCGCTATTTCGGCGGTACGAAGCTCGGTGCCGGCGGGCTTGTCAGGGCCTATGCCGGGGCGGCAGAGGCGGTGCTCTCGGAGTTGCCGGGCCGTACGGAAGAGCCGGTGGTGCATTGCTCGCTCGCCATGGCGTTTGCCGACGAGCAGCCGCTGCGCCACTGGCTCTCCGGCCAGCCGGATGCCGATCTTCGGGCGATCGACTATGGCGAAGGCGTTACTGCGACGCTGACAGTACCCGAGGCCGTACTGGCCGACTTCGAGGCATGGTGCGCCGCACGCGGGCTGTGTTGTCATTACGCGGATTAACCGCGGCGAGAACGATTCATTGGCTGAACAGCAGACCCCCGGCGATGCCGACCACATGCTCCCCTACTATGTCTACGAGCTTCGCGATCCACGCGACAACGCGGTCTTCTATGTCGGTAAGGGCACCCGCGATCGCGTGGATTTCCACGACGAGGGTGATGAGAGCGATAAACAGCGCCGTATCGCCGCGATCAAGGCATCGGGCCATGAGGTAACTCGCGTGATTGTCGCCCGTGTCGAGACCGAGGCTGAGGCGTTCGCCGTGGAGACCGTGCTGATCAAGTGGACCTACGGATTCGATCACCTCACCAACGCCATCCACGGCCATCGCGCGAGCTTTGTGCGGCCCTCCACCGAATGGCGCCAACAGGCCTACACCACGATGCCCGGAATCGATGTCGAGCGCGTGCCTCGCGGCCTGCGGGAGGGCACCTATACGCAGAAACAGCGCGACCAGATCCTCGATAACGGTATCGTCGAAAAGCTCTGGGCCATTTACGACTACCTGCGCGGGGTTTTCGGCGACGATCCGCGTCACCAGATCCATGAGCCGGATCTGAGTGTCGCCCAGGATCCGCATTTGCTGGTCAGCGGCTTTAGCCCGGCACTACGGCTCATGATCCGCCTGCCGCTCAGCGGCCGGGTGATGCGGCTGCAGGCAATCCCGGCCCGCGGTGGTAGTCGCCAGGCGCTCACCGAGGCAATGCAGTGGCTTGACCCGGCTCCCGCGATCAACAACGGCACCTGTTATCGCTGCTACGCGCCGATCGGGCCCTCGGTGAGCCGGGAGGTCGATCGCAAGGGGCAGCTCGCGATCGATGATCTGGAGGGACTCGGCCGGGCGATTCGCCGAATTACCGATCCGTTTCGGCGCCGGCGCGGCTAATCAATCCGCCGGCCAGCCGGCGACCCGGGTCAAGCCGGCCGCCAGTTCCGCACGAGAGGCGCCCGCCGATAACAGCATGATCAGCAGAATCCGCGCCTGCCGAGCCGTGAGTGCGCCCGCCGGCAGGGCACCCACCGCGATGATCGATTCTAGACTACCGATGTATTCATAGACCGTTCGAACCGGGCCCGAGCCGGTGCTCGAGGTCACGGCGATCGGGATACCGGCGCTGCTGGCCCGCTCGATGGCAGGCACCCAGTCCGGCGGCACCTGTCCACGGCCGAGGGCATCGATCACCAGGCCGCGAGCGCCATCGGTCACTGCGGCATCGATCAGGCAGGTACCATCGATCGCGGCGGTCAGTATGTCCACGCGCGGTATCACCTCGCCCCGTGGAACCGGATCGGCGGGGCGGGCGCGCAGGGCATAGCGCAGCGCCGCTCCATCGATCTGCCCGATCGGGCCGTAGCCTGGCGAACCGAAACCGGCCAGGCGATAGCTGCTCATTTTGCGCACCAGCGTGGCGCTGTGGATCTCCTCGTCGAAGACCACCAGGACGCCCTGGCCGCGTGATTCCGGGGCGCTCGCTGCGCGAATCGCATCGACGAGGTTGCGGGGCGCATCCGAGCCGGTTTCGTGCAGTGCGCGTTGCGAACCGGTGACAACCACGGGGCGGCGGCAGTCGCCCAGTGCCTGCTGCAGGAACCACGCCGTATCCTCGAGGGTGTCGGTGCCATGGGTGATGACGATGCCCTCGGTGGCCGCTTCCCCTAGAAGGGCCTCGCAGCGCTCGGCGATACGCCACAAATCCTGCAGGCTGATCGCATTGCTGGGCTTCTGGAGCAGGGACTCGCTCTGGACGGGGTGTTCATCACCCATCGCCGCCCCGATCCGTTCCATCAGATGGTCGGCGCTAAGCGCACCGGCGACATTGCGACCCTGGTCGCTGGCGGTGCTGGCGATGGTGCCGCCGGTGGTGAGTAAGTGAATCATGCGATCAGTGTAACGCGGTCGCTCTACACCCAGATCATCGTCTGCGGTGCGGCCCGTGATTCGACGAACAGGTGGCCGATGGTGGGTTGTGCGAAACAGCGATCGCCACGTTGCGGCCGCCGGCGGTTGAAATCCGCATGGGTCATGCCGACTTCCCAGAGTTCCGGGCTCTCCCAGCCCTCCGGCCGGAGCTCGAGTCGTACCTCGGCGCCGATCAGATTGATGGCCTCGATCCGGAATGGCAGATAGGCGTCATCGCCGGGCGTGTCACACAGACGGACCTCATGGGGGCGCAGGTAGAGCTGGGCGGCGGCCGTCGGGCAGGTATCGGGCAGACGCACCCGGGCCGACCCCTGCGTGAGCACCCGATCGTGGATCCGTCCGGGGAGGATATTGACCCGCCCCAGGAAATCGAACACGAACCGGCTGGCCGGGCGCTCGTACACTGTCTGCGGCGGGTCCACCTGTTCGATCCGGCCGTGGTTCATGACCACGACCTGGTCGGAGAGCTCCAGCGCCTCCTCCTGGTCGTGGGTCACGAAGACACTGGTGAAATGCAGCTCATCGTGGAGGTTTCGAAGCCAGCGCCGCAGCTCCTTGCGCACCTTGGCGTCGAGGGCCCCGAAGGGCTCGTCGAGGAGCAGGATCTCGGGCTTGACCGCCATTGCCCGGGCGAGCGCGACGCGCTGCTTCTGTCCGCCGGAGAGCTGGGCCGGGTAGCGATCGTGCAGGGACTCGAGCTGGATCATCTCGAGCAGCTCGTTGACTCGCCGGTCAATCGCGGCGCGGTCGGGGCGCTCGGCTCGCGGCAGCACACTCAGGCCAAAGGCGATGTTCTCGGCGACATTCATGTGCCGGAACAGCGCGTAGTGCTGGAAGACGAATCCGACCCGCCGATCGCGTACATGGCGGTCGGTCACATCCGTTTCACCGAACCGGATACGGCCTGTATCGGGGGTCTCGAGCCCGGCGAGTATCCGCAGCAGCGTTGTTTTGCCCGATCCGGACGGGCCGAGCAGGGCGGTGAGCTCGCCATCCGGGATAGCCAGTTCGATGTTGTCCAGCGCCGGTAGCCCGCGGAACGATTTTCCGATGCGCTCGATCGTGATACCCATTTCGGTCCCTCAGTGATGGCTCTGCCGCCATTCGATGACGGTCTTGGCGATCAGCGTCATCAGTGCGATGCCGGCGAGCAGAGACGAGGCGGTGAAGGCGCCGACGATGTTGTAGTCCTGGTAGAGCAGCTCGACCTGCAGGGGCAGGGTGTTGGTCTCGCTGCGAATGCTGCCCGAGACCACCGAAACGGCGCCGAACTCGCCCACCGCCCGGGCGTTGGTGAGGATGACGCCGTAGAGCAGCGCCCAGCGGATATTCGGAAAAGTCACCCGCCGGAACAGTTGCCAGCCCGAGGCCCCCAGCACAACCCCGGCCTCTTCCTCCTCGCCACCCTGCTGTTGCATCAGGGGGATGAGCTCGCGCGCCACGAACGGGCAGGTCACGAAGACCGTTACCATCAAGATTCCCGGCCAGGCGAACATCAGCTCGATATCGTATTGACCGAGCCAGTCGCCCACCCAGCCGTTGCGGCCATAGAGCAACAGAAAGAGCAGACCGGCCACCACCGGTGACACCGCAAAGGGTATGTCGATCAGCGTGGCGAGCAGCTTGCGGCCGGGGAAGCGGAACCGCGTCACGAGCCAGGCAAGGAACACCCCGAACACCAGGTTGAGCGGGACGGTCAGCAGGGCCACGAACAGTGTCAGGCCGATGGCGTGGAGCGTGTACTCGTTGAGAATGTTGCCGATATAGCCAGCCCAGCCATCCGCAAAGGCCTGGACGAAGATCAGCACCAGGGGCATCAGCAGCAATAGCCCCGTCAGCGTGATTGCCAGCGTGATCAGCGTGCGGCGGACCATGGGACCGTCGCCGACGCGGCGGTGATGGCGGGCGGCCATGCCTCAGCCTCCGTGCAAGCGCTTCAGATAGCGCTCTTGCCAGATGTTGATGCCCAGCAAAAGCAGCAGCGAGACCGTCAATACGACCGCCGCGATTGCACTCGCGGCGGGGAAGTCGTATTCCTCGAGACGCACGAAAATCATCAGGCTGATCACCTCGCTGATGTACGGCGAGTTGCCGGCAATGAAGATCACCGCGCCGTACTCACCCAGGCTGCGGGCGAACGACAGCGCACCGCCCGTCACCACCGCCGGCCATAGCGCGGGCAGCAGGATCCGGCGGAAAACGGTGAAATCCGAGGCACCCAGACTCATCGCCGCTTCCTCGTCTTCCGGGGAGAGCTCCTCGAGAACGGGCTGAACCGTGCGGACGACAAACGGTACGCTGGTAAACGCCATCGCCACGATAATCCCCAGCGGGGTGTAGGCGACCTCGATACCCAGTTCGGCAAGCCAGCCGCCGTACCAGCCGCTCTCGGCGAACAGCGTCGCCAGTGTAATGCCGGCCACGGCCGTTGGCAGGGCGAAGGGCAGATCCATCAGCGCATCGAGCACCCGTCGGCCGGGAAAGTCATAGCGAACCAGCACCCACGCCATCAACAAACCGAACCCGCAGTTGAACAGCGAAGCGGCGAGCGCGGCCAGACCCGTGATCCGATAGGCGGCAACCACCCGTGGATCGCTGACGACCAGCCAGAACTGCTCCCAGCCCATGCCGGCCGCCCGGATGAAAAGGCCGGTGATGGGCAGCAGGATGATCAGGCTGATGAAGAAAAGCGAGATGCCGAGGCTCAGGCCGAACCCCGGCAAAACGCGCTTACTGGCGTTCATCGACGGTCGCTGTATCGTCTAGCGCCGCTGCAGCCGGTCAAGCCGTCCGCCGCTTTCAAAGTTTTCCATGGCCTCCTCCCAGCTGCCGGCGATCTCCTCGACGCTCATGAGTTCGACCTCGGGGAACCGGTCCGAGACCTCCGTCGCAACGTCCTCGACATGGACCCGGTAGTTGAAGCTGGCCAGCAGGCGCTGCGCCTCCTCCGAATACAGATGCTCGAGATAGGCCCGCGCCAGATCACCCGTGCCCTTCTCCTCGATATTGGCGTCGATGACGGTAACCGGGAATTCCGCGAGGAAGCTGACCTCCGGGACGACGATCTCGAAGCCCTTGTCCGGATGCTGCGACGGGATGTTGTTCACCTCTGATTCGAAGGTGAGGAGTACGTCACCCAGCCCGCGTTCAACGAAGGTGGTTGTCGCGCCGCGACCGCCGGAGTCGAAGACCTTGACCTGGCCGAGCAGATCGCTCAGAAAGCCGTCGATCTTCTCCTGATCGTCACCAAAGCGCGACTGCGCGTACCCCTGGGCGGCAAGGAAGGTATACCGCGCGTTCCCGGAGGTCTTCGGGTTGGGCATGATCAGATCGACATCCTCGGCGACCAGGTCGTCCCAGTTCTGAATGCCTTTCGGATTCCCCTCCCGCACCAGGAAGGCCATGGTGGAGTAATAGGGTGAACTGTTATTCGGCAGGCGATCGGCCCAGTCCGGGGGAATGAGGTTGCCGCGTTCGGCAAGGATATTGACGTCGGTGACCTGGTTGTAGGTCACCACATCCGCATCGAGACCCTGCAGGATCGCCCGTGCCTGCTTGGACGAACCGGCGTGGGACTGCCGGATGTTGACCGTCTCGCCGGTCTGCGCCTCCCAGTGCTCCTCGAACAGGGTGTTGTAGTCGGCGAAGAGCTCGCGCGCGATATCGTAGGATGAGTTGAGTAATTCCCGCTCCTGAGCGGGCGCCGGCATGGCCAGTGCCAGGGTAAGTCCGGCGCCAATGGCAATCCGGCCAATGCCGTGATGGATAGGTGGAAGGCCGGGTTTCCCGCGATACATGGCTGAATTCCTCTGATTGATCCGTTTTTATGCGTTCAGGCGATAGTCGCCCTGCATTGTTAGAACGGAACGATAGGTAACGGGCACACCTGTCGCAACAGATCGGCTAGATGGATTCAGTCTGAGGTCACAACGTCCGGTTATAACGCGGTGTCCTGCGCTTATCAGCGGGGCACGATCACGCCGCCCCTGGCGGTGAAGATGGCCCGTGTCGCGGCCGCCCCGAGCAGCACGATCAGTGCCGATCCGTAGATCCACAGGAGAAGGACGACCAGCGATCCGGCGGCACCATAGGCCGAACCGGGGGCAGTGAGGGTGAGGTAGCTCGCCATGAGTTGGCGCCCGGGCATGAAAAGAATGGCGGTGATCAGAGCGCCGGGCATGACATCCCGCCAGCTCAGTCTGACATCCGGCAGGATCCGGAAGATCGCGGCGAAGAGGATCGTCATGACGGACAGGGTCAGTGCGGTATCGAGTAGCGTCAGTAATCCGACGTCGAATGGCAGCCAATCCGCCGCAAAGCGCGCCACCGCCCTGACTACAACACTCGAGACGAGCGTTACCAGCAGGCTCAGGCCGAACAGCCCAACGATCAGCAGCGACAGGAGGCGGTTGCGGAGCACCATCAGGATCCGGCCACGCCGGGTTGGCTGCAGGGTGACGCCCCAGATGGCGTTCAGGGATCGCTGTAGCTGTGCGAAAACGGCGGTGGCACCCACCGTCATCGCCCCGAGCCCGGCAATGGTTGGCAGCCAGCCGGCCCGGTCAATGCGCGTATTGGCGATCACCTGCCGTGCCGCCTGTGCCGCCTCCTCGCCGATGAACCCCTGCAGCTGGCCCACGATCCGTGTCTCCGCCGCTTCGGGGCCGAGCAGAAAACCCACTGCCGTGATGACGAAGATGAGGATGGGAGCCAGCGAGAACAGCGTGTAAAATGCGAGCGCACCGGCGTTGCCGAGCGCATTGTTGCTCTGCCAGAGATTCCCGGCGTCCAGCGCGATCCGCGCGATGCGCAGTGATGCGATCCTGATCGATGAAAAAGTCATGGGTTTTCCGTTACTCAACCAGGGCAATGGTCACTCATTCCGAACAGCATAAAACCAAACAGCGAGCGACAGCTACAATGCGCATTTTCCTGATCCTGGCAGGCCTGCTGGGCCTGCTCGCCGTGGCGTTCGGTGCGATTTCCGAGCACACGATTCGCCCGGCCGTGGAGGCCGAGTATTTCCGATACCTGATGACCGCGGTCCGCTATAACCAGGTCCATGCGGTGGCATTGCTGGCCCTGGCGTTCGGGCTCGCGCTGCCGCTTGCCAGCGAGACACGGGGCCGGCTCCAGATCGCTGCCTGGTTGATGTTCGTCGGCACCGTGCTTTTCAGTGTCAGCATCTACCTCGGTGTCGCGCTGGATGTCATCGAGTTCACCTATATTACGCCAGTGGGTGGCACGCTCCTTATGTTTGCCTGGCTTGCGATCATCTGGACGGGCTGGAAGGCCCGCTAGGCGGCCGTCATGCAACAGGCGAGTCATCCAGCACATCTATGGGTGGATGCCGATGCCTGCCCCGGGACCGTGCGCGAGATCCTCTTCCGGGCCGCTCAGCGTGTTGGCGCACGCCTTACCCTGATCGCGAACCAGCCCGTGCAGACGCCGCCCACTTCCCTGATCGACGCCGTCCAGGTCAGCGCGGGGTTCGACAAGGCCGATGACGAAATCGTCCGCCGTGTCCATGATGGCGATCTGGTGATTACCGCCGATATCCCGCTTGCCGCGGAGGTGATCGACAAGGGCGCCATGGTGCTCAGTCCGCGTGGCGAGGTGCAGACCCGCGAGAACATACGGGCGCGACTGCAGATGCGCGATTTCATGGAGACGCTGCGCAGCAGCGGGGTTCAGACAGGGGGTCCGCCCGCACTGACCCATGCCGATCGCAAGCGCTTTGCCGACGCGCTGGATCGTTTTCTGGCTGATAAAGGAGATACGCCGTGAAAACACTGGGCTTGATCGGGGGGATGAGCTGGGAGTCCACCCAGAGCTACTACGCGCTGATCAATCAGGGTGTTCGAGCCTCGCTGGGAGGCCTCCACTCGGCGGAAATCATCCTCCACAGTGTCGACTTTGCCCCGATCGAGACCATGCAGGCCAATGGCGAATGGAAACGCGCCGGCGCCCGACTGGCCGGTATCGGCCGCCGGCTGGAAATGGCCGGCGCCGACGCCCTGGTCCTGTGTACCAACACCATGCACAAGGTGGCCGGCCCGATCGAGCAGGCGACGTCAGTGCCATTCCTGCACATCAGCGATGTAACCCGCCAGGCCATCAAGTCGGCCGGCTATCGCCAGGTCGCGTTGCTCGGCACTCGCTATGCGATGGAAGAATCCTTTCTGACGGATCGCCTCGCGGACGATACGCTCCAGGTCGACGTGCCGGAGAGCGCGGATCGGGAGCTGATCGATCGGGTGATTTTCGACGAGCTCTGCCAGGGGGTGGTCAATGCCGAATCCCGCCGGCGTTTCGAGGCGATCATTGAAGGCCTGGTCAACCAGGGGGCCGAGGCGGTGATTCTTGGATGCACGGAGATCGGTCTGCTGGTCGATGCCGGGACATCACCGGCGCCGTTACTGGATACGACCCGTTTGCACGCCGAGGCGGCCGTTGCATTCGCGCTCGGTGACTAACCCGCGACGATCATCGGCAGATAAACCACGGCGAGCAACACGCTGATCAGGCACAGGAGATAGGGGATGACGGCGCGGGCGATCCGCTCCAGAGGCTGCCCGGTGACCGAGGAGGCCACATACAGGTTAATGGCCACCGGCGGCGTGATCATGCCAATCGCCAGTCCGACCACGATGATGATCCCGAAATGGATCGGATCGACGCCGATCTGCGTGACCAGCGGCAACAATACCGGCGTAAGAATAATCAGTGCACTGGCCGTCTCGATGAAGACACCCGTGAGCAGGATGACCGTCACCACCAGCAGCATGATCGTATAGGGGTTGCTGGATAGCGAGAGCGCGAATTCCGCGATCTGGCCGGGAATGCTCCAGTTGGCCAGTGTCCAGCTGAGGACGGCGGAGGTCGCAATCACGAACATGATGACAGCGGTGGTGATCACCGAGCGGATCATGATGCGGTACACGTCCCGCAGGCCAAGATCGCGCTCGATGACCAGCGAGACGAAAACCGCATAGTTGACCGCGATCACGGCGGCCTCGCTGGGTGTGAAAAGCCCGGAGAAGATGCCGCCGAGAATAATCAGCGGTGTCAGCAGTCCCCAGAATGCCCCGCGCAAAGTGCTCCAGACATGACCAAGGCTGAAGGCGGAACCGCGCGGATAGTTGCGCCGGTAGGCCTGCGTCACGGCAATGGCCATCAGACCTACGCCCATGGCGACCCCGGGCAGAAAACCGGTCAGGAAAAGCTCGGTGACCGATTCGCGGGCGATCACCGCGTAGATGATCAGCGGGACCGAGGGCGGGATCACTACACCGATGGTGCCGCTTGCGGCAATCAGGCTGGCCGCGGCGGCAGGGTCATACCCCCGGCGACGGAGCTCGGGCACCAGCGCGGAGCCGATGGCAGCCGTGGTGGCGGCGCCGGAGCCGGATATGGCGGCGAAGAACATGCCCGCGAGCACCGATACGACCGATAGCCCGCCTTTCACGAACCCCAGCAGGGAATCGGCGAAGGCGACGAGCTTTTCGCTGATCCGGCCACCGGCCATCAGGTCGCCGGCGAGGATGAAAAGCGGCACGGCGACCAACGCGAATGAATCGATACCGGCAAACAATCGCTGGGGCAGGACCATGAGCGACACGCCATCGGCCCACAGCGCGGCGACGGTGCTCGCACCGATCGCAATGGCCACCGGCACGCCGATAACAAGGAATAACAGGAAGCTGGTGAACAGCAGCAGCGTCATCGCCCGGCCAGCGCCTCAAGCAAATCAATGAATGCCATGAACCCCATGATTCCGGCGCTCAGCGGCATGACCGCGTACACCGCCGACATGGGGATCTGCAGCGCTGGCGACTGCTGATACGACTGCAGGGCCATGTAGTCGAGTCCAACCCACACCAGGACGATCATGAACACGAGGGCCACTATCGCGACGAGCGCCTTAGCGATCCGGGGGATCGGTGAAGGCAGACCGTCGGCGATCACGCTGACCGCGATATGCCGGCCGCGCCGAAAGGCCAGGCAAGCCCCCAGGAAGGTCAACCAGATGAGTAGATAACGTGCCGTTTCCTCGCTCCAGCTGGTGGCGTTGAAGAACAGCCGTGACACGATCTGCAGGGACATGACGCCGATGAGCGCCACAACACCGGCAAACGCAATGCGTTGCAGCACGGCATCAATGACGCCCTCGACGCGCTGGAGTGTCGCCAGCAAACGATCAGTCCAGTTCTTCGCGGATCCGCGTCAGGTACTCGCCGAAGCGCTCCTCGTACTTGTCGTAGACGGGCGCAACCGCCTCTCGGAAGGCCGCCAGATCCGGATCCTCGGTCACTGTCATGCCGCGCGCCTTCAGCTCGGCGAGCTGCTCTGCCTCCATTTCGGCGTTGATCCGACGCTCGTACTCCGCGGCCTCCTGGGCGGCCTGCTCGACCACCGCCTGCACGGACGCAGGCAGTTCGCTCCAGACCGGCAGCCCCATGACAAAGATCGCCGGTGCATAGGTGTGCCGGCTCAGGGTCATGTGGGTCTGCGTCTCGTTGAGCTCGAACGAGTGGATGACGTTCACCGGGTTTTCCTGGCCGTCGATGGTGCCCTGCTGCATGGCGGTCAGTGCCTCGGTCCAAGCCATGGGCACGGCGTTGGCACCGAGTTCGCGGAAGGTGTCGACGTAGACCGGGTTCTCCATCACCCGCAGCTTCATCCCCTCGAGGTCGGCGGGTTCACTGACCGGGCCGCGGCTGTTGGTGAGGTTGCGAAAGCCACGCTCGGCGTAGGCGAGCCCCTTGAGGTTGACGCGCTCGAGCTCCTCGAGCAGATCCTGGCCGATTGGACCATCGAGCACGCGATAGGCGGCCTCCCGGGACGGGAACAGAAACGGTAGTTCGAAGACCGCGATTTCCTCAACGAAATTGGCGACCGGGCCGTTGGTAATGACACCCATGTCGACGGTGCCGATCTGCATCCCCTCGAGCAGAGTGCGCTCGTCGCCGAGCTGTGCGTTGGGGAAAAGCTCTACATCGACGACGCCGTCGGTCCGCGCCTCGACGAGTTCCTCGAACTTCTCGGCGGCGAGGTGGAACCCGTCCTGCTCGTTGACGACATGGGCGAGACGCAGCTCGATGGGCTCCATATCGTCGAATGATGTCCCGTCCTGCGCGCTAACGGGCAGCGGGGACAGGGCAATACCCAGCGCCAAAGCGGGTAACAGGCTGCGGTAATACGCCATTCAATCTCTCCTCGTTGTTGTAAGACGCTCCAGTTTTCCGCTTCTCCCCGTTGCCGTCAATTGATTGCGCCCCCGGGCCTATGCGGCGGCGGTGTATTGATCCAGCTGGCGGATATCGTGGTCGCTCAAGTGCATCCAGAAGGTGGTGACTATTGCGTTGCGCCGATCCCGTGTCGAGTCCGCGATGGGTGGAATCGGCCATTGCAGTGACTGGCCCGGTTCGATGCGCGCGCGCTCGAAGACAGCGCCGATCAGCTTCGGGGTGATAACAACGGCCTGGAATACGCTAACCCGCATGGGCCATTGGTAGTGGTCCGGTGCTTCCGTTCGCGCTGCAAGGGCAACCAGATCGGTATCGCCACCGTGCAGACGCCGCCAGCCGCGGAGTACTCGGGGTATCGTCAGCAAACGCTCCCGTGAACCGTGCTGTGTCGTCTCCAGGGCCCGTAGCAGATCGTCCTTCTCCGGGTTGATCAGAAGGCGCTGGTCTCGCGTCAGCTCGGTGTACAGGCGGTCGGGGATCTCGGGGCGAATATAGTCACGGGCCATCGTCCAACTCCTTCAGGGCTTGATGGCCGGATTGTCTACGAGTGCTATGCGGGAGACTGAGAACTACGCCCCATCCAGCAACGGCACGAACGCAAATCGCTCGCCATCGAACAGGCCGCGGTCACTGAGTTTGAGGGCCGGAATCACCAGCAGTGCCATGAACGACAGCGTCATGAAAGGAGCCGTCAGCGGCGTTCCCAGTCGCTGCGCGAGGGTAACCAGCGCCTCGTGCCGATGCGCCATGGTGTCGCCGTCCGCGTCGCTCATCAGCCCCGCAACCGGTAGCGGCAGCTGATCGGTCCCCGCCTTGCCGGCCGCAGCGATGCCACCCCGCATGTCGATGACGCGGTTCAGTGCCTCCGCTACCCATTGAGCGCTGCTGCCAACAGCGATGACGTTGTGCGAGTCGTGCGCGATGGAGCCGGCGATTGCACCATCGTTGAGCCCGAACCCGCGGATAAAGGCGACTGCGGGCGGGGTGACCCGGTAGCGGTTGACCACCGCGAGCATCAGCACATCGTTGCCCGGATCGGGAGTGGGCTGATCGCCCTCCCAACAGGGTTTGACCCGTCTTTCCGAAGTGTCGAGGGCCCCGTCGCGGCACTCGATCACCCGCAGACTTATCGACGGATCGCTCGGGTCTGCCCGCGGCAGCGCGGCCGTCAGCGCGTCGGCAGTGACTGGTGCGCTATTGAAGCGATTGATCAGCGCTGCGGGCTGATGTCGGGAGAGACTGTTCCCGTCCTCGGCAACGCGGTTGCCCGCCACCCAGGTCGTGAGGACATTCAGCCGGTCGGGATCATCGACGAGGACGGCATCCATTCGATCACCGACGCGCAGCTGACCGACCGGCAGCCGGTAGTGCCGCACCGGGTTGATACAGCCCGCGCGCAGTACATCGAAGCGATCGTGACCGGCGGCGATTGCCCGGGCACAGAGTCGGTTGATGTGGCCGGCAACAAGGTCATCCGGGTGCAGATCGTCGGTGCAGAACATGATCTGCTGCGGGTATGAATCAATCAGCGGGTGCAGTGCCGCGAAGTTTTTCGCCGCCGACCCCTCGCGGATGACCAGGTGCATGCCCGCGGCGAGCTTTGCCTCGGCCTCTTCGCGGGTCGCACACTCGTGATCGTTATCGATGCCGGCGTCGGCATAGCGCCGTGCCGCGTCGCCGGTCAGCCCCGGTGCATGACCGTCCACCCGGCGGCCGCGTTGCTTTGCGATGTCGATCTTTGCCATTAAGCCGGGTTCGCGCTCGAGCACACCGGGAAAGTCCATCACCTCGGCGAGGTGTTCCGCATGGCCCTCGCTCAGAAGCTTCTCGATATGACTGGCGCGCAGCTCGGCCCCGGACGTCTCGTGCGCAGTGGCGGGGACGCAGGCCGGTGCCCCGAAATGGATCGGGATCGGACTGCGCTGTGCATCCGATGCCATGTAATGGACCCCGTCCGTCCCGAGGATATTGGCGATCTCGTGGGGATCGCTGACGGCGGCCACCGTGCCGTGCCGGCAGGCAATCCGGCCGAACTCGGCGGGAGTGAGCATGGTGCTCTCGACATGCACATGGGCATCGATAAAGCCCGGTAGCAGGTAATCCAGTGACGGATCGGGCGGCCCGAGCGTGGTGATGGCGACGATGTGCCGGGCGCTCCAGGCAACCGCGGCGGCGTAGATCCGCCGGTCGTGGAGGTCGATCAGATTGGCGCGGATTGTGCGAGTGTCGTTGTCCATGCCGCGATTATAGGCTGCGGCGGAAATGCGCAGATACCCCGCCGACGATTGCGGATCACGGACAGGTGTTGTTAAGTGTGCACTGCAACATCGCATGCAAAGGGAGCAACCCATGACCGATCAAGCAACTGGCGGCGCCTTCTCGCTCAACGGGCGGGTAGGGGTCGTCACCGGCCTGGCCAACGAAAACAGCATTGCCTACGGCTGTGCGCGGGCACTGGCCGCCCAGGGGGCGGAGTGCATCGTGACCTATGCCAGTGAGAAGGCCGAACGCTTCGTCATGCCGCTGGCCGAGTCCATGGGTAACCCCGAGTACCAGCTCGTCGACGTGCAGGACGCCGAATCGCTGGAAGCGCTCTTCAACCGGGCCCGGGAGCGCTGGGGCCGACTCGATTTCGTGATCCATTCCATTGCCTTCGCCCCGCTCGCGGAGCTGCAGGGGCGCCTGACGGATACGACCAGTGACGGCTTCTCGCTGGCGATGGACGTCTCCTGCCATTCATTCGTGCGCATGGCGCGGCTTGCCGAGCCGTTAATGGCGGAGGGCGGCAGTCTGATCTGCATGACCTACCACGGGGCGGACCAGGCGGTGGAGAACTACAATCTGATGGGGCCGGTGAAAGCGGCGCTCGAGTCGTCCACCCGTTATCTTGCCACCGAGCTCGGGCCACAGGGCATTCGGGTCAACGCCATTTCCCCCGGGCCGATCCGCACCCGGGCGGCCTCGGGGCTCAAGGATTTCGAGGCACTGGCAACGGATGGCGAGACCCACTCGCCGCTGCGCCGGCTCGTCTCCGTGGAGGACATCGGCAATACCGCCGCCTACCTGATTTCCGATGCCGGTTCATCGGTGACCGGCGGGATCCACTATGTGGACGGGGGGCATCATGTCCGGTTCTGACCTGATCGAGAATCGCACCTTCGACGAGATCGAGATCGGCGACTCGGCGATGCTCGAAAAGCGCCTCACGATGGAGGACATCAAGCTCTTCGCGGTGATGTCCGGCGACGTCAATCCCGCCCACGTGGATGAAGAGTTCGCGCGCAGCAGCCGCTTCCACGAGCTGATCGCCCACGGCATGTGGGGCGGGGCGCTGATTTCGACGGTGCTGGGAACACAGCTCCCCGGACCGGGCACGATCTATCTCGGCCAGACGCTGCGGTTTCGTGGTCCGGTGACTCTGGGCGATCAGATCCGTGTAAAAGTCACGGCCACGGAAAAGGATGAGCAGAAAGGCCGGATAACCTTCGCCTGTGAAGGCCGCAACCAGGAGGACGCCCTGGTGCTCGACGGCGAGGCCAAAGTGCTTGCGCCCACCGATAAAATCAGTCGCCCGCGTGCGGTCATGCCGACCATCCGGCTCGCGGAGGAGGGCCATCTCTCGGAGATGCTCGCCGACGCCGATGCGCAGGAGCCAACCACGGCGGCGGTGGTCCACCCGGTCGATATCGAGAGCATGCAGGCACTTGATATTGCCGTGCAGCGACGCTTGATTCGTCCGGTCCTGGTGGGGCCGCTGGCGCGCATGCAGGCGGCGGCGGATGATGCGGGCGTCGATATCAGTGGCTTCGAGCAGGTCGCCACGCAACACAGTCACGGTGCGGCGAAAGCCGCAGTCGACATGGTGTCTTCCGGCGATGTCGCCATGCTGATCAAGGGGGGGCTTGCCACCGATGAGTTGCTCGGCAAGCTCATCGACCCGCGCAATGGTCTGCGCACCGAGCGCGAGCCGAGCCAGGTCATGGCCTTCGACGTGCCGACCTATCCACGGCCGCTGCTGATTTCCGATCCGCTCGTTAATATCCACCCGACGCTATTCGAGAAACGCGATATCGTCAGTAACATGGCGCTGCTGGCCCATGCGCTGGGGATCCATGAACCGCGCATCGCCATGCTCTCTTCGTCGGAGGCCATCGATCCGAAACTGAGTTCGACGCTGGATGCGGCGGCCATCTGCAAGATGGCGGATCGTGGCCAGGTCAAAGGCGCCGTTATCGATGGTCCGATGGCCTTCGATGCCGCGATCTCGGCCGCCACGGCCCGCTCGCGGGGGCTGGAGTCGCCGGTGGCGGGACGTGCCGACGGGCTGATCGCCCCGGACCTGGAGGCGGCCAGTATGCTCGTCAAGCAGTTGAGCCATCTCGCCGACGCCCGGGGAGCAGGTCTGCTGATGGGCCTGCGGGTACCGGTGGTCATGAGTACTCGGGATGACAATGTCGCTAGCCGGCTGACCGGAATCGCCCTGGCGCGATGCTACCTGGCACACCTCGAGCATGCAGGCCGCGACGCGATCATGTCGGCTGCCGGGTGATCGCTCAGCCGGGTGTCTTCGGCACATTCTGCGAGTCGACGAAGACCCGCGTCGGCTCCCAGGTCCGTGCCTCTTCGGGATTGACCTGCGCATAGGCGGCGATGATCACCCGGTCGCCGCGACCTGCCATGTGCGCGGCGGCGCCGTTGATCGTGATCTCGCCGCGGTCCGGCATGCCCTTGATGATATAGGTCTCGAACCGATTGCCGTTGGTGATGTTGTAGACGTGTACATGCTGGTGCGGTAACAGCCCCGAAGCGTCGAGCAGCGTCGGATCGATGGTGATGCTGCCCTCGTACTCGAGATTGGCATCGGTGACCGTCGCCGCGTGAATCTTGGCTTGCAGTACCGAAATCATCATGAGTCTATTCACCGCGTCTTCGTTTATTCCATTCCCAATGGTAATGCACGCACCCGTAGCTGACGAGAACATCCGCCTTCATAATAACGGAATGAGTAACGACGCCATGAGGACAGTCCGGCAGTGAGACGCTTCGGTGGTCTGGTACGGCTTGCCGGGTATCTGCGTCCGTACTGGCGGCAGGCGCTCATTGCCGGTATCGCGCTGATCGTCGCCGCCGGCAGTGTCCTGGGTATCGGCCAGGGATTGCGGCTGGTCATTGATCAGGGCCTCGCGAGTGGCACCGGTGCCACGCTCGACCGCGCATTACTGGTGACCGCCGGGGTCGTCCTGGTGCTGTCGGTGGCCGCGGCGCTGCGGTTCTACTGGGTCATGTGGATCGGTGAGCGCGTAGCCGCCGATCTGCGCCGCGACGTGTTCGAGCGCCTGCTCGAGCTCGATCCAGGGTTCTACCTGCGCAACGGCGTGGGGGAGATCCAGTCGCGGATGACCACGGATACGGCGCTGTTGCAGAGCGTGCTGGGCTCGACCTTCTCGATGGCCCTGCGCAATGCACTGCTACTCGCCGGCACGCTGATCATGCTCGTGGTGACGCAACCCGCCCTGAGCGCGCTGGTCATTGCCGGGATCCCCATCGTGCTGGCACCCATGTTGATCGTTGGCCGTCGTGTGCGGCGGCTCTCGCGGCTCAGCCAGGATCGTATTGCCGATGTCGGCAGTTATGCCGGCGAGACGCTCGGGGGGATCGAGACGGTTCAGGCCTTTGTCCACGAGCCCGTGGACCGGCGGGTTTTCGGCGATCGGGTGGAGGAGGCGTTCGCGATCGCCGTCCGCCGGATCCGTCAGCGCGCCGGGTTGAACGCCGTGGCGCTGCTGCTGGCCTTCAGCGGTGTGGCGTTCGTGCTCTGGCGAGGGGGGAGCGCCGTCATCGCCGGAGCAATGAGCGCGGGTGAGCTCTCGGCGTTCCTCTTCTACGCCGTACTGGCGGCCGGCGCCGTCGGTGTACTCTCGGAAGTGGCCGGCGAGCTGTTCCGCGCCTCGGGGGCGGCGGAGCGGCTGTTCGAGCTGCTGGATGCCGAGCCCGCCATCCAGTCCCCGAACCACCCCATTACCCTGCCGGTGCCCGCCCGCGGCGAGGTCGTACTCGAGGCGGTGGCGTTTCGCTATCCAACCCGCCCGGAGCCGCCGGCACTGACCGGCGTGGATCTGGTGGTCCATGCCGGTGAGACACTGGCACTGGTGGGTCCGTCCGGTGCCGGCAAGAGCACCCTGATCAGCCTGTTATTGCGCTTCCACGATCCGTCTTCGGGCCGTATCACACTGGATGGCGTGGATCTGCGTGATGCCGACCCGGCGGCCGTTCGCCAGCGCATGGCCCTGGTGGCGCAGGAGCCGGTGCTGTTCACCGGTACCGTCGCGGACAATATCCGCTTCGGCAATCCGTCCGCGGAACGCGACCGGATCGTCGATGCGGCGAAGGCCGCGAACTGCCAGGGCTTTGTCGATGCATTGCCGGCTGGGCTTGATACCGATATCGGCCCCGGGGGCGTGCAACTCTCCGGTGGTCAACGGCAGCGGATCGCGATTGCAAGGGCCATTCTGCGCGATCCGGCCTTATTGCTACTCGATGAGGCGACCAGCAGCCTGGATGCCGAGAGCGAGCAGCAGGTGCAAACCGCTTTAACCCGGCTGATGACGCACCGGACCAGCGTCGTGATTGCTCACCGGCTCGCGACGGTGCGCAACGCCGACCGGATCGCGGTGCTCGAGACGGGCACGGTGCGGGCCATCGGGACGCATGACCAGCTCATGGCAACCGACGACCTCTATGCCCATCTCGCGGCATTGCAGTTCCAGGCCGGCTAGCCCGTCGGCGAATCGATCCGCACCCCGCGGTTGCGCCGGCAGGAGTGCCGCATGGCGGCCTTCAGCATGGGGGTCGGGGGGAGTGCACGCAGGATGTGGCCGATGTCCGCCAGCTGTGGCCGGCTCATGAGAAACCGTGCCATCGACTCCGGGGGCGTCCGGTCAAACAGGCGTACGAACGGCTCACCCGCTGCCCCGACAGGTCTATGCCGCCAGAGTGATTCAAGGAAGACCCCGTCCAGCCAGTCCATAAGCGAGCGCCGCGACGGGGCGCGGGGGGCCTGCCCGGCAACCAGTGCCTCCGCGCAGACATCCGCCCAGCGCTGTATATCGTGAAAGGTATACCCGGTGGCCGGGCGCATACTACCGCCTGCCGTACCGACCCGCATCCATCCTTCCTGGTCGTAGGAGGGAATCGGTGCCATGGGCAGGTGGCTCGATTCCTCCCGTACCACCGTATGCGCCGCCAGCCCGCGGTCGGCGAGGATGCGATCCAGTTGCCCCCCCAGTTCCGACAGGGAAGGGCGCTGGGGCGCGAATCGTGTCAGTTCGATCAATCGATGGCCGGGACCGATGGGCAGTTCATAAACAAA
Source organism: Spiribacter vilamensis (assembly GCF_004217415.1). Classification (NCBI taxonomy): domain Bacteria; kingdom Pseudomonadati; phylum Pseudomonadota; class Gammaproteobacteria; order Chromatiales; family Ectothiorhodospiraceae; genus Spiribacter; species Spiribacter vilamensis. The sequence goes on from NZ_SHLI01000001.1 coordinate 534,204, forward strand.
CGTCAGTAAGGGGGTGGTGTCGTCGACGAAGTCCATCAGCCGTACTGGCGATTCACCGGCAAGCCCGGGCCCGGTCAGCTCGCGGCCGACAAAGCTCTGCCATACCCACGGCCGATCCAGCGCCAGTGCCGGCGGGCGGGAATCCATAACGCGCGTGGCGGTAAGCGTTTCGCCGCTATCCAGTGTCAGTGACCAGGCCGAATCGTGGCGTTCAGCTGCCTGCAGAGCCGATCCCGCGAACAGCGACCAGTCCTGCCGGGTCCCGATCACGTCCAGCGCCTGCGCCTGGACTGCCGACGCACGAAGCATTTCATAGGGGGTCTGGTCGCTGCCGCGGATGATCTCGCGGCCGCCGTGGCTGACGGCCCAGCGGGTCCAAATCTGCGTTGCCTGATCGACAAAGGGGTGATCGACCAGTCGCCAGCCACACCACGTCCGATCGTCACTTGGCAACTGTCGTGGTTCGATGATCGCGATCCGTCCCGGATAGCGGGCCGCGAGTCGGACCGCCAGGCTCATCGTTGCGGCGCCGAATCCGATCAGCGCGAGATCGAAGTGTTTCATGCCGTGGCGGCGGGGGCGTCGTCTGCCGGCCGAAACAGCGTGCGCAGGGCAAGCCGGCGCCGGTCGCGATGACTGAGTGACGTTCGTCCTTCCCAGTAACGGCAGCCACCGTCCCGCACCCGCAGGCCGATGGCGCGGTAGAGACGTGCCGCCACGCGGATGGCGACGCGATTGCGCCAGGGGATTAACGCAAACGCCGTCTCCGCCCGGGCATACTCGACCTCGGCCCGATCAACGACTCGGCCGATTGCCGCCTGCACCGATGCCCGATCAGGGTCTGCGGCTGCGGCAATAACCTCCGGCGGCCGCTGGCCAACCCATTCCGCCGGCAGATAACGACGGCCGCGCTGCGCATCCTCGAGGACATCCCGCGCGATGTTGGTCAGTTGCATGCCGATACCGAGGGCAACAGCGGCATCCCGACCGCGCACGGGATCGGCACCGAGTAGTGGGCACATGAGCTCGCCAACCGTACCGGCAACGCCGTAGCAGTAGTCGATGAGCTCGGATTCGGTGTCGATGAGACGGCCGTATCGGGCTTCATGGGCGGCGGTACGGGCCAGCGTCGCCAATGGCTCGAGCCGCATCTGCCGGCGCTCGACCATCGCCTCGAAGCCATCCACCGGTATTTTCGCCAGTTCGCCGGTGGTGAGCGCCTCAATGAAGGTATCGATACGGCCGGCGCCATTCGCGGACTCGTCCGCGATGTCGTCGATCAGCCGGCAGACGGCATAGAGAGTGGCGACATCATTGGCATCGTCGCGCCGCAGGAGCCGGCTCGCCATGTGGAAGCTGCTCCCATGGCGGGCCAGTACCTCACGGGGCTTCACGCCGCCTCCGTTCCCTCGGGGAACAGGCGCTCGAGGACCTTTGCGCTGGAGAGCACCCCGGGCATGCCGGCACCGGGGTGGGTTCCCGCCCCAACGAGGTAGAGGTTATCGAGTCCCTCGGCCTGGTTGTGGAAGCGGAACCAGGCCGACTGCCGGAATAGCGGCGCCAGACTAAAGCCACTGCCGTAGACGCTCTGGTAATTCTCGCGGAAATTATCCGGCGTCATGTGGAAATCGGCGCGGATATGCTGGCTGAGCCCTGGAAGGATGGTTGCTTCCAGCGCCTCGACAATACGCGCCTGCAGTTTCGGTCCTTCCACCGACCAGTCGATATTACCCAGCTGGTTGGGTACGGGAGCCAGCACGTAAAAGCTGTCGTGCCCTGCCGGTGCAAAGCTCGGATCGGTCGCCGTGGGGCGATGGAGATACAGCGAGAAATCCTCGGAGAGGATCTTTCGATCAAAGATGTCCCGCAGCAGCTCCTTATAGCGCTCGCCCAGCCATATGGTGTGGTGGGCGACGTCGGGATACTGGCAGTCGGTACCGAAGTAGAGCACGAACAACCCCATCGACGAGTGGGCCAGCCGCTGCTTGACCCGGGCCGCCATGGGGGCCGGATCCATGAGTTCGCCGTAGAGGTGCATCGGGTCGAGGTTGGAGACGAAGTTATCCGCCTTGATCGTGCGCCCGTCGTCAATGCTCGCCCCGGTGATGCGCCGTCCATCGCGATGGACCGCCGTAATGCTGCGGCCGTTTTCCACCCGTACACCCTGGCGCTCGAGCAGATTGGCGAGTTCGCCGACGAGTGCACCGGTTCCGCCCATCGCGAAGTGGACACCCCACTCACGCTCGAGGTAGTGGATGAGTCCGTAGATACAGGTCGTATCGAACGGATTTCCGCCCACGAGCAATGGCTGCAATGACAGCGCCTGGCGCAGGTACGGGTGCTTGATATGGCTCGACACCATCTTCCAGACGCTCCGGTCGAAGCGCAGTCGTAGCAGCCGGGGAATCTGGCGCGCCATGAACGAGGCCCGATGGAATGGCTGGTAGCCGAGTTCCTTGAACCCGATCTCGAAGAGCTCGCGGGACTCTGCAAGCAGGCCGTGGTAACCGGCGACATCGTCCGGGTTGAAGCGGGCGATTTCGGCCTCCATTCGCTCGATGCCCGGACCGTAATCAAATGAGGAGTCATCGGCGAAGCGGAATCGATACCATGGATCGAGCGGCCGGAGTTCGAGGTGATCGTGCAGTGATTCACCGAACAGTTCGAACAGCTCGGTGAAAAGGAATGGTGCGGTAATGACCGTTGGTCCCGCGTCGTGCCGGTAGCCGCCGCGCTCGAAGACCTGTGCCCGTCCGCCGAGTCGCGGGCAACGATCGATCAGTGTGACCTCGTGGCCCCGTGCGCGCAGGCGCAATGCCGCGGCGATGCCGCCGAAGCCGCCACCCATAATCAGGGAATGCATTGGATGTTATCCCTCCTGTCGGGACTTGTGATTCAGCCGTTCTATCAGTTGGCGCACGTCGCTCAGGAGGGGCTCCGGCAGTCGCGCACTGAGTCGGTCGGCGCGGTTCAGTGCCGCGCGAGCATGTTGGAGGCAACGGATGCGGGTTGGTTCCCGGTGCAGGTGAACTGACCCACTCCGAGTGCGGGGGCGGTGGTGCCACCAGGCATGCAGTGGGTGCAGCTCCGAAACATCATCGACACCGTCAAGGTCGTCCAGATCGTCAAGAATCTGGTAAGCGAGCCCGATGGCTTCAGCGATACGCCGACTGACTGCGGACGTATAAGCGGCCTTCGCGGGTTCGCTGATCCCGGCGTTGAGCGCCAGCTCGATCAGCGGCGCTGTCTTTTCGCGGGTTGCGTCGAGATAGTCGGCGGTTCGGACGGATCCCTCACCAGTGTGGTGGCTGAGCTCGACACTCTGGCCGCCGATGACACGGCCAGCCGTATCCGCCATGAAGCGTATCAGCCGCTGCGACACCGCCGGTACGGTAATCCGCGCGGCGACCTGGAAGGCTGTCGTCAACAGGAGATCGCCCGCACACAGCGCCACATCATCCCCGTACACCGCGCGAACCGATTGTCGGCCCCGGCGGTAGGTATCGCGGTCGCTGATGTCGTCGTGAACGAGCGATGCATTGTGCAGAAACTCGCAGGCAGCGGCCGCTGCCGTACGGTCTTGAGGGCTCAAGCGATTCGCGCAGCTGGCGAGTGCCAGTCTTGCACGCATTCGATGGCCACCCGTCTGGAGATGATAGATCGCAGCATCGCGGGCCGGTGTGGCTCGCATCGCGGCGAGTTGGTCGACCATGAACTGGTCAACGGTCTGAAGTGCCGGAAGGTTGGCCCCGACAGCCAGCGCATCCTGTCGGACAGAGACGTCCGGATCAGGTTGGAGTATTTGGCTGACATCGACTGTGGCCACGAAAGCTACCCTCAGACTGCCTTGATTAGAGTGGAGCCCGGGCGAGGCCCGAGCTCCACAGGTTCGGCGTCAGCAACGCCGCCTTGATCGGAGTGTTTCCGATTAGGCGTTGGCGGTTTCGCCTGCTGCCTCGGCCTCTGACTTGCGCATTGCGATCGTCAGAATGACCACGCCGAACACGGCCTTGGCGGTGATATCCGCAATCGTGTAGCCCACTTCGACTGCCGTCACGGCGGCGCCGCCGGTCAGACCGATGAGCGGGAACAGGAACACGATCGGGTAGAACAGCCAGGACACAATCACCAGCGTGGAAGCGCCGTTGATCAGCCCGCGCACGTTTTCCGGCTGCTTGGCGATGGAAGCCTTCAGACCGGTCACGAGCGTGTAGACGATGTACACGAACGGAATCATCGACAGCACCCAGAACAGGAAGCGGACGGCACCGCCCTCTGAAACCTCACCCGGGTAGCCGAGGATGATCATGAGTGCGGCTGCACCGCCGAGCTTGACGCTCTGCGAGATCGTCTCGCTGCGCGACAGCCGCATAACCAAGATCAGCTCTACGAGCAGCAGCGGCACGGTCAACAGCCAGTCCACATAGCGGTAGGCCTGGTTGTAGCCGTAGCCAGTCGTCTCGATCGTCCCGTTGGTGACGCTGAACGCCGCTTCCCAGGAAGTCATGATCTGGAAGTAGTGGTAAGCGGCAATCGCGGTAACGAGGCCGGTGATGGTGATTGCCAGCCGATAGGCCGGAGCCACCTGGCTGCGTGAAAGCCAGAAGAAAAGGGTCGCGGCCGCCATTACTGCAAAGCCGAATGAGAAGCTGTTTGCAATAAAGTCGTACTGACCCACGCTAAGTGTCGAAAGGTCCATTGGTGATTTCCTCCTTTTGGAATCACGTCGAAAGATACGCTCGGCTCTGTGGCAGGTCAATTGAATGTACGCACCACGATGGTGCGAAATCGTCGCTGCCAACCGGTCGACCGCGAAGTGTGCCGGAGGTTCTGCCACCTCGTTGATTTGGGTCAAAATTGACGGTATGACCCGGGCCGCTCTGTTAGACTGGCAGCTTGTTTTAAGGAGACCGAATGAGTCTGATTCGCCTTGATGAGATCGAGTTTTCCGTCGGCGGGCCACCGCTGCTCGAGCATGCGTCGCTGACGATCGAAGATCGCGAACGCGTCTGTCTGGTAGGCCGTAACGGCGTTGGCAAATCAACCCTGTTACGCGTCATCGAGGGTGCGATCGAGCCCGATGCCGGGCGCGTCCAGCGCGGTGAGGCGGTCACCGTCTCGCGCCTTGAGCAGGCCGTGCCGGATCACCTCGAGGGGCGGGTTTTCGACGTCGTGACCGAGGGGCTGGGCGATCTCGGATCGCTGCTCTCGCGTCATCATGACCTCGCCATGGCCATTGGCGCCGGTGAGGGGGATATCGACGAGCTAACGGATCTGCAATCGCGCATTGAGGCGGCCGGTGGCTGGCAGATCGAGCAGCGCGTGGACGCCGTACTGACCCGCTTCGACCTGCCCGCAGACAGTGCCTTCTCGAACCTCTCCGGCGGGCTCAAGCGGCGCGTGCTTCTCGCTCGTGCCGTAGTGCCGGGGCCTGACGTGCTTTTGCTCGATGAGCCGACCAACCATCTCGACATCGAGGCGATCCGCTGGCTCGAGGGCTTCATGCGCGAGTTCAACGGTGCGGTGATCTTCGTGACCCATGATCGCGCCTTCCTCCAGGCGGTTGCCACCCGGATCGTGGAGATCGACCGCGGACAGCTCACGAGCTGGCCCGGCGACTACGCCAACTACCTGCGTCGCTGCGAGGAGCGGGACCACGCGGAGGCCGAGGAGCAGGCGCGTTTCGACAAGAAGCTCAAGCAGGAAGAGGCCTGGATCCGGCAGGGCATCAAGGCCCGTCGCACGCGTAACGAGGGTCGTGTTCGTGCCCTCCAGGCCATGCGCAAGGAACGCGCCGAGCGCCGTGAACGCCCGGGCGAGGCGCGGCTGACCATGGCGGAGGGCGAGCGCTCCGGCAAGCGCGTGATCGAGGCCGAGCATCTGACCTACGCCATCGATGGCAAGCCGCTGGTGACCGACTTCAGCACCCGCATCATCCGTGGTGACCGGATCGGCATCCTGGGTCCGAATGGCGTGGGCAAGACCACGCTGATCCGGCTTCTGGTCGGTGAGCTGGCGCCGGATAGCGGGTCGATCAAGCTCGGCACCGGGCTGCAGGTCGCCTATTTCGACCAGCACCGGGCGTCACTGGATGACCGCCGCTCCGCTCGCGAGAATGTCGCCGGCGGCGAGGACTTCATCGATCTGGGTGATGGCAAACGCCGGCACGTTATGGGCTATCTGCAGGACTTCCTGTTCTCGCCCGATCGCGCCAACGCACCGATCAGCCGCCTGTCCGGCGGTGAGCGCAACCGGCTGCTGCTCGCCCAGCTGTTCGCCCGACCCTCCAACCTGCTGGTGCTCGACGAGCCCACCAACGATCTGGATGTCGAGACGCTCGAGCTCCTCGAGGAGCGACTGGTGGACTACACCGGCACGCTGTTGCTGGTCTCCCATGACCGAACATTCCTGGATAACGTCGTCACTAGCGTGTTCGTGCCGGAAGGTGGGGGCCGTATCGGTGAGTACGTGGGTGGCTATGCCGACTGGCTGCGGCAGACGCAGCAGCCCGCCCGCAGCGAGGGCAAGGCCTCGAAAACCGCTGGCAAGCCGGCATCGTCGCCGAAAAAGCCACGCAAGCTGACCTACAGTGAGGGCACTGAGCTCGACGAGCTGCCGGCCCGGATCGAGACCCTCGAGGCGGTTGCCGAGACCGCACGGGCGAAGGCCAATGATCCCGGGCTCTACCAGCAGGACGCGGACACGATCCAGGCTACGCTGGATGCGCTCGAGGCCGCCGAGGCCGAACTGTCCACCGCCTACGAACGCTGGGAGTACCTCGAGGCGCAGCGCGAACGCCTCGGCTAGTCGTCGATCAGCTCCGTGTCGATGACAACCGTTGATTCAAGCGTGCGGTGAACGGGGCACTTGTCGGCGATCTCGAGCAGCCGCTGGCGATCGTCCGCGCCGAGATCGCCGCCCAGGTGGATCCGGCGCTGGAATACGTCGACTTTTGCGCCGGACTCACCGCAGTGCTCGCAGTCGGTGCGATGTTCCTTGTTGTGGCTGACGTCGGTATAGACGTGATCGAGGGCGATCCGCTTGCGGCGAGCGTACATTCGGATCGTCATGCTTGTGCACGCCCCCAGGCCGGCGGCGACGAGCTGATAGGGAGAGGGTCCTTTATCCGTGCCGCCCATTTTTACCGGCTCGTCCGCGGTCAGCAGATGCGGGCCGGATACCGTAATGGCCTGGCGAAACCCCTCCGGATCGACCTCCGAAACCCGCGTCACGCCCTCCGGCGTCGCTGCGAGGGACGAGTCGTCCGCCATCTGCAGATAGCGCACCGCCCACGCGCCGAGGACATCGGCGGCATAGTCGGCGTCGGCACCGCGGCTGATCAGATGATCGGCGTTATCCAGCGTGACGAAGCTCTTCGGATGCATCGCGCCCTGGAAAATCTCCGCCGCATTGCGAATGCCGACCAGGGTGTCCTGGGGGGAGTGGAGGACGAGCAGCGCGGCGTTCATGTGCTTCAGGGCGTCATCGAGCTTCGCCTCGGTAATATCGTCGATGAACTGCTGGCGGATGCGAAACGGCCGTCCGGCCAGGTTGACCTCGGCCTCGCCGTGCGTATCGATCGCCGCCAGCTGCTCGGCGAAGAGCTTCGAGACATGGCTTGGATCCGCCGGTGCCGCGATGGTCACGACGGCACGGACCGTGTCGATCAGCGGGGCGGCCTTGATAACCGCCGAGCCGCCCAGTGAATGACCGATCAGCAGCTGCGGGGCGGCGACATGTTCGGCCAGATAGGCAGCTGCACGCTGCAGATCTTCCACGTTCGAACTGAAATTGGTGTTCTCGAACTCGCCCTCGGAGTGACCGAGCCCGGTGAAGTCGAAGCGCAGCACCGCGATCCCCTGCGCGGCAAGGCGGCCGGCAATACGGCGCGCGGCGGGGATATCCTTCGAGCAGGTAAAGCAGTGGGCAAACAGCGCGGCGGCACGGACCGGGCCGTCGGGCAGGTCGAGTCGGGCGTTGAGCGTGTCGCCGTCGTGACCGGTGAAGGTGATTTTCCGCGTGCTCATGTCATTCCCCCATTAACCGGATGGTCCCGTAGATCGCCTCGGCGCGATCTCCGGTGTCGTCACAATCGGTCATGATCGCCAGTGTGTCGATTTCAGTGATGTCGCGATCATGAAAACGCGCAAAATCCTCGCGCAGGTTGCGTCGATGGATCTGCCAGCCCGAGTCGCTGTCGGCGCCATCGACGGCAACCATCATTGCCTGATCGGCATAGGCGTTGGGCCAGTGATCACCCTTTGCCGTGCGAGTGGTCGAGACATAGTTCATGGCGCGGGTTCGCCAGCGCAGGATCGGGCTTTCGTCCACGGCATAGAGCCGCGCGGCGTAATCGTCGCCGTTTTTATTGCGCGGGGCACCGGAGGCGATCGGCTCGACAATACGCCAGCGCCACTCGATGATCGGCGTGCGGGTGAGATCGATTCCCTCGCGGTAAATGAGTCCGGAGGCGGTACCTTCCTCGCACTCGGCGCGTACGCCCCGGTGCGCACTGCGCTGGGATAGCGTGTAATCGGTCTCGCCGCTGAAGCTGTGGCGTTCCCAGCCGATGATGGAGGCCGGTTCGAAGGTGATGTCCGTCCGAGCCTCGGCAGCGGGCGCAAGCGTCGCCGCGATCAACAGCATAGCGGTGGGCACGTCGAAGGCGGGTCGTCTGCGGTTCATGCAATGGCTCCTTCACCCAGCGGAATCGTCGGCCCGCCCGCGGCCCTGGCGTCGGCGGGGTCATGGGTCACGAGCAGTGCGGGGATCGATCGGTCCCGAATGTGGTTGAGGACGAACGCCCGGATGTCGGCGCGCAGCGTTTCGTCAAGCCGCGAGAAAGGCTCGTCGAGCAGGATCGCTTCGGGCTCGGCGAGCAGGCTTTGCATCAGCGCGGCGCGTGCCCGCTGGCCACCGGACAGCGTCGCCGGATCACGCCGGCGCATGCCGTCGAGCCCCGCCGAGGCGAGTGCCCGATCAACCGCCTTGGCGCGGGCTTGGCGCCCCTTCACGCCCGAGCGCAGGCCGAATGCCAGATTATCTCCGACGCTCAGGTGCGGGAACAGCGTGGCGTCCTGGAACATCAGTCCGATGCGTCGCCGTTCGGCGGGCAGGCCGTTGAGCAATCGACCGTTGAGGCGAAGGGTACCTTGCAACGTGAAAGATTCGGCGAGATGACCTGCAATCGCATGCAGCAGTGTCGTCTTACCGACGCCGGACGGCCCCATCAGGGTCGTAATCGTGCCCGCGCCGATATCAAGCGTCAGCGGTGCGAACAGCGGATCACCCCCCGGTGGCTGGATCACCATCGAATCGATCGCCAGCGACATGGCGGTTACTCCCTCAGAAAGCGGCGGTTCCGCGCCCGGATAATCGGCGTAATGATCGCGACGGTATAGACCAGCAGCGGGATCAACGTTTGCAGCATGGCATAGACCGCCGTAATCCGGCGATCCGCGCCGGAGGCAAGGCTCACCGCCTCGGTGGTTAATGTGCTGAGCCGCCCGGCACCCATGATCAGCGTGGGCAGATACTGGGCGATGGAAACCGCGACACCGATGGCGATAGCGGCGAGGATCGGGCCGATCAGTACAGGCAGCTTGACGCGCAGTAGACGGCTCAGCGGTCCGGCACCGAGTGAGGCGGCCTGGTACGTGAGCATCGGATCGAACCCCCGCCACGGACCGACGAGTACCAGCAGGACATAGGGGAAGACGAACAGTAGATGCGCCCAGCTCACTGCGAGAATCCCCGCATCGATGCCGAGCTGCAGGAACCCGAACTGCAATCCTGGCAGAAAGCCGATCTGCGGCAGTAGAAGCGGGAGGTAGACAATGCCCGCAAGCATCGATGATCGTCCGCGCCGCTCCGTCTCCAGCCAGGCAATAGCGAGCACCAGCGCCGCAATGGTGGTTATGCCCGCGAATAACAGGCTATGACCGAACGGTCCGGTCCAGTCATTGCCGGATTGCCGCCATGCCGCCAGTGAAAACTGCTCGGGGAAGCGCTGCGGCCACGGCCAGCGCCAGGTGACCGACCAGACCAGCAGGGCGGTGATTGCCATTCCCCCGAGAGCGAAGAGCACGCGCACGCCAACCCGTCCCATCGCCAGTAGCGGGGTGACGAATCGGTCGCGTCCACCTCGGCGTAGCCAGATCCGCCCGGTGACTGTGATCAAGCGCTCCATTAGCCAGACGCCGGCGAACGCGGTCATGACCAGCCCTGCCTGCAGCAGTGCGCCTGCCCCGGCGGTCAGCAGGCTGGAGAGCGCCGGATCCGTGTAGAGCCGCAGCACCACGACCGCCAGCACGGGCGGGTTCGACGGGCCCAGGAGTAATGCCATATCGACGTTGGAGAGCGCGTAACTGAGCACGATCAGCGTCGGCAGCCGGATGTGCGGCCAGAGTCGCGGCAGAACCACTCGCAGCCACGCCGATGCGTTGCTGTAACCAAGGGATCGGGCGGCAATCAGCCAGCGTCGAACGGGGAGATGGCCCAGCGAGGCGGTCATCACCAGTGCCAGGAAGGGGATTTCCTTGAGCAGCAGCCCGAGGATAAGGCCAATCCCCATCGGATCCCCCACCAGTGCAAAGGACGGCGGCTGCGAGAGTTGCAGTGGCTCGGCCAGCAGGCGGAAGAGCCACCCGGAAGGCGCAATGATGAAGGCCAGTCCGATCGCGATGGCGGCGTGGGGAGTTGCCAGGAAGGGCGCAAGCAGCGGTGTCAGGCGCCGACCCGCCGGCGTCCCGTAGAGGCCGGCGACAAAGGCGAACGCCAGCGCGAAGCCGACGATGGTGGCGGCGATTCCTGTCCAGACCGTCAACTGGATTGATGTGACAAGCCCGGGGCGATCGAGCAGCGCGACCCAGGGAGCGACCCCGATGCTGCGCTCGCCCAGCGCCGGCAGCCAGCCAAACGCCGCGGTCAGTGTCTGGGTCACCCCGAGCAGTACCGGCCCGATAATGACCGCGATAACCAGGGTGCGCAGGCCCGTGCGCAGCAGCATCAGGACACGTGGGGCTATCGGGTGTAGCGCTGTGACCAGGCCTCGACCAGCCGTGTCATCCAGCTCGGATGCGGCTCGGGCAGGGTCTGCCCCAGGGCCTCTCGTGATGGCAGAGCCGGCGCGTCGGGGAGCGACTCGAAGCGGGCGCGGGCGGTTTCATCGAGGCGATCGAAGTCGAGCACCGAGAACGCGCCCAGCACGTCGATATCCTGCATCCGCGCCTGGGCCCGGGGCGAGAGCAGAAAGTTGGCGACCACCTTCGCGCCGGCGGTGTGACGCGCATTGTAGGGAATGGCAACAAAGCTGACATTACCGATGCTGCCGCCTGCCGGGACGATGACCCGGGCACTCTCGGGCAGTAATCCCTGCTGGATGGCGGCGGCGGTGGAGGCCGGATCGAACGACATACCGATATCGACCGCGCCATCGTTGAGGAGCTGCTGTTGCTCGGACTCGTTCGCCGGAAATGTCCGTCCGCTCCGCCAGAGATGCGGGCGGATCCGGTCGTACCAGCTCCAGAGTGGGTCGGTGGCGGCCTCGAAATCCGCTTCGGCGACCGGGCGCTGGAGTACCGTCGGGTCCGGCGTCAATTCGACCAGCGCCTGTTTGAGAAACGTCGCCCCCATGAAGTTATCCGGATGCGGATGGGTGAAGCGGCCCGGATGGGCCCGTGCCCAGTCCAGCAGCGCGGGCATGCTGCGGGGCGGGTCTTCGACCCGCGCGCTATCGTAGTTGAATACGAACCGCGCCAGGCGCCAGGGGCTCTCGAAACCCTCCGTGGGAACCGTAAAGTCGGTCGTGCTGGCGGAGCCGGGGCTGAGATCGAGATAACGGCTGTTGGGCAGTTCCCGGACAAACGGCCCGTGGAGAAGATCCTGTTCTTTCATCGAGAGGAAGTTCGGCCCGTTAATCCAGAGCAGATCCACCGATCCCGATTCGTCGCGTCCAGCCGCCTTTTCAGTGACCACGCGGGTGACGGCGTCGCTGGTATCCGAGAGCTTTACGTGACGGATTGCGACACCAAAGCGCTGCTCGGTCTGCTCGCCCACCCACTCGATGAAGCGATTAGTGCGGCTGTCACCTCCCCACGCATTCCAGTAGACCGTCTGGCCGCGGGCGTCTGCCCGTGTCTGTACCCAGTCCGCCTCGGCCGACTGCGGCGTCTCGGCCATGGCGGCGCCGCTGCCGACGAGCATGATGATCAGCCACAGCACGACCGGAAGCTGTCTCACGAGGCCGCCCCCGTGCCACCGAATGCCTTCATCCCCTGGGCCCAGCGGGTGAACGTCGTAATCAGACAGGCGATGGCAAAGCCGTAGGCGATCTCGGCGAAGTAGCCCGGGAATACACAGATAGCGATTAGGAATACAACGGTTTCAGTGCCTTCCGTCAATCCGCTCAGGTAATGGATGCCCTTGCCGGTGTACGCCGAGGCCGGCAGCCCATGCTTTTCCGCGATCACCGCGAAGGCGAGGAACGACGATCCCGTGCCGACGAATGACGTGATGACAACGGCGGCGGCAAGTGCGTTGCCGGCCGGGTCGGCAATCGCGAAGGCGAGCGGGATCGTCGCATAGAAGAAGAAATCGAGCGCGATGTCCAGAAACGCCCCCCGATCCGTCGGCGTGGTCAGGCGGGCGACCTCGCCGTCCAGGCCGTCCATCAATCGATTCAGCATGATCAGCACGAGGGCAGCGAAGTAGGCCTCGTTCATGATCAGCGGCAGGGCGCCCAGACCGAGGGCGAAGCCGGTCAGTGTCAGCGTGTCGGCCCGGCCGCCACGCGCTACGATCTGGCGAGCCATGGGCACCAGGATTCGATGCTGGAGTGGCTGTAGCGCGGCGTCCAGCATCCCTCATTCCGCCCGATGCGGGCTGGCGATGAATTCGAGAATCATGTGCGGCACGGTCAGCGCGGCGAGGCCGATAAAGATCACCTGCATGAGGATGGCATCGCTGGGCAGGTTGATCAGAAACGGCACCGCAGCGATTGCCAGCGCGTAGGTCGCCAGCGTTGTTGGCGCCACCGCCCGCAGGCGTTCGCGCCAGCCTTGCAACCCCAGGTCCCGCGCCGCCAGCTCGAGATGACGGGGGCTGTGGAGGAAGCACCAGTAGGCGATGAAGTAGGCCAGCGGATGCAGGAGCGCGGCACCGGCCGCGAGCAGGAGCGGATCCCGCCAGTCACTGGCAGCCCGGTCGGCATTGAGTGCAAGCGCGCCGAGCAGGATAGCGCCGCCCACTGCCAGCGCCCAGGGCGCAGCGGCGATGATCAGGCCGGTCTGATCGGCGCCGAGCATCGCGAACAATGGCTCGACCGTTCCCGGATGAAACGTGACGGGCAGCCCGAGTATCCAGAGCCCGTACCCGATACCGCCGATCCGTCCCAGCCGATGCGCGACATCATCGCCGAAATGCACCGCGGAATAGAGCAGAAAGGCGCCGAGGGCGATATTCGGAATCTGCAGCCAGATGGCGATAACGATCCCGCTCAGTGCCATGTACCCCACCAGGAAACCGACCAGGCGCGGGAAGCTGTTCAAGTGCAGGTAGCGCCTGGCCACTTCTGTATCAAGACTGCCGTGCGGCAATCCCAGCACGGCGGTGCTGATTGCAAGGACAACGTACAGCGGCCATTGCCCGGGTAGCAGGGAAATCCCCAGCGAGAGCAGCAGACCGACGGGGAAAAGCCAGTAAGCGGGGGGACGGTACGATTGATCCATGGGGACTGCCCCTTTCCGGTTGAGCGATTCACGATCGATAGTTTGAGAGAATACCAAAGGCATCGCCTATCCGTATTGTCACGGATCATGAACAAGCCAGTCACCAAAAGGACTCGTCTATGCAATGCACTGTTCCTGTCGCCGAATCCCTTGCCCGTCGTGTGCTCCAGGAGGCGGGCGCCAGTCGCGATAATGCCGCCTCGGTGGTCCGCGCATTGATGGCAGCCGAACTGGATGATCTCCCCTCCCACGGGCTGGCCCGCGTGGCGTACTACGCCGACCAGGTCGCCGCCGGCAAGGTCGACGGTCGGGCGACACCGTCGCTGACCGAACAGGGGGCAGTGGTGCGCGTGGATGCCGCGACCGGATTCGCCTACCCGGCCATTGAGGCGGGGATTGCACCCGCGGTCGAGCAGGCCCGGAGCCACGGAATCGCGGCGCTGGGCGTGGCCAATTCCCATCACTTCGGGGTTGCCGGCCATCACGTCGAGGCGATGGCCCGCCAGGGTATGGTCGCGCTCGGCTTTGGCAACGCCCCCGCCTCGATCGCTCCCTGGGGCGGCAAGCGGCCGCTGTTCGGGACCGATCCCATCGCCTTTGCAGCACCGCGGGCCGGGAGCGATCCGCTGGTGATCGATCTGTCGGTCAGCCGGGTCGCCCGCGGCAAGGTGATGATGGCGCAGCGCACCGGCGAGTCCATTCCCGATGACTGGGCACTGGATCGTGACGGGCAGCCTACCACTGACCCCACGGCGGCAATGGCGGGCAGCGTGCGGCCCATGGGCGATGCCAAGGGCGCGGCACTGGCGCTGATGGTTGAGCTGCTCTCGGCGGGGCTGACCGGTTCGTCTTTTGCCTACGAGGCCTCGTCGCTATTCAACGCCGAGGGCGACCCGCCGCGACTCGGGCAGTTGTTTATCGTGATGGACCCGCGTTTTTTCGGTGCTGGCGACGGCTTTGTCGACCGCGTCGAGGCCATGCTCGCGATGATGGTCGAGGAGCCGGGTGTGCGATTGCCCGGTGCCCGGCGGCTTGCCGCCCGGCAGTCGAACGCAAAGATGATCGATATCGATGAAACGATCCTCGCCGATCTCGAACGCCGCGCCGGTGATCAGGACGCGGACAGCGGGGCGAGGTGAGCGGTGTCATTGAAGCGATGGATGCGGCACTCGTAAGGACTGAGCCCGCTTGCGCTCTGCCGGTCATCGGCATGACCGGCGCGGGTCAGCGTGAATTCGAACACCGCCGTGTTGCCCGGACGAACCCCCCAGATGCGGCGGGTACCCAGAACGGCCGCAATCAGGTACTGCAGGAACCCGCCGTGGCTTACGCAGAGCACGGTCTGATGATCGGCGTGTTTCGCAAGCAGCTCGCCGATCATGCATTCACCGCGCTGGACCCGATCGGCGAGCGGCTCGGCATCGGGAACGGCTGACCAGTCCCGGTTTTGCTGCCAGTGCCGGGCGATCGCCGGGTGATCGGTCTCGATTTCCGCCCAGGATTTACCGGAAAACACACCGACGTCGTACTCGCGCAGCGCGTCGCGACTGATGACCGGTAGCGCCAGCGCGCGGGCGATCCAGCCGGCGGTGGCCTGTGCGCGTCCCAGCGACGAGGCGTAGAGCACCGGATCACCCCATGAAGCGGGATCACGATCCCGTTCGGCCGCCAGGGTGGTGGCCAGGCACTGCGCCTGGCGCTCGCCACGCCCGGTCAGCGGTGTGTCGGTATGTCCCTGCCACCGACCCTGGTCGTTGGCGACGGTCTGAGCGTGGCGAATCAGTAAAAGGCGCATGGGGGAACGGCGTCTCTCCTCTCGTGGGGTAACTCTGCGATCGCTATAATACGCGGTTTAGTGCATTTCCCGACCAGGAGCCGATTGCCACCAATGGATACCTCCGATACCAGCGCATCCGATGTCGAGCGGGCCGAGCAGGCCTATCTGACGGAAGTTCAGAACCGTATTGAAAAAGCGCTGCAGGGCGTTGACCAGCGGCTCAATGATTATGCGCAGGACGTACAGGATCAAAAGGAGCACCTGTGGAGCAGCCGCGATGAGATGGATCACGTCGAGAAAATCGCGGCGCGTCAGTCCATCGAACAGGCCGCTACCGCGGGTGAGTTCGTCCAGGCGCGCCAGCATCGGCTGCGCAAGCTGAGGGCCTCTCCCTACTTCGGCCGTGTCGATTTTCGCTCGGACAGCGCGGCCAGCGCCCTCCCGGTTTATGTCGGTATCCATCATTTCCACGATGACGAACAGGGCGAAGACGTGGTCTATGACTGGCGTGCACCGATCGCGAGCCTGTTCTACAACTTCGAGACCGGCGCGGCGCGCTACGAGGCGCCGCAGGGTGACGTCGACGGCGAGATCGAGCGCAAGCGCCAGTTCCGTATCCGCGGCGGCCGGCTCGAGTTGATGATCGAGAGCAGTGTCCACGTCGTCGATGACGTGCTCCAGGAGACGCTGGGTCAGTCATCGGACGATGGCATGAAGAACATCGTCGCCACCATCCAGCGGGATCAGAACGCCATCATCCGCAACGACGAAGCCCCGGTGCTGATCATCCAGGGCGTGGCCGGGTCCGGTAAGACCTCGATCGCGCTCCACCGGATCGCCTATCTGCTTTATCGCTTTCGCGACACCCTGTCGGCGGACGATATCCTGATTATTTCACCCAATTCGGTCTTTGCCGACTACATCTCCAACGTCCTTCCGGAACTGGGTGAGGAATCGGTGGCGGAAATCGGCATGGAGACGCTCGCCGATGAGCTGCTCGACGGTCAGTATCGCTTCCAGCATTTCTTCGAGCAGATCACGGCACTGCTCGAGAAGGGCGACGAGGCGCTGCGAGAGCGACTGGCCTTCAAGGGCTCGGCCGATTTTCTCCGCCAGCTGGGCGAGTACGCAAAGATCGTGGAGAAGCAGCGCTTCGCTGCGGAGGATGTGTGGATTGCGCGGCGCTACGTGCCGGCGTGGTTAATCGACGAGACGTTCCGCAAGCACCGCCGACTCGGCCTCAAAGACCGGGTCAAGCAGGTGGTCGTGGAGATCGAGCAGCGCATTGGTATCCAGTATCACTACGATCTCGAGCCCGAGGAGCGCCGCGAGCTGCGCACGGCGATCAAGGGCATGGTGCGCGAGCAGACCCTGCGCTCGACCTACAAGCAGTTCTTCGACTGGCTCGGACGGCCGGAGCTGTTTCGCCCGGCCGGGCGCGGCCGGCTCGAGTATGCCGATATCTTTCCGATGATCTACCTGAAAATGCGGCTCGAGGGCGTGCGGTCACGGCATCGTCATGTCGAGCACCTGGTCATCGATGAGATGCAGGACTACACGCCGGTCCAGTATGCGGTCCTCGCGCAGATTTTCCGCTGCAACATGACGATACTCGGCGATGCGAGCCAGGCGGTCAGTCCTTACGGCGCCACGAATGCCGGGATGATCAAAGAGGCATTCCCCGGCGCCTCGAGCGTCATGCTCAACAAGAGCTACCGCTCGAGTTACGAGATCATGCAGTTCGCCCAGCGAATCTCCCCCAACCCCGACCTGGAGCCTATCGAACGGCATGGCGAGTCGCCGAGCGTGGTGCGCTGCCGGAATGCCGCGGACGAGGCCCGGCAACTCCGGTCGATGATCGATGCGTTCAAGGCCTCGGAACACAACACGCTCGCCATCATCGCCCGGACCGACCGGCAGGCCCGCCGGCTGGAGCAGGCGCTGACATCTCACTATCCGGGGCTTCAGCGACTCGATACGCAGAGCCGATCATTTCGCCCCGGCGTTATCCTGTGCACCGCGCATATGGCCAAGGGCCTGGAGTTCGACCGGGTCATCGTCGCCGATGTCAGCGCCCGCCAGTACATCAGCGAGATGGATCGTAACCTGCTCTACGTGGCCTGCACCCGGGCAATGCACCGACTGGCGCTGACCCATGTCGGTGAGCCGTCGGAGTGGCTGGCGGAGGCGTCAACCTGATGGATGCCGTAACCGATTTCGCGCTCGTCACGGGCGCAGGCTCCGGAATAGGGGCGGCGCTGGCGGTTGAACTTGCCACCCGCGGGGTCGGGGTGATCCTGGTGGGTCGACGTCGCGAGGCGCTCCATCAGACGCGGGCGTCGTTGCCGGCGGGGGTGCCGGCTTTCGTCGCGCCCGTGGATATCGCCGAGGCGACGGATCGGGAAGGGCTGGTTCAGTCGGTCATGCAGCGGCTGGAAATGCACGGTCAACGCCTGCGTTATCTCGTCCACAATGCCGGCATTGGTAAACCCGCGGCGGGTTTCGAGGCCATGGAGCCTGATGATCTGACGCAGGCGCTGGCGGTCAACGTCACCGCGCCGCTCGCGCTTACCCAGCAGTTCATGCCCGCGCTCAGGCAGGCGGAGGATGCGAGGGTGCTATTCGTCGGGGCCGGTATCGCCGATCGTCCCCAGCCCGGCACCGGTAGTTACGGCATCAGTAAAAAGGCGCTGGCGCGTTTATTCGATCAGTTGCAGGCGGATTTCGCCTGGGCGGAAGCGGATGACTGGCCGGCGCTGGCGTTGTTCCAGCCCGGGTTGGTGGATACGGCGGGGCTGCAGGATCATCTTGCCGCGGCGCGATCCTGCGGTCTGCCGCATACCGGTTATCTCGATCATGCCCTGGCCAGTGGTCAGGCTCGGGCGCCGGAAACGGTCGCACGGGCGATGGCGGATGCGCTGATCGCCATGCCCGTGACCGATTTCAGCGGGGCGACATTACGGCCCTGAGGGCCGGCCCCGGGTTGCTACTCTGCCAGCCAGGTTTTGACCTGCTCGCTATCGGGCAGGCCGCCCGTATGAACGAGCTTGCCGTCGATGCCGATCCCCGGGGTCGACATGACACCGGCCATGGCGATGGACTTGGGGTCGGTCACCTTTTCTATGCTCACCTCGACGCCCGTGGCGCGGGCCGCTTCATCGACCAAGCTGGCGGCGCTTTCGCAACGCTTGCATCCGGGTCCGTAGATGTTGACTTTACGCATACTGATTCACCTCTTACATAATGAAATTGAACAGGAATCCGGTGGCAAGAATGCCCGCGGAAACAACGGCAACGAAAACCCCGATCAGTCGAACGGTCAGGACCTGGCGCAGAATGATCATCTCCGGCAGTGACAGCGCAATGACCGACATCATGAATGCCAGCGTCGTCCCCAGCGCGGCACCCTTGCCAAGCAGGGCTTCGACAATCGGAATGACACCGGCCGCGTTGGTATACATCGGCACACCGGCACCCACCGCTGCGGGGACGGACCACCAGGCATCGCCGTTCATGATCTGCACCATGGTCGATTCCGGGACATAGCCGTGGATGAGCGCACCGACGCCGATCCCGGCGAGTACCCAGATCCAGACCCGGCCGACGATGTCGCGGACCGAATCGGCCCCGATCCGCATCCGGTCGGCAAACGTCATCTTGCCTTCGGCCGGTGCCTGCGCATCGCCGACGTTGAGTTCACGCACCCACTCCTGGAGATAGCGCTCGAGCCCCATGCGGCCCAGAACCCAGCCCGATAGCGTGGCGATGCTGAAACCGAAGACCAGGTAGATGGTCGCGACCTGCCAGCCGACCAGACCGAAGAGCAGGCCAAGGCCCACGGGTCCGACCATCGGGCCGGCGATCAGGAACGAGAACGTGATCCCCAGCGGGATGCCGGCGGTGACAAAGCCAATGAAAAGCGGCACCGACGAGCATGAGCAAAACGGTGTCAGAACGCCCAGCGACGCTGCCAGGGGATACCCCCAGATGGCCCGCTTGCCGGCCAGGATCGCCCGGGTCTTCTCGGGGTTGAACCCGCTGCGAATGACGCCGGTGACGAACACCACTGCCACCAGCAGCAAAAGCACCTTGGGGACGTCGTAGACGAAAAACGCGATGGCCTCGCCGGTATGGCTGGTGCGCTCGACCGGGAATAGCGCCGTGATTGCCTCGGATACCGGGACCAGCTGACTGTAGGCCAGCCACCAGATGACCGCGGCGACGGGCACACCCAGGTACCAGGTCCAGTCGGACACCCCGCGTTTTGCGCCGGTTTCGCTCTGTAGGGTACTCATATTGTCTCCTCTTGAACGCGCGCCGCGGCGTTTGCCTCGGCGGTGAGAATGGCATCAATGACGGCGACAAAATCGCCCGTCAGCTGCGGATTGCGTCGATAACGAACCCACTGCGCGTCGCGCCGGTCGGTAACGATGCCCGCCTGGCGGAGGATGCGCATGTGGCGCGAGACGCGGCTTTGAGTGGCACCCAGAGCCGCCATCAAATCGCATACGCAGTGCTCGCCGCCCGACCAGATAATCGCCAGGGCCGCCCGTCTTGTCGGATCCGCCAGTGCTGTCAACAATTCCTGCATACCGGCATCATATTTACTCACGCGCATATGCGCATTGACAAATATCAAGCCGCCGACAGATTGATCTGATCGACCATCTTCCCTGCGTTATGCTCTGCAACATTCACTGGATGGACAGAGTATGAAGACCACGAACACATTCTTGCGCCTTGGCACAATCCTGCTCACGACGGTGACAACGCTCGTCGCCTGTACTTCCGAGGAGCCCGCCAGCCAGTCCGAACCGACGCCCGTCAGCACGGCCGCTATCGAGCGGTTCGATCCACCGGCGCTCGTTCGCACGGGCCGGGTAGCGCCACGCTTTGACGCGTCGCTGGCGTTCCAGGTGAGTGGTCGAGTCGCACAGCGATCCGTCGAACCGGGCGATCGCGTCGAGGCGGGCGAGACGCTGATGCGGATCGATGCCGCCGATTTCGAGCAACGGTTGATTGCGGCGCAGGCCTCGGAGACGGCGGCCGAGCGGGCGCTGGAGAAGGCCCGTAACGATCTCGATCGCGGGCGCCGTCTGGTGGAGACCGGCGCAATCAACGAGGGCGAATTCGAGAGCTTGCAGGTGGCCCGACGCGAGGCGCAGTCACGTCTCGAAGAGGCCAGTGCCAACCTTGAACAGGCCCGCAACGCCCTGGACTACACCCGACTCGAAGCGC
This sequence comes from Spiribacter vilamensis, assembly GCF_004217415.1. Taxonomy (NCBI): domain Bacteria; kingdom Pseudomonadati; phylum Pseudomonadota; class Gammaproteobacteria; order Chromatiales; family Ectothiorhodospiraceae; genus Spiribacter; species Spiribacter vilamensis. The sequence continues at coordinate 554,946 of NZ_SHLI01000001.1, forward strand.
CAATGGCGGCCACGGTGGTGGATGTTCATGCCGCTCCCGGCGATGTCGTCAGTCCTTCGCGGCCGGTTGTCCGGCTGGCCGAGGGGGATACCGTGCAACTCGAGCTCACTCTGCCCGGCGATGTCGAGGTCCCGGCGACCGGCTCGGCAATGGTCGAGGGCGAGGAATATCCGCTGACACGATTCTCCGCACAGCAATCGGTTGACCCGCAGAGCTTCACCCGCACGGTGCGCTACAGCCTGCCCCTCGACTCTGACGCCGTCACCTTCGGCACCCTTGTCGAGGCCCGGTTGCCCCTGTCGGCTTCGGATCAATCCGGGCGCGCGCTGACGCTGCCGGTGACGGCAATCGATCGGCGCGGCGATCAAACCCGGGTATGGCAGGTCGTGGAGCAGAAGGCGACGACGGTCCCGGTGTCGGTCATTCGCGTGGATACCCGGCAGGCGGTCGTCGAGGCTGAATCGCTCGAGCCCGGCGACAAGGTGGTATCCCATGGTGTGCATCGACTGACCGAGGGTCAGGCCGTGAAGGTTGTCGAGTGATGTCGCTGCCCAATCTCTCCGCCATTGCCGTCCGCGAGCGCTCGGTCACCCTGTTCTTCCTGCTGCTGATCCTGGCCGGTGGCATCTACGCCTTCCTGTCCCTGGGACGCGCAGAGGATCCCAACTTCACGGTCCGCGTCATGATGGTCTCCGCGCAGTGGCCCGGTGCCGATGTGGAAACCCTCGAGGCGGAAGTCGTCGATCCGATCGAAAAGGAAATACAGAACGTCAGTGACATTGACGCCATCAAGACCACTATCCGTCCCGGTGCTGCCTATCTGCAGGTGGAGTTCGAGGACTTTGTGACCTCGGAAGCGCTGCCGGATCGCTTCTACGAGGTCCGCCGGCGGATGCAGGATATCCGGGCGTCGCTGCCAGCCGGTGTCCGCGGCCCGCAGGTCAACGAGGACTTCTCCGATGTCTATTTCTCGCTGATGGCCCTGACCGGCGAGTCGCGCAGTCAGCGCGAGCGGCTGGAAGTCATCGAGTCACTCCGCGATCGGCTCGAGCGGGTTGATGGGGTGAACAAGGCCCAGATCTTCGGCGAGCGTGAGGAGCGGGTATTCATCCAGTTCGACACCGCAAAGCTCCAGCGACTGGGCGTTACCACCGACGAGCTGCTGGCGCAGATCCGTCAGTTCAATGCACTGGCGCCCGCCGGACGGATCGAGACTCAGGGGGCGACATTGCGGTTGCGCGTGGATAACACGCTATCCGACCCCGAGGAGATCGCCCGCCTGCCCATCCGCATCGGCGATCAACAAATCCGTCTGCAGGATATCGCCGAAGTCGAGCGGGGTTACCAGGATCCACCGCAGCAGCTGATCCGCGCCCACGGCGAGGACGCGCTGCTGCTGGGCGTCGTGATGCAGAGCGGTGCCAACGGACAGGCCTTCGGCGAGCGCCTCGCTACGTTTGTGGATGAGCAGCAGTCGCAGATCCCCGCGGACATGCAGTTGAGTGTGCTGACGAACCAGGCCGATGCCATTGACGCGGCGGTGAACCTTTTCCAGTGGAAGTTTCTGATCGCGCTGCTCGTCGTCACCGGCGTGAGTATTCTTGCCATCGGCCTTAAAGCCGGTGTGGTGGTGGGGATTGCGATCCCGGTCACCCTGGGGGCGACCTTCATGGTGATGCTGGCGATGGGGATGAACCTCGATCGCATCACCCTGGGGGCGCTGATCATCGCCCTCGGTCTGCTCGTCGATGACGCGATCATCACCATCGAGATGATGCTGGTGAAAATGGAGGAGGGTGTCGATCGCATCCAGGCGGCGAGTTACGCCTGGTCGGTGACCGCGGCGCCCATGCTGGTGGGCACGCTGGTGACTGTGTCGGGCTTTGTCCCGATCGGTTTCGCCAAGTCGATGGTCGGTGAGTACGCCGGCAATATCTTCTGGATACTGGCGATCTCGCTGATCCTGTCGTGGCTGGTCGCGGTTATCTTTACGCCCTACCTGGGCGTCAAACTGATGCCGGCGCCGAAGGCGGGCACCGAGACGCTGCCACCGACGCAGAAATATCCGCGGTTGCGCCGGCTGATTACGTTCTGCGTCAACTATAAGCGCTCGGTGTCGGCACTGACGTTGCTGGCCCTTGTCGCCTCCATTGCCGGCCTCGCGGGACCGGTGCAAAAGCAGTTCTTCCCGGCCTCCGACCGCACGGAAGTGACGGTGACGGTGGACATGCCCGAGGGGACATCCATCCAGGCGACCAACCGCACCGTCGAGGCACTCGAGGCGATCGCGGCCGAGGCGGACGGGGTCGATTCGATGTCGGCCTACGTCGGCGCGGGTGCGCCGCGCTATTTCATCTCCGCCACGCCCGAGCAACCCAGCAGCGCCTTCGCGGAGCTGTTAATCGTCACGGCCGATCCGGCCGCGCGGGATGCGTTGATCGAGCGCTTCAACCGCGCCATCGATCAAGGAGAGTTCACCCAGGCACGGATTCGCGTCGAGCGGCTGCGTTATGGCCCTCCGGTGACCTGGCCGGTGTCTTATCGGGTACTGGGTGAGGATCCCGAGCGAGTACGCCGGATCGCTGGACGGGTCCGCGATCAGATGGCGCAGAGCCCGTACACAGTCGATCCGCACCTGGAGTGGGGCGGGCAGGTGCCGAGCATCCACCTCGACTGGGACGAAGCGGCCCTGGTTCGCAAGGGATTCACGCCGCAGCGGGTGGCTCAGCAGTTGAATCGGCTGCTCGATGGCGAAGTCGTGACAGAGCTCCGTGAGGGCTATCCCACGGTGCGGCTCGAGGCCATCGGTGATCGTGTGCCGCTGGATCAGGCTCGATCCGTCGCCGGGCAGGAGGCCCGGATCAGGGCGCTCGAGCTGCGTAATCCGGCCGGGGACGCCGTCCCGCTGACCAGCGTTGCCGATATCGATATCGTCTTCGAGAATCCCGTACTCAAGCGGCACAACCGTGCCACCTCGCTGGCGGTCAATGCCGATATCCAGGGCATTGGCACCAAGGGCGCCCATGCCGCCATCTGGCCGGAGATCGAGGCGATGAATGCCGATCTACCGCCGGGATACGAGATACAGATTGCGGGTAGCGAGGAGCAGTCCGCGCAGGCGCAGGCCTCTATCCGGGCACTGCTGCCGGTAATGGTGGCGCTCATGCTGATGCTGATCATGCTGCAGATGCGCAGCTTCAGCGGGCTTTTCATTACTTTGATGACGGCGCCGCTGGGGCTTATCGGGGCAGTGATCGCTCTGCTGGCCTTCGGCCAGCCATTCGGATTCGTGGCAACGCTAGGCCTGATCGGGCTGGCGGGTATCCTCATGCGCAATGCATTGATCCTTACCCAGCAGGTGGCTGACAACCGGCAGGCCGGCATGGAGGATCGTGAGGCGATTATCGAGGCGGCGGTTCAGCGGGCCCGTCCGGTGATGCTGACCGCGGTCGCGGCGGGCCTAGCTTTTGTTCCGCTGACGATGGACAGCTTCTGGGGGCCGCTCGCCTATGTCCTCATCGGTGGCGTGCTGGTCGGCACGGTTGTGACGCTGTTGGCGGTGCCGGCGGTCTATGCCTGGGTGCACCGGACCTGACTTTTTCAGTCTGCCGTGGCGGCGGTTCCACCGGACTGAATCGCCTGGGCCCGGTTGCGCACCTGTTTAACCATGGCGACGAAGCCGTCCCGCCGGTTGGCGGTCAACTGCTGCGAAAGCCCCAGGTCATCGAAGAGCGACTCGATATCGGTATCGAGTATCTCCTGCGGGGTCTTGCCGGAGTAGGCCTTGAGGAGAATGGCGACGAGCCCCTTGACGATAAACGCGTCGCTGTCGGCCGTGAAGTGCATCCGAGGCGGCGTCTCGTCGCTGACCGTCGTCTCGAGCCAGACGTTACTCGTGCAGCCATCGACACGATTCGCCTCGACGCGCGCCTCGTCCGGCAGCGCCGGCAACTCGCGGCCCATATCGATCAGCAGGCGATAACGATCTTCCCAGTTATCAAGGAAGTTGAAAGTGTCGATCAGTCGCTGAAGATCCATGAAGTGCTCCTGGCGTAGCGGTTTGGCCGATTTCAGCTAGAATAGGATTTTCACAAAATTTAGTGTGCGCGGACAGAATGCGGACAAGCAAGGACAGCGGGGAGTTCAAGGCATGAGTGACAGCCCGATCGATATCGACGAGGACGAACTCTTCGATGAGTCCCATTGCGCTCTGTGCCAGAACGGCGCCGGCCTCGATTTCGACTTCACATTCGCCTTCCAGCCGATTGTTGATGCGAACCGGCGCGAGATCAGGGCCTACGAGGCACTGGTCCGGGGGCTGAACGGCGAAGGCGCCGGTACGATTCTCCAACAGGTCACGGGTAGAGCGATCTATCAGTTCGACCAGGCCTGCCGCGTCAAGGCGGTGAAGCTCGCCTCCGACCTGGGTCTCAAGCAGCAGCTGTCGATCAATTTCATGCCCAACGCGGTGTACAGTCCCGCGACGTGCATCCGCACCACACTGGCAGCGGCACGACAGTACGATTTCGATACCAGCAAACTGGTGTTCGAGTTCACCGAGTCGGAGACGCTGTCAGACACCAATCATCTGGTCTGGATTATCGATGCTTACCGCGAGATGGGTTTTACCATCGCGATCGATGACTACGGTGCAGGCTACTCGCGGATCAATCTGTTGACCGATACCTGCCCGCAGTATCTGAAGCTCGACATGTCACTGATTCGTGACTGCGACCGTCAACCCGCGAAGCAGGCTCTGATTGAGGGGACGCTGCTATCGATGGGCCGGCTCGGCATCGAAACCATCGCTGAGGGGGTCGAGACCGAGGCGGAGTATGCCTGGTGCCGGGCGCATGGCATCAACCTTTTCCAGGGGTATCTGCTGGCTCGCCCCGGGTTTCAGGCACTCCCCGAGCCCTATATCCCGGTCTGGTGAGCGCCGGATAACACTACCAATTCTCCCCGAACGGCCGCGCCTCGACCTCGAAAGACCATGCCGAGCGCGGCTGACTGGTAAGCCAGTGGGCCGTCTCGGCGATGTCGTTCGGGTCGAGGAAGAAGTCATCCGGCTTGTCCGCAAGCCGCTCCCGGGCTTGCGGCGCATCGACGACGCCGTCCACCACGATCAGCGAGACATGAATCCCCTGAGGCCAGAGTTGCTTTGCCAGCGACTCGGTCAGATTTCGCTGTGCACCCTTGGCGCTGGCAAACGCCGCGGTCTTCGCGCCGCCTCGCCGTGAGGCGGTCGCACCGGTGACAATGATGCTCCCGTGGCCTTTTTCGCGCATGTCCGGGGCAATCGCGCGCGCAGCGGTTAGCAGACCGAGGGTGTTCACCCGCCAGGATTGCTCGAACACGGCCGGATCCACCGATTCGAAGTCGCCCCAGATACCGGCTCCGGCGTTATGCAGCATCACATCCGGCGGCCCCAGTTCTTCGCGGATACGTGCATAGGTCGCGGTGACGGCATCGGGATCGGCCAGATCGCAGGTATAGGCCCGCGCCTGATCCCCGATTTCATTGACCAGGCTTTCCGAAAACTCCGATGTTCTTGCGATGAGCGCCACGCGATAGCCCGCTGCGGCGAATCGACGCGCGAATGCGGCACCGTTGCCGGGACCGACGCCGTTAATGGCACAGACGGGAAAATGGTCAGACATCCTGGTCTCCACTGATCTATAAAATCCCAGTGTAGCAATCCATCCGTAGACGGTTATAACACCCGAGCAGTCTTATATTTCACAATCGAATATAAGAATATTTGATAATTTCTTCTAGATATAATGAACTATTCGGGTAATACCACTGCTAAGCGGAGCTCAATCATGCACAAACAATTGTCCTCACTCGGCGTCGGGTTGCTGACTTTGCTCGGCAGTGCTTCGGCACTGGCCGCGACGCCACCACTAGTCGGTCCGGACTGGCTGTCCGATCGAGTAGAAAATAGCGATATCGCCGTGCTTGATGTCCGTAGTGCGATTGATGACGGCGATAAGATCGCTTTTGCGGATGGCCACATCCCGGGTGCAGTGGATGCGGGCTATACGAGTCATCCCTGGCGCGCCACACAGGACGATGTGGTTGGCAAGTTGCCACCTGTCGATGAGCTCGAAACCCTGATCGGGTCGCTGGGTGTTGAAAACGGCGACACCGTTGTGGTGGTCCCGGCAGGGACCGGTCCAACCGACTTCGGCAGTGCCGCCAGGATCTATTGGACATTCAAAACACTGGGCCACGATGACGTCACCATTCTCAACGGCGGCTACCAGGGCTGGGTCGCTTCAGGGGAGTCAGTGGCAACCGGTTTGGTCAGTCCCGAGCAGACGAGCTTCAGTGCGGATCTGCGTCAATCGATGCTCGTCTCTACCGATGCGATAGAAAATGCCGATACACGCGGGCTGCAATTAGTGGATGCGCGTCCCTCGGACTACTTCAAAGGCGAGACCAAGCACCCCGAGGCCGCGGCTGCCGGTACTATTCCGGACGCCGTGAACCTGGAGCACCAGCGGTTTTTCAGCAATGACGATGTCTGGCGGTTTGACGAGTCAAGCGTCAGCAGCATTGTCGACGGTATAACCCTGGATGCAGATCGCCGTCCCGTGTCTTTCTGCAATACCGGTCACTGGGCCAGTACGACCTGGTTTGCCCTGTCCGAGATCGAGGGAGTTGATAACGTCGGCCTCTACGACGGTTCAATGGTGGAGTGGACGGCGAATGAGTCGCGCCCGGTTGCCGTTGCCAAGCGCGGGCTTGCGCGGATCCTCGAGTTCTTTGGTGGCTAATGATGGCGACCACGCAGACAACGCTGAACACGGGGCTCCCGCCGCAATCGGAGACCGACGAAGCGCGCCGGATTGACGGGTTTGTCGTTTCCACTGCACTAACTTCACTGGCTTTGCTGGCGGGTCTGATCGGGCTGGAGGCGCCGATCGACCGCGTGTGGCTGCTCTTCGTTGGAGTGGGGTTAGGTATTGCGCTCTACCACGCGGCATTCGGGTTCACCGCCGGCTGGCGGAACCTGGTCCTCAAACGCCGCAGCGGCGGCATGCGCGCGCAGATGCTGTTACTGGCGATTGCAACGGTGCTGTTCGTGCCGGTGCTCGGCTTCGCCGAAACACTGGGCCTGACGGGTATCAGCGGCACCCTTGCGCCGGTCGGGGTGTCGCTACTGGTGGGCTCGTCGTTGTTCGGTTTCGGGATGCAGCTCGGCGGCGGTTGCGGTTCAGGCACGCTGTTTACGGTGGGTGCCGGTAACCTCCGGATGATGGTAACGCTGACTACTTTCATCATTGGCTCCGTGATCGGCACGATGCATCTCCCCTGGTGGCTCGCACAGCCCGGCATTGATCCCGTGGATCTGATCGCCGGTGTGGGTGTGATGCCGACGCTGGTGCTGCAACTCGGTGCGCTTGGATTGCTGGCGATGTGGTTTGCCCGGATCGAGCGCCAGCATCACGGCGAGGTGGAACGAGCCATCCTGCAGCGCCCGGTCGGTCCCTGGTATACGACCCTGCTGAAGGGCGGATGGCCGTTGCTCTGGGGCGCTATCGCGCTGGCGCTGCTCAACCTGGCGACGCTACTCATCGCGGGGTACCCCTGGGGTATTACCTTCGCCTTCGGACTCTGGGGGGCGAAGGTACTTCAGGCACTGGGCGTTGACATGGCGCAGTGGGCGTTCTGGACCTGGGACTACCCGGCGCTTGCCCTGGCAGACAGTGTTCTCGTGAACGTCGTTTCCGTCATGGATTTCGGCTTGCTGCTAGGTGCGATGCTTGCCGCTGGACTGGCAGGTCGCTTCAACCGCGCGAGCCGTCGACCGCTACCGGCCCGTTCCATTACAGCCGCGGTAATCGGTGGGCTGTCGATGGGATATGGGGCCCGGCTGGGATTTGGCTGCAACATCGGCGCCATGTTCAGCGGCATTGCATCGGCCAGTCTGCATGGCTGGATCTGGTTCGCCTGCGCCTTTGCCGGGTCGCTGGCCGGCATTCGCCTGCGTCCCTGGTTCGGCCTCGATCAGTGAGGAAGCCGGAATGACAATCCAGCGCGACTATAGCCGCATTAGAGTTCTGGCGGTCCTCCTCGGCCTGCTGGTGTTGATTCTTGCCGATCACTTCAATTCGGCGACTTTCGCCCTGAACAGCGGCCAGGGCGGCGTGGCGACCAGCTATTCCCAGCTTGATAGCGGGGCATGCGCCCCTTGTGGCGCACCCTGTCCGTCCGAGGATTGAACCGAGTACACTGAGGGCTGGGAATATCACCCGGAGAAGGCCAGTGAATCCGCTCGTTCAGCCCTTTGAAGATTTCGAGTCCGCCAGCCGTGCCGTGCTTGCCTACCTGCATGAGCAGATCGGCATGGGCCTGTGGATGATGACGCGCACGGAGGGGGACGACTGGATTATCCTTCAAACCGATGACCGCTTCTATGCGCTTGACGAAGGCAGCGTGCTGCGCTGGTCGGACAGCTATTGTTCGCGCATGGTCAATAACGAGGCGCCTCGCTTTGCGCCGGACGCCATGGGATTTTCCGCCTACGCGACGGCCCCCATTAATCAAACGGTCCAGATCGGGGCCTATGTTGGTGTCCCCATCCAGCGGGAGGATGGCACGCTCTTCGGGACGCTGTGCGGTATTTCCCCCGATACGCAGGATGAAGCGATCACCCGGCAAGAGCCTACCGTCACCCTTCTGGCTCGACTGCTCGGCACGGTGCTTGATCGGGATCTAAAGGCGATCGACGACCAGCGCCGCCACGAGCGTGCCCAGACCGAGGCCCACACGGACTATCTCACCGGTCTCAACAACCGGCGCGGTTGGGAATCGGCAGTGGCCCAGGAAGAATTGAGGACCGCCCACTATGGCGAACCCGTCGGTGTCCTCGTGATCGATCTCGACGGGCTAAAGCCCGTCAACGATGAGCAGGGGCACGAGGCGGGTGATGCGCTGATCAGAGGTGCGGCCGGCGCACTGCGCGAGGCGGTTCGTCCGAATGATGTGGTCGCGCGTCTGGGCGGGGACGAATTCGGCGTGCTCGCCTTTAACTGTAATCCAAACTGTATCGAGGGCGTTGTCGAGCGTGTTCGCGCCGCGCTCGAGGCGTCAGAGGTAAGCGCGTCGATCGGCAGTGCTATCCACTATCCCGCAAGACGGTTCAATCAGACAGTCGGCGAAGCGGACGGCCGGATGTACGCGGATAAGTTCAGCCGCCGGGATCGCACCCGAAATGTCGCTCCGGGTTGATCAGTCGACATGACCGCCACGTCGAGGGATTTACTGGACAGCTTGTTACGTGCGGGGCTGGCGGCGGCTGATCCGGCGCAGATCGTGCCGCCCTGTCTGCCCGCGCCGGCGGCGACGGGCCGCACGCTGATCGTCGGTGCCGGCAAGGCATCAGCGGCTATGGCAAGCGCTGTCGAGAGCCACTGGCCTGCTAATCTTCCGCCACCCACTGGCCTTGTAGTTACCCGCTATGGACATGCCGTCAGCCTCGACAGCATCAGCTGTGTCGAGGCGAGTCATCCCGTGCCGGACGCAGCAGGGTGTAAGGCGGCGCAGAAGATGCTCGACACCGCCCGTGATCTGGGCCCGAACGACCGGCTGATCGGGCTGTTTTCCGGGGGTGGCTCGGCGCTGCTCACGCTGCCCGCCGGTGCGGTAACGCTCGAGGACAAGCAGGTATTGACCGCTGCGCTGCTGCGATCGGGCGCCACCATTACCGAGATCAACTGCGTGCGCAAACATCTCTCCGCGATCAAGGGCGGACGACTTGCGGCGGCGGCCTATCCTGCCCACGTCACCAACCTTTTGATCTCGGACGTGCCCGGCGACGATCCGGGAATGGTGGCGTCCGGTCCGCTGGTAGCGGACGCAACGACCTGCGCGGATGCCCGATCGGTGTTGAATCGATACGCGATTGATCCCCCGGAGCGCATCCGCCGTCACCTACAGCTGGAGAGTAGCGAAACACCGAAGCCGAACGATCCCCGTCTTGCCGGCGTCGAGACCGTGTTTGCCGCCCGCGCCCAGATGTCGCTGGAGGCAATGGCGCGGAGCGCACGTGAAGCGGGCATAACGCCGGTCATACTCGGAGATTCCATCGAAGGGGAGGCCCGCGATGTCGCCCGGGTGATGGCGGGAATCGCGCGCCAGGTCGCACGCTACGGGCAACCGGCGGCGGCACCAAGCGTCCTTCTATCCGGGGGTGAAACCACCGTGAGCCTGCGGGGCGAGGGTCGAGGTGGGCGCAATACGGAGTTTTTGCTGGCGCTGGCGATCGCGCTCGAGGGCGAGCCCGGTGTGCATGCGCTCGCCGTCGACAGTGACGGGATCGACGGCAGTGAGGATAACGCTGGCGCCCGGATTGCGCCGGACACACTCGCTCGCGCACGGTCAGCGGGGGTCGATGCGAAAGGGCGGCTGGCTGACAATGATGGTTACGGTTTTTTCGAGGCCCTCGATGACCTCCTCGTGACCGGGCCGACCCTTACGAATGTCAATGATTTACGGGCGATACTTATACTGCCAGGGAATTAGGTGCTGTCCTGGGCAACCAGCCGAAAACCGACATCCTTCGAGCACTGGGGGACCGACTCGCCCCGGATCCTTGCGAGGAGCATTTCAGCGGCGCGTCGCCCCATGCGCAGGCGCGGCGACACGATCGTAGTAAGCCGCGGTGTGATGTGATTGCCGAGGTTGAGTCCGTTAAAGCCTGCAATCGCCATGTCATCGGGCACGCGAATGCCGGAACGCTGCGCCTCGAGGATCGCGCCGATTGCGAGATCGTCATTGGCGAAAAAAGTGGCCTCGGCCTGCGGGTACCTCTCAACGATTCGTCTCAGGGCGCGCCCTCCCAGCCCGACCGTGGAGGGCGCATCAAACCGCTCCACGAAATCCAGTTCGATCCCGGCCTGGTCGAGGGATTGACTGAATCCGGCGAGACGCTGCGCAGCACGATAGTCCCAGTCGATTCGTGCGCCCACGAAACCGATCCGTCGATAACCACGCGAGATGAGGTGCTGTGCCATGGCTGCACCGGCCGCCTCGTGGGAAAGCCCGACATTCATGTCGATGTTCGGCGTGCCGAATTCCATCATCTCCACGCAGGGACCATTCCATCGACGGAGCATCGCGAGTGTGCCTTCGCTGTGCCGCAGCCCGGCAATAATGACGCCGGCGGGCGACCAGCCGAGCAGCGTTTGCATGAGTCTCTGCTCGCGGCTGACGTCGTAGTCGGTATTCCCCAGTAAGGATTCGTACCCCGCGGTCTCGAGTACCGTCTGCGCGCCCCGAATGACCTCGAGGAATACGGCATTGGAGAGCGAGGGGACGACGATCGGCACGACGGGGCTGACCGCTGACGCGAGGCTCCCCGCATGCCGGTTGGGGACGTAACCAAGTTCACTGACAGCGGCGTCAATGCGTTTTCGCAGATCCGCTGAGACCGTGCCCGGGTCGTTCAGCGCGCGCGAGACGGTTATCCGGGCTACATTGGCTCGTTCTGCCACATCGGTAATCGTGATGCGGCCGGATCGTCGGCGGCGTGTGGGCGAGCCCCCTGCACCCCTGGGGTTGTTGTCTTCCTCCATATTCGAGGATTATTCATGAAAGGTGGTACCGTTACCAGAAATAGATTGGTACCGTTACCATCAAACGAGGAGGAGAGATATGAGCGAACCATCCAGTACACGGGTCGCCGTAATCGGTCTGGGCGCGATGGGCATGGGAACAGCAAAGGCCCTCGTTGATGCCGGCTTCAGCGTCACCGGTTGTGACGTCAGTCCGGGCGCGCTGGAGCAGTTTTCCGATGCGGGTGGCACGATTGCCCGTACACCGGCCGAGGCAGCTCGTGGCGCAAATGTCGTCCTTCTGATCGTTGTCAATGCAGACCAGGTCGAACAGGTAATCTTCGGTGACGATGGCCTTGTCCATGCCGCGCTGGGGAACGATGCGGTCGTGCTGCAGAACGCGACGGTTCCGCCCGCTTTCGCGAGGTCGCTGCCCGGGCGCCTGCCCGATGGCATCGAAATCCTGGATGCGCCTATCAGCGGCGGCGCGGTCAAGGCGCGCGAAGGCGCTCTGTCCGTCATGGCCTCTGGCACACCGGTTGGCTTTGAACGTGCAGAGCCGGTGCTTGAGGCAATGGCGGCCACGGTGCACCGCCTGGGCGATCACTGTGGTCCGGGTTCAAGCGTCAAGCTGGTCAACCAGCTGCTTGCAGGCGTGCATATCTCCGCCGCCGCCGAGGCGATGGCGCTGGGGATTCGCATGGGGCTCGATGCCGATACGATCTACAACGTCATTACCTCGTCGGCGGGCAATTCCTGGATGTTCGAAAATCGCATGGCGCATGTGCTGGCGGGAGACTACAGCCCCCGCTCGGCGGTGGAGATCTTCGTCAAGGATATGGGGATTGTTACCGAGACCGGTCACGATCTGCGCTTCCCGCTGCCACTCTCGGCCGCTGCTCAGCAACAGTTCAATGCCGCCTCGGCCGCGGGGTTCGGGCGCGAGGATGACTGTGCGGTGATCAAGGTCTACGAACGCCTCGCAGGCATTGCCCTGCCGCCTGCGGCCAACGATGCGGCAGCGGTCTGATCATGGCGTTTCTTGGCTGCATCGCGGATGACTTCACCGGCGCGACGGACCTTGCCAACAACCTGGTTCGGGCGGGGATGCGCACAGTGCAGGTGATTGGCGTGCCCACGGCCTCGGCTCTCGCCGGACTAGGCGAGGTGGACGCGATCGTTGTCGCTCTGAAATCCCGGACCATACCGGCGGCGGATGCGGTGGCCCAGTCGCGCGCGGCGCTTGCCGCACTACAGACCGCCGGTTGCAAGCGGTTTTACTTCAAATACTGTTCAACCTTCGACTCTACGCCAGACGGTAATATCGGTCCCGTCGCCGAGGCCCTCCTGAGCGATCTGGGGGCCCCGTTAGCGATCGCTGCGCCGGCATTTCCGGCCACCGGCCGCACTGTTGTGAACGGCGAGCTTTTCGTCAACGGCGTACCGCTCAATGCATCCGGCATGCAGCATCATCCATTGACGCCCATGACCGACAACAACCTGGTGCGCTGGCTGGGCAAACAGTGCCGTGGCGACGTCGGGCTGATCGATTACGAAACGCTCGATAGGGGTGTCGAGGCAGTCCGCATGCAAATCGCTAACCTGACCGGTGCAGGCGTGTCGCTGGCGATTGCCGACACAGTGAACGACCGGCACCTCGCTGTATTAGGTGAAGCAGTGGCGGACTGCATGCTCGTGACAGGTGGTTCCGGGGTTGCGCTTGGCCTGCCGGACCCCTGGCGGGATGCCGGGCTGATCGAGTTGCAGTCCGATGCGGCGGAGCTCGGGACGTTCGGGGGTGCAACAGCCGTCGTCTCGGGGAGTTGCTCGGCACGCACCCGTGAACAGGTGGCGGCCTTTAGCAGCATCTACCCGGCGCTGGCCCTCGATCCATTGAGGATTGCCGAGCACCCCGCAGAGGCCGTTGATCAGGCGCTCGCGTGGGCCAGGCCAAAGCTTGGCGCCGGGCCTGTGCTCATCTACTCGACGGATGCGCCCGAGGCGGTCGCAGCGGCTCAGTCCCGCCTCGGCACGACCGAAGCGGGGGCGCTTGTCGAGCGAGCGCTGGCGCAGATTGGCGCAGGACTGGTCAAAGCGGGTGTACGACGGCTCATCGTCGCCGGTGGTGAGACCTCGGGGGCTGTTGTCGGTGCACTGGGGATCCAGATGCTGCGCATCGGTCCGCAGATCGACCCGGGAGTGCCCTGGACGGCCGCACGCTGGAGCGGATCGGCGGAGGCCGATGGAGCGCCCGTCGACCTGGGGCTGGCCCTCAAGTCGGGTAACTTTGGCGAAGTGGACTTTTTCACCCGTGCGTTCGAGGTGTGTGCATGATTGAGAGCGCCCTGCGAGAGCAGATCTGCACTCTTGGTCAGTCCCTCTTCGACCGCGGACTGACCATGGGGTCGAGTGGCAACATCTCCCTGCGCCTGGATGAAGGCTGGCTCATGACACCGACCAACGCATGTCTCGGGCGGCTGGATCCGGCACGGCTGACCCGGCTCGATGCCGAGGGCCGTCACGTTGACGGTGATGCGCCGACCAAGGAGCAGTTCCTGCACTGGGCCATGTACGCCGAGCGCCCGCAATCCGGGGCCATCGTGCATTTGCACTCGACCCATTCCGTAGCGGTGTCCTGTCTGCCGGACGTTGATCCGCACAACTGTATTCCGCCGCTCACCGCTTACTACGTCATGCGGGTGGGGACCCTGCCGCTGGTCGCATACCACGAACCGGGAGATCCGGCGATCGCGGATGCGGTACGCGGCCTTGCCGGTAAGCATGCCGCCGTGCTGCTTGCCAATCACGGGCCGATCGTGGCCGGCAAAAACCTCGATGCCGCGGTCTATGCCACCGAGGAGCTCGAAGAGACCGCGAAACTCCATCTGCTCCTCCATGGCCGCAATCCCCGCACGCTGACCGAGGCCCAGGTCGCCTCGCTGCAGAACACCTTCGGGAGCCCCTGATGATCCGTCTCGCCGCCAATCTTTCAATGATGTTCACCGAGTATCCATTCATGGATCGCTTTGCCGCGGCCGCCGATGCGGGGTTTCGGGGCGTTGAGTACCTGTTCCCCTACGAGTACTCCGCCAGCGACATTGCCGAAGCGCTCGCAGCGAATGGTCTCGAACAGGTGCTGTTCAATCTGCCTCCGGGTGACTGGGATGCCGGCGAGCGGGGAGTCGCGTGTCTGCCGGGCCGGGAAACAGAGTTTCGCGAGGGCGTGGAGACCGCGCTGCGCTATGCCGAGAAGCTTGAATGCCGGCAACTCCACATGATGGCCGGGATTGCTCCGCCGCGTACCGATCCGGCGCGGGTGGAAATGACCTATCTGTCGAATCTGCACTACGCCGCCGCCCAGGCGGAGGCGAGGGGCATAAAAATCCTCATCGAGCCGATCAACCCGACGGATATGCCGGGCTATTTCCTGCGCAGCGCGGGTTATGCCCACGAACTCATCCAGCGCGTGCAGGCCGTGACAGGTGATAACGGTGCGCGGAATATCGCCATCCAGCTCGACCTGTACCACCGCCAGATGCTCGAAGGGCGGCTTGCCGTGGCCATTGATGAATATCTCGGCGAAAGCGCGCATATTCAGATCGCAGGCGTACCGGGTCGCCACGAGCCGGATGCCGATGGCGAGGTCAACTGGGACTGGGTGTTGGGAACACTCGATCGGCTTGGATACGACGGCTGGATCGGTTGCGAATACCGCCCGAGAGGACGCACCGATGCCGGGATCGTCTGGGCGAATCCGTGGCTTGCATCAATGGAGAGCCGTTCATGAAAGTCGCGATGACCGGTGCTGCCGGATTCCTCGGGCAGCGGTTCATATCCCGCGTCCTGGCGGATCCGACACTGCCAACGCCCAACGGCCCCGAGGCGGTGGAGGAGCTGCGGCTTTTCGACGTGATTCGCCCGGCGCTGCCCGCCGGGGCGGACACAGCCCAGGAAGCCCTGACCATCGTTACGCAGGTGGGTGACATTACTTGCGCCGACGATCTTGCCCAGCTGCTTGGTGATTCCGTCGACGTGGTTATCCATCTTGCCGCGGTTGTCAGTTCCGCCGCCGAGGCGGATCTCGATCTCGGTCTGCGGGTCAATCTCGACGGTACCCGGATGCTGCTTGAGGCCTGCCGTGGCCTGACCCGGCCGCCCATGGTGATCTTTGCGAGCTCCGTTGCGGCTTACGGCGGTTCGCTCCCCGACGTGGTGACCGACGATACCGCGCTGACTCCCCAGAGCAGCTATGGTGCCCAGAAAGCGATCGGTGAGCAGCTCATCAACGACTTCTCTCGCCGGGGGCTGATCGACGGGCGCGTCCTGCGACTGCCAACAATCGCCGTTCGTCCGGGCCGACCGAATGCGGCGGCCTCGAGCTTTGCCAGCAGCATCATCCGCGAGCCGCTTCAGGGTGAGGATGCGGTCCTGCCGGTAGCGGAGGATCTATTGTTGTACCTGCTCTCACCCCGAGCGGTGGTTCGCAACATGGTTCATGCACTCGGCATACCCGGATCGGCATTCGGCACATGGCGCAGCGTCATGCTGCCGGGGTGCACGGTGTCCGTGGGCGAGATGCTGAGCGCGCTGGCGCGAACGGGCGGATCGGATGTCCGCAGCCGCGTTCGCCATGAGCCCGACTCGCGTATCGAGGCCATTGTCGGGAGCTGGCCCGCGCGTTTCGATACAACCCGAGCCACGGCGCTCGGATTCGACGGGGACGGGGACATCGACGCAATCGTCGAAGCATTCCTCGAGGATGACTGCACGGCAGGCATCCACCAATAAAAACAAGAGCATCGACGGCACGCCAGGCTGGCGGGTCGTCGGACAAAGCCACATCAAGTGGCAATAAAAGCAACCTCCTGGAGGAGATTATGAAGTTCAAGAACCTGACTGTTGCAGCCTCAGCGCTGCTGATCGTGGGCGGTACCGTGGAAGCACGGGAAATCCAGCTCGGCCACGTACTCTCTGACGATTCGCATTACAGCGTGGGCGCCGACGCGTTCAAGGAAACCCTCGAGTCGGTCAGTGACGGCGAGTTCACCGTGCGCGAGCATCCGGCGGGATCGCTCGGCGGCGAGCGGGATATGATCGAGGGGCTACAGATCGGCACGGTCGATGCGGTGATCACCTCGACCGGACCGCTCGGAAACTTCGTCCCCGAGACGTACGTGCTCGACCTTCCGTTCCTCTTTACCGATTACGAGCACGCGCGCTCGGTACTCGACAGCGAGATCGGCGATGACCTGCTCGGGAGAATGGAGCAGCACGACATCATCGGGCTTGCCTGGTCGGAAAATGGTTTCCGGCACATGACCAACTCCCGTAACGAGGTCAAGGAGCCGGCAGATGTTGATGGCATGAAGATACGCACGATGGAAAACCAGGTGCATATGAATGCGTTCAGCGAGCTGGGAGCGAGTCCGACGCCGATGGCCTTCCCGGAGCTCTTCACAGCGCTCCAGCAGGGTACGGTGGACGCCCAGGAAAACCCGATCACGGTGATCGTGGCGACCAAATTCTGGGAAGTCCAGGACTACATCTCACTGACGGGTCACGTCTACTCGCCCGCTGCGGTTCTCGGGTCGGGTCCGCTCTGGAGTGATCTGAGCGAGCAGGAGAAGCAGTGGTTCAACGAGGCTGCACAGGCCTCGGCCGAGGCCACCCGGGCCGAGGTGCTCCGGCTCGAGACCGAAGGTCTGGATCTGCTGCGCGAAAAGGGCATGACCGTGATAGAGGACGTGGACAAGGCGCCCTTCCAGGAGGCAATCGAACCGGTCTACGAGTCTTTCACCGACCAGTATGGGGACGAAATGCTGGATCGGATCCGGAATTTCTGATTCCAGGCCTGTATGAGCCATGGCGCCGGAGTCCGTCGGGCTCCGGCGTCCGGTTTTGAAATGACCGGGAGCCGATCATGAGCGTATCCCTGCCTGAGTCCCTTTGCCATGCCATTGTTGCGATAGAGCGAGTAACGACGCGCACCGCGCTGGTGCTGTCAATTGGCATGCTCGCGCTGGCCGCCGTTGCAGCCTTCTACCAGGTCATCACCCGATTTGTATTCAATGATCCGTCGCATTTCTCCGAGGTCGCTTCGCGATCACTGATTATCTGGAGTGTGTTTCTCGGCGCCGCCAACGTCTTTCGACGCAACGAGATGATGCGCGTTGAGATCATCTTTGCGGTTCTCCCACGTCGCCTGCATGTGGTGCTGGAGTATTTTGTTGCGCTGCTTTGTCTGCTCTTTTTCGTGCTTCTCGCCTACTACGGCTATCTCATGGGCTTGCGTGTACAGCCCCAGCGTATGGCGGGGATGGATATTTCCATGGCGTGGGCCTATTCCGCTCTGCCCGTGGGTAGTGCCTTTGCCATCATTGCACTGATCGGCCGGCTGCTGGATTCGGATATACGCCAGTTGCGGGCAGAGCCGGTGCCGGCCGTGGCGGAGGGGCCGGATCGATGAATGCCGCGATTGCAAGCGCCCTGATCGTTTTCTTTGTGCTTGGCGTACCGATTGCTGTCGCCATCGCCCTCGCGTCAATGTTCGGGATCCACTTTTTCTCGCCACTCCCGCTCATCCTCTCTGCCCAGCGGATGTTCGTCAGTATCGATCACTATCCTCTGATGGCGATCCCGTTTTTCATCCTCGCAGGCAATCTCATGGCCGGCGGCGGGATTTCCCGGCGTCTGGTGGAGCTTGCCAAATCCATTATCGGTGGCATTCAGGGGGGGCTTGCCTGTTCCTGTGTGCTGACCTGCATGTTCTTCGCGTCCGTGTCCGGCTCGAGTGTCGCGACGACTTATGCAATCGGCGCGATCCTGATCCCGGCGATGGTCCGGCACCACTACCCAAAGCCACTCGCTGCCTCTATTCAGGCCTCTTCGGCCGAGCTGGGTGTGCTGTTGCCACCTTCGATCCCTCTGATCCTCTACGGGGTCAGCACCGACACCTCGATCGGCAAGCTCTTTATCGCGGGGATCGGGCCAGGGCTACTGTTCGGTACAGCGATGATTCTGCTGGTTTACGTGATCTGCAAGTTCAAGGGGCTTGGCAAGGGCGACGGCGCGGAGCGCGATTCCCTGCATATCGCTATCAGCAAGGCCTGGGCGGCCATTCTGATGCCGGTGGTAGTGATCGGCGGTATCTACGGGGGCGTGTTCACACCGACCGAAGCCGCCGCCGTGGCCGTGTTCTATGCGCTGTTCGTCGGAATGGTGGTCTACCGAGAGCTCAGCTGGCGGGACCTGTGGCCGATTTTCGTGACCAGCGTGAAGGGCACGACCGCCATCATGCTGATCATTGCGGCGGCGGGGCTATTCAGTTTCCTCATCAGTCGCTCGGGGTTGCCCGCCGATGTCGGCGAGTGGATCAACATGAATTTCGACAGCGTCTGGGCGTTTCTGCTGGCGGTGAACCTGTTGCTCCTCTTTGTCGGCATGTTCATAGAAACATCGGCCGCCATTCTGGTCCTTGCCCCGATTCTCGCCCCGGTCGCGGTCGGCTTCGGGGTGGATCCGGTCCATTTCGGACTCATCGTCGTCGTCAACCTGGCAATCGGCATGTTTACGCCTCCGCTTGGCGTGAACCTGTTCGCCGCGTGCGCGGTGGCCGATCTGCCGCTGGAGCGCATGATCCCGTGGCTGCTGCAGTTCGTGCTGGTGGCCATCGGCTGTCTCCTGCTGGTGACCTTTGTCCCGATGATCAGTCTGGGGCTGGTGGAAATGCTTTATTAATGAGGAGAGGGTAGTAATGAGACTCGCGGGAAAAGTAGCAATCGTGACGGGGGCGGCCTCCGGATTTGGTAAGGGCATTGCCGAGCGTTTCGCCGAGGAGGGCGCGCGCGTCGTGCTGGCCGATATAAGCGATGCGGCTGGTGAGCGTGTGGCTGACAGTATTCGCAGCGCCGGTTGCGAGGCGATCTACGTCCATGCCGATGTTGCCCGGGCTGACTCTGTCCAGAGCCTGGTCGATCACACAACCGAGCATTTCGGTGACCTCGATATCGTCGTAAACAATGCGGGCATCACCCATCGGAACGGCCCGATGCTGGGCGTCGATGAGGCGACATTCGATCGTATCTACGCGGTCAATGTGAAATCCCTGTACCACATGGCGCAGGCGGCCGTTCCGCTTTTCCGCTCGCGGGGCGGCGGGTGTTTCGTGAACGTGGCCTCCACGGCAGGGGTGCGGCCAAGACCGGGATTGACCTGGTATAACGGCAGCAAAGGGGCGACCATCATTACCGGTAAATCCATGGCGGTGGAGCTCGCGCCTGACCATATCCGGGTGAACACCATTAACCCGGTGATGGGAGAAACAGGCCTCATCGAGGACTTTCTGGGTGATAACACCCGGGAAAAAATTATTAGTGGGATCCCGATGGGACGGCTCAGTCAGCCCCTGGATATCGCCAATGCTGCGCTTTTCCTGGCGAGTGACGAGGCCGACTTCATCACCGGCGCCTGCCTGGAGGTCGATGGCGGTCGGTGCGTGTAGAGCTACTGCCGCTGCGATGTCAGTGTGGTGAACCCTGGCGAGTGGCGGCCTTGTGCCGTTCGCTCGCATCGTAATTTTTTCGGCTGTAGCGCAGCACGTAATAGGTCACGAAGCACATGGTGATAAGGGCGACATGGCCTGCGATTGAGTAGCCAATGGTCATGTATTCACCGACGTACAGACCGAATGAGACGCACCACATGAATGCGAGGACGTTGGTGGCAAGGTATTTCCATTCAAGCGGCGCGTTCGATAAGGCGTTGGCCGCAGGATCGACGAGCGTGAATAGAAATCGAATGAATTTAAATAGTCCGAACATCGCCGATTCCCCAACCAATAGTTAAATTATTGGAAGAGGAATCGGCGGGTAAGTTCCTAAAAAGACGTCGCCTTGAAAATCAGGCGCGGCTTTATCCCTCGGCGAGGTCGAAACGGTCCAGATTCATGACCTTGTTCCAGGCACGGCCGAAGTCGCGGACGAACTTCGCCTGACCGTCGGTCTGTGCATAGACCTCTGAAATGGCGCGCAGCTCGGCGTTCGAGCCGAAGATCATGTCCACGCGGCTTCCGACCCACTTGAGCCGGTCACTGGTGCGGTCCTTGACCTCCAGGAACTCCTCCTCATCGGTCGTGGGCTTCCAGTAATTGTCCATGTCCAACACGTTGCGGAAGAAGTCGTTGGTCAACGTGCCGGGCCGATCCGTGAATACGCCGGTGCCAGAGCCGTCGGTGTTGGTATCGAGCACTCGCATGCCACCAACCAGCGCCGTCATTTCCGGTGCACTCAGTCGAAGCTGCTGGGCCCGGTCGACGAGCATCTGCTCCGGCGGGACGGTGTAGCGCATCTTGACGTAGTTGCGGAAACCGTCCGCCTCGGGCTCGAGCCAGGCGAAGGAATCGGCATCGGTCCACTCGTCAGAGGCATCGGTGCGCCCCGGGTGGAACGGGATCTCGATCGGCTCACCGGCCCGGGCAGCGGCATGCTCGACCGCCGCATTGCCACCAAGGACGATCAAATCGGCGAGCGAGACGCGCTTGTTACCGGTCTGCGATTCGTTGAACGCCTTCTGAACGGACTCGAGCGTCGGCAGCACCTTGTCCAGCAGCTCGGGGTTGTTCGCCTCCCAGTCCTTCTGCGGGGCGAGCCGGATACGTGCACCGTTGGCGCCGCCACGCTTGTCCGCATTGCGGAACGTGCTGGCCGAGGCCCAGGCGGTGAACACGAGCTCGGAGACGGACAGGCCGGATGCGAGGATCTGGTCTTTGAGGGCCGCGATGTTCTCGTTATCGATGAGCTCATGATCCACGGCCGGCACCGGGTCCTGCCAGATGAGATCCTCAGCCGGTACCTCGGGGCCCAGATAACGGCTCTTGGGGCCCATGTCCCGGTGCAGGAGCTTGAACCAGGCCCGCGCGAAGGCATCCGCGAACTCCTCGGGATTCTCGTAGAAGTGCATCGAGATCTCGCGATAGCTCGGGTCCACCTTCATCGAGATGTCGGTGGTGAGCATGACCGTCTTCTCTGTCTTCGATGCGTCATGGGCCTTCGCGACCAGGTCATTCTCGCGGACATCCTTCGGTTCCCACTGCCAGGCGCCGGCCGGGCTCTTGGTGAGCTCCCACTCATAGCCGAAGAGCATGTCGAAATAGCCCATGTCCCACTGCGTGGGCTTCGGCGTCCAGGCGCCGTCCAGGCCACTGGTCAGGGTGTTGTCGCCCTTGCCGTCGCCGTAGCTGTTGCGCCAGCCAAGGCCCTGCTCGCTGAGCGGCGCGCCCTCCGGCTCCGGCCCCTGGTAGCTGGGATCGACCGCGCCATGGTTCTTGCCGAAGGTATGACCACCGGCGATGAGGGCCACCGTTTCGTAGTCGTTCATGGCCATGCGCGCGAAGCTCTGGCGGATCTCGTGACTGGCACCGACGGGATCGGGCTCGCCGTTAGGGCCTTCCGGATTAACGTAGATCAGTCCCATATGAGAGGCGGCGAGCGGCTTGCTGATCTCGCGATTCTCGTCGTGGCGCTCGCCGTCGTCGGCCAGCATCTCGTTCTCCGAGCCCCAGTAGATGTCATCTTCCGGTTCCCAGATGTCCTCGCGACCACCACCGAAGCCAAAGGTCTGGAAGCCCATGTCCTCCATCGCGCAGTTGCCGGCGAGGACGAACAGATCGGCCCAGGAGATGGCGTTACCGTACTTCTGCTTGATCGGCCAGAGCAGCCGGCGGGCCTTGTCGAGGTTGCCGTTATCCGGCCAGCTGTTGATGGGCGCCATGCGCTGCGAACCCGAGCCGGCGCCGCCGCGGCCGTCCGAGGTACGGTACGTGCCGGCATCGTGCCAGGTCATGCGGATGAACAGCGGCCCGTAGTGGCCATAGTCCGCCGGCCAGAAGTCCTTCGACTCCTTCATCAGGGCGAAGATGTCCTGTTTGACTTCCTTGAGGTCGATCGTCTTGAACGCCTCACGATAGTCAAAGCTCTCGCCGAGCGGATTGGATACCGCCGATTGCTGGTGGAGGATTCCGAGGTTCAGCTTGTTCGGCCACCAGTCGTGTACGCCGGTCCCGTCGCCATGCACCTCGGTGCGTGAGCCGTGCATGGCGGGGCATTTGCCCTGGTTCTTGGTGTCTACGTCTTTCGGATCTGCGGCCATCGTTTGGTCTCCGGGCAGTTAGTGCTGCGTTTGATAGTGGTCTCAATAACTGTTTGAAATTAACACCTGCAGCCTGGGACGACTAATTCAACCGCTCACTGAGATCTATATGCCGAAACTATCGAGTGAAGGCAAGTCATTGATGGCGTGAAAGCTCGATTCGCGTGTGGCGGGATATCATCAGTCAATCAACACGGAGGGAACACCCCATGGCCCAGGTCCTGCATCACATGATACCGGCGGCGCCGACGCCGGTCGCGCCATTCAGTCATGCCGTCGAGTCCGACGGCTGGATTTACACCAGTGGACAGATCCCGCAGGACCCCTCTGATCCCGACGGCCCGATGCCGGGCGATATTGTCGAGCAGACGCATCGGTGTATGCGTAACCTCGTAACGGTTCTCGAGGGGCTGGAGCTGACACTGGCCGATGTGGTCTCCACCCGCGTTTATCTGACGCACTTCTACGACGACTACGATGCCATGAACGCGACCTACGAGAGTTACTTTCCGGTTGGCGAGCGGCCAGCGCGTACCTGCATCGGGGTGACGGGACTGGCCAGACGGGCAAGAGTCGAAATCGACATGGTCGCCCGAAAGGGCTGACCCCGGCGAGAATCACGGATTACTTTTGTGACCAGGAGGGTATTGGCATGAGGAAAATCGATACCGGGAAGCTCGATCGGGTCGTAGCCGACGCCAATCGCGCGGCGGATGCGCGCAGCCAGGGGTATCGCGAACGCGCGCTCAAGCTGTTCCCGTGGATTTGTGGTCGTTGCACCCGCGAGTTCACGCGAGCCAATGTGCACGAACTCACCGTGCATCACATCGATCATGACCATCACAACAATCCGGATGATGGCAGCAACTGGGAACTGCTCTGTATTTACTGTCATGACAACGAGCACCAGCGCGAGCTGGAAGCGCGCAATCACTCGGGGGCTGCCGAGGATCGGCCTCAGCCGGCGGGCACCCATTCACCGTTCGCGGATCTGAAATCGTTACTCGGAAAGGGCGGCAGTAACGGCGAAGATTGACGAGGTGATCAACGCCCGGCAGGAGTTACTTGTTGCGACGAATTCTCCTGGGCGTCGAGCGCGCCCTGGGCCGGGTGACACACGCCGCCGGATATCTATCACGGCTCGGTCAGTCGAGGAAGAACAGCACGGTGGTGATCGTGCCCACGACGACAATCCCCGCCCGCAGGGTACGCGGTGGCAGGCGCCTGCCGATCCTGGCGCCGGCCAATCCCCCGATGCTGGCGGCAATGGCCATGGGCAACACCTCCGCCCAGGCAATGGCTCCGCCGATCGCGTAGATCGTAACCGCGATGACCGTCAGCACGGCGGATAGCAGATTCTTCAGGGCATTCGCCAGATTGATGTCATCCACGCCCAGTAGCCGAAACGCGGCCAGCATCACGATGCCCATCCCGCCCGCGAAGTAACCGCCATAGAGACTGACGACGAGGATTCCAAGGCGTCCCGGCAGGGAATGCCGGGCGGCGACCCGGGTCGTCAGCACGCGGTGGATGGCGGGACCGGTTGCGAACAGCAACGTTGCAAACAGCAAAAGCCACGGCACGATCGCGCTGAAGGCCTCGTTCGAGGTCAGTAGCAGCAGACCCGCGCCCAGGCTGCCGCCGATGGCGCCCAGGATCACGATGGCGAACAGTGTCATGCCCCGTGGCGCGCGGATCAGATCGCGGGATCCCCAGACGCTCGCGAGATACCCGGGGAGCAGGGCGGTTGTCCCTGTGGCGTTCGCCATGACCGGCGGTACCCCGGTGAAAACCAGCGCGGGCAGCGTCAAGAAACTGCCGCCGCCGGCGAGGGCGTTAATAACGCCACCGATGAGCGCCGCCAGCACGACAACCGTGAGATCGAGGATCAGGTCCGACATGGGTGAGAGGTTAGCAGGCGGTGGAGCCACGCAGGCAGGTCAGATCGTCGAGATTGAAAGGTTGGTCGGAGTGGGTCTAGCTTATGGCTTGTCAATCGCCGATCGTCGGAAAAAGTCTTGAAGATAATGCGATCAAATCGCACCGCTGCAGGGTTCACACTGATCGAGCTGGTTATCGTTCTGGTCGTGCTCGGGACGCTCGTGGCGATTGCAGTGCCTCGACTCCAGGGTATCGGTCATCAGGCCGAGGTCGTCGCCAGATCGGCGAGAAACCGATACAGCCGATCGTCATCGGACAGGTCACCGTAGAGCAGCGAGCCACCGTGTTCGTCGTCGGTTTTGAGCAACGAGGGCGTGGCAAACACCGAGTAGGTCAACCCTTCCTGCGGTTGCTGCAGCAGGTCGATCTCGTAGGGCGTCAGGTCGTCACGGCCAATCTCCTCGAGCATCCTCGCCAGGTTTGCACGCGCACGCTGTGTTCGCGGTGCATTGCCCGTCACGAATAGAATCAGTCGTGGCATACGGGATTCCTGTACCGACGAATCGTTAGTCATGATTGATCTCCATCGTTCCGGTCCTGGACCTCGTCGTTGGCGGTCGGGTTATCCCGATCGGGGTCCCTCTGCTGCCTGATCTCCCCGCGAGTTTCCTCATCCAGGCGACTGGTCTCGGTATGTTCCTTCTGCTCAAGCTCCATGATGGCCTCCAGACGGCGGCGCTCCTTCTCTGCCTGGGCGATCTGCTCCTCGAGGTCGGTGCGGCGTTGCTCCCATTCCAGCGATCGCCGTCGTGCGGCGGCCGCGTCCTCGAGCTCGCGGGTGACCCGCGCGGTTCCCATTAACACCTCGCTGCCATTCTCGTAGATATCGGCCAGATCCGGGCCGCTTTCGCCGATGAGGAGCTCGCGCTGCTGGTTTGAATGCCCGGTTCCGCGGGATTTGACGATGGAAAGGGAGCGGTTCCGCTCGCCGGCACGAACGTTATAGTCGAGGACGATCCAGCTGTCGGCCAGCGTCGAGACTTGTCCCTGTGTCGCTTCACCTTCCGGGTCTTCTTCACCGCTCAGCGAAGTGATGATGGTGGTGATGCCACGCCGCCGCACCAGGTCGAGGAGTTGCTCGGTGGCCATATTGGCGCCCTCGGTGGCGCTTGCCTTGAGCATGGCGGAAATCGGATCAATCACCAGGCAATGCGGCTCGAACGTATCGAGCAGCCGCCGGATAGTCAGGAAATGCTCGGTGACCCGCGCGGCATAGGCCGAAAGCGTTCGAAAACATACCCAGCCGGCCTCGATCGGCTCGCGCAGGTTGATACCGACGGATTCGAGGTTGCGGACATACGGACCCTCGAGTTCATCGAAGCTGATATACAGCGTCCGCTCACCCCGTGCGGCCGCTGCCTCCGCGAAGGCACCTGCCAGCGTGCTTTTGGCGGTTCCCGGCCGCCCGGAGATCAACAGGCTCGATCCACGATAGATCCCGCCCCCCAATAGGGTGTCCAGGCGTTCGACGCCCAGGCTCAGTCGCTCGTTGGTGGCCTCGACATCCGCTCTTTCGTCCGCCCCGTGGTAGGGGAGTGTGATGCCGTGGCGGTCGATCAGCATCGGCATCTCGTCAGCGGTATGATCGGAACCCCGATATTTGGCGATACGCAGCGAGCGGTTGAGCTGCTGGTTGACGATCTGTGCGCTAAGCACCAGTGATGCCGAGAGGAGGAATTCAACGCCTTCGAGATGGGCGGGGGCTGTGCTGTCCCGGGTGGCCTTACCGGTGAGCAGCAGGGTCCAGCCATACTGCTCGCAGGCCTCCTCCACCCGCCGAATCTGGTTGATGGCCGCCTTGTGGTCGGGTTGATACTGCAGTAGCTGATCGATGCCATCGAAAACGATCCAGAGCGCCCCCACCTGAGTGGCTGCCGCCGCCACGACCGAAAGCAGGCCGTCGAGATCGAAATTCCCGGCCGACTCGCTGTCAATCGGGGGGCGGGCGTCGATGATCTGCAGCCGATCAGACTCGAGTAATGACTGGCCCCAACTAAACGACGCCGCATCGCGCCGGATCTGCGCGGGTGATTCCTCGAACGAGACAAACACCGCTCCCTCGCCACGCTCGATCGAATGAGCCAGCACCTGGAGCGCCAGCACGGTCTTGCCGGCCGCGGCCTCGCCCAGTACAAGCGTCGCCTGCCCCGTGGGTAGCCCGCCGTTAGTGACCCGGTCCAGGTCGGCGATGCCTGTTCTGCGTTTCTCCAAAATGTCCTCCGCTCTATTGATCGCCAGTGAATGGCGCTATTCGATCTGGTCAGCCGTCAGGGGGAGCTGGCTACCGCGCTCCAGCAGCCACCGAAAGTCCTCCGCCTCCAGTGGAAAGCTGTAGTAGAAGCCCTGGCCGAGCCGAATCCCCATATCCAACAGTGTGTCGCGCACGGTAGTGGACTCGATCCCCTCGGCAATAATCTCGGCATCGAGAGCACTGGCAAGCATCTTCACCGCCTCAACAATGTTGCGACTGAAGTCGTCGTTCATCAAATGAGTGACAAACCCCTGGTCGATTTTGATCTCATCGAACGGGTACTGCTGAAGATAGAGCAGCGAGGAATAGCCGGTGCCGAAATCATCCAGCGAGAGGCGCACATTCATAGCTCGTAGCTCACGCATCTGCCGCAACAGATACGCCGACTCCTGGGCAAAGACACTCTCCGTGATCTCCAGGGAGAGCTGCTCGGGCGCTATGCCCGTCTCTTCGAGTATTCTGTGGACGGTATGCGGGAAGCTGCCGGAGCGGAACTGCACGAGCGAGACGTTGACCGCAACACGCACGACATCGAGGCCCTCGTTCTGCCAGCTCCGTAGGTGCTCGCAGGCGCACCGGACGGCCCATTCGCCGATCGGTCCGATCAACTGACTCTGCTCGGCGATGGGGATAAAAACGCCGGGCGAGATGAGCCCCCGCTCCGGGTGATTCCAGCGCAGCAGCGCCTCGGCCGAGACAAGATGCCCGGTGGATAGATCCACCTTGGGCTGGAAATGGAGCTCGAGCTGATTGTCCTGTAGCGCCGTGCGCAGCTCACGGGTTAGATCAACACGTGCGCGCGCCTCCTGCTCGAGACGGTCCGTATAGGCCACCCATGGCAGGTTCGAGTCGGCCCGATGCTGGAACAATGCCCGTTCGGCCTCGCGAAGCAGCGTGTCCGCCGGTCTTGTGCCGTGGTTTAGCCGGGTATAGCCGACACGTATGGCGATACCGATGGCTACGCCATCGAGATCGAATGGACGGGAGAGCTGATCGACGATCGCCTCGAGCCGTGTCTGAATCGGCTCATCGGGATCCGGAGCCAGAAAGAGGGTGCACTCGTCGCCCCCGATTCGACCGGCGAGTCCCGGTCCGCTGGCGGTTTGCAGCAGTCGCTTACTGAACTCGATGAGCAGTCGATCACCGCCCTCGTAGCCGTAGGCGTCGTTGATATCCCGCAGACCGATCACGTCGACCATCACCACCATGGCCTCGCTATGCCAGCCTTCCCTGTCGACCCACTCCTGAAGCGCCTGGCTGAAACCGTTGCGCGTGTAAAGCCCCGTCAGCGAGTCCTCGAATGCCAATCGCTCGAGATCGCTTTCCGTTGTCCGAAGGGCGGTCGTATCCTGTTTAATCGCGGCGTAGTTGACGACCTTCCCATCGTCGTCCCGCAGGGGGGCGATCAGCGTGTATTCGTGGTAAAGGCTGCCATCCCTGCGCCGGTTCTCGAGCTCACCGATCCACGTTTGCCCGCCCTCGATGGTCTCCCAGAGATTGCGATAGACATCGTCCGGCGTGTTGCCGCTCTTGAGTACGGCGGACGTATTGCCGATCAGCTCGTCGCGGGAATAGCCCGAGATCTTCTCAAGTGCCGGATTCACATACTCGATACGACCCTGCAGATCAGTGATCGCGATCGAGGAGGGGCTCAGGTGCGCGATGGACATCATCTTCTGTAACTCGCGCTCACACTCGCGTCGATGGGTGATGTCGGCAATCACGATCCCGATCTCGCGTTGCCCCAATTCCGAGTGCATCAGGGGAATATAACGGACCTCGAGATCGCGCTCCCCCATAACGGCGCTCTGGCGCTCGATCTCATAGCACTGGGGCTGGCCGTCGAGGCACCTGTTCAGGCGCGGCCTTGTGACGCTTGCGAAGTGCTCATCGCCAACGACCCTGCGCACGCTGACCCCCACGAGGCTGTCGGGAGATGGCGCATGCAGGCGCTGATAGGCCGCATTGACCCAGCGGTAGCGGTAGTCGGCGTCGACAATGGCGCAGAGGTTATCGCTTGCCTCCAGCAGTGTCTGGAAGCTCGATGGATCGGGCATGTGATTATCGCTAGCGGCTTCCTGAGTCATTGCACTGGTTGATGCGCATCATTAATCAATCGGATACCCGTTAGGATACGCCGATCAAGAGGACGGCGCCCAATCCGCTCCGGTCCCGGCGCGGCCGCGGGGTTGTACCGATCAAAAAAATTGTTCTACAGTTAAACAAGGCTGGATGCCTGACCTGGCAGATTCCTCCCGCAAGACCGCTTGAACGCCGTCCCTCGCTACGAAGGCGCCAGCCCGCGATTTGGTACTGGAACGGCACGGTTGAGCGCGGAGAATATGGAGTAAACCTATGAACAAGCGTTCTCTCTACGCTTTGGCGCTGACCGGCGCACTGGTCCCGATGGCCGCGAATGCCGAGTGCGGCAAAATCTCTGTCGCCGAGATGAACTGGACCTCCGGCGGCATCATTACCGGTGTGACTGAATTCCTGCTGGAGCAGGGCTATGGCTGCGATGTCACGGTGATACCGTCGGCAACGACGACGGCGATAACCTCGCTCGCGGAAAATAATGAGCCTGATATCGTCCCCGAGCTCTGGCCTAACGGCGCGCCGTCGTATTACGACCTCGCCGAGCAGGGCAAGCTGGTCAAGGCCTCGGATGCCTTCAGCAAGGGGGGGCAGGAGCACTGGCTGGTCCCTGCGTTCCTTGTCGAGGAACATCCGGAGTTGGCTACCATCGAGGGTGTATTGAACAACCCCGAGCTTGTTGGTGGTCGCTTCCACAATTGCCCCGATGGCTGGGGTTGCCGGATCGCCAATGATTCGCTCAAGCAGGCTTACGATCTCGAGGGTCACGGTATCGAGGTGTTCAACCACGGTTCGGGCGAGACCCTGCAGGCGGCACTCGTGACCGCGGCGGAAAACCGCGAGCCGTACTTCGGCTACTACTGGGGCCCGACGGCACCGCTCGGCAAGTACGACATGGTGAGCGTTGATATGGGGCCGATCGATCGCGAGGCCTATGAGTGCAATCAGGACACCGAGTGTGACGAGGTCGGCAAGACCGCGTTCCCTGCGGCGCCGGTCTTCAATGTCGTGACCAACGACCTGGCCGATCGCGAGCCGGAGGCCTTCGAGCTCATGCAGCACGTCACATTCGAGAATGACACGATGAGTGGGCTGCTTGCCTGGCACTCCGAGAATTCGGCGTCGATCGACGAAGCGGTTGTCCATTTCCTGCAGAATAACCAGGACACATGGCTGGACTGGGTCAGCGAGGATGCACGGGCGAACCTTCAGGGCATGTTCTAAACTCTGAATAGCGCGATGCCTGAAGGCGCCGGGGCGGGTTCCGTCCCGGCGTTTTTCGTTGTATCGCCGCTGTGCGACGCGCCGTCAGCGCGGGTAGAGTCGTGAATTCATGCTGCTCCGTGATGTCTTTATAAATATCCAGCTGCAGCCTCAAGGGCGAGACATAAGAGGAAACCATGAGAGCCTTTTCAACAAAAATCATTATTCTCACCGGTTTGCTACTCGGCCTCCCGTCCACGGGTGGCGCCCAAACCGGTGACTCGGACTTTGCGCCGGATAATCCGGACCTTGCAGTGGCAACCTTCGCAGGTGGTTGTTTCTGGTGCGTCGAGGCCTACTACGAAAAGAACGTCCCGGGCGTTGTCGAGGCGGTATCCGGCTACAGTGGCGGCGACGAAGTCGATCCGACCTACGAACAGGTCTCGGGCGGACGGACGGGCCACACCGAAGCCGTGCAGGTCTACTACGACCCGGACAAGATGACCTACGAGGGCCTGCTGCAGGGACTGTGGCGGACCGCGAATCCAACCGACACCGACGGACAATACGTCGATCGGGGCAAGCAGTACCGTCCGGCGATCTTCTATCACAGCGAGGCCGAGCGGCGTGCCGCCGAGGCGGCAGTGGAGGCACTGGAGGCTTCCGGGCGCTACGACGAACCGGTCGCCATCGAGATCGTCCCGTTCGAGGCCTTCTACGCGGCGGAGGCGTACCACCAGGACTATTACGAGAAAAAGCCGGTGCGGTACAAGTTCTACACATTCAACTCGGGCCGCTACGACTTCATCGAGGAGGTCTGGGGCGATGATCAGGAGGTGGACTATTCCCAGTACCGGCCTGATCGCCAGGCGGCGAGTAACGGCGTTGAGGCATTCGACCCCGCCACCTTTGAAAAGCCCGATCTCGAGGTGCTGCGCTCACGCCTGAGTGCCGAGCAGTTCCAGGTGACGCAGGAAGATGGTACCGAGCCGGCGTATCAGAACGACTATTACGACGAAAAACGGCCGGGGATTTACGTTGACGTAGTCTCCGGAGAGCCACTGTTTTCATCGAGCGACAAGTACAAGTCGAACACCGGCTGGCCGAGCTTCACTCGGCCGATTGCTTCGGATGCGGTGGTTGAGCGCGAGGATCGGTCCTTTTTCATGACGCGCACCGAGATCCGCAGTCGGCATGCCGACTCCCACCTCGGCCATGTCTTCAAGGATGGCCCCGAGCCGACCGGCCTGCGCTACTGCATGAACTCGGCAGCCATGAAGTTCATCCCGCTGGAAGATATGGAAGCCGAGGGTTACGGTCCCCTGATCAGCCAAGTTGAAGAAGGAAACACGGAATGACTGCACCCGTTCTCATCATGGGCGCCCGCGGCGGTATCGGCGAGGCGCTGGCACGGCGACTCGCGGCTCAGGGGCATCCGCTCGTACTCTCGGCACGTGACCCGGATACCCTCCAGGCGCTGGCGCGGGAGACGGGTGCCTCGACCGTCGCCTGTGATGTCCTCGATCCCGACTCGATCAAGCGCGCCGTGGAGGCCGCACAGTCCGACGAGGGCCTTGCCGGACTCGCTTACTGCGTCGGCAATATCGTACTCAAGCCGCTGAAAAACCTCACGGAAGCCGATCTGATCGATTGCTACCGATTGAATACCGTCGGCGCGGCGCTTGCTGTTCAGGCGGCGGCACCGGCTCTGCAGCGGGCTAACGGCAGCGTGGTGATGTTCTCGACAGTGGCCGCGGGGCAGGGCTTCGGCAATCACGCCATTATTTCGGCTGCGAAAGGGGGCGTCGAGGCGCTTTGCCGTTCTCTCGCGACGGATCTGGCACCCAAGGTGCGGGTCAACTGTATCGCGCCGAGTATCAGCCAGACGGAGATCGCCGGGCAGCTGCTCTCCAACGAGAAAATGGCGGACGCGCTGGCGGCCAGTCACCCGATGAAGCGCGTGGGCGAAGCGGATGATTCCGCGGCCATGGCGGCGTTCCTGCTGAGCGACGATGCGGGCTGGATCACTGGGCAAATATTCCCGGTCGATGGTGGCCGAGGTGCCCTGCGCGCAAGGGGTCAGTAACCGCCTCCGGATATTGCGGTATCTCCATTGACAAGTGGCTTTGGTTTTGATCAAAGTCATTTAAAAGGGGATACATCATGGAACCGATAAGACGCCTGAACTACAGGGATAACCCGGCGTTACATCCGCTTGCCGAAACTGATCCGATTAGCACTGAGGTGAGGTTGCCGCCCATGCCGTTGACGGGTGGCAGTTCCTCTCCGCGCTCGGTGTTCCTCACCCATAGTCTGTCGCTGGGCGTTATTGCCGGCCTGCAGTGGATCATGCCGGCGCTGTTGACGGTCGTCCTGCTATACGGTCTCGCAGCCCTCGGCGGGGTAGCGATCGACAGCTACCTGACGGCCCTGGCGATTTTCGCGGCCGTTCTGACAATCCTGCTGATTCGGGTGCTCCCCGCGAGTGGAACCCATACGGCTTCCACGTATTTTATCGACCAGACAGGGAGCCTCCTCGGGCGATGGCTGGCGGTGCTGGGCGCGCTGCTGGCGACCGCCTATCTGACCGGTTTCCAGGGATATTACCCGGCCGGTCTCGTCATTGCCTGGGCGGTGACAACGCCCGTCGCGGTGCTGGTGGTTCACTGGCTTCTGGACCGTCTCTTCCGCCATATCCTGGTGTCTCGGGAATTGGTGCGCACCAGCGTAATTGCCGGTGGGAACGAGCTGGGTCGCGGACTCGCCGAGCGGATCAGGCATCACCCGGAATACGGGTTTCGGGTGAGGGGTTTCTTTGACGATCGCAGCCTCGATCGACTTGGCGCCATGGACGACGTCGAGTATCTCGGTCGGCTTGATGAAGTCAGCCGTTACGTTCGTGAGTATTACATCGACGTCCTCTTCATCGTGCTGCCGATGCGCCACATCCGGCGCGTCATGAGGATGCTCGACGAGCTGAGTGACTCGACGGTCTCGATTTACTACGTCCCGGACTTCTTTGTCTGTGATCTGATTCAGTCGCATACGGCCGATGTCGCGGGCGTTCCGGTCGTCTCCATGTGGGAGACGCCTTTCTATGGTTATCGCGGCATTCTCAAGCGCGTCAGTGATGTCGCCCTGACACTGGCGGTCCTTGTGCCCGCGTTGCCAGTGATGGCGATTATCGCGCTTTTGATCAGGCTGACCTCCCGAGGGCCCGCGATCTTCCGCCAGCAACGCTACGGGCTCGATGGCAGGCCGATCACCGTCTATAAATTCCGGTCGATGCATGTGCTCGAAGATGGTGATCGGATTGTCCAGGCCTGGCGGGGTGATCCGCGCGTCACGTCGCTGGGCCGCTTCCTTCGAAAGACCTCGCTGGATGAATTGCCGCAGCTGTTCAATGTCCTCCAGGGGCGTATGAGCCTGGTTGGCCCACGGCCTCACGCCGTTGCGCACAACGAGGAGTACCGCGGCCGGATCAAGGGCTACATGCTCCGTCACAAGGTGCTGCCGGGCATTACCGGACTGGCGCAGGTCAATGGCTGCCGGGGTGAAACCAGCGACCTGTCGGATATGGAGGAGCGCATACGCTACGACCTCGAGTATCTCAAGCAATGGACGCCCCTGCTCGATCTCAAGATCCTGTTCCGGACAGGCATCGAGGTCATCAAGGGTGACAGGGCGTACTGAACGCTCGGAGAGACCTATGAGAGAAAATCGGTGAGTGCCGAAAAGCTGCTGATCGTGGAAGACGATCCCGGTCTGCAGCGGCAACTTCGCTGGTGTTTCGATCGCTACGAGATCCTCGTTGCCGAGGATCGGCCATCCGCCATGGCGCAACTCCGTCGCCACGAGCCCGCGGTGGTTCTGCAGGATCTGGGCCTGCCTCCGGATCCGGATGGCGTCTCCGAGGGTCTGGCAACCCTCAACGACATCATTGATGCCGCCCCCCACACCAAGGTGATCGTGGTCACCGGCAACGGTGATGCGACCAGCGCCGTGCGGTCGGTATCGCTGGGCGCCTATGACTTCTACGAAAAGCCGGTGGATACCGATACGCTCAACCTGATCGTGGCAAGGGCCTTTCACCTCGCCGATCTGGAACGCCAGAACCGGGCGCTGATGCTGGCCCGGCAGACCCCCCTGGCGGGCGTTCTCGGTGCCAGCGAGTCCATGGCGAGGATTGCGCGGACGGTCGAAAAGGTCGCCCGAACGCGGGCCACGGTTTTGTTACAGGGGGAAACGGGGACCGGTAAGGAAGTCCTGGCGCGAGCGATCCACCGGCTGAGCGATCGCGCCAGTGAGAGTTTCGTTGCCATCAACTGCGCCGCGATCCCCGAGAATCTCCTCGAGAGTGAATTGTTCGGTTACGAGCGCGGGGCCTTTACCGGTGCCCAGAACCAGACCCGGGGCAAAATCGAGATGGCCGAGGGCGGCACGCTCTTTCTCGACGAAATCGGCGACATGCCCGTATCCCTCCAGAGCAAACTGTTGCGTTTTCTCCAGGAACGTGTGCTTGAGCGGGTCGGTGGCCGTCGGGAAATCCCCGTGGACACGCGCGTGGTCTGCGCGACACACCAGAATCTTCCCGGACAGATCGATTCGGGCAATTTTCGCCAGGATCTCTATTACCGGATCAGCGAGATCGTCATCGACATCCCCCCGCTGCGGGCCCGGGAGAGTGACCCGTTGCTACTCGCCCGCCATTTCCTTGCCGCCGCCGCGCAGCAGCACGGTAGCGCCGTCCGCGGACTGACCGATGATGCGGCGGAGGCGGTATCGGCCTACGAATGGCCGGGCAACGTGCGCGAGCTCGAGCACAGGATCAATCGCGCCGTCATCATGGCAGAGGGGAAGCTGATCACCCTCGAGGACCTGGGCCTGGATCATTCCGGCGGTGAGCGCCCCAGTTTCAGCCTCCGCGAGGTTCGCGACCGGGCCGAAGAACGCGCCGTTCGCGAAGCGCTCGCACGCGCGACGGACAATGTCTCGAAGGCGGCCGATTTGCTAGGGGTATCCCGTCCGACATTGTATGACCTGATGAGAAAATTCGACCTTAAATGCTGAAAACATGCCCCCGGGGCAGGAGAGAGTAGCGATGCGAATCGGATGGCGAAAAGGATTTGTTCTCCTGTCGGTCGCGTTACTGGCCGCATGTACCGACACGGTGGATGACCTCAGGGGACAGGCCGTGGAGCTCCAGGCCGGGGGGCAGTATCAGGCCGCACTGGCACAGTATCGCAAGGTACTTGAAACACAACCGGATGACCGCGAGGCGCGGCTCGGCGTAGCGGAAAACAACCTCTATCTGGGCGAATATGCCCGGGCCCTCGACGCGCTGCAACGCGCCGCAGCCCTTGGTGCCGAGGCCGATCGCCTCCAGCCCCTGCTCGCGGCCGCGCTCCTTGCCCAGAGGGATTACGAGGGAGTTATCGATCGTATCGCCGCGGACAGCGTCGCAGATCCGGCGGTCGCCGCCGAGCTGTTTGCGGCGCGGGCAACCGCCTATCTGGCGCAGGGCGAGAGTGCACGCGCCGAGGCGGCAGCGGAGGCGGCCATGGCGGCCAAGACGGATTCGGTACGTGCACTGACCGTGACCGGATGGGTCGCACTCGCGCAGGACGATCGCGCCCGCGCCCGCGACCATCTCGAGCGAGCCGTGGAGAGCGATGATCAGATCGCCGCGGCGCTTTTCACGCTCGCAGGCATGGCGGCGGAAGCCAATGAGATTGATCTGGCGATTGAGTACCTGGCCGAGGCTATTGAACAACCGGCAACGGATCGCTCGACCTCGATGCGTGAGCGATTCATGGCTCGGGGGCAGCGGATTGAACTGCTGTTGCAGGAGGATCGAGTCGCTGAGGCGTCCGAGGTCCTGGAGGTGATGCTTCGGCAGGGCGAGCGCCATCCCTACGCGAACTACGTGGCAGGGCTGGTCGCGGTGCGCGAGGGTCGGCTCGACGAGGCCGTCGAACGCCTCCAGACCACCCTCGCAGCGTCGTCTGGCGACGTCCGCGCCAAGGCCCTGATGGCGGCGGTTCGCATGGAGCAGGATCAACCCGTTCAAGCGATCGGCCTGCTTCAGGATGTTCTCGCTGTTGCGCCGGATAATCGGCCCGCCCGCCTGAGACTGGTCGCGGCACTTCGCGAGACGGACGCCCGCGAACGGGCTGTCGAAGTGCTCATCGAGGGGGTGCGACTGGCCCGCAACGACCCGCGGGGACTGGCCTCGTTGCTGGCGGCCGCAGGCGATGACATTGAAGCGGTTCTCGCCGGTGCCCAGCCCGTAGACGGTAATGATGGCGAGTCGGAGCAAACGCGCACAAGCCTTGCCCGGGCCCTTCTGCAATCCGGCAACGTTAATCCGGAGGTGGCGCTGGCAGCGGCTCGGCAACTTGCCGCCGATCATCCGGACAACATCAGCGCGCACAATCTGATAGGGGGGATCCACCTCTCGCAGGGGCGTCTCGAGGCGGCGCGAATGGCGTTCGAGCGCGCACGGGATATTGATCCGGCGAGCGCCGAAGTGCGTTTCAACCTCGGGTTCACCGCCGCCGCTGCGGGTGATCTGGATCAGGCCGCGCTGCATTTCCAGCGTGGCTTCGAGCGGGCCCCGGGCAATATCGCCCCTATCCTGCGGCTTGCCGAAATCCAGCGCGCGACCGGGAACGCCGAGGCGGCCGCGGCCACCTTCGAAAAGGCACTGGCGACCGGTGGTGAGAATGCCTCACTGTCCCTCGTCCCGCAGCGACTTGCCCTGGCGGCCTGGTACCTTGAGCAGGCGTCATTCGACGACGCGAGTCGCCATTACGAGGCGCTGGTAAGGCAGACCGATCGTGCGGTGCCGGGGGTGCTGAACAATCTCGCCTGGGTTTATCTGCAGACGGGCGATGAGCGGGCGCTCGCGACGGCGCAGGAGGCCCATGAACTGGCGCCGGACAATCCAGCGGTTCAGGACACGCTGGGCTGGATTCATTTCCGGCAGGGCCGTGTCGATGAAGCGGTAGCGCTTCTGTCCGAGGCGGCGGAGCAGGCAAGCGACGCGCCCGAAACGCTCTACCACCTCGGTGCCGCGCTGGCAGGGGCCGGCAACCCGGTCGATGCGCGGGTGAATCTGGAGCGGGCCCTGGAACTGGACGAGGACGCGGACTGGGCGGGGCAGGCTCGGCGACTTCTCGAGGCGCTTTGAACCGGCCCGGCTCTGCATACAGGCACCGGTAGTGGCGTTGATCGGCTTTGCGAGCTATGCGGTGGCCGCGGTCGTTTTCGCCCTGGCGGCCCTCCTTTTGGTGCTGCACTGGCATAGCGATCTGCGCGGCGGGCTGCTGATTGCCGCCGTGAGTCTGACCGCGTTGTGGGGCGCAGTGCTCGCGTGGGGGGCGCTCAACCCCGGGGCAGTGGTCGTCGCTGAAGTCGCGGAGCTGTTGCGCTCGGGGGGGTGGCTGGTATTCATCAGCGCGCTGCTTGCCCCTGTCAGTCGTCTCAATGGCTGGCTGCGAGCGCTGTCAATCATGACGATTGCCCTTGTGGGGATAAGCCTGCTGTCGGTGTTGATGCGACATGGCATGAACGGTCCGGTGTCGATGCAGGGGATCCCGGGTGATGATCTATCATTTGCCGTTCCGGCCCTCGCGCTGGCGGTGCTCGGGTTGATTCTGCTCGAACAACTGCTGCGTAGTCTTCCCGCGGAAAACCGCGCATCAATCCGTTTTCTGTGCATCGGCGTCGGCATCATCCTCGCCTACGATGTCTACCTCTACTCGTTTCGCTTGCTCTACCAGCAAATGCAGATTTCGGCCTGGGATGCCCGCGGTCTAGTCACCGCCCTTGCCGTGCCTATGATCCTGATCGCTGCACGGCGCAACCGCGAATGGGAGGTTCCAGTGTTCCTCTCCCGCGAAGTCGTGTTCCAGACGACAACGCTGTTGGCGGTGGGCGGCTATCTGCTGATGGTGGCGCTGGGCGGTTATTACGTCCGTGATTTCGGCGGGACCTGGGGAGCATTCGCGCAGATCGTGCTGGTGGCCGGCGCATTGATCGGCCTGCTGCTGTTGCTGGTATCGGAGCCCATCCGACGCCGGTTCCGGGTGTTGATCAACAAGCATTTCTTCACGCGCAAGTACGACTACCGCGAGGAATGGCTGCGACTGACCGAGCGCCTTGCCGAGGCGCAGGATGATCTAACGCCTTACGAGCGGGCCGTGCGGGTGGTGGCGGACGTTGTAGAGAGCCCTGCGGGGTTGCTCTGGCGTGACGGAGACCAGGGGTTCGAGCTATCGGCCAGCTGGCGGATCGATCCGCCGGCCGAGGCGACCATTCCCCGGGATGCGTCCCTGGTCACCTTCCTCCGTGACAGCGAGTGGATTGTCGACGTCGCGGAGCTGGATGCGATCCCCGCGCGCTATCGCGATATGCAACTCCCTGACTCCGTACGGCGCGTACCGGCAGCGTGGGCGATTGTGCCGTTGCTGTATCAGCAGACACTGACCGGCATTCTCCTGCTCACCCGCCCCCGTAGTGGCGGCGAGATCAAGTGGGAGGATCGCGACCTTCTCAAAACACTGGGCAAGCAGGTCGCGAGTTATCTCGGTCAGCACGAGAATGCCCAGGCCCTGGCACAGGCCCGCCAGTTCGAGGCATTCAACCAGCTCACCGCCTTTCTGATGCACGATCTCAAAAACCTCATCGCCCAGCAGTCACTGATTGTCCGCAACGCGGATCGGCACAAGCATAATCCGGCGTTCGTGGACGATGCCTTCGCGACCATCGGCGATTCAGTGAAGCGCATGGAACACATCCTCGAATACATGCAGCGCCGTAGAGTGAGTCACCTCAGCGAACAGGTGGATGTCCATCATCTGCTTGTCGAAGCGGTCTCACGCTGTGCCGATCGCCGGCCCGAGCCGTCGCTTGAGCTCGACGTCCGCGGGGCGCATATCGACACCGATCGCGAGGCCTTCGCCATGGTGGTGATCCATCTGCTCCGCAACGCGCAGGACGCGACACCCGAGGAGGGCATGATCCTGCTTGCCGCTCGCGAGGAAGGCGGCCAGGTGACCCTCGAGGTCCGCGACAGCGGGTCGGGGATGTCGGAGGCATTTATCCGGGACGGGCTGTTCAAGCCGTTCCATACCACCAAGTCCACCAAGGGGATGGGGATCGGTGCCCACCAGGTGCGGGAGTTCACGCAGCGTCACGGCGGTCAACTGACCGTGACCAGCCAGGTTGGCGAAGGCACGACTTTTCGCCTGACGCTCCCGACATCCGCCGTGGAGAGCCCCGACGACGAGGCGCGCGTATCAGGACAGGGCCTGTAGCGTCCGGGTCAGCCCGATTTCCCAGTCCGGTGAGTAGCCGGTCGCGGCGTTCAGTGCGGGACTGGGGGCGAGCACGGCGCGCAGGGGCCGCGTCGCCGGGGTCGGATAGCTTGCGGTAGCAATCGGCTCCACCGCGGGTGCCTGTTCCAGGAGCCCCCGTTGGGTGGCCTCGCGGAAGATCATGCCGGCAAACTCGTACCAGCTAACGATTCGACCGCCAACGGCATGGTAAATGCCCCAGGGGAGGCTCGGCTCCGCGATCGATGTCGCCAGGTGCCGGATAACCGTTGCGATATCCCCTGCATAAGTGGGGCGGCCGTACTGGTCCGAAACCACCTGCAGCGCGTCGCGCTCGGCGCCCACGCGCAGCATTGTCTTGACGAAATTGCTGCCGAACTCACTGAACACCCAGCTGACCCGCAGGATCCAGTGGCGCTCGCAGAGCGTGGTAACGGCGAGCTCACCGGCGAGTTTGGTCCGGCCGTAGGTGTTGACGGGACAGGTGCCGGCATCGGGACCGTACTCGGCCTCGGCACTGCCATCGAAGACATAGTCGGTAGAGATGTGGATCAGGGGGACGCCGAGCTGCTCCGCTACCCGGGCCAGCGCCGCCGGCCCCTCGGCATTGATCCGCCAGGCCGTCGCCGGCTCGCTTTCGGCGCCGTCCACGTCCGTATAGGCGGCCGCGTTGATGATCAGGGACGGGGCGAGTGCCTGAACCGCCGGCCCAATCGTCGCCGCCTCCGCCAGATCCAGATCGACCCGGCCGCGGAAGACCGCCGAGGGTATCTGCTCGCGAAGGTGAGAGGCGAGCTGGCCCGAGGCACCGATCACCAGGATCGTCATCGGTCGGCCTTGATCTGCGCGAGCGTCGGCCATGCCCTGTCCTTGTCCGAGAGGACCGGGTCTGCGAGCGGCCAGTCGATGCCGACGGCCGAGTCGTCCCAGACCAGGCCGACCTCGTCATCCGGCACGTAGTAATCGGTGCACTTGTACTCGAAATCCGCCACGTCGGAGAGCACAAGGAAGCCGTGGGCATAGCCCGGCGGTATCCAGAGCTGGCGCTGGTTGTCGTCGGAAAGGACCGCGCCGGTCCAGACGCCGAAATACGGCGACGCGGGGTCGATATCCACGCTCACATCGAAGACCTCGCCGCGGGCGACGCGCACGAGCTTGCCCTGGGGGTAACGATGCTGGGCATGGAGTCCGCGAAGTACGCCGCGGGGCGAGCGGGAGTGGTTGTCCTGGACAAAGGGGAGGGTGATGCCGGCCGCCTCGCGATAGCGCTGGGCCTGGAAAGTCTCGAGGAAGAAACCCCGGGGGTCGCGAAAGACATCGGGCTCGATCAGCATCACCCCCGGCAGGCGGAGCTCCGTGACGATCATGCCTCCCGCTCCAGCAGGTCCATCAGGTAGCTGCCATACCCGCTTTTGATCAGTGGCTGCGCCAGCCGCTCGAGCTGGAGGCTGTCGATCCAGCCCTCGTTCCACGCGACTTCTTCCGGGCAGCCGACCTTCAGACCCTGGCGTTTCTCGAGGGTCTGGATGAACTGCCCGGCATCGAGCAGCGAGTCGTGAGTGCCGGTATCGAGCCATGCCATACCGCGCGCCATTCGCTCGACATGCAGCGCATCGTCCGCCAGGTACTGATTGTTGAGATCGGTAATCTCGAGCTCGCCACGCTCGGAGGGTGTCAGCGTCCGGGCCCGCCTGGCGGCGTCGCCGTCGTAGAAATAGAGTCCGGTGACGGCGAAACGGCTGGATGGTCGGGATGGTTTTTCCTCGATGGCCAGGGCATGGCCGCGGGCATCGAAATCGACCACGCCGAAGGCCTGCGGGTTGACCACCGGATAGGCGAATACGGTGGCGCCATGCTCCCGCGCCGCTGCCGAGCGAAGGAGGCCGGTCAGGCCGCTGCCGAAGAACAGGTTATCGCCGAGTATCAGCGCACAGGGCTGTCCGGCGAGGAAATCCTCGCCGATGACGAGCGCCTGGGCCAGCCCTTCCGGCCGCGGCTGGATCGCGTACTCGATCTGCATGCCCCACTGCGACCCGTCGCCGAGGATCTGCCGGAACCGGTCGATGTCGTCGGGGGTGGAGATCACCAGCACCTCGCGGATGCCGGTGAGCATGAGCGTGCTGAGCGGATAGTAGATCATGGGCTTGTCGTAGATCGGCAACAGCTGTTTACACACACCCAATGTCACCGGGTGCAGCCGGGTGCCGGCCCCGCCGGCGAGAATAATGCCGCGTCGTTTCATCGCCCTGTCCGCTGGCCGTCGCTCGAAAAAATAGGTGATGCCAGTAATACCGCTTATTCCAATGAAAGGCTATCCATAGTAGAAGAGAGGTTACCGATCATCAAAAGGAGCTGATGAGATTGGTTAAAGCGGTCATGGCGGCGGAACGGGCCAATGCGCTATCGCGTTTTTTCAGGCGCGTAGTTGCCCATCTTTCATCTTACTGGGTCGCCTGGCTGGCTCTGGCGGTGACTGCCGTTGCGATGGCGGTCGGCCTCGAGACCGGATTCGAACGCCTCTACGAGCGCTGGCGGTTTTCCTACAACCACAGTTTTCTGGTCTTTCCCATGGCGGCGTGGCTGGCCTGGGTCATGCTGTCGCGGGTGCCCGTCACCCGCGTCGCTCCCTCGGTGGTCGGCATTGTCGGCCTTGCACTGTCTCTCGGGATCTACGCGCTGTTCGAGGCGCTCGATTTCACGCTGGGAATGCAGATGGCCGTGCCCCTGGTTGTATTCGCGGCGGTTGCCGGACTGCTCGGTCTCTCCGTCGCCGCCGTCATGATGGTGCCCGTCGGGTTTCTCTACTTCACGGTGCCCGTCTGGGACCTTTCCACCGGCATCCTCCAGGATATCTCGACGGCGATGGTCTCGGCGCTGCTTCGCCTGAGCGATGTCACCGCACATATCGATCTCTACTACATTACGATCCCTTCCGGGACTTTCGAGATCGAGAAGGGCTGTGCCGGACTGCAGTATGTCATCGTCGGGCTGATTCTCACCGTCTTCTACGCCATGGTCTGGCTCCAGCGCTGGCGGACACGCATCCTGCTCGTGGCGGTGGCCGTCGTATTCACCATGATCGCCAACTGGATCCGGATCTATACGTTGATCCTGATCGGTCACTGGTCGCAGATGCAGCACTACCTCATCCAGGTAAGCCACGATGAGTATGGCTGGCTGGTGTTCATCGTCGCCATGGCGCCCGTCCTGTGGCTTGCCCGTCGACTCGAGACGCGCGAGCCAGAGACCGCCATGCCGCGGGCAGAAAATCCACCCGCGCGCGCATCCGTGAAAGCCTTTGTCGTTGCAGGAGGGGTGGTTGCCGCCCTGACCGCCGCGCCGGCGCTGACGGATGCCGGGCCCGAGGCACCCCCGACACCACGCGACATAAGCGCGATCACGGCGCCGGGTGGAGAGTGGCATGAAAGTGCAGCAACGCCGGCCTGGTCACCGCAATTCCATGCCCCGCACATGCAGGCACGATCCGCATTCCGCGCGCCCGGGGAAAACCAGGTCGATGTCTACATCGCGCGCTATCTTGGCAAGCAACCCGACTCCAAGCTGCTTGCGTCACGCAATGAACTCGCCCCGAACTGGCGGACATTGAGAAGCGAGATGCACGAGATCGGCATCGGTAATGACCGGCGCGCGGTTCGGGCCATGCATCTCGAATCGAGGGGTGATCAGCGCCTGCTCTGGAGTTGGTATGTGATCGGCGGATACTCAACGGGCGAGGCCGTCCGGGCGAAGATGCTCGAGATCCCCGCGCTGCTCGGGGGACGGCGCGATGGTGCGGTCATCGCGGTTTCCGCGGCCTGCGAAGGCGATTGCGACAACGCTAAGCGCAGTATGACAGGTTTTTTTGAAACACACGGTCAGCAGATCGAGGCAGTCGCCCGTGGCGCTGCCGATTCGGATGGGCGGATATGACGCGTAGCAAGGATGAGTTTCTCCCGTTCGGGGCACCCTACATCGGTGAGGAAGAGATCGACGAAGTCGTGGCGTGCCTGCGCAGCGGCTGGATCGGCAAGGGACCGCGCGTGGATCGACTGGAACGGGATTTCGCCGCGTACCGGCGGACCGCCCGTGCGGTCGCCGTGAGCTCGTGCACGGCGGCGCTTCACCTGAGCCTCCTGTCGATTGGCCTGAAACCCGGCGACGAGGTCATCACCTCGCCGATGACGTTCTGTGCGACCGTCAACGCCATTATCCACGCCGGCTTGACGCCCGTTCTCGCGGATGTCGATCCGGTGACGCAGAACATCGATCCGCAGTGTGTCGAAGACTGCATCACCTCACGCACGCGGGCGATCCTGCCCGTCCATCTCGCCGGTCGTCCCTGCGACATGGATGCACTGGTTGCCATCGCGCAGCGGCATGACCTGGAGATTATCGAGGACTGTGCCCATGCCACCGAGGCGGAGTTCCGCGGGCAGCCGCTGGGGACCTTCGGGGCGTTCGGTTGCTTCAGCTTCTACGTCACGAAGAACATGACGACGGCCGAGGGCGGCATGGTGCTTGCGCGGGATACGGCGGGCCAGGAGCGCGTCAAGATGCTATCGCTGCAAGGCCTCAGCCGTGATGCCTGGAATCGCTTCAGCAGTGATGGCTACAAGCACTACGAGGTCGTGGACTGCGGCTTCAAATACAACATGACCGATCTCCAGGCAGCGATCGGTATCCACCAGCTGCATCGGCTCGAGGCCAACTGGCACCGCCGCGTTGCCCTCTGGGACCGCTATCGGCAGGCCCTGTCGGAGGTCCCCGTGGGGCTCCCTGCTCCCCCGGCGTACAACACCCGACACGCGCGTCATCTGTTTACCCTCCAGGTCGATCCGGACCATTGCGGCATGGATCGCGATGCGTTCATGCG
Organism: Spiribacter vilamensis; assembly: GCF_004217415.1. Lineage (NCBI taxonomy): Bacteria > Pseudomonadati > Pseudomonadota > Gammaproteobacteria > Chromatiales > Ectothiorhodospiraceae > Spiribacter > Spiribacter vilamensis. Next base: position 599,355 of record NZ_SHLI01000001.1, read on the forward strand.
AGGGATGAACGCTCGACACATCGGCCTCGGAATTCACTATGCAGGCCTGCCGGACCAGCCCTACTACCAGCGCCAGTTCGGCTGGGATCCGGCGGACTTCCCGCACGCCACGCGCATCTCGCGGCAGACGGTCAGCCTGCCGTTCTCGGTGCGGTTGTCCGACGAGGATGCCAACGACGTCGTCGAAGCGGTCACCGCAACCATCCGCTCGTCCACCGTTTCCGGCTGAGCGGTCATGGTGGAGCACGCAACCCGGCCCACCACCGATGTGATCGTGAATACGGCCTCCTGGCTACCGCTGACCGAGCGCTGGATTTACACACAGGTTGCGTACCTGCCTTCATCGATTCGCTCGCACGTCGTATGCCGTAGTACCCGTGATGCAGACCAGGTACCGGTGCCCCGGCTCAACAGTTACGACGCGCTGACACCGGGGGAGAAATGCCGTGTGCTTTATCGTGGCGGCCGACGCCTGGGAGGCCACCTGCGCCGTCGTACCGCGTTAATAGCCCATGTTGCCGAACAGACCGGGGCCGGCATCGTGCATTCGCACTTCGGCTACGCCGGTTACATGGTCGCGAGCGCGGTCAACCGCCTTGGCCTTCGTCACATCGTGACGTTCTATGGTGTCGACATGAGCGCGCTGCCTCAGGCTGATCCGCGCTGGCACGATCGTTACAGCGAGCTGTTCGGACTCGCCGATCGCGTGCTTTGCGAAGGCGAGCACATGGCGGGGTGCCTGGCCGACCTGGGCTGTCCCGCGGAAAAGCTCCGCGTGCACCACCTGGGTGTCGATACCGGCGCGCTCGAGTTCCGGCCGAGACAGCGGCAACCGGACGAACCATTGCGCGTGCTCATGGCCGCGTCGTTCCGGGAGAAAAAGGGCCTGACCTACGGCATCCGGGCGCTCGCGCTGCTGGCCGAGCGAGTACCGGTGGAACTTACGCTTATCGGCGACGCCGGCAGCCATCCGAAATCGGTGGCGGAAAAGCACCGAATCGAGGCAGTCCTGGCCGAGACCGGCCTGATGGACCGGACACGGCTTCTTGGCTATCAGCCCTACGCACGACTGCTAAAAGAAAGCGATGCGCATCATGTCTTTCTCTCGCCGAGCGTTACCGCCAGCGACGGAGATACCGAAGGCGGTGCACCGGTGACGCTGATTGAAATGGCCGCGATCGGCATACCGATTGTCAGCAGCCGACACGCCGATATTCCCGGCGTCGTGGAAGACGGGGTCGGAGGTCTGCTGGCGGACGAAGGTGACGTGAAAGGCCTGGCCGCCTGCCTGGCGCGATTCGTGGACGAGCCGGCACTCTCGTGGGAGCTGACGGCCGCGGCTCGGCGGCATGTCGAGCAGTCCTTCGATGCATCGGCGCAGGGGCGTGCGCTCGCCGCGGTTTATAGCGAATTTGCATAGCAGGTACCAGAGAGAATCATGCGATGCTCGGTCATCATTCCATGCCACAACAACGCCGGTACGATCGCCGGAGCACTTGAAAGTGTCCGGATGCAGGCTTATCCGGCGACGGAGATCATCGTGATTGACGATGCCTCCGATGATGACAGTGCAGCAATCGCGGCCGCGACGGGCATCCCGGACCGGATCCTGCGGGTTGAACACCGAAATGCTGCCGCGGCCCGCAACGCTGGCATTGCGCAGGCGTCATGCGAGTGGGTTGCCTTCCTTGATGCGGATAACCACTGGCTCCTCGATCATCTGGCAACAGCGCGTGTCCTGCTTGAAGCAGGAAATGACGGCGTTTTCTACGCGTCACCGCTCGCCGCCGGGCAGCAAGCCCGTGATGGCTTTGGGGTAATGCGATCAGGTCACCCCTTAAAGCAGGCGGCAACCGGCCTCGATAGAGATACGTTCCTTGACTGGCGGTTGCGATGGGGCTGGGGCTTTCCGACCACGGGGATCGTGATCTCACGATCAATCCTTCAGGAGATCGGCGGCTTCGACGTCACGCAGATCAAGCGACACGACTTTGAGCTGGTGATGCGGGCGATTTGCCATGCCACCTGGTGCGCCACTCCTATCGCGACCTGGTGGTCGCATCCGCCTCGGCCGGGAGATATTTCAGCCGATCCCGTGGATTGTGCGTTTTACGCGTTTCGTGCTGTTCAGCGGAACGAGGCGCGATATTCCGGGCGGCGATTCTCCCGCCTTCTTTCCCGTAGTGCCTATCGTGCAGCGCTCACCGCTTACCGGCATGGCGATCGTCAATCCGTGAGCAACGCAGTCGGCGATGGAAAGCGATACCTTAAAACCCATCAGCTAGCGAGACTATCGCTGGTGACTCTGAGTAATTGGTTCAAATGAGCTCTCGTATGCACGATATCCTGATGATTACCTATAACCGGCCGGTATTCACGCGATTGGCGCTCGAGCAGCTCCTCAGAACGTGCGATGACCAGATGCGGGTCTGGCTCTGGCATAACGGGACCGACCCCGAAACGCTCGCTGTGGTGCATGACCTCAAGGATCACCCAAGTGTGCATTCTCTCCAAGTGTGCGAGGAGAATAAAAAGCTCCGCGAGCCAACTAACTGGTTCTGGGCCAACGCCGATGGAGATTATCTCTCGAAGGTTGATGATGACTGCCTGCTGCCCGAGGGCTGGGGAGCGTCGCTCAGGCACGCCCTTGACGATGCCCCCTCGCTAGGCCTTGTGGCCTGTTGGCGATTCTATGACGAAGATTTCCTGCCAGAAGCAGCCGAGCCCAAAATAAAGGAGCTTCCAGGCGGCCACCGTCTAATGACACACCACCATGTTCAGGGCAGCGGCTATGTGATGAAGCGGGCAGTCTTAGATGAAGCAGGCCCGATCCGCGACACCGAGTCTTTTACCCATTATTGCTGGCGTGTCGCGGCTAGTGGATGGGATGTGGGCTGGTATTTCCCTTTCATTCATGAAGAGCACATGGATGATGCCCGTTCCGCTTATTACCCGTATCACTCGGACGAAGCATTCCTGGCCAAGCGCCCTTTAACCGCCATTAGTAAAAACATCACCTCGCTGGCGGAATGGCGTGCCCGGAGTCATCGGCAGGCGAGGATTCTGCAGACCGATACGACACCGGCCCGCAACCTCATTGGCTGGCGCGGGCTGGTAAGGCGTTTAACCATACGACTGCGTCAGCGAATCCGCCGTCCCGGCATGACTTAAGGGCGGTTTCCAATGGGTGTGCTTTTCATTGCGCCGAGATTAACCGCCGCCTCCCAACTCTGGATGCGACGAATGGTCGATATGGTTGGGGAAGATATCTCGCTTCTTGTTGATATCGAGGAATTACCGGAAGCTTATACGTCACGTTTCGAGACGTTGATACTGAACCGGATCGGGGGGAAGTGGCCAGGTCCATCAGACCGCTTACGCAAGCGCTGTGAGACTTATAAGCACTCACGAATACTGGCGAATGCAGTCGCGCGGGCTGACGTTGATTGCGTCTTTGTCCACTTTCTCGTCTATGCCGTTCGCTATCGGGAAGTCTGGAGTGCCACTGAAAAGCCTGTCTTTGTACATTGCCACGGCTGGGATGTTAGCTGGGATTTACAGCGCGCACGACCCGGTATAACGGGACGTACTCACGTCCATCCACCGGGGTATCAGAAAGCCGCCCTAACACTACCCGACAACGTCAAGTTTATTGCCAATTCTAAAACAACGGCCACTTCCATCGCACGGATCGGCGTCAAGCCTGATCGCATCGCCATGAAATACCTGGGAGTGCCGTGTGAGGACGAAACACCGGAAAAACTGGTCGCTACATCTGATCCATCGAAGCCGCTGAGAATCCTTTATCTGGGCCGTTTTATTGACTGTAAAGGTCCGGATACGACCATCCGAGCTTTCGCCCGAGCTCGTGAAAAGGGGCTTGAGGCGATACTGGTCATGGCGGGGGACGGTCCGTTGAAAACGGTCTGCGAACAACTTGTCGAGATATTGGGGCTCGAGTCGTACGTCTATCTGCCCGGTTCTGTGACTGCCGCAGAGGGTGAACAGCTCCGAGAGCAGTCGGACATCTTTACGGCACATAATCAAACGGGCGGTAATAGTCGTCAAACCGAGGCACTTGGCGTTGCATTCCTTGAGGCAATGGCGGTTGGTCTGCCGGTGGTAACCGGCCGAAGCGGATCCCTCCCGGAAATAGTCGAAGACGGCATATCAGGCATCCTTTTCGAGCCGGGGGATATCGAGGCGCATGCCGATGCACTTACAGAGCTGGCTCATGACCGGGAGCTTCGTCGCCGACTCGGGCTGGCCGGCTATCGTCGAATAAGAAAGGATTTTTCGCTTGGTAGAGAGCGCCATTCACTTCGGGTTTTGCTAGGTCTGGAGCTTGAGCCGGAACTGTCGCGGCAGATCGAGTCGAGGCCGGGTCCCGAGGTTTTCAACCAGTAGGCATATGGGTTTTCTGATAATTGAAAATAGAAACAGCTTTGAGTGAAAAGTTATTCCGCTTGCGCCGGCCGAATCGGGTTGTCAGGATTTGTCAGAAGCTGGGACTAACCAGTCGCCGAAATATTCTGTGGTCGTGGTATGAGCCACGTAATTTCGGCGACTGGGTTGGCCCCTATCTCTTCTGGAAAATGACTGGAGATCGCCCATTATTCTGTCGCCCGTCATTGACGAAGGGTCGGTTTAGAAATCGCGCTGAAGCGATAGCCACAGCTGGATCCATTTTGCGGCATATTACGGTCCCGGAAAGGGTTCATGTTTGGGGAAGTGGAATCATTTCGGCTCATGACGAATTTCAGGAACCATTGGAAATTTACGCAGTTAGGGGGCCGCGCTCGATGAAGCGGGCTCATCAGCTGGGTTACGAGTGTCCAGATATTTTTGGCGATCCGGCTATTGTACTGCCTAAGGTGTACGCTCCGATAGTTGAAAGGAAATACCGCCTTGGGATTATCCCGCATTATTCTGACTTCGAGAAAGTTTCTTTGTTGCTTCAGCATAGATACGACTTACATGTTGTAGATGTCACTCAAAGCGTAGAAACAGTGATTAGCGAGATCTTGAGCTGTGAAGCAACACTGGCATCGTCACTTCATGGACTCATTGTTTCACACGCTTATGGATTGCGGTCTACATGGATTGCATCGGAAGATCGGTTGATCGGTGATAACATTAAATTTGTTGACTATTTAGAATCTGTTGGTTTGTATGGAATGACCGAGCCAGAGACAGTCGACTGGCATCAGTCGGCTGACAAGCTAGAGAATCTGGCCACTCATCAATTCAATGTCGAGCAGGAGCGGCTTAGCATTCCGCTTCTTGAAGCATGTCCGTTCCTGGAAAAAACAAATGAATAATCTGCCTTTAGCCGGTCATAACCAGTATAAATTGCCTGTCCGCTGCGGAAGAAAAAAGTCATAAAAATTCCGGATTATTCACGCACAGCCATGACTTCGAATCGCTTGTAGATGTTTTTGTGAAATCTGTTCTCGGAGGGTGGGGAAGAGGAGCACGACACATACACCCGGACCACTTAGCGAAACGCGGATCTAAAGCCGTTTCAGTGTTATAAACGGCCTGCAGAGGCGATGTCGCGGCTTGAATCGCGCTCGTCTCGGCCCATTGATGTGCTTTATGACGGTTTTGTCGTTTGGTTGCCGGTTTCAAAACACACCTCTTCTCCGGAACGCGGGCAGTTGTTGCTGACCGATGATCACGCGCGGCATGCGCTCCAGGCCAATCGGCGGGCGTCCGTGCTTGCCGCCCCAGGATAGAACCCCTCAAACTTGGCAATCAGCGTTTCCTTAAGGATATGGCAGTCATCTCTGACTGCCGATAGACAAAAACTGATCTACCACTGTTCGCATGACCGCGCTGAGAGATCGGTAAACGAAAGCCACCGTTCAAAAGTCCCAGGGGCTGAGTAAACTCGCGACGTTCAGTGCCTTTCCTCGCTTTTTCGGGCACAGAGGCGCCGTTCAGCCAGTGAAAGTCTGTATGCTCTGAATCATGGGGATCAGGGAAGGAATGTAGGTGCTAGGGAAGATCCTGTTTTTACTGTCCCGCAGGGAGAAACGCCGGGGTGCGCTGGTCCTCGGCATGGTGATCGTCATGGCGCTGCTCGAAACGGCAGGCGTGGCGTCGGTGATGCCGTTTCTGAGTGTGCTGAGCAATCCAGGCGTGGTCGAAAGTAATCCACTCCTCCGAAGGCTCTATGCGATGCTGGGCGTTGAGTCGGTGGACACGTTCCTGGTGGTCCTCGGTGCCTCTGTTTTCTGTCTCCTTATTTTCTCGGCGCTGTTTCGGACGGTTACGCATTTTGCGATGAACCGGTTTATCGAAATGCGTCGACACAGCGTCAGTGCTCGCCTGCTGGAAACCTACCTGCGTCAGCCCTACGCTTTTTTCCTCGATCGCCACAGCGGCGATATGGCCAAGAATATCCTCTCTGAGGTGGATCAGTTGGTGGCGCGTGTGTTTCGCCCGGCCATGTTGTTGGTAGCGTACAGCGTGGTCGTCGTCTCCATCGTGGCCTTGCTCGTCGTAGTCAGTCCGGTGCTTGCCGGGATTGTGGCCCTCGCGATTGGTTCGATGTACGGGCTGATTTATGTCGCTGTTCGTACGCCACTGGGAAAGATCGGACGAGAGCGCGCCCGCGCCAACCAGGAGCGCTTTGAGGCCGCCGGTGAGGCGCTCGGCGGCATCAAGGACATTAAATTGCTGGGGAGGGAAAACGCTTACCTGCAACGCTTCCTGCGGCCATCGATAACCCAGGCCCGTAACCAGTCCACGACACAGACGCTCGCGGAGGTGCCCAAATTCCTGATCGAGGCAGTCGCAATGGGGGGTATTATCGCTCTGACGCTTGGGCTCATGGCGATTCATGGTGGTGTAGAGGGAGATGGTCTGGGACAGGTTCTGCCGGTGCTCGGGCTGTATGCCCTCGCGGCGTATCGAATGCTGCCCGCCGCCAATCACATCTATGGTGGCGCGGCACGGATGCGCTTTGGCGAAGCCGCGCTGGACAGCGCTTACAACGACCTGCGCTATCGCGCTGAGCTTTGCGAGATTCGCGGCCGAATGCCAGCTCCGATGCGTCCACGGTACGAAGTAGCGCTGGACCGGATCAGCTTTACCTACCCGAACGCGACGCAGCCCGCGCTTGAAGAGATTGCATTAACGATTCCCGTGGGCAGTTCTGTCGGGTTGGTGGGAAGTACCGGGGCAGGTAAAACAACGCTCGTGGATGTGCTGCTCGGGCTCCTGCGTCCGACTGAGGGCGCGTTGCGCGTTGATGGCGAACCGGTGACCGAAAGCAACCTGCGCGCCTGGCAGGGCGCGCTGGGCTACGTGCCACAGGATATCTTTCTTACCGACTCGACAGTGACCGAGAACATCGCGCTCGGTGTTCCGCCGGCGCAGATTGATCATGAGCAGGTCGAGCGCTGCGCCCGCATGGCGCAGGTTCATGACTTCATAATCCGGGATATGCCCGATCAGTACGAGACGATGGTCGGCGAGCGCGGCGTGCGCCTGTCGGGGGGGCAGCGCCAGCGAATCGGGATTGCCCGCGCGCTCTACCATGATCCCAGTGTGCTGGTGTTCGATGAGGCGACGAGTGCGCTCGACAGCGTGACCGAGAAGGCGGTGATGCGGGCGATAAATGACTTGCACCACGAAAAGACCATTATCCTCATCGCGCATCGGCTGACCACGGTCGAGCACTGCGACCAGGTCGTTCTCCTCGAGCATGGCGCTGTCGTTGCCAGGGGTGGTTTCGAGGCACTGCGGGCTTCCAGCGAAAAGTTTCGGGAGATGGCGGGTGCAAGAGTCTGAGCGGCAGAGCGCGATAAATGCCCGACCCCGCGTGCTGCTCATCGCATCGGGCGGTGGGCACTGGACGCAGCTCCTGCGTCTGCGACCGGCCTGGGTTCGCTGTGATGTCGCCTATGCCACGACCGACGCCGGCTATCGGCCGGATGTGATTCGAGCGGACGACATTGATCCGCCACGGTTTTATGTGATTCCGCCGGCCAATATGCACCATAAGTTGCGCCTTGCCTGGCAGTTCCTGGCGGTGGTGCGGTTAATAGTCCGGGAGCGGCCGGATGCCGTTGTCACGACGGGCGCGTCGGCCGGGTATTTCGCGCTGCGATTAGGTCGAATCCTTGGCTCACGCACGGTTTGGGTCGACAGTATTGCCAACGCGGCTGAGCTCTCGCTCGCGGGACGGCGCATCGGGCCTTATGCCGATCTATGGCTTACACAGTGGCCGGAACTCGCCGGTGAACCCGGGGCAGGCGATCGACCGGTGTTCCGAGGCGCGGTTATATGATTTTGGTGAGCGTTGGCTCCGAATTGCCATTCGACCGCTTGGTACGCGGCGTTGATATCTGGCGGGCTTCTCACCCCACTGTGGCGGTCTTCGCGCAGATTGCCGATCCGGGTGGGCAGGGCTATTACCCGCAAAATATCGAGTGGGCACGATTTCTGACGCGGGACGAATATGACCGCCGATTCGCCGAAGCCGATCTGGTTGTGGCCCATGCCGGTATGGGGTCGATCATTAGCGCGCTGGTAACCCCCAAGCCCATCGTGATCATGCCCCGGCGAATGGCGCTGGGCGAGGTCCGCAATGACCACCAGTTGGCAACCGTCGAGAAATTCCGGAATCACCGCAACGTTCATGCTGCTGCAAACGAGGACGAATTGCCGGCGGCCATCAATGCCGCCCTTGAGCCGGGGGCAACCGATCAGTCCGACGTAGCGCAGTTCGCCGATGCGAGCCTGATCAATGCCGTGCGAATGGCGATCCTGGGACAAACGGGCGATTAGGAAAGGGGGGTGCAGGTGATTATTCTTCTTCTGACCGGTTTCGCCCTGATCATGATCTGGTTCGGCCTCCCGATGATGCTTCGCGCATTTCAGACGCGGCAGCTCCATCAAGCGTGTGTCGCCCGACGGGCTATCGCGCTGACCTACGATGACGGTCCCAGCGCCGATGTCACGCCGCAATTAAGTGCGCTCCTCGGCGGTCGCGACACGCCCGCGACCTTTTTCGTGATCGGTCGGGAAATCGACAAACGCGGCGATGTCGTCGATGAATTACGCCGCCAGGGTCATGATGTGGGTAATCACACGCAGAGCCATATCAACGCCTGGAAGGCCGGCCCCCTCGCTGCTGCAAGGGATATGACCGGTTGCCAGCGCAAATTTTCGCGCGCTGACGCGGTCCCAGGTCTCTTTCGGCCCCCATTCGGTAAGGCGACCGTCGCCACGGTCCTCCAGGCGATCGCGATGCGGCTACGTTTCGTTTACTGGACCGTCGATACGCAGGATAGTTGGAATCGTCGCGCAATCGATTCGGTGATTGATGAACTGAGTACGAGGGGCGGCGGCGTGGTATTGATGCATGATTTCTCTGCACCGCGGCGCGGGCCGACGCCATCACGGCATAAAGAGTATGTGCTCGATCTCACGGCCGCGATCATCGATTTCGCGCGGCAAAACGATTTTCAGCTGGTACGCGTGAGGGATTTGCTGGTTTAACAACTGAGCCGAGGGATAACGCGTGGATGGAGCCGACAACAAACCCTACGACAGCGTCATCTGCTTTGGTGGTGTGGACTGGTGGTATCACAACCGCGGCCATTATGACCTGCAGATCATGCGTGAAATCAGCCGGACGATGCCCGTGCTCTACGTCAATTCCATTGGCATGAAGACGCCGCAAGTGAGCGAGGGCGGCATGTTTTTCCGTCGCGTGCTGCGCAAGCTGCGGAGCCTGCGCCGCGGACTCCACTGCGTATCGAATAATTTCTTTGTCTACTCCGCACGGACGCCACCCGGACCGGCGCTGGCATCACCTTTTTTCGCGCGCCAGCTCGCACGCCAGGTCAACCGCTGTGCCCGGCGGGTCGGGTGTCAGCGACCCCTGCTCTGGATCGCCTGCCCGCCGGCGGGGCACGTGCTCGATTACGTCTCCCATACGGCACTCGTCTATCAACGCACAGACCGCATGGAGGCCTTCACCGGCGTTGATCATGACTATATTGCCGGTCTGGACCAGGATTTGAAGGCACAGGCGGACGTGACCGTGTTTTGCGCGACGTCGCTCTACGAGTCGGAGCAGGCCGATTGCCGCCGGGCCGCGTTTATCGACCACGGCGTGGACTTCGATCGATTCGCGCTCGCGGGCACGACCCAAGGGGATGAGGCAGAGCCAGGGGATCTTCGTGATATTTCGCGGCCACGGGTGGGCTTCATCGGTGGAATCGATGCACACACCTTCGACCCGGCCTTTTTCAAGACCGTGGCAGAACAACTGCCGGATATCTCTTTCGTACTGGTGGGGGCCTGCTCGCTGCCCGAGGACTGGTGCGCATTGCCCAATGTCCACTTGCTGGGGCAGCGCCCCTACGCATCCGTACCGAGTTACATGGCCGCTTGCGATGCCCTGATCATGCCGTGGAACCGTAACGAGTGGATCCACGCCTGCAACCCGGTCAAGCTCAAGGAATACCTGGCGATCGGTCGGCCCGTCGTAAGCACACCATTTCCGGAACTGGCCCACTATGGCGACGAAGTGATCGAGGCGGACACGCCCGAGGCGTTTGCCCGGGCAATCCGCAAGGCCCTTTCCCATCCGGGTGATTCAGAGGCGCGCCGAGCGCGGGTTCGCGGTCATACCTGGGCGCAGAAGGCAATCGATACGATCGCAGCGCTGGAAGCGGCGGGCCTGTCCGCGGAACTTCGGCAAGAGCCACCGTTATCATGAGTGATATGGCCCGTCTGAGTGTCATTATCGTCAGCTACAACACGCGTGATCTGACGCTTGCCGCCATCCGTGCGCTCTACGAAAACGCGGGTCACCCCTTCGAGCTGATCATCATCGATAACGCCTCCGACGACGGATCGGCGGACGCGATCGAGGATGAGTTCCCAACGGCACGATTGATTCGTTCCTCACGCAACCGGGGCTTCGCCGGCGCCAACAACGAGGCGGCCCGATATGCCACGGGCGATGCGCTGTTATTGCTGAATCCGGACACCGAGGTCCTACCCGGGGCAATCGACCGCCTCATGGCGCTGCGGGCGGAATGGCCACAGGCAGGTGTCTGGGGCGGGCGTACCATTTACGCTGACGGTACGCCCAATCCTGCATCCTGCTGGCGTCGCCAGACGCTCTGGAGCCTGCTGGTTCAAGCCACCGGGTTGTCCTCGCTGGCACGGCGTTCGCAGTTACTCAATCCCGAGCGGGTGCTGAAACTCTCCCCGAGCGAGCCGACGCCGGTGGATATCGTCTCCGGCTGTCTACTGCTTATTGATCGAGCGCTTTTCGAGCGTCTCGGAGGGTTCAGTCCGCGATTTTTCATGTATGGCGAAGATGCGGACCTGTGTCTGCGGGCACAGGCGGCGGGGGCACGGCCGATCGTTCACGCGGATGCGTGCATTGTCCACCACGGGGGCTCCTCGGAACGGGTCAGGGCCGACAAGCTGGTTCGTCTGATCACCGCGAAGTCGACCCTGATCCAGGTGCACTTCCCGCGCGGGCAGAAACACCTCGGACTGGCACTACTGGCGGCCTGGCCGTTGTCGCGCATGCTGGCCCACCGGCTCCTGAGCGGTCTTGGCGCCCACCGCTACCGGGAGCAGGCGAGGGCATGGTCCCGGGTCTGGTCACGACGCGGCGAGTGGCTCGCCGGATTTCCGGAGCCGGTTGCATGAAGCCGTCAGAGACCGGTAACGCCGCGCCCCTCCGGATCGGTGCGTTCGGAATGGCCCCGGACACGGCGAACATGGGTGTTTCGGCGCTTTGCAAGTCGTTCCTCGCGGCGCTGAAAGAGGCTCTGCCCGAGGCTGAGCCGGTAATTTTCGACTACGGCAAGGGGATTCGCCGCTCGACACTCCGGGTCGGCGACGATGATATGCCCATTCTGCTCTGTGGTGCCCGCGGCGGACGGCGCTTTTACCGTCGAGAGAATCTCCACACCATGGCGGCGCTGGCACGATTCTCCCTTCTCGGCCAATACCACCCGATGCTCCGGCTGATCGATTCCTGCGCCGTGATCGTCGATGCCTCGGCCGGCGACAGTTTCAGCGATATCTACGGGCAAAGCCGGTTTCGCAGCATCTGCCTGCCCAAGCTCATTGCGATCCGCCGGAGGCGTCCGCTGCTCCTGCTGCCGCAAACCTACGGGCCTTATGCCGATACGCGGAATGCGCACTGGGCCCGAGATCTGATCATGCAAAGCGATGGCGCCTGGGCGAGGGACGATCATAGTCTCGAGGTGATGCGCCACCTCCTCGGTGAGGGATTTGATCCGGCACGACATTGGTCGGGTGTGGATATGGCCTTCGGGTTGCCGGCGCGCTGGCCGGAGCATCCGGATAGGCATGATCTCGAGGCATGGCTGAATGACGGTTCGCCGGTTGTCGGGCTGAACATCAGTGGCCTTATCTGGCATATGGGGGATGAGGCCCCGCGGCGCTTCGGTTTTCGCGCGGACTATCGTCAACTCGTTTGCCGGGCACTGCACTGGCTGCTCGAACACACCGGGATGCGTGTCCTTTTGATCCCCCATGTACTGGCCGCCGACGGGGATCCGGAGTCGGATCGAGACGCGGCGCGGGCAGTACTCGCAATGTTTAACGATTCGGGCGATCGCCTACGACTCGCGCCGGCAGACCTCGACGAACAGGAACTTAAGGGACTGATCGGCCGCTGTCACTGGTTCTGCGGCACTCGCATGCACTCGACGATCGCGGCGCTCTCCAGTGGCGTGCCTTCGGCGAGTGTTGTATACAGTGATAAGGCAAGAGGGGTTTTTGCCTGCTGCGGTCAGGAGGACCACATCATTGATCCACGCCGTCTGGACACCGACGCTGCTCTTGCCGGGTTTCAACACTCGTTCCATGCCCGCGAGGAGGCACGAGCCAGTCTTGTCCCGGCCCTGGAGACGGTGCGGGAAAAACTCACCGAGCAGAATGCCGCGATTGCCCGCTTTGCCCGCGACAACGCATCGCGATACGAAAGGTTGAGTAGCGATCGATGACGAAAGCCCGGCTCTCGCTTCAGCAGGTGGTGGATGGCGGTCTTTGCAGTGGCTGTGGTGCCTGCGCCTACGCCCAGCGTGATGAGATTCGCATGACGGACGTTCCCGATGCCGGACTGCGTCCGACTCCCGTCGATCCCGAGGCGCGAACGCTGCCCGAAGGCGATGGCGCCGCCGTTTGCCCGGGCGGCGAACTTGGCCTCGATGCCAGTGACTTCGGGACTGACACCATCGCGGATCTGCGTGCCGGATGGGGGCCCGTCCGCCAACTCTGGGAAGGGGCTGCCGCCGATAACGAGCTCCGTTACAGCGGCTCCAGTGGCGGCGCCGCCTCCGCGCTCGCGCTGTATGCACTGGAGGCCGAGCAGTACGAGGGAGTGCTGCATATCGCGGCTCGCGAGGATATTCCCTATCTGAATCAGACCGTGATCAGTCGATCGCGGGCCGAGCTTCTCGCACGTACCGGATCCCGTTATGCACCGGCGTCGCCCTGCGATGGTCTCGCGGCGATCGAGGAAGGCGAGGGACCGTTCGTGTTCATCGGCAAGCCCTGTGATGTCGCTGCGACCCGCAAGGCCCGCCGTTTGAGGCCGGAACTGGATCGCAACCTCGGGCTCACCATTGCTTTCTTCTGCGCGGGCGTACCGTCCACCCGAGGTACCCTGGAAATGCTGGAGAAAATGGGTGTTTCCGATCCATCGACGCTGCGATCGCTGCGCTACCGGGGCAACGGCTGGCCGGGTAAAGCGACAGCGGTCTATAGCGACGAGGGGGATGGAACGACAAGTGCCCAGCTTAGTTACGAGGAGTCGTGGGGGAGCGTGCTCACCCGACATGTCCAGTGGCGCTGCCGCCTCTGCGCGGACCACACCGGTGAGTTCGCTGATATTGCGGTTGGAGATCCGTGGTATCGGCCCGTCGAGCCCGGCGAGGCTGGATCCAGTCTCGTACTGGCGCGAACGGAGCGCGGTCGGGATTTCGTCCTTGGTGCAATGACAGCGGGTTACCTGATTGCGAAACCGGCGGCGCCTGATGTGCTACCCCGATCTCAGCCCAATCTGCTCAGCGTTCGCGGCGCGGTATGGGGGAGAATCATGACGCTCAGGCTGATCGGGGCCTATAGCCCGTCCTTTCGAGGTTTGAAGACGTTCCGGTTCTGGTGCAGCCAGCTCAGTCCAAAGGCAAAGCTTATGTCCGTCGTCGGAACCATCAAGCGATGCCTTAAACGGCGTATGCATCCTGCGTTCCACCGATCCAGATAATTCGTCTTTGTAAAATTAGGATAGAAAGCAAATGGGTGGTTTTTCGAGCTTTTACGGCCAGACTCTTATCCACCCAGTTGCGATGATCATCACGATCATACTCTTTTTCGCTGTTTTGGTACTCCCTAAAAGAGCTGCGATTTATCCGATTCTGATTGCTGCGACGACACTACCCATGGCGCAGCGCCTGGTCGTTGCAGGAGCGGATTTCAATCTGCTGCGTATTCTGCTTCTAGCCTATCTGCTCCGTCTTGTCGCAAAGGGCAATGCAGTCGATATGAAATGGAATCGCGTCGACACCTTCGTGATTCTATGGTGTCTTACTGGCACGCTCATCATGACGGTTCACTTCGGTACGGTCAGCGCGTTCACTAATCGGTTGGGGTGGGCCTATGACATTCTTCTGATGTATTTCGCCGCGCGGTCCCTCCTTAGCACCCGCGAAGACTGGGCTGCCCTGGCCCGATTTGTCTCGATCCTGAGCATCCCCATCGCCGCTATATTTATTTTTGAATGGATGACTCGTTACAACCTTTTCTCCGTTTTTGGTGGCGTGCCATTGGAAACACGGATTCGGGACGGACGGCTCAGGTGCCAGGGTCCGTTCTCCCATCCGATTATGGCTGGCACGTTCTGGGCAGCGATGCTGCCCTTGATATGGATGTCGTTCAAAGACCAGTTACGCGGAAATAAATTGCCGTATCTCGGGACAGTGGCGGCCTTGCTAATCGTGATGACAACCGCATCAAGCACACCGATCGTATCAGCTGCGGTGGCTTTTTTTGGTGTTGCGCTTTTTCGGCTTCGGATGCATCGACGCAAAATGTGGCTCGGCCTTTTTGTAATAGCGGCCATCCTCCATTTCCTTCTCATGGATACGCCTGTCTGGCATCTTATTGCACGAATTGATATTACCGGTTCATCCACTGGCTGGCATCGATACAAAATACTCGATACATTCTTTAATCATTTTCCGGACTGGTTTCTAACGGGCGAAAATCAGCCGGAGAAATGGAACTGGTTTATGCGTGACATCACGAATCAGTATGTGCTGGAAGGTCTCCGGGGCGGTGTGGTAACACTAGTGACCTTCATCACGCTTATCACCCTTGCATTCGGGAATGTGGGACGCGCGCTTCTACGGCTGGAAACTCTGGAGCTCCCGGATCAGCATCTCGAATGGATGGTCTGGCTTCTTGGCGTGGCGATCTTTATTCATGTTGTTACGTTTTTCGGTGTTTCGTATTTCGGGCAAATGACGACGCTTTTGTACATTCAGCTCGCGATGGCCGGCACCGTTGGTGCCTGGAATAATGGATCCGAGGATTATCAGAGACGGTCCGTGGATGCCCTGTCGGAGCCTCGGCTGCGACCAGAGTAAAGGTGCTGGAGGGGCTTCATGCAGATCAGGAAAGCCGTGCTGTCCGATCAAGCAGCGCTGATGGCGATTGCAAGCCAAGCATTCCCGACCAGCTTTCGCTGGCAGCTGCCACCACTGTCAGCAATCTATTGGCATAGTGCGGTCGCCGCGGCAAAGGAGTGCGGTGCCGAGACATGGGTTGCAACGGTGAATGAGGAGGTTGTCGGGGGGCTGGTGCTGGTGGTGGATGAGGCGCGGTGGTCTCAGCGTCAGAAATCGCCGCCCTATCCGGCTGTCTGCTATTTGCGGTGTATCGCCTATACGCCTAGCGCAATCAGGGTGATCCGACGCAGAATTGCGGCTTGTCGGACGGGTATCTCGGGGTCGAAAGAGGTACCCGATCTGAAAATGGTTGTACCACTCGAAGAGCGTCTGTCGACCGATCTCGGGATGGTCCGGCCGGATTTTCAGGGGCAGGGTATTGCTCGCGCGTTTCGCCGGCATGCAGAGAGTCGTTGTCGATCCCTCGGCAGACGGTATATGCGAACGATGACAGCGGTCGAGAATGTAGCGATGCGACATCTGCTTGTGTCAATGCAGTATAAGGTAATGCAGACCAGAGACGGGATGTGCGTCTACGTAAAGGATATTGAGGCCACCTGACTAGCGCGCTACCGGTCGCAGGCGCTGGCGAAGGTATTTCTTGATGACCGCGACCATTCCGAAACGCTCGAAGAGTCTTTTGAGCAGGCGGTTGATCAGAATACTGATTGACCGCACAAGGTTAACACTGACGCCGACAGGGCTCGGTGCGCCATAGCCGATTTCCGCCTCCAGCCAATCCCGGTTTGAGAAACGCTGCTTGTAGTCGGCATACCCCAAGCCCCAGTCGATAGTATCGAATTCTTCCTCTATGAATGTTCTAACGGCATCAACGAGAATCAGTGTCCCCGGGGTGAATGCACTGACCGATGGTTTGTAACCGGTCGCGACGGAATGCGCGACGTTTGCCCTGGTTACGAAGAGCCAGAACGCCAGTGGCGTCTTACCCGAGTACATAATGAAAAGTCGAAGCGTATTTCTCTGCGCCTCCATTTCGAGTCGCCGCTCCCAGGACGCGTTATGAAAAAAGCCTCTGCCCATCCCCCGCTGGTACGTGGTAGCAGCGACTTTCTCGATTGCCTCGCAAAGTGCCTGAATGTCGTCCTGGCCTTTGTATAGGGAGATAACGACAGGCTCGGAGAATTCGCCATCGATCTTCTTGCGGTAGCGTCTTATTGAGGACCGATGTTTCGAGCTGAGTGTGTTAAGAAAATCCTGAAAATGGGCGGGTAAATCAAGAGCAAAGTGCCGATAAGGATCGGTTTTCCATTGTCTCCTTAGAGTACCGATGTCCGTGTGGATCGCCCGGTATAGAACGGAATCGATTGAGAGCGGTGAAAATTTGACGAGCGATACGCCTGTCTTTCGAACGTTGCGATCAATTGCCTTCAGTATGGCTGATGCATCGGCTGCTGTGATCTCACCGAGAATGCCACCGTATACGATATTCAATGCAGTGGTGCTAAATCTGAACAGGCACGTGTAGCCGATCCGAAACTCTACGGCAGTCGGTTCCTCACGACCGACAATCAGCGCATGGGTCGCTCCGTCCTTACCGCATAGGGCGATCAACGTCGGATGTGAATTCTTGCCATGCGACGCGATCGCAAGGTCGAAAACACGTCGATCCGCGTTCGGGTGACGAGCAAGCTGGTCCCAGGCTTCTGCGAGACTTTCGATCTGATCGCGATCTCGCATGATGGCGATGTCAGTTGCTGTCATGGGGTCTACACTCACGAAATTTTTGAAAAATCCGCCTTACCGCATCCCGGGGACGGTCTGCCCGATACATGTCTTTTCACTGATTTTTACCCTGCAGTCGACGCGACAGCAAACTCTGTAGTCTCTCTCACCGGTCACCACTAATTTGGCAGGCCGTCCAGGCCGCCGGGAGATCGTTATCCTTTGGGTGTTCTCGAAGATCGGGAGCTAGTGCTGAGCCATGACTCGGAACATCTTGACACCAGCGCATTTTCCCACAAGAGTCTTATTCAGAGGGTAAGTGACGTCACGGGCCATAATTAATCCGTTTCTGTTCGGGGTTGGGAACAATGAAGAAAATGCCAGGGGCTCCGTCTTCGAGCCGAATTGCCACCTCGCTCATGGTACTTGCCGCCCTAGGCCTAGTAACCACTCAAGCGTTGGCAGAACGTCAGGCATCATCACTGGGCCAGCACGGCATCACATGGACGTTCGATAAGGAATATCAGGTAGGGCGATTCATAACGGGTGATTACTGGATCGTCGGCCCTGTCACGATTACCGAAATCGATCCGCCGCTGAAGGAATCCGATTTCGGGGACAGAAACGGGACGATGATTAACGCAGCGAACGGTAAGCAAGGACTCGACGGCTACCGAACTCCAAGATATGGACAGATTCAATACGATGAGTCGCTGAACATCGAAGCGCGCGATGGGCTACCGGTAACCGTTGATCCGGGTAATTCGGTTATTTCTGCCATAGGTCGGAACCTGGACGCCGATGGTGAGAACATTAATCCAATGCTGCAATCGGTCGGGATCCTGACAGTCGTCTCGGAACCGCCGCCCGCTGATGCGTTTCGCCCCTCATACGTCGGTGCGGACAAGGTGATCTACCGCTGGAGTGACGTGGAAGCCAATCTCTCGAGGCTGCCTAACCGGACTCCCGTGGCTGGAATTCCCTCCAGTTACGAGTATATCGAGAAGCTAAGGGGGCCGTGGGCGTTGTTATCTGTTCCGGGTTGGCAGGGTAGGTATATGCACGCCGGCGAGAATATGCCGAATTATCATCGTGAGGTTGGTCGGTTTCTAGGGCGTTCTGCAGTCCTGGTCACGATGCGAACCCACAATCGCATGGAAGTCCTGAAGCACCTTCTGCAGGTTGGCATCGACTACTATGCAGTCGGGCAGACGATGCAGGGAACGGCGGCTCAATGGCAGTGGCCGGTCATTTTCGCAGGGATAATGCTTGGTGATGAGAAAATGAGGGACGTCTACCTGACGGGTAACCGGCATCCCGATAACGGAACACGCGGGCAACGACACCTGTATCGACTACCGGAAGAAAACCGAAGCGCCGTTGATAGTGCCATTGTGCCCGGGGGGAAGGGTATGACGACCTGGACTGGACATACTGCTGCGTGGAGACAAAGCACTAAATCGGTAAATTGCTATCACCAGGAGCACCTCCATCCCTCTGAATGGTCCTCTGTTACCGCGCAGGAATCGTGTCCGCAGTCGCTGCACACGCGCGAAACCTATCGTCGAATTAATAGCCCGGCTTACGCCCTTATGGCGCTGGCGGCAAGTTCCATGGGTGAAAGAGATCGCTTTTATCGATCGGACCTGTACTTCGATTACGCAGAGCGCTGGATGGACGAAGATCTAAGCTCACCCGAGCATGACGTGTACGGTAAGGCGCCTAGATATACCATCGACAGTCGAGAGTACGGGTCAACGACGTCGGGTTTCGCAGATCGGTATTACCAGCACTATGGATGGGCCGTCGCCGAGGGTGTATCAATTGATTAAGGATAGAGATCGCTTGTTAATAAAGCCCGCACCATGAAAACAACACACGAAAGGTGAGATCCGTGCTGCATCCCATAGATTTCTTCCGCTTGCCCAAGCAATGGTTGATTTCCAGCTCGGAGATCGGTGCGCCCGTGGGCGGTCGTCGAGAGACATTCTCTGGTCTGCATATCGCTGCTGCAGATTCAGTACCGCTCGTGCGAATCCTGGACGCTGCCGGAAATGACGTGGGCAGATTGATTGGGTGGGTGATTGACTCAGCGTACCTGTACTGCAGCGATACAACGATTAGCCTGCAGGTTGAGGAATCACCCGAATCACTCTATTCCCGCCTTGCAGGCCGATTTGTCATGGTCTGGCGAGGTTCAGATGGGGCATTAAGGCTCAGAGAGGATAGTGCCGGTGGTTTACCGGCGATATATGTTCCGGATGCTGGCGTGGTCGGGGCAACCGTGAGCGTGCTGGACAATGTGGTTAATCTTCCCCCGGATCCGGACGTCGAGGGAATTTTCTCGTTTCCCGATCGTAATGGATTCCTACCGTTTGGCCTGACGCCGCGGAGGGGGGCTTATCGGCTAATGCCTAATCACGTGCTGGATCTGGACAGCTTCGATGTTACGAGGGTATGGCCTAACCTGAATCCACAAAGCCATGAGCCAGTCGTTAAACACGGAAAAAAGGAAGGGGTAGCAGAAGCGGCTGAGATTTTACGACGTCAGGTCGGCGCGATCCTGTCCACCGGTGAGACCATCATTAATCTCAGCGGTGGGTACGATTCGCGATTGATCCTCGCGGCCGCAAAGGGGCATACGGAATACCTGCGAGCTGAGACGTTTGGAGAAAAGACGTCTTTGGACGCTCATCTGGCCCGTAAGCTTGCGAGCCGGGCAGGGATTAACCACCGCGTTCTGGCGGTTGTTCCCTCGAGTCCCACCGAAATCACGGAATGGCTCAACCGCTCCGGGCGGATGATGTGCGATGCTGTTACTAGTATGGGCGGGACGGTGGCGAAGCGCGCTCCGGCGATAAACTCCATGAGCGGGACCGGTGCAGATTTAATACAAGGCACGCCGTTCCAGCCCTCAGATATCGGAGCACCTATTCCGACAAGTGAGCGGCTTCTCAGTGAATACTATCTACCTCACCATCCGATACTCGTTGAAGCAGGCGAGCGGTGGATCAGTGACCTTGCCAGGCATCCGTCAATGGACGCATCAATAATGCTGGACCTTACAAGGATCGAGCAACGGCATGGATGTTGGGCAGGATCGGCCGTTTATGGTCATCCAACGCCTATGCCTTCGCTCCAACCGTTTGGTGGGCAAAGATTATACGAGATAAGCCTTGGGTTGCCGCGAGACTATGTAGTGAACAGGGGCTTTTACCGAGACCTTATTGGAGAGTTGTGGCCCGAGCTTGGAGAGATCCCGATTAACCGTGGCGCCGGTTTCGGACGTCTTCGGTATTGGAGAAAAGAAATAAGCAACGCGCTACCGGGTAGCGCGAAGCATTTTATTAAAAGGATTGCACAGAAATAATCATTTCTGCCGACGCTAGAAAACCCGAGTAATCTCCAACGTAATCGCATTTTCTCTGTATTCGACGCTCGGATCGTCCGAATCACGTTCCTCGCGGCGCAAAGTAACGCCCGCCTGCATCTCCGGGCTTAACAGCCGCGTCAGGCTGATCCGGGCGCCGTAAATGTCATTATCGATCCCGTTGCGGTCGTCGAGTTGTTGCCAGTCGAGGCTCGGGGTAAGCGTGGTTCGGGGCTGGAACTGCCATCGCCAGCGGGTATCAACGCCGATCCGGTCGCGTTCCTCGCCGCTGCGAATAAAATCGGCGCGGTCGTCGAACACGTTGACGGTGACCGTCGAGCGACCTTTTTCGTAGCTGGCTGAGGCGTTGAGCCGCTTACTGAGGGCGACATCAGGTTCAGGGTTATCCTCGTCGGCGCGGACGTCCTGTACTTCCTGGTAGCTGAGGTTTCCGGTGATGCGCCCGGCGCGATGGTTGATGGCGGCAAAGTACGTGTCATCGAAGAATCGCTTGCCGAACCGTGCCTCGATGCGGGTACGATCATTGCTCCAACGGCCACCGGCTTCCCAGTATTCGCTGCCAAAGCGGTCGTACCCGCCATCCGGAAGATTCTCGGTCTCCAGACCGCTGCGGGCAGTAAGTGTCAGACGCCCACGGACGCGATAGCCGAGCTCAACGAAGGCATTATCGAGATAGCTGGTCTCGTCGGACGCACTGCTTTCATCCCGTTCAATCCGCTCGCTTCGAATACTCCCGAGCCACGAGACCGGGTCGGCCGCTGCGGGACTTGCCAGGCGTACGCTCCCGATATGGCGGTCCGTGTCTCGATCCTTGCGCTCTTCATGGTCCGTGGTCTCGAAGGCATACCGGGCCTGCATGCTGCCCGCGGGCCCGAGATCCTGATTAATGTAGGGACTGGCGCGCAGATCGAGCACATCTTCCGTGTTGCCGGTGTCCAGACCGCGGTTTCCGCCGAAGGCCTCGCTAACCGACAGGGGGCGCTGGTCGAACTGGGCATCCAGGTCCAGGAACGCCGTGTTGTCGGCCAGTTCTGCCGTGTTGGAGGCGTTCAACTGGTGACGGACGTCGTTACGGTTGGTGTCATCGCTGTAATAAAGCAGCTCGGCGCGGTAGTCGATCTGCGTGCGAAGGCCTGGTCGGTTCTGGCAAAACGTAAAGGCCGGAACGATCTCGCTGACATTGCTCGACTCTTTCTCGCCATCCGGTGTCAGCGCGACGTTATCTGTCGTGGTGTGCCGGGCCGTGAGCGACGGGGCCAGCAAAAAGCGCTGGCCCTGCCGATTCTGGATGGTGCGCTCCCCGAGGCCACTGTCGCGATCGGCGCCGCCCGGCAGTGGCAGACCGCAGCCATCCAGACTCTGACCGACGGCGGGCTGGATGCTTACGATAAGCACCACCACGGCGGCCGTTCGCGTGACAATGCGCGACCATCGCGCAGACCATAACCACAACACGGGATCAGCGCTCCTCGCCATAACCATAGCCGTAATACCCGCCATAATGATCACCACCCGGTCCGTCGATGCTTTGATTGAGGATCATGTTGATGGCCTTGGTCTGATCGAGTTGCTCGAGAGCCATCGTGACTTCGTGCTGCAACGTCGAGGAGGCCTTAACGATCATGCCGATCTGCCCCATGTAATGAGAGAGCGTGACGGCTTCCGGCGCCGCCAGAACCGGGGGCGCGTCGAACAGCACGATATGGTTGGGCGTATTACCGCCAAGTTGGGCGACGAGACTCGCCATTCGCGAGCTCGAGAGCAGTTCCTCGCTCAGTTCATGATGGGCGCCGGCTGCGAGCACGGAAAGGGAATCGATATTGGTTGGCCGAACGAGGCTGCCGGGTTCGAGCGATTCGTCGGCCAATAGGTTGAGCAAGCCGGGCGCATCAGCGATTCCGAGAAGCGACGACACGGTATGGCGTGCCGTATCGCCATCCACCAGGGTGACCGAGAAGTCCGGATCGCGCGCAATGCTCATCGCCAGGTTGAGCGCGGTGAAGGTTTTTCCCTCGCCCTGAACGGCGCTGGTCAACATAATGAGATTGCCATCCGGCACCTTCATCACGCCTCTCCCGGTCGCGTTATTGACCAGTGGGCGCTTGATCCTTCGATACTCGTTACCGAGACGATCCGAGATGCTTGTCGGGGGGAGCATGCTTGCCTGCCGCAGGCGTGGCAGATCGATGAAGAGGCGGGGGCCCGAGGGCTCGAAGTTGGCGTAATGGCCAGTATTGTCCATTGTCCCGATCGGCGTGTCCGTGCCGGTAGAGGACGCCGGTTGTTCGGCCTTTTTGCGATTGAGGGCCCGTTCGATGGTACTCAAAGATTCACTCTCCGAATGAGGTTCTGGAACTGCTCGACGCCCATATCCACATATATCGCGCCGCCAACCGCGGCGGCGACCAGCATCAGCGTCGCGAGGCCGAACACCGCGATGGCCCCGGTCTTGACCTGGCGCTGACGGCGCGTCAGGACGAGGCTGACCGATCCGAGCACGGGGCGCCCACTGATTTCCGCAAGCCTTTCACGGCTCTGGAATACGGGGCGAACAAGGTGGAGCAGAAAGGCAAACGCGCCGCCCATGCCAAGTCCCACCGGCGCGACGGCCGTCATGAACAATGCCCGGGGCGGGCCATCAGGCTCTTCCGGCGTTCGCGGCGGGTCGACCAGGCGGATGCTCATCTGACCGGCTGACCGGTCCGCCGCCGTTGTCATTTGCGCGGTCTGCAGCCGGCTAATCAGTGTCTGGTAGCGCTGCTGTGTCGACTGGTAGTTACGGGTCAGATCGGTCAGGCGTTTCTCGACTTCCGTAATCTCGTCAACTTTCGTGAGGAGTTCTCCGCGGCGTTCCTGTCTTTGCTCAAGACGCGTCCGGATACTGGCGATCTCCGATTCGAGGTCATTGAGGCGCAGTTGAAACTCCTGGTAGACGAGGCTATCCCGATTGTCCGTTCTCGCCCGGTCAGGTGGATCCTCGGTTTCCAGCGCCTCACGGCGCTGTCGCTGCCGCTCGATTCGGTCCTCGAGAGTCTGGACATCCGGATGCTCCGCGGTGTAGCGCAGGAGCAGTTCATCGAGCCGCTGCTGACTTGTTCGCAAATCCTCACTGAGTTGCTGGAAGCGCGGTGATTGCTCAATCCTCTGTGACGGATTGGATTCGAGGCGGACAATCTGTTCACGCAAACTCCGTCGCCGCCGTTCGGCCGTCTCCAGATCCGACTCGAGGTTCTCGATCTCTTCTTCGGTTCGATTGAGGCGTTGGTAGAAGTCGCCCCCACCCTGGTTGGGCAACATTCCTACATTGGCGCGCCGAAATTCCGCCAGACGCTCCTCAGCCGCGCGGAGTCGCTGCTCGTAATCGTCAACCTGTTCCTCGAGGAAGGAAGTAGCAGACCTGGCATCACTCATGGTGACGCCCATTGCCTCCTCGGTAAGGATGTCGAGGGTCGATTGAACCACCCCCTTGGCCTGGCTAGCGCCGTTGGCGGTGTAACCAATCTGGTAGATCGGGCTATCCCTCATCCCCTGGATGAGGATTTCCTGCTCCAGGCGCTCGAGAATGCGTTCTTCCTGTGCAGGCGTGGAGGCGGTGAGAAGGAGATCATTCTCGGTGGCAATCCGCTCGACATTCTCCCGGCGCAACAGCGTTGCGGTGAGCGCTCGCATGCGTATCCCGAGGTTAGGTTCAACGGCCAGATCCTGGAGCAGTGGCCGGAGCATCGACTGGGTATCGAGCTGTACCCGGGCGGTGACCCGATACTCGTCCGGCATGGTCAGAACCGATGCCGCGCCGGCGAGCGAAACGACCCACGCAATGAGCAGGCCATACCAGCGAAATCTCCAGGTACCGCGTAACTCCCCGAGGAGGTATTTGACGAACTCGCGCATGATTCCCTTCCGTCTGTATCAACGACGCATGTCGCTTAGCCTTGATCAGTCCCTAGAACAACGACTCCGGAATCACGAGGACATCCCCCGACTGGAGGTTGTAGTTCTGACTGAGATCGCCCTCGTTCACGAGGTCGTCGAGCCGAACGATGATTTCCTCGTTTGCGCTTTTATCGCGCCGAATAATTTTGGCGCGGTTACCGGCCGCGAATTCGGTCAAGCCACCGACCTGGATAATGGCATCGAGCACTGTCATGCCCCGCCGGTAGGCCAGCGCCTGTGGCTGTGTTGCCTGTCCAATGATGCGAATCCGGTCGGCATAGGTGCCCACGAAGCCGGATGCAATGACCGTCACGATGGGGTTGAGAATGACCTCGGAGAGCTCGTCCTCCAGCGCATCGGCGAGCTCCGACGTGGTGCGGCCCGCCGCCTGGATATCGCGCACCATGGGTATCGAAATCCGGCCATCGGGCCGGACGGGCAGGCCGACAGAGAGATCCGGGCTGTTACGCACGTTGATCTGGAGCTGATCCCCGGCCCCGATCACGTAGGCCGGCGTTTCGATATTTCCATCATCCGGTGTTGCCGAGCCGCGTCCGCTGGTGCCACTACAACCAACAACCAGGCTCACCGTGAGTCCGATAACCAGTGTGCGAAAAACTGCCGTCATGTCGATTCTCCCTTGGGCAGTGAAATCCTTTTGATTAGTTCTATCACAGTTTTGAGACTGTGCGCGTTTCCAGCCGCCTGATTTCAATCCGATCGCGATGAAAAAGAGGCCCCGAAGGGCCTCCTTTGACCGACCTGGAATTACCATGCCGAAGACGTGGTGCTAAGCCGCGAGGCGATCCTTCCGACGGCGACCGAAAAGCCCCAGCGCCATCAGTCCACTGCCGAGCATCGCCAGCATCCCGGGAGCCGGTACACCAACGGTGACATTGTCGAGGCCAAAGCCATCCGACGTATTCCCATCAGTGTTTGTAAACAAGATTGACGCGCTGGTGATGGCTCCAGCCGTCGAGATGGCCGACAGGTAGATGAGATCACCATCTTTCCTGGTACCGCTCATCATTTCGGGAATAGTGAAAAGCTCGGTGCCAGCCAACGTGCTGATCTCGAACGTTGCTTTCTGGTCACTGGGATCCATCAGGTAAAAGCCAATGGCGTTATAGCTCGAATCCAGCGCAGGATCGGCAGTGCCGAGTTCCCACCTCACCTGAGTCAAGTCGTTACTGTCCAGGTAATATTGACCATTTGGCCCGGTGACGTCGTAACGACCCGTGTTCCCGTCGACATCCGCCTGATTGAGTACGACCGGCTCAGTGCAGCCGGAGACACAGTTCGTTCCCGTGCCATTGTTCGCTAGCGGACCCGGCAGGAACGAACCAACCGATGTAACAGGTGATAGCGGTCGATTGTCATCGAAGCTCTCGAAGGTTTCGGTGGTCCTTGAATCGAGACGCGCGAAGAAGTCGGCCTCGGCATCGAATGCGGCGCCATTAAACTCTCCCGCGACAGGGCCATCCTGTAAGGTCTCGTCGAAGGGCCGACTCTGGTCTGCAAAGCTGAGGATAAAGCTTGCGTGTGCGCCACCGGCAGCCGCCATAAGTGCGACGGTGGCAAGGGCGGTCAGGGATTTCTTCCTGCGATTGATAATGGTCATTGTCCAACTCCAAGATGCCTGTTGATGCTGTTCGGGAATGGTTCTCCTTCCCTGACCATTTGTTTGCAAGTAACGGGCCATCTTTTTAAGTATTTGACTTTACGAAATAAAAATACTCCAGAGCCAAATTCTCAAAGGTCTGCCCATCAAAAGTGTAAAAAACACCGACGCTGTCAAAGTGTTCAGTCGGCTTAGTGGCGTTGCCGCAGGTTTTTGAGGATTCGACGCGACACGGCCGTCGTATAGGAGGCAAAACGCTCGAGCTGGGCAGCCGTGTGTGTTGCGTCATCGGCTGGTTGCGATGATGCCGGTGGCGTTGGCGCGGGCGGATCATCCGTTGGTGGCTGTAGTGCGTCGGGGGCAGGTATCTGTTCCCGGACACCGAAGTCCTGATCCAGCTCGTCCACGACTTCCTGTACGCCATCGGCGTCGATTTCATGGCGCTCTTCAAGAGAGGCCATGAGTAGCAAGCGATCACAGACAGTGTTGATCCGGCGCGGGACGCCCTCCGAGTAGCGGTGGAGTGCATCGAAGGCGGCATCGGTAAATGACGGATCCTGCTCCCAACCGACCTTGCGGAGTCGGTGTTCGATATATTCGCGCGTCTCGTCGGCGTTCAACGGGCCAAGATGACAGGTCGCTATGACCCTCTGGCGCAGCTGGCGCATAGCGTCGCCCTGAAACATGTCACGGAATTCCGGCTGGCCCACGAGAAAACTTTGCAGCAACGACCCACTGTCCGACTGGAAATTGGACAGCATCCGCAGTTCTTCGAGAGTAGCCGGCGACAGGTTCTGCGCCTCGTCGACCACCAGAAGGCAACGCTTGCCGGCACGCTGACAGGCCTGCAGGTGTTTTTCGAGCCTGAACAGGCGCTCCGCCTTGCCGCCTTCGGTCCCGAGGCCAAAGGCCGAACAGACCGCTCCGAGCATATCGTTGGCATCCAGCTGAGTGCTCACGATCTGTGCCGCAACCACACGATTGAGAGGTAGACTCCGGAAAAGATTCCGCACCAGCGTGGTCTTACCGGCGCCCACCTCGCCGGTAATGACGATGAACCCCTCGCCCTGTTCGACACCGTATTCGAGGTACGCCGCTGCACGCTTGTGGCCGCGACTGCCGTAGAAAAATGCCGGATCTGGGCTGAGTTGGAAGGGTTTTCCGATCAGGTTGTAAAAACGTTCGTACATTGAATGACCTCAACCCGTTGGTTTAGCTATCTGCATAGTAGCGAAATCTCGGCATCTGGATCGCGTCCTTTCCAGGTTTACCGCACTGGATGCACTTCGAATATGATGTCCTTCGGAACGTTGAAAGGCGGGTGTCATTATGCAGAGGATTGATGCGCCGCTGGCCCTTGCGTTGCAGGGCGGTGGATCTCACGGGGCCTTTACCTGGGGAGCGCTCGACGGCCTTCTGGCTGCCGGCATCCGGCCGGCGGGCTTGAGCGGGACGAGTGCCGGCGCCCTCAACGCAGTGGCGCTTGCCTCGGGCTGGGCCGCCGATGGGGCAAAGGGCGCCCGAGCCGCACTGCAGGCTCTCTAGGAGGGTATCGGGCAGATGAATGCGCTTATGCGACTGCCCTGGCGCCTCGATGAGTCGCTCCAGGGGGAGGCGCTGAAGGCGGTGACGGCGATGGCCTCGCCCTACCAGTTCAATCCCGCCGGCTTCAATCCGCTTCGCCAGTTGCTCAGGGACTCCCTCGACTGGGAGGCGCTTCGTGCCGGCGGCCAGTCACCGCTATTCATCGCTGCTACCGATGTCGAAACCGGCCAGCTCCGGCTCTTTGAGCGGCACGAGCTGAGTGTGGATGTGCTCCTTGCGTCCACCTGTATCCCGACGCTTTTCCAGGCGGTCGAGATCGAGGGGCGGTATTACTGGGACGGTGGCTTTGCCGCGAATCCCGCGCTGCTTCCCCTGGTCGAGGCGGCGCATTCGAATGATTTGATGCTTATCCAGCTCCTGCCGGAGCGTGCGTCGGGAATACCGCCGCGACGCGTCGATGGCATTCTGCAACGCACCCGCGAACTGGGGTTCAGCACCCACCTTTTGCGTGAGCTGCACTGGATCGCCACCTGGCAGGCGGATGCGGGATTACCCGGTCGCTGGTCACTCTCGCGTCGGCACCGACAGATCGCACGTCTGCGCTTCCATCACCTCGATGGCGGTGCTGCCCTCGCGCGGCAGTCGGCTGCGAGTCGGCTGGAAACTGACGGTCTTTCGCTCGATGCGATGCATGACGCGGGGCAGGATGCGGCGCGGCGCTGGCTTGCGGATCACGGAGGTAGCATCGGGCGGCGCAGCTCGCGGGCGTTGAGTGATTTTTAGGGTCGGCGGGGTGCCTGGCCGGGTCAGGGTAAGGCGCTGTCACTTTTTTTCGAACCCTTGCACACGCCGAATACACACTGATGAGTGTGTATAGAGAATGTGCAAAGGGTTGGGAAGAGCTGACAACGGAGCCAGAAGCCGAGACCGTCTTCTCCATATGTCGAACCTCCCATGCAACTGCGCCGCTTCGGCAGACTGATGGAATTCAGTAACATGTCGGTTTCATGTCTATGGTGTTTTTCATATGTCCGACTCCGCATCCAACTCTGTCCCGTCCCCCCATGCCGTCAGCGTGGCGATTATCGGCAACGGCATCGCCGGCTCCTCGGTGGCGCGCAGCCTCGCGCTGACGATGCCGGATCACCTCAGTCGCATCACGCTCTATGAAATCGGCCGCGGGCCCGGTGGACGGGCGGCAACGCGGAAAACCCGGTCAATCCCCGAGTTCCGCGTCAATCACGGGGCACCCTATGCGGATATCTCCACGGACCAGGGTCGGGATCTGCTGCCGTCGCTGGGCGATGCCGTTAAGCCCTATTCGGGGACTCGGTGCTTTATTGACGGCGCTACCGGTGAGCTCTCTCCGGACGAGAAAACCGACGATGTAGCGTTGATCACCGGTGAAAACGGCGAAATGGCGAATATCGCGAGCTCGCTGTTGCTGGATGGCGATAGCGAGCTCCTGACTCCGATCACGACCCGGTATTCAACGATGGTGCGAGGTCTCTCCCACGATGGAGGAGGGGATGGTCAATGGACATTAACCGATAAAAACGGCGAGGAGGTTGGCACCGCCGACTGGCTGATCGTATCGGGCAGCGGCGTCGCGCATCCCCGCTGGTCGGCTACGTTCGGGGGCGAACCGCCGCTCGTCGCGGCGGCCACGGAGCTGGATGATAGCCGGTTGAACGAGTCACTGGAGGCCATCGCCCGGCAAACGGCCGCCCCGGTGCTCACGGTGTTGTTCTACGGCACCGATGAGGTGGCCGCTCAATGGCGGCGGCTGGGTTTCAGCGATGCCCTGGTCAAAGATCACGACGTCCTGTCGAAGATCTCCATCCAGCCCTGCGACGGCGGTGGCTGCTCCGTGGTTCTGCATTCCACCATCGGCTTTGCCCGCGAAAATGCCGGTGTCCATGGTTCTTCATCGAGTGCTGCGAGAGTGGGTGATGCGTCCTCGGATACCAGCCGCGAAGAGGATCTGATCGACGAGATGCTATTGGCGCTGAGCACCATCCCAGGCATGCCGGCCTTTGATAAGTCCCGCTACGCGTTCGGCCCGTTGCTGCATCGATGGGGCAATGCCTATCCCGAGGGAGACCCACTGTCGCAGGCACTGTCGGTATGCCCCGACGCCCGGGTGGCTTTTTGCGGGGACTATGTCAGCACGAGCGCACGTATGGGCAGTTACGAAAGCGCGCTTCTATCCGGCGTCAATGTTGCAGAAGAGATGCACGGTCATATCGCAGAGGGAAAGAGCTAAACCTCCGCATCGTTCCGCAGGCTACGCACCAGCCGCGGGACGAAGGCGAGTACTGCGATCAGCGCCAGTGCAATCAGCACGCTCTGCACGACGTTGCCACCGCCGGCGAGGGCCTGGCGGCCGGCATGGCCGACCCAGACATAGGCCAGCGCCCCCGGTGCCATGGCGATGAAGCTGGTTACGACATAGACCGTTACCCCGACCCGCGTTAAGCCGAGGGCGTAGTTGAGCAGGTTGAAGGGGACCAGCGGGACCAGCCGCATCAGGGCGACAAACCGCCAGCCCTCGCGATCGATACCGCGCTGCAGGCGCTCGAGGCGCTGACCGGTGCGGGTGGCCACCCAGTCCCCGAGGCCGTGGCGGGCGGCCAGAAAGGCGAGCGTACCGCCCAGCGTAGCGCCGATCAGGCTGTAGAGCGTGCCCAGTACCGGGCCGAACAGGGCGCCACCGGTGATCGTGAATACCAGACCGGGGAGGAACGCGACGGCACCGGCGGCATAGGCGCCGATGAAGGCGAGCCCGGCCCAGGGGCCCAGCCCCGTGATCAGGTTGGCGACCGTCTCGCGGTCGATTTCGCTGCGCAGTGTCAGGCCGATCGCGATCAGAACGGCGATGACGGTCAGCAGCGCGATTTTCTTGAGTCTGGACATCCGATGACCTTTCTATGGGTTGTAGTCGGGGATCTGAACGACCCGTCGAATCAGTTCGGCACTGTTCGCTACCTCGAGCTTCTCGAGGACCCGGGCGCGGTGGACCTCGATGGTCCTGACGCTCGCGCCCAGCCGGGTCGCAATGCGTTTGCTCGGGAGCCCCTCGACCATCAGCGCCATGACCTCGGTCTCGCGCGGGGTGAGGCGATCGATGAGCATTTCCGTGCGGGTCACTTCCTCATGGGCGATTGCCCACTCACGGTCGGCCGCAATGGCCTGTTCCACCCGCGCGATCAGCGCCTCGTCATCGAGCGGTTTCTCGAGGAAGTCCAGCGCACCGTAAGAGACGGCCTCGACGGCGAGCGGGACATCACCGTGACCCGTGATGAACAGGCGTGGCAAGTGGATGCGTCGCTCGATCAGGAGGCGCTGGAGCTCGAGGCCGTTGATGTCACCCAGTCGAACATCGATGATCAGACACCCGCGGCATTCGGGGGTGACGGCGTCAAGCAGGGCCCGGGCATCGGCGAATGCCTGGATGCGAAAACCGGCGCCGCGAAGCATCATGGACAGCGCCGCGCGCACGTCCGGATCGTCATCGACCAGCCTGACGACGGGATGTGCACTCATGGTTCCGCCATCGACAGCTCGAGGGTGAATTCCGCGCCACCACCGACACGGTTGCGGCCACTGATCCATCCGCCGTGCGCCTCGGCGATCGAGCGGGAGATGGCGAGCCCCAGTCCGGTCCCCGAGTCATGCCCCGATGCCAGCGGTTCGAATAGATGCTCCAGCCGTGCCTCGTCCAGCCCGGGTCCGTTATCCCGGACCAGCAGTCGCAGCCGGCGGCGACGCGGCTGGCAGCGTACCAGCACATGGATCCAGCGCGGTTCATCGCTGGGTCGCGTCATAAGGGCCTCATCGGCATTCTGGAGCAGATTGACGACGATCTGCTCGAGCCCGACGGGATCCCCGATCCACTCGACCGGCCGATCCGGCAGGTCGACATCCAGCGCGATCCGGTGGTCATTCAGCGTTGGCCTCACGAGATCAATCGCGGCACTGACACCGCGACGGATATCGAACCGCTCCGCATGGTTCTCCCCGTCGCCGAGGTAATGACGAAAGTGCCGGACGATTCGCGCCGCACGCTCGTTACTCGTGATCATGCCGTCCAGGGCGGGTTGCAGATCGGCGCTGTGGGTGTCGTTTTTTAGCTGGCGGCGGATTGACTGCGCGTAGGCGTTGGCGGATGTCAGCGGCTGGTTGAGCTCGTGGGCCATGCCGGCGGCAAGCGTTGACATCGCATCCAGCCGATTGGCGCGGGCAAAGCGCAGCAGGTGCGTCTGCATCGCCGCATCGGCCAGGCTTTTCTGATAACGGATCACCGCCATGATCAGTCCGGTCAGGCTGAGGATCGCGAGGTTGGCGTGGAGCGCCAGCACATCGGCTTGCAGGCCATTGATCGCGAAAGGCCCTTTGCCGAGGGCGGTGCAGCTGATGGCAATCGCGGCGATACCGGCAATCGCCAGCGCCGTTGTCAGTCGACCACATCGGTAGCTGGTCGCCATGATCAGCGGGAAAACGGCGTACGACAGCGGTCGGGCGAATTCGGGGTCGAGATGGCCGGCGTAGATCCCGTAAGTAACGGCGGTCACGACCAGCAGCATCAGGCTATCGATGCCGCGCAGCGGCCAGCCTTTCGGGCGCTGCAGCGCCAGCAACCACGCCGGGCCGATGAGCAGCATGCCCATACCGTCGGCAATCCAGCAAAGCAGCACGGCCTTCTCCAGCCCTGTCTGCAGTCCGGTTGTCCCGATGGCGCCGGACAATGCGCTGCCGAATGCGCTGACCCCTAGCCCGATCAATAGAAACGCGATGACCTGGCGCCCG
The DNA here is from genome assembly GCF_004217415.1 of Spiribacter vilamensis. Taxonomy (NCBI): domain Bacteria; kingdom Pseudomonadati; phylum Pseudomonadota; class Gammaproteobacteria; order Chromatiales; family Ectothiorhodospiraceae; genus Spiribacter; species Spiribacter vilamensis. Next base: position 632,080 of record NZ_SHLI01000001.1, read on the forward strand.
TCTTCGAAGTGCAGGGATACATTCGTCCGGCGCGAGATGGTTGCGCCGAGCACGGCCGATGCCATTAAACCCAGTGCGGTCGGGATGGCGACGATGGGAATGGCGTCCAGGTAATAGGTGACCGCGAGCGTGTGAGCGATTCCGGCAACGATCAATGCTAGCCATCGGCGTTGCAGGGCTACCCCCAGCATGACGGGACTGGTCGGCAGGATGAGCGGCAGTTCGAGCCCTGCCGGCACAAAGCGGCTGGCCCAGGCGATCCCGACCAGGATCAGTCCCGCACCCGCGACCGCCGTCGTGGCCTCGGCGCGGAGTCGACGCCGGATCAGGGCAGGATCCGGTTGATCCATTTGACGAATCCACGCGTGCGGCTAGAGAAAAGCTGCGGGGCGAAGTGGGCCCCGGCGGCGCGCTTGGTGATCTGCGCTAGTGTTGGATAGGCGTGGATCATCCCGGCGAGTTTTCTCAGCGGGATGCCCTCGGCGATCGCCAGCGCGATCTCGTGGATCAGCTCGCCGGCATGGGGGCTGAGCAGGCTCGCGCCGATGATCTTCCCGCGACTGACTATTAATCGCAGCTCCCCGGCAGTCTGTCCCTGGGCAATCGCCCGGTCGACGTCGGCGACGGGGAAGGCGGCGATGGAAAAGGCAATGCCGGCGTCCTGGGCGTCCGTGACGGTCATGCCCACATGCGCGAGTTCCGGATCGGTATAGGTGACCCAGGGCACGGCGCTATAGTCGGCTTTCTTCGGCATCCGGAAGATCGCGTTGCTGATGATGACGCTCGCCTGGTATTCCGCCATATGGGTAAACGGGTAGGGACCGGCGCAGTCACCGCAGGCATAGATATGGTGCTGGCGGGTTCGCAGCCTGGCATCGACCGTCAGCGTGCCGTCGGGCGCGAGTTCAAGCCCGGCCGCGCCGGGATTGATCGACTGCAGATTGGGTTTGCGGCCCGCGGCGACGAGGACCCGATCGACCGTGAGTGTTTCCTCTCCGGCATCCCCCGATAGCGTAAGCGCTGCGGTGTCGTTGGCGGTGGCGGCGGCCGACTCGACGCGGGTGTTGACGCGTACCGACACACCCTCGCTCTCCAGGCAGGCACGGAGCTGTTGCGCCAGTGCCGGATCGTCCTTGGGCAGGATCTGTCCGCCCGCCTCGATCAGGGTGACCCGGCTCCCGAGCCGCGCGAAGGCCTGCCCCAGCTCGGTCCCGATGGGCCCGCCACCGATTACCGCGAGACGCGCCGGCAGGGTGGTCTCGTCGAACACGGTTTCGTTGGTGAGATACGGGACGTCGTCGAGCCCCGGAATCGGGGGGATTGTCGGCTGCGAGCCCGTCGCGATCACGAACCGCCGCGCCCGCAACCGATTGCCCTTGACCTCGATGGTGCGGGCGTCGAGGAAGCGCGCCTCACCGAACTGCACGTCCACACCATAGCCACGGAACCGGTCGGGATCGTCCGCCTGCTGGATTCGGGCAATGACCGAACGGACGCGATCCATGACCGCCTCGAGGTCGATGTCCCCGAGCCCGGCACTAATACCGGAGCCCTCGGCATTGCGAACCGTCTGCGCGACGCTTGCACTGTGGAGCAGCGTCTTGCTCGGCACACATCCATGGTGAAGGCAGTCGCCACCCAGCGCCGATCCGCGCTCGACCAGTACGACATCGAGGCCGAGCTGTCCCGCGACGCTGGCGGTAACCAGTCCGCCGACACCACCGCCGATGATAATCAGGTCGTGTTTATGATCCATAGCTATCCAGTGCGTTGTTCTACCCTTTGGCGGGCAGCGTGGTAGAAAAATATCTGGGCTGTCAGCGTGCCGCTCAAAAGGGCCGCTGAAAGGGGAACCAGCCAGGGAAACAGCCCGGCCAGAAAACCGATCGACGGCGTGGCGATGACCAGCAGGAGGGCCGGTGCACAGCAGGCCCCCCCGGCAAGCAGCGCGGGGACCGAGGCCAGCGCGCTCCAGCGTCCCGACCGCCCCGCCTGACAATATACAGGGAGTTGCCGGCGCCGGTGCCAGATCAGGAGATTACCGCCCAGCAGCCCCCCGAGACCCATCGCGACCAGGCTGTTCAGCGGGCTGATGAGCCAGGTGCCCAAGGGCGCGGTGAGCTGCGCCGTCGGCTCGAACAGGAACGGGCCGCGACGATCGGTCAGGCGCCCGGTCCAGTCCGGGACACTCTGCCAGCCCCAGCCCGCCTGCGAGTGGATGGACAGGTCACCGATCATCCACAGGTAGAACAGACTGTAGACGATGACGACCGTGACCACCGCGCTGACGGGAAGGAAGCGTCTCATCACTGGAGGTGTCCGGTATCCGGGTAGAAGGCGAACCACGCGAACCACATGACCTCGAACGCATTGATCGGCGTGAGTGCGTCGCGACCGGGGAATCGCGGCCCTTCGGGTCCGAACTCGACGGCCGATGGGTCGACGCTGACGGATTGCCCGGCGCGGAACAGCCAGCCGGTATCGAGGACCGGATCGTGGATGGCGAGGTAGTGATCGCCACCGCGGGAGAATTCGATGACGCCGTCGCGGGCGAGCCGGGTCTTGTCGATGGCCACGGCACCGTTGCGGTCCCGCAGGCCCAGTACGACCTGTTTGGCCGGATAGCGATCGTCAGTGTGCATGGCCGGGAAAAGCGCACGGCTGTCGGGGCGGTAATACCCGGTCACGGGGTTGTACGTCCCGTAGGGATCGTCGCCGTAGTTACGCAGGAACCCGGTGTTGCGGCTGAGTACCCGTGTCTGCGGATAGCGTGTCCGCCAGGCCTCCCAGGTAGTCCAGATCAGCCGAACCTCGCGCAGGGCCTCGCGTCGATGTCGACCGGTGATGCCGGTCGCGAGTATCTGCGGGAAGCGTGAATCACTGGTGCGGTCGTACATCACCAGGTTGCTATTGACCAGCCGACCACTCACGCCCAGCTCGGTCTCGCCGCGCTCGAAGCCGACGGCACTGCCCGTCAGCGGGCAATAGGTGATGGCGATGCCGTCGCCGTCGATGGTGTCGTTGACGATCTCGTGCCAGACCAGCGTGGACTGAGGATAGGCGCGCGCCTCGCCCTTGTAGTACAGCCCGATCACCTTGTCGCCGGGATCGAGATCGGACTGATCGGCGGCTTCGAACTGCGGCGAATCGATAGCCGGGATGCCATCCTTGCCCGGTCCGCCGGCGAGGGAGTCCGCCTCGTAGCGGCCGATGGCCTCCGCGACCGGTCGTTCGGCCGGATCAGCGAGGGGCAGGGCCGACACCGTGCCATGAAGGGTAATGCCGGCGAGGAACAGCAACCCGGGGGCGAATGTGTGCAGAAAGCATGTTGGAGCAGCCACGGCGGTTTCCCCTCTGATACGACCTGCTTCCCATATTAGTGGCCGAGCGGGAAAGTGACGTCCGTAGTCGTACGGACGCATTCGCCAGCCGTCCAGTCGGTGATGCGGGTTCAGACCGGATAGATCCAGCTGATCAGTGCACTGAGTGTGAGCACGCCGATCGCCGTGGACAGGAAGATGGCGGTGGAGATCTGCTCGGGCCGTCGTTGATAGCGCTGTGCGAGCACATAGACATTGGCCGCGATGGGCAGGGCCGCCTGCAGAATGGCTACGGCTGCCCAGACGGGCGGTAGATCGACCACCCATATCACCATGCCTGCGACCAGTGCGGGATGAATCAGTAGCTTGAGCGCGCAGAGCCAGGCCGTCTCGCCGGCCCCCTCACTCATCGGCCGCCCCGCCAGCGTCGCTCCCAGTGCGAACAGTGCACACGGGCCCGCTGCATCGGCCAGCAATCCGCCATAGCGCAGGACCGGCTCGGCCACTGGGACCGCCAGCAGGTTAAGACTGATCCCGATCACGCCCGCCATCACGATGGGGTTACGGGCGACACCGCCGGTGATCTGACCGCAAAGCGCCAGTCGACTGCGCTGCGTGCCCAGATCCGCTTCGATCAGCGCGGTTGCGAGCCCCAGCATGACAATGGTGTCGCCCATGACGATCACAACGGCGGGCAGCGCGGCCTCGGTGCCGAACAGCAGGATCACCAGCGGCAGTCCGATGAAGCCGACGTTGGAGAAGACGCCACCGAGCGCCTGGATGGCGGCATCGGCTGTACGCAGTTGCATGAAACGGCGGGCGATGAGCAGGACGACGAAAAACAGTACGATGCCCGGGATATAGTAGCCCGCCAGCAGCCCGCCCACCGCACCGGTGACGGCCGGCGCCTGGTAGGTCTCGATCAGGAGCAGGGCAGGGAGGGCAAAGTAGAACACAAAGGTGTTCAGCCCACCGACCGTGCTCGTTCCCAGCATCCTTGCCCGGGCGGCAAGATACCCGGTGAAGATCAGCGCAAAGAAGGGGAGCGCGAGATTGAAAACCGCCTGCATGCGTCCGCCAGTGTTCGAGAGTTGATCGCCTGGACCGGCAGGGCGTTATCGCAGGTCCGGGCGATAATCGCAAACGCTAGCCTGGGTGGCTGAGTTCCGACGCCCCAACGCTGGCGAACGAGGGGACGCCCAGCTGACCCAGGGCGCGGATCAATTCCAGCTGAAGGATCTCGAAGGCGCGCCCCACGCCGGCCTGGCCACCCGCGCCTACACCGTAGGCAAGTGCCCGGCCTGCAAAGGCGAAGTCGGCGCCGAGCGCCTTTGCCCGCAGGATATCCGCCCCCCGGCGCACACCACTGTCGAGAATAATCACCACACGGCCCGCGACTTCCTCCGCAATCGCCGGGAGCGCTTCAACGGTGGGTGGACCGAACGCAACCTGCCGACCGCCATGGTTGGACACGATGATGCCGTCACAACCGATGTCCACGCATTTCGCCGCATCCTCTGGATGCAGGATGCCTTTGACTAGAAGCTTGCCTTTCCAGCGTGCGCGCAGACGCTTCAGGTCATCCCAGGTGAAGCTCGGCGTGATCAGGGTCTTCTGGACATCCGCATAGGATGTTGCGTTTTGCAGAAGGTCTGCGTAGTTCGCGATGTTCGGCTTGCCGTGTATGAGTGTTTCCAGCGACCAGCGCGGATTAGCCATCAGACCCGCGATCACCTCGGGCGTGATCCTGAACGGGACGGCCAGCTGGTTGCGGATGTCGCGATCCCTCTTGCCCGCTGCCGGGACATCAGCGGTGACGATCAGTGTGGTGTAGCCCGCCGCCTCGGCGCGCTGGATCAAGCTCTCGGTCACATCCGCATCGCTCGAGACGTAGAGCTGGAACCAGCCGTTCCCGTCTGCCGCCTCGGCGAGGGACTCCAGTGTGGTGGACGCGGCGGAGCCTGCGACATAGGGGACGTTGTACTGCTTGCACAGCCTCGCCAGGGTCAGATCGGCACCGGGCCAGAACGCGTTGAGCATGCCGATGGGCGCCATCCCGAACGGCATATCGTAGGTCTGGCCGAAAAGCGTGGCCTTAGTGTCGAGTTCGGATACGTCCACCATGTAGCGGGGCGTCAGTTCAACCTCCTCGAAGGCCTCGATGTTGCGCCGCAGGTTGCGCTCGCTCTCGGCACCGCCGTCGACCAGATCAAAGGCGAAGCGAGGGATACGCCGCCTGGCTCGACGGCGAAGATCATCAATCGAAGCGGCACGATCCAGTCCCATCAGTTCGACCACCCACCGTCGATGGCAAAGGCTTGGCCCGTGGTAAAGGCCGATAGATCCCCCGCGAGGTAGCAGACCACTTCCGCGATTTCCTCGGGCCGGCCGAGCCGTCCCATCGGCTGACGGTCCTTGAAGGCGGCGAGCGCCTTATCAAAATCACCTGTTGCGCTCAGGCGATCGTTTAGTGACGGGCTCTGTACCGTGCCGGGACAGATCGCGTTACACCGAATGCCGTCTTTGACGAAATCGGCTGCAATGGATTTCGTCATGCCAACGATGGCCGCCTTCGATGCGCCATAGGCGAATCGGCGCGGTGCGCCTTTCTCACTCGAGACGATGGAGGCGATGTTGATGACCGACCCGCTCCCGGCATCCAGCATGCCGGGCAGAACGGCCTTGGTGATGCGGAATATCGCCTTGGCGTTCAGGTCGAAGGATCGATCCCAGACGGCCTCGTCACAGTCGAGGATCGTGCCGTCATGGACCCACCCGGCGCAGTTCAGCAGGATATTCACGGGCGGGATGGATGCGATAAGGGATTCGACGGCTGAACCGTCAAGCACGTCGAGTTGGTAGCCGGTCATGTTCGGGTGGGTCTGTGCGAGGGCCTCGACCGCTGCACCATCGATGTCGGTGGCGATAACCCGGGCGCCGCGCGCGGCCATTGCTTCGGCACTGGCGCGTCCGATGCCGTTGGCGGCTGCTGTCACAAGGGCGGTCTTGCCCGTCAGTGTGTGTTCCATTGCTTTTCTCCTAGCGGGCGAGCCAGCCGCCATCGACGGTGACCGTGCTCCCGTGGCAATAAGTGGCCGCATCCGATGCCAGAAAGACAGCGGCGCCGGCGATTTCCGAGGGGTCTGCGAATCGACCCGCCGGGATGCGGTCCAGCAGGGCTTTGGCGCGATCCGGATCGTCACGTAACGCCTGGGTATTCTCCGTCGCCGTATAACCCGGTGCGATGCTGTTGACGTTGACGCCGTGTGGCGCCCACTCATTGCAGAGTGCTTTGGTCAGGCCCAGAACCGCGTGTTTGCTGGAGGCGTAGGCCGGTACACGAAGACCGCCCTGCGAGCCGAGCACGGACGATACGATGATGATCCTGCCAGCCCCCTGGGCGACCATGCGCTTGCCGGCGGCCTGGGAGAGCAGCCAGACCGAGTCGAGGTTGACTGACAATACGCGCTGCCAGTCCCCCATCGCCATTTCGGTGCTGTCCTCGCGATGGATGATCCCGGCGTTGTTGACCAGGATATCCAGACCGCCGAGTGCGTCCGAGGCGAAGGTGACGACGTCTTCGGCGGCAGCCTGGTTCATGCCCGTAAAATCGGCTTTGACGGCCGCGCTTTTGCCGCCCGCCGCCTCGATGCCGGCGAGGGCCTCATCGGGCTGGTGAGTGCGATAAGTCAGGGCCACATCGGCCCCGGCGGCGGCAAGGCCGAGGGCGATGCCTTCGCCGATGCCGGTTGCCCCGCCGGTAACCAGCGCCTTGCGGCCGGTCAGATCGAATGGATTGCTCATGATTAGTACCGGTTCGCGATGGGCAGATCTTCGGCGGGAAAGAGCGAAATGATCTCGCACCCTTCCGGCGTGACCACCACTTCCTCTTCGATCCGTGCGGCGGAGTAGCCGTCTGTCGCCGGACAGTAGGTCTCCAGCGCAAAGACCATACCGGTCTGAATCTCCATCGGGTGATCAAGGCTGACGGCGCGGCTGATGATCGGGCGCTCATGCAGGGCAAGGCCGAGCCCGTGGCCGAACTGTAGCCCGAAAGCCGCCTCTTCGGAGGGGAAGCCGAAATCCTCCGCCCTGGGCCAGACCGCGGCCACTTTGTCAGTCGTAACGCCGGGCCGGATCATCGCGATCGAGGCATCAATCCACTCGCGGGCCTTGACGTAAGCGTCGTTCTGCGACGGCGTAGAGCGCCCGATGTTGAATGTCCGGTAGTAGCAGGTGCGATAACCCTGGTAGCTCTGCAGGATATCGAAGAAGGCCTGGTCACCCGGGCGGAACAGGCGATCGGTGAAGTTGTGGGGGTGTGGATTGCAGCGCTCGCCGCTGATTGCATTGATCGCCTCGACGTCGTCGCTACCCATCTGGTAGAGCATCTTGTTGCTGTAGGCAACGATGTCGTTTTCGCGTACGCCGGGCTTCAGCTCCTCGTAGATCATGTGATAGACGCCATCGACCATCGAGGCCGCCTGTGTCAGGAGCTGGATCTCGTCCCAGTTCTTGATCTCGCGCGCCGACAGCATGATCTGCTGGCCATCGACCACGTTGAGCCCTTCCTCCTTGAGCGCGTGGAACATCGCAGTCTCGGCGTAATCCACACCCACGGGCATGTCGGCCATGCCGGCCTCCTTGATCAGCCGCGCAATGTCTCTGGCATAGCGTCGCATCAGGCCGAACTCCGGCGGGATCGTCCCGCGCATGCCGACCACACCCGCAAGGCAATGGCTTGGCTCGAGCCAGTCGGAATACTTCTGGTGATGCACGGCGGCCGAGCCGAAATCCCACACATAGGGACTGTCGTCGCCGGTGAGCAGGCAGAAGCGACACATCTTGTCGCGCTCCCACTCGCCGATCTTGGTGGAGCTGACATAGCGGATGTTGTTCACATCGAACAGTAATAGCGTGCCCGCGCCCGACGCTTGCAGCGCCTGTCGTGTGCGGGCCAGGCGATAACGACGCAGTCGGTCGTGGTCGATACGCCGCTCGAAATCGACGGACATATGACCGGGCGACGGTAGCTTCGATTCCCACTGCCAGTTCGGTTGCAGGTCCTGCGGCGTCAGTAGATTGGGCATGAGGGCGCGTGTCATGAGTTGTCTCCTCGGTGCGGGGGCAATCCGCACTGTTCTTGTGTGTCGGGAAAGGCGGTAAACGGGCGCAAGGGCAATGATTGCGGTCTCACTGGATGCACCATCCGCCGTCGATGTGGATCATCTGTCCGGTCATGTAGTCGCTGTCACCACTGGCGAGAAAAGAGGCGGTCCCGGTGATGTCCCTGGGGTAGGAGACTCGCTTGATCTGTAGGAAATTGTTGACGATGTCTTCGTAGGCCTGACCCTCGCGTTCCTTGAAACCCATGTTGATCAGGTCTTTGTCGAGTTGCTCCCACAGCGGCGTTACCACCACACCGGGCGCAAAGCCATTAACGGTGATGTTGTGCTCGGCAAGCCCGATCGCCCCGCAGTGGGTCAGCGCCAGGCAACCGTATTTCGATGTGCAATAAACCGTTACATCGATAAGCGGCTTGCGCGAGGCAATCGATCCGACGTTAATGAGTTTGTACGGGTGATCCTCCATCGGGCCCTGCTCGATCATCTGGCGGGCTACTTCCTGCATTCCCAGCCACATCGCCTTGGTGTTGACGTTCATGATCATGTCCCAGTTGTCTTCATCGATATCCATGAAAAACCGGGGCTTGTTGAGGCCTGCATTGAACATCCCCACGTTGATCGAACCGAATGCTTCGACCGTGGCTGCGACGGCGCTCGCGTTGTCCTCGCGTTTGGTGACATCCATCCTGACAGCGATGGCGCGGCCGTTACCGGCATCGTTGATGCGCTCGGCAACCTTCTGCGCCTCGTCCGGATCCAGATCTCCGAGGCATACGTTTGCCCCTTGCGCGGCGAAGCTCTCGGCATTGGCGGCACCCATGCCGCGGGCCGCACCGGTGATCAGAATGTTCTTGCCTTTAAGGCGGTCGGGATCCATGAGTGTCTCCTCCTCGTTGTTTTACTATTCAGGGTTTGCGATGAGCGTGTCGGCCCTTTCCTGGGCCTGGCTGAGTGCGGCGCGGGGGCTGATCCGGCCGCGCAGCATGTCGTGGAACTCCTCGCCGCAGATCTGGACAATCCCGGTAATTTCGGGGATCGGTGGCCGCGGCCAGAACTGCAGTTCATCGCGCCAGGACATGGCGTCCACGGCCTCGAAAATCGGCGAGGCGCGCCTCACTTCGGCATCTGCCCCGACGCTGTAGCGTGGACTGGTGCGGCTGCCGCTCTGGACGTATAGCTTCTGGGCCTCGGGACTGGTGAAAACGCGCAGTGCCTCGACTGCCGCTGCAGCCCGCTCCGGGGCAAGGTTGGCCGGAATACCCATCGCGTAGCCACCGATGGGTGCAACATTGGCCATGCCTGGTCCACTCGGATGCGGCAGGTAGCCGGTCTGCCCGTGCGCGGGTGACGATGGATTGAGTTCGAAATAGGGAGCGAGGAGCGTATACCCATAGGCCATGGCGACATGGCCCTCCGAGTAAGCGCGCATGCGCTCGTACCACGACATCGAGAGGGTCTGGGGCGGTGCGTATTGCAGCAGCTCCACGAGGTACTCGGCCGCCATCAGTCCGCGCTCGGTATCAATGGTCGCGCAATAGTCACGGGCAGCCAGCGTGTCGGTGTCAAAACCTCTGCTCGTCACGGGCAGGTCGAGTACGGGCTGGCCGAAATCCGCCATTGTCATTAAAACGGTATGGCCAAGCGCGGTGCCTCGTGCCCCGTTGAAGGCCATGCCGTAGAGGCCTTTTCGAGGCGCGTGCAGCTCGCGTGCCGCGTCCAGCAACTGGCCAGTGGTTGCCGGTGGCTCCAGCCCCGCCGCGGTCAGAAGATCACGGCGATAGAGCAAAAGCTCCGGTGTGGTTTGCGCCGGCACGCCATAGGGCCGCCCGCCCCAGTGGATCGCTTTCCAGCCGGCCGTGTGGAAATCCGCCGGGTCGAGTCGTGTCATGTCCATGATCTCGTCGAGCGGCATCAGGATATCCTTCTCGGCGAATTCACCGATCCAGGGCAGATCCAGTGCGATGATGTCGTAGCGGCTGAATGTGCGCTCGGCGTTGCGCAGCGCCTCGGCGCGCAGGCGATCAATGGAGAAGGCGCGCTGATGGATCTGCGTACCGATCACCTGCTCGAACTGGCGCTTGAAGTTTTCCATCACCATGAACGTCGGATCGCCATGCACGAGCACGCGCATGCCGCCAGCCAGCTTGAGGGGCTCGGATAGCGCCTGGATCGGCGGGATCGTGCGGCCGGTCATGTAGGACCCGCCGTAATAATAGTCGTGCGTCTCTTCGCGACTACTCTGATCGCTGAAATAGGTCGCCGCCAGATTGCGTACCTGCCTCGACATCTGGGTCCACTGATTGAGCAGTTTTTCGCTGGGGTGCATCGAAAAACGCTTACCCGACCGGGTGCGTGGGCGCTGGTCAATCAGTCCGGCCTCGATCATTTCCCTGAGCCGCCTGTTGGCGGTCGCGTACGGGACATTACTTGCAGCGATCAAGGACGTGGGTGTCATTACCTTGCCTTCGAGATGCCGTTTGATCGCGTGTAGCGCCATGCGGAACACCGGGTTGGGATCGTGGAGATCAACCGTGGCCTCCAGTTCATTGGTGCATTCCTCCAGGTAGGAAAGAACGCGGAACAAATCGCCTCCCTCCGGCGATCCTTGTCCCGCCTTTTCCACGTTCATGTTCATTTCGGATGAACTCGTTTTCGTCATCTCTACCACGCCCCTACGGTGTTCAAATTGGTAAAACCAAGATATCGGGTTTTTATCCATACCGGATAAATAAATATCCGATATGGATAGAATTGCTGCTTCGCCGGGCGACGATAAGGTGCAAGACTGATTCCAAGCCTGAGGATTCAGGCAGTTAATAAAATTCAGGAGGAGAATCCGATGAAATTCCAGACTATTCTTGCCGCTGCTGCAGCGAGCACCGCGGTGGTTGGCGTCGCACAGGCCGAGACTTACAAGATCGGCATCACACAGAACAATGTAGGCGTCGACAGTTACCAGACGACTTATGAACAGGCATTCGTCGATGCCGCCAACGCCAATGATCGCGTGGAGGCGGTAGTGCTCGACGCCGGCGGTGACGTAGCTCGCCAGATTGCGCAGATGGAGAACCTGATCCAGCAAGGAGTCGATGCCATCATTATCTGGCCGACTAACGGCGAGGCGGTTATCCCTGCTGTCAGAAAAGCGAAGCAAGCCGACATCCCGGTCGTCGTCACCAACTCCAATATCGACGAGAAAGGCTTTGACTTCATCTCTTCTTTTTCGGGGCCGGACAACATTGCGCAGGGCGCCACCGCGGCCGAAGTGATGTGTGACCGGTTCAAGGCTCTGGGCATCGCTGACGAGGCGCAGATTGTCGAGATTACCGGCCAGCCGGGCTATACCACGGCAATCGAGCGCTCGGATGGTTTTACCGAGCGTCTTCCAGAGATCTGTCCCAACGTGGAACTGGTCGATAGCCAGCCCGGAGACTGGAACCGCGAAAAGGCGCAGACGGTGATGGAGGCGTTTCTCACCAAGTATGACGACATCGATGGTGTCTACGCGGGTGATGACAATATGGGAGTGGGTGGCCTCAATGCGGCAATGGCCGCGGGACGCGAGGGCATTACCTTCGTTGGTGCAACCAATTTCGCCGTGGGCTACGAGGCGATGGCAAACGGTGATTACTGGGGTTCGATTTATCAGTCACCGGTCGACGACGCCCGGGCAGCGCTTGAGACCGCGGTTGATATCCTCGACGGCGTCGATGTGCCGTTCCTCAACTACTTTGAGACGCCAGCGATCACGCAGGACAACATGGGTGAGTTCACCAAGCCGGTGTTCTGAAGACTGCATATAGCCATACCGGGCGCGGCAACAGCGCTGCGCCCGGCGTTCATGAGGGCAGTCTCGCAACGGAGTGGGAAATGGTGGCACTCACTAGAAAGGACATGGGCCAATTCCTTGCTCGGCAAGGCATCCTGGTGGCCTTTGTCCTGTTCATGATCCTTTTCACACTGGCTAATGACCGGTTTCTTGACCCCGATAACATCATGGGTGTCGTCCGGTCCTCGGCCATTCTCGGGGTGATGGCGCTCGGCGTGACCTTTGTTGTCATCAGCGGCAATCTCGACCTCTCGGTCGGCTCGATGATGTCCTTCTCCACGATTGTTGTTCTCGATCTGCACGACAAGATCGGCCCGGCGCTCGCCATTCCCGCCATGTTTGCGATGACGTTATGCCTCGGGGCTTTCATCGGCTTTCTCGTCGGTTACCTGAAACTCAATTCTCTGATTGTGACCCTGGGGATGCTGTCAGCCATTCATGGGCTAACGCTCACCTACTCGGGCGGCAAGAACATGGATATCGACGACATGGCGGGAACCTGGTTCGGTATGTTCGGGCGGGGAGATGTGCTCGGTATACCAACGCCCATCCTCATCTTCCTTTCCCTCGCCGCTGTGCTCGGTGTGATGCTCGCCAAGACACCCTTCGGGCGCAAGGTTTATGCCGTTGGCGGTAACGGGACGGCGGCCACGTTCTCCGGCATTCCGCGCGCCCGGGTCGTATTCAGCTGCTACCTGGTCTCGGCTTTTTGCGTCGCCACCGCCGGGCTTTTGCAGGCCAGCCGTTCAATGGGTTCACAAAACACCGTCGGCCAAGGGCTCGAGCTCGAAGTGCTCGCGGCGGTGATCCTCGGCGGCGCGTCGCTGATGGGCGGGGCAGGGACGATTTTCAAGACAGTGATCGGCGTGCTGATCCTTGGCTTTATCCAGAATGGGCTCCTGCTCGTCGGTCTGCCGTTCTATGCCCAGTATGTCGTGACCTGGGTCATCATCATCCTCGCGGTCTGGCTCGATATTGCGGCAAAGCGTGGCGGCCTCTGGTCCCCCATCGCGTGAACAGGAAGACAGCAATGCAACCGAGCACCCTCAAAATATTTCTGAAAAGCGGCGCGATCTGGGGATTCATCGTTTTCGAACTGATCTTTTTCACCGTCGCGGGCCAGTTCCTGTCGCTCAGCGAGACCGCTTTCATGGACGTCGACAACATGCTGCTACTTTTCAAGCAGTCGGCGCCCATTGGCATAATTGCGATGGGCATGACGATCGTCATGATCAACGGCAATATCGATCTCAGTGTCGGAGCGACCTACGCGCTCAGCGCCGTCGTGATGCTCGACTCCATGACCTGGCCGATCTTCGCGGGCCTCGGCGACTGGGTCATCCCCGTGGCCTGGGCCCTGGCGCTGCTGACCGGCACCGTGCTCGGTGCGATCAATGGACTGATCGTATGGAAAACCGGGGTTGATGCCTTCATCGTCACCCTCGGCGCAATGCTGGGCTATCGCGGGCTCGTGTTCATGTATAACGGTGAACAGCCCACGTCCCACCTCAACTGGACGCTGGTGGACTTCGCGGAGGCGCAGTTCCTCGGGCTGCATTCCGCCACCTGGTTCTTGTTACTGGTCACGGCCGTGATCTGGTTTCTGATGAACAGGACCGTCCACGGCCGCAACGCCTATGCCATTGGCAATAACCGTGAGGCGGCGGTTAACGCCGGGATCCGGGTCGGGCCGCATATGTTGATCAACTTCATGATTATCGGCTTTCTCGCCGCACTGTCGGCGGTGGTGTTCTATTCGGAAAGCGGCTCGGTCAACCCCAACGACGGAATGCTCTATGAGCTCTGGGTAATCACCGCGGTTGTTCTGGGCGGGACAAAACTCGCCGGCGGGGCGGGGTCAATTATCTCGACTTTTGGCGGCGTACTGGCAATCCAGCTCCTGCGCAAGGGCCTGTCGCACATCGGTGCCGACACCTCGACAGTCAATCTCGTGATCGGCCTGATCCTGATCGCGGTACTGCTTCTCGACCGGCAATTGAATACAAAAGGTAAGGAGGAGTTGAAGATATGACCGCGCAATCCCCTGTGCTTCGACTGGAAGGCATCGTCAAGACCTTCCCCGGCGTACGTGCCCTGGACGGTGTCTCGCTCACCATTATGCCAGGTGAGGTTCACGCCCTGATGGGGGAGAACGGCGCCGGGAAATCGACTCTGATGAAAGTGCTCGGCGGTATCCATCAACCCGATGAGGGTCGGATTATCGTGGGCGAACAGCCGGTGACGATGTCTGGCCCGCTGGATGCCAAGGCCAAGGGAATCGTGTTCATCCACCAGGAGCTCAGCCTCGCCGAGGAGCTGAGCGTCGCGGAGAACATCTACCTCGGCGAACTGCCACGCAAGCGTTTCGGGCTACTGGACCGGGCCGAGCTCGAGACCAGGACCAACCGGATCCTTGACCGGCTCAAGGTGGGGTTCAATGCCCGAACCCGTGTCGGTGACCTGTCGATTGCCAATCAACAGATGGTGGAAATCGCGCGTGCACTCACTGTGGATGCCAAGGCAGTGATTTTTGACGAGCCGACTGCCTCGCTGACGGATGCCGAGAAGGTCGTGCTCTTCGAGGTAATTTCGAGCCTGCAGGAACAGGGCGTCGGCATCGTGTACATCTCTCACAGGATGGAAGAGGTGTTCAAGATTACCGACCGGATCAGCGTGCTCCGCGATGGTCAGTTCCAGGGTACCGTTAATACCGCCGACACCGACGAGGAAGGGGTGACCCACATGATGATCGGGCGCAAGCTCGATCTGAGCCGCGTCGAATGCCATCACGAACTGGGTGAAGTGGCGCTCGAAGTACGGGGCCTGTCTTGTGGGCACCTGTTCGAGGATGTGAGCTTCGAGGTGCGCAGTGGTGAGGTCGTGGGCTTTTACGGGCTCGTAGGTGCCGGGCGTACCGAGATCGCCGAGACACTTTTCGGCCTGCGCGAACCATCAGCCGGTTCGATTTATCTCGGTGGCGAACTCGTGCGCATTCATTGTCCGGCCGATGCGATTGCGCGGGGCATTTCGCTTGTTCCCGAAAATCGCAAAACACAGGGTCTGGTGCTGGGCATGAATTGCCGTGACAACATGACTTTAGCGCAGTGCGATGATCTGAAGGCCGGACCGTTCGTGGCCGAGGGCTCCGAAATCGCTATTTTCGACCAGTATCGCGACCGCCTGGACATCCGCACACCGGGCTGGAAGCAGCTGGTGTGCAACCTCTCGGGGGGCAATCAGCAGAAAATCGTCATCGGGAAGTGGCTGTCGATGCATCCTCGGGTGCTGATCGTCGACGAGCCGACACGCGGTATCGATGTGGGCAGCAAATCGGAGATCCACAATCTCATCCGCGAGCTGGCGGCACAGGGTTATGCGGTCATAGTGATCTCCTCGGAAATGCCCGAGGTGCTGCATGTCTCGGACCGCGTTGTCGCGATGTACTCCGGTCGTGTCATGCGGACTTTCAGCGCCGGAGAGGTCACCGAGGATAGCCTTATCCAGGCTATTTCCGGTATCGAGCCCGAACAGGCGGCCTGATGCGATCAGCCTCAACTCTAATCATTTAATTAAAGGAAAATCCGATGAAATTTCTCCGCCATGGCGCTCCCGGTGCCGAAAAACCCGGTCTGCTCGACACATCGGGCCGCGTGCGCGATCTCTCGGACAGGGTTCCGGATATCGCCGGCCAAACACTGGGGGCCGCCAATCTGAAAGCCCTACAGGATCTGGATATCGATTCGTTACCTGTTGTTGAAGGTACGCCCCAGGAGGATTTGCGACTCGGTCCCTGTGTCGGAGGCATTGGCAAGTTCATTTGCATCGGCCTGAATTATGCGGATCACGCCGAAGAAGCGGGCATGCCAATCCCCAAAGAGCCGATCATCTTCAATAAATGGACCTCGGCCGTTGTCGGGCCGAATGATGCGATCCAGGTCCCGCGCCATTCCGTGAAAACCGACTGGGAGGTAGAGCTCGGCGTTGTCATCGGCGACCCTGGTGTCTACATCGACGAGGCGGATGCAATGCGCCATGTGGCGGGGCTTTGCGTCATCAACGATGTGTCCGAGCGCGAATTCCAGAACGAGCGTGCCGGTACCTGGGACAAAGGCAAGGGTTGCGATACTTTCGGGCCGACCGGCCCGTGGCTTGTTACGCTCGATGAGATCAGCGATGTCAACGCGCTGGAACTATGGCTCGATGTCGACGGTGATCGGATGCAGACCGGCTCAACGGCGACACTGATCTTCAACGTCCCGCAGCTTGTCTCTTATTGCAGCCAGTTCATGAGCCTGCAGCCGGGAGACGTCATTTCAACCGGCACACCGCCAGGCGTCGGCATGGGCCAGTCCCCCCAGCGCTTCCTGCATGGCGGAGAGACGGTGTCGCTAGGGATCACCGGCCTGGGTGAGCAGAGGTCGAGCGTCCTGCCCGCTGGCTAACGGGGGTCGGTGTCGATGTTGGTGACGTGGCTGAACTTAATGACCGTCTCGCCGTCACCACAAGGGCCCGTGCATCGACCCGAAAGAAGGAGCCCTGAAGGCCTTGCTATCTCCGACCGAACCATTGAACCCGCAAAGACGTATCGCGATGCCACTCGGCCTCACGGTGACGCATCAGGCGCTCGGATCGTTCTTCATCCTCTCGGTGCCGGCAACCGCGCCTTATTTCGAGGCGGCGCTTGCGCGGCCCGAGCTCGTTATCGGGCTGTTCCCCTCGGTGGCGTATCTGATGGCGATGGTGAGCAGTGTCCTGGCCTATCGCTTTTTCCCCCGGTTCGGACCGCTCGGTACCAGTAATTTCGCCATCCTGATCGGGCTGATCGGTTACCTGTGCCTCGCTATGAGCACGGCCTGGGCGTTCCTGATCGCCGCGATCCTGATGGGCATTGCCTACGGGCCACTTAATCCATCGAGCTCGGTGGTGCTCTACCAGCTCGCACCGCTGCGCCAGCGCAACGTTGTCTTCTCGCTTAAGCAAAGCGGTGTCCCGCTCGGTGGGGCAGTCGCCGGGCTGACGCTGCCGTTTGCCGCGAACCAATTGGACTACACGGGCACGATCGTTCTGAGCGCGACGATTGTTGCAGCGATCCTGATCGGTTTCTGGCAACACTCGCACCGCATTGACACCGGTATCGAGACGCCGGGGGCCCGTTCCGGGGGAAATCGGGAGGCGATGTTCCACCTCGGCTGTCAGCTGCTGGCGGCAGCGTCTTTCTGCTACAGCTTTATACAGCTCGTATTCTCCGCGTTTCTCGGGCTGATTGCGTATCAGTTCTTCGATTTCACGCCGGTTGCTGCCGGCGTTGTGCTCGCGGTTTTCCATGTCTCGGGGATCATCGGGCGGCCCGCCTGGGGCCTGGTCGCCGATTACCTTCGTCGCTGGTGGACCGTGCTGCCTGCGATCGGTGTTCTGACGGCACTACTCAGCGCCGCGCTGGTGCCGCTTATTCGCGTTGATAACCCGGACCCGCTGTTACTTTATGGCCTCGCCGCGGCACTCGGGCTCTGTGCCAGTGGCTGGAACGGTGTCTATGTCGCCGAGCTGTCGAATGCCGTCCCGTCCAGCGCCCTCGGCAGTATTACCGGCAAGGGTCTGAGCATTACTTTTGCCGGTGTCGTGATCGGTCCCATTACGTTCGGTTTTACCCTCGAGACGTTCAACGCGACCGTCGCGCTTCTGGGACTGTTCGCGGTCGGAATGATCGGCGCCGGCCTCGCCTGGGCCGGCGTCGTTGTCTCCCGGCGCATCGTGCACGCCGGGCTGTATCCAGCGAGTAGTCCGGCCTAGTCGATACCGACGCAATTGGCGTAGTACGTCACCGTTGCTGGCCAGTCACTGAACATGCCGGCGATCCCCACCTTGCGGTGCAGGGCGTCGAGCATCCTGTAGTAGTCGGCATCGGTATCGATGGTTTCTTCTACCGTCTGGAAGTACCAGCCGCCGCCATCGACCAATGGACCCGAGCGCTCGAGTGTCCAGGCGACGATCTCGATGCCGGCCTCGGTCGCGGCCTTCGCGTAGGGTGAAGGCACAATCTCCTCGCCGTCGGTGGTCACGAGCATCCACATCGGCGGCGCGATGTAGTTAACGCCCATATCGGCCAGTTCCTGCATCGAGGGCTCGAAGGTGGCCGAGTCCATCGGGTCGAAGCCGTCACGGTTGTAGCTGTCATCCAGATACACCGCCTGCTCGCCGAAAGCGGGTTCATTCTCGATCCAGTAGCGCACGTCTTCGAGGTTGAACGACTGCGGCCAGACGTCCGAAGCGGGTACGCCGGCCGCCTTGTATTCATCAACGAGCTTCTGGGCATAGTCGGCCTGGCTGAAACCGTTGTGCGGCATCTCCACCGCCGGGGACTTCAGCTCGGGCGTGAACTTGGCGCCCAGTGACCGGAAAAGCTCGATCGACTCGGCATGGGTCATCAGCGTGCCGCCCTCGGTGGCGTAGAGATCGGTGCGCCAGTCAGCCGTGCCGTCCATGTAGCCCTCGACCGTGGTCGCTTCGGTGTCGGCCGCATCCATCTTGCCGGTCAGCGTCCGGAACTCCGCGAGCGTGATATCCGAGCTTAGGCACTCTGCGGTGGCAGGACCGTTTTCCGAGGCGGGAGTAAACGGCGTCTGGCAGGTCTCGGCGAGATCGCTCGCGAGGATGTCGGTGGTCGTGTGCAGGTCGTTCTGCGCATGCCGACAGACCAGTTCGTGATCCTCGGTGAAGGTCACGTCACACTCGAGGATGCCGGCGCCCATCCGTGCAGCGGCGCGGTTGCCCTGCGTCGTATGCTCCGGAAACATCAGGGGTGCGCCGCGGTGGCCGATTGTGAAATCCGTACGCTCGGGCGTCTGGCCGCGGCAGGCCATCAGCTCGTCTTTAAGTTCGCTATCAGCCATGCGATCGATCAGGTAGAGCGGGCGCGGCCCGTAACTAAGCGATTCGGTTTCCTGGGCAACGACATTGGCGCCCGGAGCCAGTGCGGCCACACCGAGCAGCGCCGTTGTCAGCAATGCGAGCATTCTTGATCGGTTTTTCATGAGTCTTTCCCTTATTTGAAGACTCATGAAGTTTTGCAAACGAAAGTGACAAACCTGTGACGATGGGCCGGGACAGATTGCCCCGGCCCCTGGATCGACTCAACTGCCTGGTTTCAGCGAAGCCTCGAATTCACCGGCAATGCGATCGGAGGGCTGCTTGTCCATCAGGCTCGCCGCCACAACGGCGGCACCGGCGAAGATGAAGCCCGGCAGCAGCTCGTAGTAGTCGAACAGGCCTCCCGAGAGCTGCTTCCAGATAATCACCGTGGCGGCGCCGACGATCATGCCGGCGAGTGCGCCGTTGCGGGTCATCCGCGGCCAGTACAGCGAGAGGATGACGATCGGGCCAAAGGCCGCACCGAATCCGCCCCAGGCGTAGGAGACCAGGTCGAGTACGCCCGCTTCCGGGTCCAGGGCAAGCAGCAGGGCGAAGATGGACACGCCGGCGACGGCGCCACGACTGATCCAGACCAGTTCCGCATCGGTGGCGTTGGGACGGATCATGCCCTTGTAGAAGTCATTGGTCAGCGCGCTGGCGGAGACCAGTAGCTGCGAGTCGATGGTGCTCATGATCGCCGCGAGGATGGCCGCCATCAGCACACCGGCGACCCACGGGTTGAACAGCGCCCGAATGAGCTCGATGAGGACCGTCTCACTGTTCTCGAGGGGTGTCCCGCTGAAATAGGCAATCCCCATGTACCCGGTTGCCACCGAGCCGATCAGTGCCAGGATCATCCAGCTCATGCCGATCAGCGTCGCCCGCGGGACGTCGGCCTCGGAGCGCATCGCCATGAATCGCGCCAGGATATGCGGTTGGCCGAAATAGCCCAGGCCCCAGGAGAGCAGGGACAGCATACCGAGGACGGTCATGCCCTGGAAAAGGGCGCTATTGCTGCTGTCTACGGCATTGACCTCGCTCTGCACCGTGCCCCATCCGCCGATAAGCACAACGACGAACATGGGTACGACAAGCAGCGTCAGGAACATGAGGATGCCCTGGAAGAAGTCGGTCCAGCTTACGGCCAGGAATCCCCCCAGGAACGTGTAGGAGACGATCACGATGGCACCGACAATCAGGGCGGTGGTGTAGTCCATGCCGAAGGAACTCTGGAACAGCAGCCCGCCACCTACCAGGCCGGCGGAGATATAGAGCGTGAAAAAGATCAGGATCACGATGGCCGAGATCGTTCGCAGCATGTGCGAGTTATCGCCGAAGCGATTCTCGAGGAAGTCGGGAATGGTAAGCGAGTCCTTGGCGAGCGCGGTGTACCGTCGCAACCGCGCGGCAATATAGCGCCAGTTCAGGAACGCGCCGGCGGTCAGGCCGACCCCGATCCACAGCTCGCTCAGGCCGGAGGCGTAGACCGCGCCGGGCAGGCCCAGCAACAGCCAGCCGCTCATGTCCGAGGCGCCCGCACTCAGGGCGGCGACGCCGGGGCCCAGGCTACGGCCTCCCAGGACGTAGTCGGACAGGTTGTTCGTCATACGATACGCGGCAAAACCGAGCGCCAGCATGGCAACCAGGTAAAGGGCGAACGTCAGCAGGGTCGGGAGGGGTAAGTTCATCAGGCGCTCCTCGTGCGTATGTAGCTCGGCATTCCGAGGCTAGCGTTTTTTTTCGTTTCAAGAAATGCAACTCCATTCAGGCTATTGATGCTAAACGTCGAACGATTTGATGCGGTCTTTGTTGCATCGCAGCATCATGTTCGCTACATTATTTCAAGCGTTAACAAATGCCCTCAGGGCATAGGAGGCCAACCATGGCGAGCAAGACGATCAATCAGGTCAATGAGCAGGTCGAGACAGGCGTTTTCGCCCCGATGCGCAGCTTTTTCCACACCGTCACCGGTCATGCCGAGAAGATTGCTGGCATCCAGATCGAGACGGCCAAGGCCTGCACCGATATGGCTTTCCGGAATGCCTATGCGGCGCTGGAAATCCGTGATGTCGAGGCCATGAGGAATTACGTCGGCAAACAGCCCGAGGTTGCCCAGCAGTTCGGCGAGCGCCTCAAGGCCGACGCCGAGAAACTCGTCGATGCCCATAAGGCCTTTGTCGAGGACGCGCAAAAGGTGACGCAGGACAATGTCGCCCAGGTTCAGAAGGCCGCCGAAAAGGCAGCGGAGAAGGGCGCGGAGCAGGTCCAGGAGGCTACCAGCGCCGTGACCGCAACCGCTGGCAAGACCAAGACCACGGCCGCTGCCGGTAAGACGAGCAGCCGGAAGGCCGCTAACAGCTCGACGAATACCGCGCAGTAACGGCTGAGCGGCTAACCGCCAACGCCAACCCGCCCTTGCTTCGGCACCGGCGGGTTTTTTATGAGCGCCCGGACCGGCGGGTGCGTGACTGCCCCGGCAATCGCAGTTGTGCCTCGGTTCCACCCGTTTCGGATGGCTCAAGGTGAAGGCTTCCGTCGTATAACGCCGCCAGCTCCCGGGCGATGGCCAATCCGAGGCCCGAGCCCGGACTGGATTCGTCGAGTTTGACTCCGCGCTCCATGACCGCTGCCCGGGCGTCCGCGCTCATTCCCGGGCCGTCATCTATCACCCGGAAAAGGATGCTGTCGGTGTCCTGCTCAACGACCAGCTGGAAACGCCGATCAGCCCACTTGGCGGCGTTATCGATCAGGTTGCCAACCATCTCCTGGAGGTCCTGGGGATCGGTTCTGACGCTGATGGTGTCCGGGATGCTGAATCGGCACTCGAGCTGGCGGCGCCCGGCGAGACGCTCGAAACCCTGCAGAAGCGGCTGGAGCGTTTCCGCAAGGTTGCGGGATGCGCCCAGTGCCGAGGGTCCCGCCGCGGAGGCACGCGAGAGGTGGTGGCGGATCGCCGCGTCCATGCGCTGGATTTCGCCCTTGAGTGTGGCCCTCTGGTCATCGGGCAGGCGATCCGCCAGTGTGCCAATCACCGCAATCGGGGTTTTCAGTGCGTGGGCCAGGTTATCCGCGGTCTGCCGGCTGCGCTGGATTAGCGACTGATCGCGCTCGAGGACCCGGTTCATGGCATTCGCCAGGCCGGTCAGCTCCGCCGGCAGATCGGTGTTCAGCCGATCACGATCACCGTTCTCGACACGGCTCAGATCGGACTGGATGTGACGCAACGGCGCAAGTCCCCAGCGCAATTGAAGGGCCAGCCCGGTCAGCAGGATGAGTGCGAGCACGAGTAGTGATAGCCATAGCAGCTGGTTGAACTCATCCATTTCGGCCTGGATCGAGTCCAGCGGCGCCGCCACTGTAACGTAAAGGGGCGAGTCCATGCCGGGCAGCGTCACGGCGCGCTGGATGACCCGAAGCTCGTGATTATCGGGGCCGTCGACGTTGTACGTGGCGGGACCGTCACGATCGGTCCCGGATAGGCGCTCGTCCCAGAGTGACCGGGAAGTAAACGTCTGCTCCGGTCCTTCGACCTGCCAGTACCAGCCCGAGAAGATACGGCTGAACCGGGACTCACCCGGGACATCCGGCGGTGATAGCGATCCATCGATGCGATCGTAATCGAGGCTGGCAAGCACCACGTTGAGCAGCGAGCCCAGCCGCTCGTCGAACGCCGTATTGATGGATTGCTGGAAATTCCAGGACAGCAACAATCCCGCGACCGGCAACACCAGGAGGATCATCAGGCCGGCGCCGGCGAGCATCCGGGTATGAATGGTGGTGCGGTGTCGGGTCACTGGCGATCGACGGGCCCCGCCAGACGATAGCCACGGCCGCGCAGCGTTTCGATCGCCGCTGCGCCGAGCTTTCGCCTGAGGCGGCTGATCTGGACATCGATCACGTTGGAGTCGGGCTCGTGGTCGCTCTCGTAGCCGTACTCGGCGAGCTCCTGGCGACTCACCGTTCGCGGAAACGCCTGCATCAGCCTTTCCACGAGCCGATACTCCTGCGCGGTCAGCGAAACCGGCATGCCACAACGGGTGAGCTGGCCCATCTGGGTGTCCAGGGTCAGGTCACCGACCTGGATCTGCGGGTGCGCATGATTGTGGCTGCGTCTGACAAGAGCCCGCAGCCGGAAAAGCACCTCCGCGGTCTCGAACGGCTTGGTGACGTAATCGTCGGCGCCGGCGGAGAACCCTGCCGCCTTGTCAGACCAGCGCTCCCGGGCGGTCAGGATCAAGACGGGGATATCCACTCCCTGCTGGCGCCAGCCCTCGAGCCAGGTCACCGCGTTGCCATCGGGGAGTCCCAGGTCGAGGATGACGACGTCATAGGACTGGGTCATCACCTGGTAATCGGCGCCCGAGCCGGTGTCGGCACATTCAACGATAATGCCGGTGTCTTCCAGCGCGCTGGCCAGTTCCCGCGACAGGGCCTGGTCATCCTCCACCAGCAGCAATTTCACGGATCGCGCCTCATCTGATCGATTTTGCTGCCTTCCATGCCAATGATTTCCCCGGTGGCTGCATCCAGCACGAACTCGACAATCTGCCCGTCGGGCCCGAGGAGCTCGATCTCGTAGAGACGCACGCTGTCTTCATCCTCGAGCTCCACCTCAAGCACCTCGCCACGGTAGTCGCGACGTAACGTCTCAATGATCTGGGTGAGCGGCAACAACTTGCCCGATTCGATCTGCTCGCGCAGCCCTCGCCGCTCCTCATCACCGGCCAGTGACACAAGCGGCAGGCTACATGCAATGCACAGCAGCACGCGCATCACCGGCTTTGGCGTATTAAGGGGAAAGGGCCGTCTCACAATCATTATTCAAGAGTATAACGGCGACGGGCATGAACAGAATGTGAATGGAGCGCTAACCGGCGTGTCACCCGGGCGCTGTTAAATTCCCTCTCCAATTGGAGACGATTCACACATACATAGCAAACCTGGAGAACACCCATGAAAACAGCAGCAAGCATTACCCTCCTGTCCGCACTGGCGATCGCCCCGATGGCCCACGCGGCCGATTCAACAGGGGCTATCGACCGAATCGTGACGGCTGCCTCCGAACACGGGATTACTCATTTCAACGAGCTGGAGTTCGAGGACGATGAAATGACCGAGGTCGAAGGCTGGATGGACGGCGAATGGTACACCGAGATCAAGATGACCGAGTCCGGCGAGGTCATTCGCGAGAAGCGCGAGAAGCGTATTGACGGCGTCTGGGGCATGAGTGCCGATCAGGTGCGTAATTACGCCGAGGCCGCATTCGGCGAGGGAATGACCCGTATCGAGGGAATCGAGGTGGATGAAAAGGGCCACGTCGAAGTGGAAGGGGACGGCGACAGCGAGAATGGCAAGGATGGAGACGGCGAGATGAAGGTCTATTTCCGTCTTGGTGATACGTCACTGTCTAATGTCACCCGAGACTAACGGAACCTGTGTGGATGTTTGCCATCGCCGGAGACCGGCGGTAGAGAGGTTGAATGAGACGACCGGGAATCACCGCCAAGCTCTTCGTTGCCTTCCTCGGCATCACGCTGCTGGTGGTGGTGTCGATGGCGGTGGCGGTGCAGTGGACCTTCCGCAGCGACTTCCTGGACTATCTGCGTGAGCGCGAAGGTGAGCGCATGGAGGAGCTCGCCGGGGCCCTGGAGGATTACTACGAAGAGCACGGCAGCTGGACGGCGCTCCGGGGGCAGGAGCGCTGGCCGCGGGTCGTGCTTCGCGGCGTGGAGGGAAAACCGGATGCCGAAGAGCAGGGTGAGCGGCGCCGCGGATTATCCCGTCGGAGCCGTGGCCCCTGGTTACTGGATGCGGATGGCGAGCGGGTGGGCATGCCTGGGCCGGCGCCGAACAACGCCGTGCGCATCCAGATCAAGAGCGATGATCAGGCGCTCGGCTGGCTTGCCTACCGCCCCAGTAGCAAGGTGACCGAGGGTATCGCTCTTCGCTTTCAGCGCGAGCAGCTGGAGACGGCCTCGATGATCGCGGCGGTCAGTGTGGCGCTGGCCGCCTTGCTTGGCCTGCTATTGGCACGGGGTTTCCTCGCGCCGGTGCGGCGCGTCGCGACGGCAACCCGGATCCTGGCTGATGGCGATTTGACCACGCGGGTGAGCGAGCTCCGTCGAGATGAGCTTGGTCAGCTGGCCCGGGACTTTAATCGCCTTGCCGAGACCCTCGAGCACAACGAGCGCTTGCGCCGGGAAGTGATGTCCGACCTCTCGCACGAACTACGTACTCCCGTATCGGTACTACGCGGGGAGCTTGAGGCCATTGAGGACGGTGTTCGTCCTCTGACCGCGGAGACGGTGGCGGGTCTGCAGGAGAGTGTGGCTACCCTCGGCCGGCTTATCGACGACCTCTACGAGCTCTCCCTGGCCGATGCGGGAGCGCTCAGTTATCGCATGGGGATGGTGGAACTCGCGGGCCTACTCTCCGATCTGGCGGAGCATTGGCAATCGCGATTCGACGAGGCGGGGCTCGCCCTGGAGTTGGCCCTGCCCGCCGACCCGATAACCGTGCGTGGGGATCGGCGCCGCCTGGAGCAGCTCTGGACCAACCTGCTGCAGAACAACCTGCGCTACACCGATCCCGGCGGCCGGGCCCGACTGCGCCTTGAGGCGGATGACGAGGGCGCGACGGTGCGGCTGGAGGACTCCGCGCCGGTTGTCCCCGAGCCGGCGCTGGAAAGGATTTTCGAGCGCCTCTATCGGGTGGAGGGGTCACGCAGCCGCGCCAGTGGTGGCGCCGGCCTGGGGCTTGCCATCGGCCGCAGCATCGTCGAGGCCCACGGAGGTAGCATCGAGGCTTACCCCTCGCCGCTGGGCGGGTTGGGTATCCGGGTGTGGCTACCACGGGAATGAAGCCAATCGGAGGGGAAGGCCGGGCATGAACCGAAGGATCCTGATCGTGGAGGACGAGGAGCGCCTGGCGTCGCTGCTCGTCGATTACCTGCGCAACGCCGGCTACGAGCCGCATTGCCTGGTCGATGGCAGCGCGGTAGTGGAGTGGGTGCGCAAGCACCAGCCCCAACTCGTCTTGCTCGATCTCATGCTCCCGGGGCAGGACGGGCTAACCGTATGCCGGGAGCTGCGCCGCTTCAGTGACGTGCCCATCGTCATGATCACGGCCAAAGTCGAGGAAATCGACCGGCTGCTGGGGCTCGAGCTCGGAGCCGACGACTACATCTGCAAGCCCTTCAGCCCGCGGGAGGTGGTCGCCCGGGTCAAGGCCATATTGCGTCGCGCTGCGGGCAGCGAGCCGCCGACCGCCGGCCAGGGTCTGGTTGTCAACGAAGCGGAGTACCGGGCGGTGCTGGACGGCTACGAACTCGATCTCACTCCGGTCGAGTTGCGCTTGCTGGCGATGCTGGCGTCGTGGCCCGGCCGGGTTTTTTCGCGCGCACAGCTGCTCGATCGGATCTACGACGATCATCGCGTGGTCACCGATCGCACGGTTGACACCCACATCAAGAATTTACGGCGCAAGATGGCAGCGGTGCGCGGTGAAGAGGAGACGATCCGCTCGGTCTACGGTATCGGCTACCGTATCGAGGCCCTTTAGCCCTCGACTTTCACTATCTCTTCGCATTTCCTCCCGATTCCCTTCACGGACTCTTGCCAGACTTATTGGGACCATGTTCCACGAGTAGAGCAAAGAGAAGTCAAATATGATGCGGATCCTGCACCGGTGGCCGGGTATCCTCGCCGCCGCTCTTATCGTTGTGGTGACGCTCAGTGGTGCCGCGCTGTCGGTGTTTCCGGCGCTCGAAAGCGTCACCGCGCCGACAACGGCCGAGACCACGACCGTGGCGGATCTGGCCGGGCGGGTTCAGGCAGCCCATCCCGGACTGGAGAAGATCAAACGCACGCCTTCGGGCAAGATTAAGGCCTATTGGTTCGAGCAGGGTGAGCCTGACAACGGCGTGATTGACCCGGCCACCGGCGAGACTGTGGCGAGTGCCGACAAGAATCCGGTTCGCGTCTGGATTACCAATCTGCACAGGTCATTCCTACTGGACGATACGGGGCGCGTGGCCGCTGCCCTCACAGCCGGGGCGATGCTGATACTGGCCTTGTCCGGTGCTGTGCTCGTGGCGCGGCGAGTGGGCGGCTGGCGATGCTGGTTCGCCCCGCTCAAGGGGGGCACGGCTGGACGCGTGCATGTGGAGCTGGCACGTGTGGCCGTTGTCGGCCTGACTCTGTCTGCGCTCACCGCGCTATGGATGTCGGCGGAGACCTTCGGGCTGATCGAGGTGACGCCCGCCGAACCCGGAATTGCCGAAGCCACTAGCGATGCGGAACCTATCCCGCTATCGCAAATGCCGGCGCTGGACGATATTCCGGTGTCGGCCCTGCGCAGCCTGTCACCCTCCGATCCGACTCGGCCGGGGGATACGGTCGCGATCGAAACAGCGACGGGTGTCGGCGTGATCGATCCGGCCACGGGCGAGATGATCAACTGGACCGAGGCCACGCTGCTGCAGCGCATCTCGGAAACCATCTACATGCTGCACACTGGCAAGGGAGCGGCCGTGCTCGGCGTTGTGCTGGGGCTGATGGCGCTTGCCGCCCCCGTGATGGCCGTGACCGGTGTACTGATGTGGTGGGCCGGACGGATTCGACAGCCACGCCTGCGCGGTACGGTGCGGGCAAACCAGGCACGAACGGTCATCCTGGTCGGTAGCGAGGGCGGAAGCACCTGGGGCTTTGCCGTAACGCTGGCCCGCGCCTTGATGCAAGCCGGGCAGTCGGTCCACCTGGCCTCGATGTCCGCTTTTGCCCCCGAGCGCTATGCCAGTGCCGAGCGCATCCTCGTCCTGGCTGCGACCTACGGCGATGGCGATGCACCGGCCTCGGCCAAGGGTTTCCTCGACAAGCTGGCGGCAGTGCCCGAGCCTCCCGCCACACCGCTCACGGTTCTGGGCTTTGGCGATCGCGGCTTTGCAACCTATTGCGGTTATGCGCAGAGGGTCTCTGACGAGGCGCAGGCGCGGGGCTGGGGGCAACTCATGCCGCTCGACACGGTTGACCGCCAATCGTCGCAGGATTTCGCCCGCTGGGGACGGGACCTGGGGGCGGTAATGGGCATCGAGCTGGAGCTCGTGCACGAACCGGGACGGCCCGCAAG
Source organism: Spiribacter vilamensis (assembly GCF_004217415.1). Lineage (NCBI taxonomy): Bacteria > Pseudomonadati > Pseudomonadota > Gammaproteobacteria > Chromatiales > Ectothiorhodospiraceae > Spiribacter > Spiribacter vilamensis. The sequence continues at coordinate 660,390 of NZ_SHLI01000001.1, forward strand.
CCATGCATTGACGCTCGTGTCGCGCCGCGATTACGGGGCCGAGGTGCGGTCTCCCACGGCGATCCTGCGCTTTGCCCTGCCACGCACCTCGCTATGGCAAAGGCTGAGAGGGCGCGGCTTCGGCCGGTTTGCCGCCGGAGATCTGATCGGCGTAGTGCCCGAGGGAGCGACTCTGCCACGGTTCTATTCGCTGGCATCAAGTCACCGTGACGGTTTCTTGGAGATCGTGGTGAGGAAGCAACCTGGCGGGGTGTGCTCGGGACAGTTGATGGCGCTTGAGCCCGGTGACACGGTCGCGGCCTTTCTGCGTCGCAACCAGACCTTCAAGTCGGGGAAGGGCGATGCGCCGCTGGTGCTGATCGGTGCGGGTACGGGTGTCGCGCCGCTGGCGGGGTTCATCCGCGCGAATACGCGCCGCCGGCCAGTGCACCTGTTCTTCGGGCTGCGTCACGCGAACAGTGATTTCATGTATCGGGAAGAGTTTGTCGACTGGCAGGGCAAGGGGCGTCTAGAACACCTCTTCACCGCGGAGTCACGCGCCGATCAACCACAGTACGTGCAGGATGTGCTGTATATCGAGGCGGCACACATCCTGCACGCGATCCGTCACGGAGGACAGATAATGGTCTGTGGCGGGCGTTCCATGGCGACGGGCGTTACGCAGGCGCTGGAGGATATCCTTGCACCCGCAGGGGTAACCCCGGCCATGCTCAAGGCAGAAGGCCGGTACGTCGAAGATGTCTACTGATCCCGTGCGCTGCCTCAGCGACCGAGGTTGCCGAGCCGCGCCGGTTCCACCACCTCGATCCAGTACCCGTCCGGGTCACGGATAAAGGCCACATCGGTCAGTTTGCCTTGATCCGGACGCTTGATGAATTCGACGTCATTGTCATCGAACCAGCGTTCCGCGGTGTCCAGATCGGGCACCGCGACGCAGATGTGCCCGAATCCCTGCGGCTCCGAGTTGCCATCGTGATAGCTGACGTTCGGATCATTCTCGCTGCCCCAGTTGTGGGTGAGCTCGAGCAGACCGCGCTGTGAAAACGTCCAGACGGTCCGCTCGCCGACGTCGGAGGGCGGCGTTTCCTGGCCCTCGGTGGGGCAGTCGAGGAAATACAGCGAGAAATTGAGCTCCTCGAAATCCAGTCGCCGAAGAACGCGCATGCCCATTACGCCGGTGTAAAACGCCAGCGAGCGTTCAGGGTCCTTGATGCGCATCATGCTGTGGTTGAGCGCGAACCCGCGGGTCGACTCGGGCCGTTGCTCGACCACGCCGGGATACTGCTCGGTGGAAAAGGTCATTGGCATCCTCCTTGTTATCAAATCGCTCGATCGGCCATCTGCCGGGCAATGTAGTCGGCCTGTCGCATTGCGAGGCTGACGATGGTCAGTGTCGGATTCTCGGCCGCACTGGTGGTGAACTGGCTGCCGTCCGAGATGAACAGGTTATCGATATCATGGGTCTGGCCAAAGCCGTTGCAGACCCCGTCACGGGCACGCTCACTCATCCGGCAGGTCCCGAGGTTATGGGTGGAGGGGTAGGGCGGCGTCTTGTAGGCCTTTTTGGCGCCGGCAGCCTCGTAGATGGCGATCCCCTGCTGAAAGGCGTGCTGGCGCATCGCGACGTCGTTGGGATGGTCGTCGTAGTGGACGTTGGGGACGGGCAGGCCGTAGGTGTCCTTCACATCCGTATTGAGGGTGACGCGGTTGCGCTGCTGCGGCATATCCTCGCCGACCAGCCACATGCCCGCCATGTGCGCGTACTGGTCCATTGCCTCGGTAAAATCGCTGCCCCAGGCGCCGGGATCGAAGAACGCCGCCATGAAGGGCAGACCGAGCGACACGGTCTCGATCTCGTAGCCACCGGAGAAGCCTCGGGACGGGTCGTGATGGGCCTCGTCCTGGACGATGCCGGCCATTGTCGTGCCGCGGTACATGTGTACCGGCTCCTCGAAGCTGGCATAGACCGAGCCGGTCATGTGGCGCATGTAATTCCGTCCTACCTGGCCCGATGAATTGGCGAGGCCGTCGGGGAATTGGCTCGACGCCGAGTTGAGCAGCATCCGCGGGGTCTCGATGGAGTTACCCGCCACGGCAACCGCCCGGGCACGCTGTCGCTGTTCATTGCCACTGGCATCGAAGTACACCACGGCACTCACCCGGCCGCGGTCATCATGCTCGATCGAGGCGACCTGCGATTCGGGACGCAGCTCGACGTGGCCGGTAGCGAGGGCACGCGGGATCTCGGTAAACAGGGTCGACCACTTCGCCCCCGTGGTGCAGCCCTGAAAGCAGAAGCCGCGCTGGGCACAGCCGGCCCGGCCATCCCGCGGGACGCTGTTAATCGCCATGTTGCCGGTATGGCAGTTCTTGTAGCCAATGGCCGTGGCGCCGGCATGCATGACCTTGAAGTTGTTGTTGCCGGGCAGGCCGGGGATGCCGTTGGTCCGCGTGACGCCCATCCGGTCCTCGGCCCGGTCGTAGTACGGTGCAAGGTCTTCATAGGCGATCGGCCAGTCGAGCAGGTTGGCGCCGGGGATATCGCCATATTCGGTGGCGACACGGAATTCGTGGGGCTGGAAGCGCAGGCTCGCCCCGGCCCAGTGCACGGTGCTGCCGCCGACCGCCTTTACGATCCACGACGGCAGATTGGGGAAGTCCCGCGCCACCCGCCAGGTACCGCTGGTGGTGCGGTTATCGAGCCACGCAAGCTGGCCGAATGACGCCCATTCATCGGCGATGAAATCACCGCGTGTATGCAGCTTGCCGGCCTCGAGCACAACGGCATCGATGCCTTTCTGTGCCAGCTCATTGGCCAGCGTCCCGCCGCCCGCGCCCGATCCGATAATGACGACAACGCTGCCGTCGTCCTGCGTAAAGGTACGCTGATTCTCGTAGTTTTCCATTGTTCGGTCTCCTCAACCACTCATCCCGGGGACGGGGCCACTGGCACTGCTCGGCAGCTCCGGCAGCCAGGTCAGATCATTGAAGCCGCGGGACAGATACCCGGCATCGCCCAGCTCGCCGCCGTAACCGAAATGCCGGAATGCCATTTCGTTGTTGTAGAGCGAGACGACGGCGGTGGACTGGACCTTGCGGAACAGATCCGACCCGGCAATGGCGCGGACATGCATGAGCTGTTGCGCGTCATCGAGCGCCAGCCAGTCGCCACCGGCGCGGCTGTCCAGTGCGGCAATACCGGCGCGCATCGTCTCCGCCGTTCCGGTGTCGGCGGCGGACGCCGCGTCCAGATCCTTGACGACGAGGGCGTAGACCGCGTCTTCAAGCGTCTTGTGGGGGAAGATATGGCGGGTGAGTCGAAGCAGGATCCTGCCCTGGTGGGCATCGAGATGCTGGAGCTCGAGCGCCCAGGACCGGGACGGGGCGAGGATCGCGATGGGCATACTGGTCATTGCCAGTGTTCCCATCAGGGTCGAGCCGCTTCCCTTGAGAAAGCGGCGCCGGTTCATGGTCTGATCCAACATGGTTGGGATCTCCTCCTGTGTGGGCGCGACGCAGGGGCGCACGCCTTGTTGTCGACACCTCTTGGCGGGTGCGTGATTCGATTGTGTGCTGCGTGTTTGCCCACGGGGTAGTAGCGTGCTACTACAACGATCAAAACCGATCAAAACCGATCAAAAAAAGAGGAGAGAGATCGATGTGCGAGGTCTACGCGTCGACGCCAACCGGGCGCTACGAGTCGAGTACCCGATCGGTACGGCTCAGCGGGTTCGTGACCAGCATCCGGCTCGAGAACGAGTTCTGGTGGATCCTCGAGAAGCTCAGCGCGGAGCAGCATCTGACCGTGCCGCAGTTCGTCACCGAGATCCACGACGAGGTACTGGCGCGCCAGGGCGAGGTCAGGAATCTCGCGTCATTGCTGCGGGTCTGTTGCGCGCGGTATCTGGAGCGGCAGATTCCGGAGGAAGCGGGCACCCCGGGATTGCGCACCGCATGATTGCGGCGAGCGTTGGATCATTTTATTCAACGACAACGGTCGTTTTGTCGATACCGGTATTGCCGTTTTCTGGGTCATAAGCATGAACGATTATTTCGTACACGCCGGGCTCTGTGACGGGCATTTCACCGCCGAACATACTGCTGCTCCCAGCGTAAGACATTGCCTCTTCACCCACTTTTTCTCCATTTTTAGAGATAGTCATGCCAACCTCGAATTGATTTGCGTCCCAGAGACCGTCCGGGGTGATCGGGCAACCGCACATCATCATGACATTGGCGCTTACTGAAAGGCTCTCAACTTGCGAGGCTGAAACTTTCCGGGCAGCCGCCGGTTCCAGTACATTGACTACAAAGCCCGGCAATTCAATGACCCAACCATCTCCAACCGAAAGGTGGCCGCCAGGAATGACCCATTGGGTCGCACTTGCAGCGTGTGCGGCTTGTGGCTGGGCAAGTGGCCCATACACTTCCGCTTCGATTAATCGGGGTCGGTCGAGATCCAGTGTAGTTTTGAACGATGCCGCAGATTCGTCAGCCATAGCAGCGCGGCGGCCACCATTTTTATGCATGATTTTTGCGGTGTCGCCGGTGCCGCCAGCGGTAAGTCCCTTTGCCAGGACCTCACCTGTTTCTTGATCACGCAGAATTACCCTAGCTCCCCCCATACTGGTGCCTACGAATTTGGCATCTTTGCTCATTACTCGAACCGTGATGTCGGTGTCTTCAGCCACGGCAGTGCCCGAAACCATAGCCAACGCAAAGCTGGCGACGAGAATGATTGCTTTGAATTTCATAAATGACTACTCCTCTATCTAGCTACGAGAAACCCAGGTTTGTCTAAAATAACGTCCCTATTCCAGTGGTAACTGCCATCGCCACAGCACCCCAGAATGTAACGCGTACAGTTCCTTTTACAACGTTGGCACCGCCTGTGTAAGCGGCCAGTCCGCCAAGGATCATCAAGAAAACAACAGAGAAGACAGCGACTGCACTCTGCGTATACTCAGCTGGCGAAAGCCAAACACTCAACAAAGGGAGGCCTGCACCCACTACAAACGCGAGCGCAGAGGATCCAGCCGCCGCTAACGGGCTTGCACCGGACACTTCTGTAATGCCAATTTCATCACGCATGTGAGCGCGCAGTGCATCTTTATCCATCAACTGTTGTGCAACTTCTCTGGCAAGTTGATCATCAAGACCACGCTTTTTGTAAATCTCTGCGAGCTCTTCAATTTCTTCTTCAGGGTTTTCCTTAAGTGCCGTTCTTTCTTGCTCAACATCTGCTTTTTGGGTGTCTGCCTGGGAGCTGACAGAAACATATTCCCCTGCCGCCATCGACATAGCCCCTGCTACTAATCCTGATGAGCCGGCTAAAAGTATCGCAGTCTCAGAAGAGCCGGAAGCTGCAACACCAAGAATCAATGCTGCAGTAGAAACAACGCCATCATTGGCTCCCATTACAGCGGCACGCAGCCAACCGACCTTCTGGCTTTTATGATGCTCTTTGTGTGCTCTGTACATAGTCATATCCTGCAATTAATTTTTGACCCCTCGTTAGTTCATAAATGCTGATATAGAATACCAAGGGCTCAAGTAGCCGATTGGCCTCCGTTTATCGCTAGCAGATCATCAAGCGGGAGCCGCAGCGTGCGTCGCAGCTCAACGACAATCGCCTCCTGCGCTTCAGAGAGGCTCGCGTGCAGCGGGATGTTCATTCATTTGCCCCCTGTGCCAGCCACAGAGGATAGCTCCTCGGAGCAATGGAATCATCCGGTACCCAACATCTAGCATTTACCGACGCTTTGCACACTGGCTATACACACCACCCAGTGTGTATGCCCAGTGTGCAGAAGGTCGGAAATAGATGACAGCGCCCCTTGGCCTCGACCCCGCCGGGCCCACCGTCGTATCTGGCCGACCCGCCCAAGCTGATCTATGCGCTCTTCCACTCCGCATAGGCTTCCAGATCGGGCCTTGCGATCTCCAGGGCCAGTTTGATGACCAGCGCATCGTCCACGTAGCCGATAACCGGTATGAAATCCGGCACCACATCCACGGGCGAGACAAAGTAGAGGATCGCGCCGGTAACGGCCGCAAGCACATTCCAGGGGATCTGCGTGTAGTTTCCTCGGGAGTAGTCCGAGGCGAGGCCAATCATCAGATTGATATCCCGCCAGAGGCTTTGAATGCGACTGGGTGGCTTGCCCCCGAAGCCCTCGACTTTTCGTCTGCCTTTCCTTGATGCGTACCCGACACGCTCGCCGTCTACATTGTCGGTGTGGGTTTCGAACTGTTCGCGCGCTTTTCTTTCTTCATCGCTTGATATCGTCATAATCACCAGACCGGAAATAATCGACTCAATGCTTTTCGCCCAAAAAAATGGCCGCTCATGTCTGATAGAACACTAAGCGGCCAGTATAGAAAGTCCCGTGATGTCAGGACTTCGCTCGATTACGGCATCAGGACGCCATCAATGACATGAATAACGCCGTTGCTCGCCTCGATGTCGGTGGTGACAACCGTCGCACCGTCAATCATGACGTTCCCGTCCACGACTTCAATGCTGACATCCGAGCCCTGAACCGTTGTGGCTGAATCGAGCCCGACAACGTCCTCTGCCATCACCTTGCCCGAGACAACATGATAGGTAAGAACGGCGGTCAACTGGTCCTTGTCGGCCAGCAGAGCTTCCAGATCACTCTCCGGAATGGCTGCGAAGGCCTCGTCGGTCGGAGCGAATACCGTAAACGGGCCTTCACCCTTCAGTGTCTCGACCAGGTCGGCAGCCTGTACCGCGGTCACCAGGGTATTGAAATCGTCGGCGCCGATGGCGGTATCGACTATGTCTTTACCCATCGCGCCATCATGCTCATCCGCATTTACCGTTATGCCGATGGCAAGGAAAGCTGTGGCAGCGATTGCCTTGATTAGATTGATCATTTTTATTCCTCTAATAATTATGAGTGTGCGCTAATTGTTCAAACAAGCTGCACTCATTGATAGAGGGGAAAAAGAGGAAATGGTTCCGTGGCGACAATGACGGCCGCCGACGGGGCCCGCCGGGCTCTCCATCACAGCCGAGCGGCTCGCCCAACGCTGGCGCGAAAAAGCCCGCGTTACACGCAACTTACTTCTTCCGGCTCTTCCAGGTCCCGCCGTATTGATAAGAGCCCGCATAAGCCGCTTTGACTTCGGTCAGACACGGGCGACACAGAAAGACCCAGTCCGTGAGGTCCCCGTACCGACACCGGTAGAGGACCTCCCCGGGCTTGTTGCACATGAAACAGGCCTTGTTTCTGACTCGCATAAAGAGGCGACGGGCCTCTCCCTACCAATGCACCGGCGTTACAACGAGAAGCCACCGTCGACGGCGATCGCCTGTCCCGTCACATGCTCGGCAGCCGCCAGATAGACCGCCAGCTGTCCCATGTCCTCCGGCGTTTGCGCCTCACCCTGAGGCAGCAGTGTCTTTTGATGCCGCTCCCAGGAGTCGGCCTCCGTTTCGCCTTCCTGACGCCAGCGGCCGGCAAGGCCTTCCTCACCTCGCCACATGCCGGTGCCGACGATACCGGGACAAAGCGCATTGACGGTGACGCCTTCGGTGGCGACCTCTTTCGCGATTGCATTGGTAAAGCCGATGACGGCGAACTTCGATGCGGAGTAGTGGGAAAGATCCGGAAAGCCCACCTTGCCCGCGATGGAAGAGACATTGATGATGCGACCAAAGCCCCTCGGCCGCATGACGGCGAGCTCGGCCTGCGAGCATAGAAACACCCCCTTCGCGTTGACCGTCATTACGCGATCCCAGTCATCGCTCGAGAGCTCAGCGACCGAGCGGATGTTGAGGATGCCCGCATTGTTGACCGCGATATCCAGCTGCCCGGCGTGGGCAACGATATTATCGATGAGCTGTTTTACGGATGCAGGATCGGATACGTCGACCTCGAAGGCGCCACTCCGACGACCCAGTTTTTCAACCTCAGTCGCCGTTTCCTTTGCAATGTCGGCATCCAGGTCAGCGATCATTACATCGGCGCCGGCTCTGGCGAGCGCCATCGCGATCCCCTGGCCGATACCGCGGCCACCACCAGTCACCAGCGCCGTTTTTCCGTTAAGTTCCATGAGCTTCTCTCCCCTTATCAGGTGTTATGAACTCTCTGGAACAATAACCCATTAGTTGCCGCGGTGATGCATCAACAAAGGCCGTTACTCTCGCGACGCCCCCGGCAGCTCCTCGACCGGCAAATGGCAATGGATCTGATGCCCCGTCTCGGGTTCGCGCACCGGTGGCGGATTATCCTCGCAAACCGGCATGACATACGGGCAGCGGGAGGCGTAGGGACAGCCCGTAGGCCGATCGCCCGGCCCGGTAATCGATCCACGACCCTGGGTACTGGTATGGCCCTCGGCCATCCCGGGGATGGCGGCGAGCAACTCCGCGGTGTAGGGGTGACGCGCGCCGGTGAAAATCGCCTCGACGGGGCCGACCTCCATAATGCGGCCGAGGAATAGTACCGCCACGCGATCGGCGATATACCGAACGACGGCCAGATCATGCGAAATGAACAGGTACGCCGTGCCGCTGCGCTGCTGTAAATCGATCAACAGATCCAGTACGGCCGCCTGGACCGAGACATCGAGGGCGGACGTGGGCTCATCCAGAATAACGGCCTCGGGGTCACCCGCGAACGCCCGGGCAATGGCGACGCGCTGACGCTGCCCGCCGGAGAGTTGCGCCGGCAGGCGATTGGCAGTGTCCGCCTCGAGCGCAACCTGGTCGAGGCGCTCGGGCACGAGCGCGCGGGCCGCCCGAAAACCCAGTCCGCCCAGCTTGCGGATTGCCCGGGCCAGAGCCGGCCCCACGTGGTGGCTGGTGTTCAGCGTGTTCTCGGGCGACTGGAATACCATCTGCAGCGCCCGCCGTGTCTGTTGTCCACGCCGTCGCTGCGGACCGGGAAGCACCTTGCGATCCAGGCGCACCGTTCCGCTCTCGGGGATGGTCAAACCGGTCAACGCGCGGGCGAGGGTGCTTTTGCCACTGCCCGACTCCCCGACGAGGGCGAGCGTCTCGCCGGCACGCACGTCCAGCGTGATGCCGTCCAGGACGCGCACGTCCTTGTAGCCGACGACGAGGTCTTCAGTCTCCAGGACAACCGCGCCCGGCGCCTGTCCCGACGTTGCCGGTGGTCGGTTACCGCCCGGCGCCGCGGTGTCCTCGGGAAACAGGCACCGGCTGGTGTGCTCGGAACCGACCGACGCCAGTTCGACGGGTTGCTCGCGACACGCCGCACGCGCCACCGGACAGCGCGATGCAAACGCACAGCCGGGCGCGCGCTCTCCCAGCGCCGGCGGATAACCTGGAATCGACGCCAGCCGCTCGTCCGACCAGTGCGTATACCCGGTGGGAATGCAGTCGATAAGCGATGCCGTGTACGGATGCTGCGGACGCTCGAAGAGTTCATTTACCGGCGCCGACTCGACCACTTCGCCGGCATACATCACCGCGGCCCGATCGCAGACGGCGCGCACCACGGTCAGGTCGTGGCTGATGAGCAGCATCGCCACGTCCAGATCGCGCCGCAGATCGGCGAACAGGGACAGCACTTCGGCCTGGATGCTGGCATCCAGGGCCGTTGTGGGCTCATCGAGGACCAGCAGGTCGGGCTCGCCCGCCAACGCCATGGCAATCACCACCCGTTGCTGCATCCCGCCGGATATCTGATGCGGATAGGCATCCAGCAACTGACCGGGGTCGGCGATACGGACCTGTTCGAGGATACCCGCAGCGGCATCGATGGCTTCCTTCGCGCCAAGCCCCCGCTGGTATTCATAGATCTCGGTAATCTGCCGGCCGATGGTCAGCGACGGGTTAAGGGCTGCAGCCGGATCCTGGTAGACCGCCGCAATCGTGTTTCCCCGGTGATGTTGCAGTCGCGCCGGAGGCATCTGCATCATTGATTCGCCCATCAGACTGACCTCGCCAGTCATGATGCGCGCGTTCTCAGGCAGATAACCCAGGCTCGCCATGGCGAGCGTCGACTTGCCGCAGCCCGATTCACCGATCAGGCCCACGGCCTCGCCGGGCTCGACCTGCAAGTCGACGCCGCGCACGGCTGCGCGCCATTCGCCGCCGCGACGAAAGGCAATGGTCAAATCCTCAAAGGAAAGCAGGGGAGCGCCCGTCATTGATTTCGATCCCGCAGACCGTCGGCAATGAGTGAAAAGCCGATCACCACCGCGGCAATGGCGAGCGCCGGGGCGAGCACCGCCCACGGTGCGGTAGTGAGCAGCGCGCGGTTCGACGAGACCATAACCCCCCAGTCCGGTGCCGGTGGTTGAACACCCAGCCCCAGAAAACCCAGCGTTGCGGAGGTGAACACGGCGTAGCCCAGCCGGATCGTGCCTTCCACCATCAGCGGGCCACGAATGTTGGGCGCCACCTCGAGCACCATAACTGCCCAGTGGCCCTCACCCCGCAGCCGGGCGGCCTCGACGTATTCCTTGCGTACCTCGACGAGCGCGGCTGCACGCGCCGTCCGGGCAATCAGGGGCGCAAAGATGAGCCCGATTACCAGAATGACATTCAGCGTCGAACTGCCAAGGACGGTCAGAACGAGCAGGGCGAGAACGACAATCGGAAAGGCCATGATGGCGTCCAGCAGTCGCATGATCGCCTCATCCAGCCAGCCCCGCCCGTAAGCGGCGACCAGGCCAATCAATGTCCCGAGCCCCAGGCCCAGCAGTGTCGAGGCCGGAGCAATCGCCAGGACATAGCGCCCGCCGTGGACGACGCGGCTCAGGATATCCCGGCCATACTCATCGGTACCAAACCAGTGCTGCCACGACGGTGCCTCCGTCTGGGGGCCGACGCCCATGGCGGTGGGCTCGAAGGGCGCCACCCAGGGGGCAAGCGCCGCCGATATAACCCAGGTGGCGATGAGGACGATCCCCACCGTCAGCCCCGGTGCGGCGGCAATCGACTTAATCAGCCAGCGCACCACGGACTCGCGGGTTGAGGAGTGCATAGACCAAATCGGCGGCCAGGTTGGCGAGCGCGAATACCGCTGTTACCAGCAGCGTGCAGCCTGCGAGCAGGGGGATATCCTTGTTGAGGGCGGCGTTGTGCAACAGGCTGCCGATGCCGGGGTAGCGAAACAGGCTCTCCACGACGACGAGCCCGCCGACGAGCCAGCCGAGCTGAGCGCCCATGACCGTCACCGTCGAGAGCAGCGCGTTGCGCAGGACATGACGCCGCAACACGATCCGCTCGGGCAGGCCCTTGAGCCGTGCGGTGCGCGTGTAGTCGGCCTCCAGTGCGCTGATCATGCCCGACCGGGCCATCCGGAACAGGTAGGCGAACAACAACAGAACAAGGCACATCGCAGGCAATACCAGCCCGTGAATCACGCCCCAGAAACCGTCATCCGCCCCCGTGGTTGCTTGCACCGGAAACCATTCGAGGCCCAGTCCGAAGACGACAATCAGCAGCGTGCCCGTCACGAACTCCGGCATCGCACCCAGGGCAAGTCCGACCACGGATAGACTGCGATCGAGCACTCCGTCAGGCCGACGGCCGGCCGCTACTCCCGCCCCGACTGCCAGCGGCAGCAGAACCACAATCCCCAGTCCGGCGAGCACCAGTGAACGGCCAAAGCGCTCGAGCGCCAGGGGTAGAACCGGTGTGTTGAGTGAGGTCGATTGGCCCCAGTCACCCTGCAGGACGCCGCCAATCCAGTCGAAATAACGCTGGATCGGCGGGTCATTGAGCCCGAGTGATTCATTCAGGGCCTGCACCGCCGACTCGTCGGCAAACGGCCCCAGGATGATTCGGCCAATGTCTCCCGGCAGCACCGCGGTCATGAGGAAAATCAGAACCGAGGCGACCAGGAGCGTCACACCGAGCATCCCCAGTCGACGAAGGGTGTAGCGCAGCATTTACCGAATCAGACGACCCAGGTGCGGGTTAGATCGAGGAAGTTCGACATGTTGCCCGGCAGATCACGGACACGTGTGTTGACCGGACGGAAGCCATCCTTGAAGTAGCCGATCACCGCGGGTACCTCGTCCTGCAGGATCGTGGCCAGCTCGTTGGCAAGCCGCTCACGTTCCGCTTCGTCAGGTTCGCTCTCGAACTGATCCAGCAGCGTATCGAAGCGGTCGTTGGACCACTTCGGGACGTTCCAGTCGACCCCTCCGCGGAACGCGGCGTTCAGGAACTGCCCCGGCGTCGCCCGACTGGCCCAGTCCGTCACACCAAAGGTGACTTCCGTCCAGTGGCCATAGTAGACGTTGACCGGTTCGACCTTGAGACTGACATCAATCCCGATCGGGCTGAGCATCTGCTGGAGCATTTCCGCGTACTGCGGCAATTCGGAAAGCCGTCCGACATAAAGATCGATCGGGAAGCCATCGGGATAACCCGCCTCGGTCAGCAACGCACGAGCCTGCTCGACATCGCGCCGCCGCTGCTCGATCGTGATATCCATCGGGTAAATCGGCGCGAGCGGATGATCGTTGCCAATCGCGGCGTTGCCGCCCAGCAGTGTTTCAATTGCGTTGGGCCGATCGACGGCCAGGGCGACCGCCTGGCGCACGCGGACGTCGTTGAACGGCGCCTTGTCGGTGCGCATGGTGACCTGGGTATGGCTCGACGTGGGCTGATTGATCATGCGCACGTTGTCCTGGCCGAACAGCGGGCGGATATCGATATATCCGGCCGAGAGCATGGCGTCCGCTTCGCCGCCCTGCATGGCGATGACCTGTGACTGCGAGCCGTCGTAGAAGTCCAGCTCGACGGCGTCGAGATAGGGCAGCGGGTTGTTCCAGTAATTGGCGTTGCGCGACAACCGCGCCCCTCCCTGGGGACGGTACTCGTCGAGCTTGAACGGCCCGGTGCCGATCGGGTTGTTGGCGAAATCGCCCTCGTAGTCGGCAGGCAGAATCACCGCGTTGTAGACATGCGTGTAATACGGGAACGCGCCGACCGGGCGATCGAGCTCGAATCGAACGGAATAGCGGCCGTTCGCGGTGACATTCTGCGGTTGCAGGAAATCGAGCTGGGCGGCACCGGCCGAGCCACTGTCGGGCTCGACCAAGCGCTGGAAGCTCGCCACCACGTCGGCGCTGGTCATCTCCCGGCCATCATGGAATTGCACGCCCTCGCGTAGCTGGAAATTCCAGACGCGGGCGCCGTCTTCCGAGTTCCAGTCAGTGGCGAGCACCGGGCGCAGGCTCAGGTCATCCTCGGCCCAGACCAGGTACTCGGCAATCTGCTGGACGATGGCAATGGTGCCACCCCCACTCATGGTGACAGGCTCGAGGTTATCGGCCAGGGGCACGGCAACGCTGAGCGTCCCGCCACGGCTCGGCTCCTGGGCCCGCCCGATGATGGGCCAGGTCCCGGTTGCGGTGGCCGCACCGGCAATACCCAGTGTCTGCATTATGCGGCGGCGACGACGATCGATACTGTCCATGCGTGTTTGCTCCGATAAATAATATTCATCACTATAACCGATGCTCACCTCTAAAAACCATGGCTTTAAGGAGATCGGCGATGGAAGGGAATGACGAGAAAATCCTGACCCTGGCAGAGGCCTTACAGGCACCACGCAAGCACCGCGACAGGGATCTGGCGCTCGAGCCGATGCCCAACCACTCCAGCACACCCGGAGGACCGAATGATCAACCGCTGGCGTTCTGGGCTTCCTGGGATTTGAACCATAGACCTCGCCGGATTGCGCTGCTGCTCGATGACTGCCAGGAGGAGTATCGACCCTATGCCGGAGAGATCCTGCCGAACCTGACCAGGCTGGTAGAG